>DPDG01000004.1 GCA_003526375.1 Lentisphaeria bacterium
TGACCACTAATCACTGACCACTGATTCTCCCGGAGTCAGCCCTTCTTGTCTTCCGGTTCGAGCCGTGAGACAAGGTGCAGACATTTCTTCGGGCAGGCTTCGACACAGCTTCCGCAAAGAATACAGCGGAAACGCTCGAACTTCCACGACTGCTCCGGCTTGCGGGTCACGGTCAGGGCATGAGACGGGCATTTCTTTGCGCAGATACCGCAGAAAATGCACTTGCCCTCCTCCATGACCAGTTTGCCACGTTCACCGGGAAACGGCGGACGCTTCACGGCGGGATAATTTCTCGTCACGGGCCCGCAGACAGTGTTGCGGGCGATCTCTTTCATCATCGTAAACAATTTCATTTTCAACGCTCCGTACAGCTGACACAGGGGTCAACAGAAAGAATAATCACGGCGACATCCGCAAGACTGCATCCGACCAGCATCGAAAGCAGAGGTGCAACGTTTGCAAAGGTAGGCGTGCGCACACGCAGGCGCTCCAGTTTGTCGGTTCCGTTCGCTTTCAGATAGTAAAGGACTTCGCCGCGCGGTTGTTCGGCACGAACGGCGACTTCGCCGTCCGGGTTGCCTTTGAACGGCGTCTTGAGTTCGGAATCCGGCATGCGATCCAGAGCCGTACGGACCAGGTCAATCGACTGCGACAGTTCCCGCACACGTACCTTGGTCCGGGAATAACAGTCGCCGTCCTGTTCCACAACCGGCTGAAACGCAAGCTCGCCGTAAGCGCAGTAACCCGTCATGCGGTGATCCATCTCAAGCCCGCTTCCACGCGCCGTCGGACCGACCGCACCGCTTTCGTAAGCAGTCTTCCTGTTCATTACGCCGACGCCGACCAGACGCTGTTTCACGCTGTAATCGTCAAGCAGGACATGGGAAAGGGATTTGAGTTCTTTCTCCACCGTGGCGAGCTGGTCAAGAACAAACTTTTTCTGTTCGGGATTGATATCTTTACGGACGCCGCCGATACAGCAGCTTCCGAGCATGACGCGCCCGCCGGTGGTATATTCCATTGCGTCCATGATGCGCTCGCGTGTCTTCCAGAGAGACATGAAAAGATTCTCAAAACCGAAAGCATCCGCCAGGAGCCCGAGCGCCAGCAGATGGCTGTGCATACGGTGGAGTTCGCTCCAGACTACACGGAGGTATTTTGCCCGCGCGGGGACTTCGATGTTCATCAGTTCCTCGATGCCCATGCAGTAGGTCAGCGAGTGAATGAAACTGCAGATGCCGCAGACACGTTCAATCAGATAGGTGTCCTGCTGGAAGTCCTTCTGTTCGGCAAGCTTTTCGAGTCCGCGGTGGACATAGCCGACGACCGGCATGGCGGAAACGACCTGTTCGTCATTGATCTCCAGACGAAGCTGGAGCGGCTCCGGCAGAACCGGATGCTGGGGGCCGAAAGGAATCAACATACTCATTTTGCACCTCCGTCGGCTTTCTTCTGTTCCACTGCCGATACATAAACACCAGGAACCCGGCAGAAGGGTTTCTCGGGGGCGCCGTCCGCCAGCAGAAAGTGCTGCTGATAGTCAATTGCCAGACCCGTGAACGTGATTCCGAAAAGGTCCTGAATCTCGTTTTCCACAATCAGCGCCGCGGAGCAGATGCCGGAAATGCTCGGCACCTTCGCGCCGTGAGCGACTTTCAGGCGCAGATTGTTCAGTTTGTATCTCCGGTCGAAATGATAGTAGATATCGAATGTGTCGCCGCAGTCCACCGTGGTCATTGTGACGAAACGGTATCCGCGGAGCGGCATGGACGCAATCTTTTCAAGGATGTTGTCCAGCGTGAGTTCTTCATTGATGTTCATCAATTTGCCACCGCCTTTGCTGGTGCTTCTGCAGCCGGCGCGGCAGGGGCGGCGGGCGCAGGAGCGGGTTTTACGATTTTTACAGGAAGTTCGGGAGTGACGGTTTCCGAGTTGCAGCGTTTCTTCTCAAGAATGCCGACCGCCTCGATAATACCGTCGATCATCGCTTCGGGTTTCGGCGGGCACCCGGGGACGTAGACATCCACGGGAATTACCTTGTTGACTCCGCCGATCACGTTGTAGCAGTCGGCGAAAATACCGCCCGTTGCGGGGCAGATTCCCATTGCCACGACGACTTTCGGGGAAGGCATCTGCTCATAGACGTTCTTGAGAACGCGTTTGTTGCGGTGGTTGACCGAGCCTGTCACCACCAGGATATCCGCATGTTTCGGATTGCCCACATGAACCACGCCGAGACGCTCCACGTCATAAACCGGCGTCAGGCACGCGAGAAACTCAATATCGCATCCGTTGCAGCTGTTGCAGTTGAAATGCACGATCCACGGGGATTTTGCTGTTGCTTTCGTCATTTTATCATCTCCATAACCAGATCAAATTCGCCAGTGCCAGCGTCAGGGGAACGGTCCACATATAACGCAGCATCCAGTAGGAAGTCAATCTTGAAAAAGCGTTGTCCAGAATCAGAAGGAACAGGAAACTGCAGAAGGCCAGCAGGAAACCCGCAATCAGGCTCGTATGCCAGAACGCCATCATCAGCCCGAAGAAGATCGCAAGCTCATAACAGTGCGCGATCTCGATCAATCCGAGGAACGGGCCGGAAAACTCCAGCGTGATCCCCTTGACGATTTCCTGATGCGCATGATGCGAAGTCGCTACGTCGAACGGCGATTTCTGGAATTCAATCGCCACGACGCAGAGAAACGCGAGAAACAACAGCGGCATCGAGAAAATCAGCGGATTCGGATTCTCTATCACTTTCGAAGCGAGAAAGCTGTTGTCGCGCAAATTGACCGCAAGAATCAGAAGAACCAGAACCGGCTCATATGCAAGCATCTGCAAAATTTTACGCTGACTTCCGATCCAACTGTAGGGCGAACGCACGCTCATGCCGCCCAACACCAGGCAGATCACGGAAAACGCCTGAACGAACAGAACCATCAGAAGGTCCTGTCCCTGAACCAGCAGAACCACGACCAGCATCATGAACACAAGGTGCAGAACCGCATACATGATCTGCGGACGGTGCAGCGCCAGCGGCTGTTTGCCGAAAAGCTTGATGAGGTCGTAGAAAGGCTGAAGGAAAGGCGGTCCCATGCGGCCCTGCATCCGCGCCGTGATACGGCGGTCAAGGCTCATGAGGACTCCTCCGAACAGCGGCGCGAAGACCAGCGCCAGAATCGTAAGGATGATAGGATTGTTCCAAATATAACGGACCGTTTCATGAAAACTCATTGTATCTTACTCCTGCTTATCGGGTTGCCATGATGCTGTTGCCGATCAATACGACGATGATCAGCCACGCCGCCCAGTTCAGGCACATCGTCACGAGCTTCTCGCTGATGATGCCGTGAAAATAGAAGCTGGAGAAAACGCAATGCTCCACTTTGCCGCAGACCGAATGGAAGTCATAGGAACGGACATCGGTATCCTCATCCACGTTGTCGATCTCGATATTCTCGCCGCAGAGGAACGGCAGGCGGATATTCTCTTTCCTGAAACGCCGCCAGAATACGAAATAATAGATCAGCAGCCCTGCGCCGACCGCGGCGAAGATCACCACGGCGGAGAAGGTGCCGGGTTCGCTCAGCGCCTGCCAGTTGGCATTCGGCACGCTGTCGAACACGGAATGCGTCATCGGCACGAACACTTTGCCGAAGATCAGCATGGTCGTCAGCCCGGTTCCGAGGATCATCACGGCAAGGAGGCTCATGGCGATGCGCATCGCAAGGCTGATGTCCTCCTTGTGCATGTGCTCATGGTAACCGGTATTCTGCATGCGCCCGATCCACTTCGCCCAGAAGAAAACGGTCAGCGCGCTTCCGAGCACCATGAAGACCAGCAGGAACGGGGAACGGATCGTCGCCTCGATCGCCAGCCATTTGCTCAGCAACATGCCGAACGGCGGAAGCAGCATCGACATCATGCCCAGCAGGGCGACGCAGGTCGTGAACGGCATCTTGAAAATAAGCCCGTCCATATCCTCGATGTCGCGGCTTCCGATCTTCTGCTCGATTCTGCCGACACAGAGGAAAAGCAGTCCTTTGGAAATCGCATGGAAGGTAATGATCGCAAGTCCCGCCGCATAGGCAAGCGGAGAGTCGATTCCGGCGCAGGCGACCACGAGTCCGAGGTTGGAAATCGTGGAATATGCCAGCACCTTTTTCGCATTGCTCTGAGTTCCGGCGAGCAGTGCGCCGCCGACGAACGAAAGCGCTCCGGCGAACGCCACCACCATCATGGCGCGTTCATTATAGAAGCCCGGAGTAATGCGCATGACAAGGTAAACGCCCGCTTTTACCATCGTCGCCGCATGAAGCATCGCGGAAACCGGCGTGGGAGCCACCATGGCTCCGAGCAGCCAGCTCTGGAACGGGAACAGCGCCGATTTCGTGAACGCCGCCACGCAGAGCAGCACCGCCGGAAGCAGCGTAATGCTCTTGTTGGCAAGAATCGCTTCGAAGCTCTCGCCGCCGGTATTCCATTTCAGAAGGAAGATTCCCCCCAGAAGCAGAACACCGCCGAAGCTGTTGATGAACAGCGCGCGGACCGCATTGACGCGGCGCGCCTCGCCGCCGTCCTGACCGATCAGGGCGTAGGAACAGAAAGTCGTCGCCTCCCAGAAGAAAGAGAAGAAAGAGAGGTGATTCGAGCAGACCAGCCCGATCATGAATCCGACGAAACTGATGAAATAAAAGAAAAACCGTCCGTTCGAACCGGCTGTCGGCGGAGCATGTTTCGCATGTTCCTTCATATAACCGATTGCGAAAATCAGGATCGTCGCACCGACCAGCGAAGTGACAAGGAGCATAATCCGTGTCAGGTCATCGATCCGGAAAAGCACCAGTTCCGTCTCTCCCTCATGCGCGGGCAGGAAATTGACCGCGAGCGCCAGGGCAAACTGGATCACCCCGAAAAGAGCGATCCAGAAATTTCTGATTTTGAGTGCGACTCCGAAGATGATCGCAATGATTACAAGCTCCAGCCCGCTGCCGATCCAGCCCGCCTGAACCGGAGCGGTCAGGCTCCAGATTTTACCGGGGGTTGAACTTTGCAGAGACTCCCACACCAGAGCAAGCCCCCCCGCCGCAACTGCGACCGCACTCAACGCCACGATCACATTGCGCAGACGGTCATGCTTTGTCAGCAGGGCGAGAACACCGCAAATCAGCGGGATTCCCATCATACCATACAATACCCATTCTGCCATTTTTTGTTACTTTCTTTTATTGATATATTATTTTGTTAGATTTTTCAGATATTCGATCCATGCATCCAAACCTGTCCCGCGGCGCGAAGACACCTCAAGAATTTTTGCGGCAGGATTGATCTTCAATATATTTTCCCTGCAAAGCTCCCGGTTCCATTCCAGAACTTCCGCAAGATCCATCTTCGTCAGCAGCACCACATCCGCAACGGCAAAGAGCCCCGGATATTTCAGCGGTTTCTCCTCGCCCTCCGGAGTGGAAAGCAGGGCAATTTTCCTGTCTTCCCCGAGGTCGAACGCAACAGGGCAGACCAGATTCCCGACATTCTCAATGATGACGAGCTTCGTTCCTTCCGGCACAGCTTCCTGAAGAACCGCTTCCACCTGCGCAGCATTCAGATGACAGCTGTCATGCACCTGTATCTGCGTGACTTTCGCGCCATGCCCGCGCATCCGCTCCGCATCCGCCTCGCCATACTGATCTCCGACAATCACCGCAACGGGAATCCGCTCATCTTTCAGAAGTTCCAGAGTCCGTTCCAGCAACGCGGTCTTGCCCGATCCGGGAGACGAAATCAGGTTGATCACGCGGATGCCCCGGTCATGGAAAAACTTCCGGTTATTCTCCGCCTGTTCGTCGTTCGCCGCCAGAACCGCCGTCCCGAGCGGAACCGTTTTCGTGTGCCTGTGGGAATAGAGATTCCCGTCGGCGTCCCTGTGAAAATGCTCGCCGTCATTGTGATCATGATGATGGTCATGCCCGTGATGGCGGTGGTCATGCTCATGGTCATGCCCGCATCCACAATTCTTACACATCTTCTACCTCAATGTCTTTCAGTATCAATTCACGTCCGCCCTGCCGCCGCAGACTTCCGCCGCCGCAGTCCGGACAATTCATTACCAGTCTTTCCGACAATATCTTTTTCCCGCACCCCGTGCAGAGAAACTCCAGAGGAAGCATCTCCACTTCCAGGCGGCATTGCCGCAGGTGCGGGTTTTCCGACGACGCAAGCGCCATCGGCCACGCATAATCCAGCGCCTCCGGGTCGATTCCACCGAGACGCCCGACCACAATACGCAGACGGATCAGCTCGCCGCCATGTTCCCTCTGCCACCGGTCAATCGTATTCAGCAGAGCCTCCGCCACAGACAGCTCATGCATCAGCAGATCCTCGGAAGCTGATCGCTTTCCGGCAGAATCATGATTCGCCGTCCGCCCCATTCTCCGGCAAGCGTCACCCTGCCGGCATCCGGATTGACCGTTCCGATCCGCGCCGCGAGTTCCCCTCCCGGAAGCTTCCGCCACTCATTCAGAATCTCATCCGCGCATCCGGCGTCCACAATCATGACCACGCGTCCCTCGCAGGCGGAAAACAGCGGGTCGATTCCGAGCATTTCCGACAATGTCTTCACCGCCGGACGGCACGGCAGAGCCGCCTCCTCCAGTTCCGCGCCGAAACGGGACGGTCCCAGAATCTCCTGTAAAACGGAGCCCACTCCGCCGCGCGTCGGATCGCGCATGAACTTGATTCCGTCTCCCGCAATTTCCGCAGCACACGTCACAAACGGACCGACGGAAGCACAGTCGCTGACGATTCCCTCACCGCCGATCTTATGCCGCGCCGCAAGAATCGCCATTCCGTGATCGGCAATCCCCCCGCTGACCAGAATTGCATCGCCCTCTGCAAGATGCTCCCGCCCCAGCCGGAGCCTTGCGTCACGCACTCCGATTCCCGCGGTATTCAGGTAAATGCCGTCTGCCGCGCCGCGCGGAACCACTTTCGTATCGCCGGTCGCAATCTCGACACCGCAGGAACGCGCTGTTTCCGCAACGGTGTCCAGAATCTTTGCAAGATCTTCCCGCGGAAATCCTTCTTCCAGAATCATCGCAAGCGACAGGTAACGGGGAATCCCGCCCGCGACACAGAGATCGTTCACGGTTCCGCAAACCGCCAGCTTTCCGATGTTGCCGCCGGGAAAGAAACGCGGGGTCACAACAAAACTGTCCGTGGAGAAGACCAGCCCGCCCGGAAGCTGTGCGCCGTCCGGCAGACCCGCCAGAGGACCGTTTCCGAAACGGGAGACGATCTCCTCCTCGATCAACTGATTTCCGGCACGCCCGCCGCTTCCCTGTGACAATGTGATCAACATGCCTTCCACTCCCTGTAACGGTAAAACGCCGCACACGCACCCTCGCCGCTGACCATGCATGCGCCGACCGGATGCTCCGGCGTACACTGTTTCGCGAACAGCGGACACTCCGCAGGGCGCAGATATCCGCGCAGGACGTCGCCGCAACGGCATCCGGCGGGAGAGCGGACAACGCCGGTGTTTTCAAGATGATATTTCACGGAAGCATCGAAGCACGCATATTCCTCCCGTATCTTCCAGCACCCGCCGTCCACAATGCCGATCCCGCGCCATTCGCCGGACACCGGCTCGAAATACTGCCCGATCAGCTCCAGCGCGGTCCGGTTTCCGCCAGGGGAAACCATCTGCGGATAATTATTGATTACGGCGGTTTCTTTTTTACCGGTCAGTTGCAGGAGAAGAAAGATGGAATGCAGGATATTTTCAGCGGTAAAACCGGAAATCACGCCCGGCAGAGAGAGTCCGGCAAAGCCCTGTTCCCCTGTGACGGACGCCACATGCCCCGGCAGGATAAAGCCGTTTAGTTTTGTTTTCGGATCGTGCGCCAGATCATCCAGTACCGGGCGTATCCGCTTGAAATCCGCCAGCATGGAAAAGTTTTCCGCACCGGATTTCCGCGCCTCCTCCAGCACGGCGGCTCCGGCGCAGAGCGTGGGATCGAAACCGACCGCCGCCAAAACAACTTCCTCTGCGGGATGCGCCTTTGCATAGTCCAGTGCCTCTTCCGGGGAATAGATCACGAGCAGCTCCCTCTCATTTTGCAGAGTGCCTTCCGAACCGGGAATGCGCAGAAGATCGCCGAAGACGGCAACCTTGATTCCGTTCCGGCTCAATGCAATGGCGTTGTCGATGAAACGCACGCCGGAGACGCAGACCGGGCATCCGGGACCGGACAACAGCCGAAGTCCCTCCGGCAGGAGCGCGCGCAGACCGAACTTCGCAATGGCAAGGCTGTGGCTCCCGCAAACCTCCATCAGGTTTACGGTCCCGCCGATGGTCTCCATCGCTTTTTTCAGTGTCCCGCGCCAGAATGCCGCCGAAGAATTCATGTTTGCAGGCTCCGTTTCAACTCATCGAGAATGCGCAGATTTTCCTCTGCGGCTTCAGGAGAAATTTTTTCTATGGCATACCCGGCATGAACCAGCACATAGTCGTTTACGGAACAGTCATCCAGAAGACGAAGATTGACTTTCCGTTCCACTCCGTCATTTTCGACTTTCCCGTGCCGGTCCGGCAGCAGTTCCACTATTCTCATCGGTATTGCAACACACATAAATCCATTACAACCTTAAAAAATACTTCCCCAAAAAATCAAACCGTATAATCTACACCCGAAATACGGAATTGCAAGCCGCTCCATAACGCTTGCCCGACAGAAATTCCGCCATCGTTCGGCGGCACCTTGCGCGGGATAAAAACTTCCATCCCGCGGGACGCGAGCCGTGCCGTCACAAACTCCGTCAAAAGCCTGTTCTGGAACACCCCCCCCGTCAAAATGACGGGAGGATTTTTCAAGGACCCCTCCCGTTTCGCCAGTGCGAATTCCACCATGGACAATGCCGCATCCGCGACAGATTCATGAAATCCGCGGGCTGTCAGTCGACGCATCATGGAACAATCTCCGAACAGAGGAGTCCAGTCAATCATGAATACACCCTCTTTTTCCTGTCCGACATAAGGGACAAAGCCGCTTTCCCCCGCAGTTTCCTTTCGCGCCGCCGCTTCCAGGCGGATCGCCGCCTGTCCTTCATAAGAAATGCGCTCCGGCGCAATCCCCAGAAGCGCCGAGACAGCATCGAAAAGACGTCCGGCGGAAGGAGTGTATGACGTATTCAAATTTGCAATGCACTGATATTCCATCAGTTCCAGCTTATCCGCATATTCCGGGAGAAATGTCTTCACCTGTTTCCGTGTCATTCCGGCGGCGAAACAGCGTCCGGCGAACTGCCGCCACGGCTCGCGCACAGCCAGTTCTCCGCCCGGCAGGGGCGCCGATTCCCATGTCGCCAGCCGGCGGCCTCCATGGTCCAGGCTGACGTCCAGAAGCTCCGCGCCCCAGAGCCTGCCGTCCGGTCCGAGCCCCGTCCCGTCAAAAACCAGCGCCAGCGCCTCATTCCCTCCGCATTCCATGAGCCCTGCCAGAGCATGTGCGTAATGGTGCGGCACCCGGCATAACTCCATTCCCTCGCGCCGCGCCAGACGTTCCCCTGCGATCGAACTGAAATAATCCGGATGCAGATCCACGGCAACGGCATCGGCTTTTCCGCCGACCTGTGCAAGAATCCGGTTCAGAGCCTGTTCCCATGCATCGGCATTCGCGGCGTCTTCGAGCCCGCCGTGATGCGGAGAGAGCAGAAACAGATGACGGTCCGCCACGGCAAATGTATTCTTCCAGAGCCCTCCCAGAGCCACGACCCGGCGCGGAATCCGCCACGGCAGGCTCCATTCATATCCGCGTGCCCGCCGCCAGAGCTGGAATTGCCCGCCGTTCACGACGCCAAGAGAGTCATCATGCCGCCAGTAAATCTGACGGCAATGAGTCAGAAAGCCGTCCACTTTTCCATGCAGCGCCCTGACTGCGCTCTCATGATCGAGAGCCGGCGGTTCCCCACCTCTGTTACCGCTGGTCGCGATCAGAAAACTGCCGGAAAAACGGCGCATCAGAAGTTCATGCAGAGGAGATGCAGGGAGCATGACTCCCGCCTCCGCCGGATTGTCCGGCGCAAGCAGAGCAGGATGGAACGGACTTTCCTCCTTCCATTCAAGCAGAACAATCGGCGCGGCGGGTGCCCTCAGAACTTCCGCCTGCAATTCATCTGCATGAAAAAAACTGCGGACATCCTCCAGGGAACGCCCCATCAGAGCCAGCGGTTTCTCTCTGCGATGCTTGAGCTTGCGCAGTCTGTCAATCGCCTCCGCCGACTGCGGATCGGCAAGCAACTGGAATCCGCCGACGCCTTTCAATGCAAGGATTCCGCCCCGCTCCAATACGGCAACAGCCCCGTTGATCGGATCGGGCACGGGAACTGCGCATCCGGAAGAGTCCAGCAGTTCCAAATGCGGCCCGCACTTTGGACAACTGATTCCCTCCACATGAAAACGGCGGTCCGCCGGGTTCTCATACTCTTTCCGACAATCGGGGCACAGCGGAAAATCCTTCCATGCGGTATGTTCCCGTTCATAAGGCAGACATTCGATTACGGTTGCGCGCGGCCCGCACTCAGCACAACTGTTGAACGCATAACCGGAATGGCGATCGGCAGAGGAATGGATTTCTGCAAGGCACTTCGCACAAGGCGCACGGTCGGGCGGAGTCAGGCGGTTTACCTGTCCTGAGGAAGTTCCATCTTCTTTTATAATGGAAAAATCAGAATAAATACAGTCTGCCTCGGAGTCCGTAAATACCGGAGGGAATTCCACACGGCTGCCGTCCGGAAAAGCACTGCCGAGTTCCGCAAAAGCCTGCTCAATTCGGGATGCGTCTCCCTGCCAGAGTAATTTTACGAAACCGGAAAGATTGCAGACATATCCCCTCAAGCCGTGTTCCACGGAAAAACGGTACAATGCCGGGCGCATCCCGATTCCCTCCACGATCCCGCGTAAAATGATAATCCTCTGCCTCATGCCCGCTGTCCTTTCCGTAAAAATACAAATCACATAAGATACACCCTCTCCACTGAACTTGCAAATTTCCCCTGTTCCAGTAATTCCATTCATTTTCTTTCTTTCCGTCAAAGAAAAAATCATCTGTTTTACATTGCAAAATCATATTCCTTGTTTTTTACCGGCAAGTCTTGCATTTCCGGCAACGGGATATATTGTGTACCCACCGCAAAATGAAGGATAAAGAACCATAAATGAAGGAAAAAAGATGAATCTCATTCCGCAGGTGAAAGAACTGGTCCCGTCTCGTGGAACATGCAGAACGGATGCATTGACCGTCCTGAATTACGCAGGCTTGAACAAAGAAACTCTGATGCTTCTCAGGGAACGTTTTCCGAAACTGAAAGTAAAAAAAGAGAAAAAAGGCTGTTTTGCGGAATTTTCCTGCGGCGGAACGCTCCCCGCTGCTGATGCAGGAACAAAGCCGGATGCTTATGTGCTGCGCGTAACAGAAAATGCCATCCGCATTGACGCCGCTTCGGAAAGCGGGCTTTTCTACGGAATCCAGACCTTTCTTCAACTGTCCCGCCCGATCCCCTGTCTTGAAATCCGCGACTATGCCGCCATTCCGCTGCGCATGATCCACTGGGATCTGAAAGGTTATCAGCCGAAGCCGGAAGTCCTGAAAGAGGAGCTGAGACTTCTCGCCTCTTACAAGATCAACAGCATCCTGCTTGAAATTGAAGATAAATATGATTACCGCTGTGCTCCCGGCGTCGGTGTCAGGGGAGCCTATACTTTTGAGGAAATGCGGGAAATCAGCCGTTATGCAAAGTCGATGAACATCATGATCGTCCCGAAGCTTCAGAGCCTTGCGCACGTGGACTACCTGCTGAAACATGCGAGATACGCAAAACTGCGTGAAGACGGACATCCTTTCCAGTATTGCGCCTCCAATCCGTCCGCGCAGAAATTATGGGAGTCCATGGCGGATGAACTCATGGAGTGTTTTGCCGAGCACAAGGAGTATTTCCATATCGGCGCCGACGAAACGGACCTGCTCGGCAGATGCGAAAAATGCTCGAAACTCGGCAAGGGCGGTTCCTACATTCATAAAGTGGAACGCTGTATCGACTTCCTGCTCTCCCGCGGCAGGACTCCGGTCATGTGGGATGATATTCTGCGGAATCTTCACGGAATCCTTTCGGAACAGGAGGCCAGAGCCTGCTGGAAACTCGGTAAAAAAGCAATCCTGATGTACTGGGCTTACGGTTACGGCGGCGTCAACAATGTGTTTCCTTTCCTCCACGAATACCGGAGCGCGGGAATGCGCGTATGGGGAGCCAGCGGTTTTGCCGGCTGTGATAACTGGGCGGGAGCCCTGCCGCCGCTGGAAATCCGGGCGTTGAATCTGGATGCGTGGACGAAAAGCGCGATAGAAAACGAACTGGAATGTGTTGTCGCAACAGGCTGGACCAGAATCGCTTCTGCGGATTGTCCTGCGGAACCGCATGAAAGTTCCTGGTTTACGGTTTTATATGCCGCACAGAGCATGTGGAGCGGAAAGCACATTCATTATGAACGATTTGTGCTTGATCTCGCGCGGAATCTCTACGGGACGATGCTTGATGAAGCTCTTGCGGCATCGGTCATGAATATTGCCCGGACGCCTTATTCTTATGACAAACTCCCGGTCGACCGGGAGGAAGATAAGCGGTTGCGGTTTCTGCGTTATGCCGCTGCGGCGGAGTCACTTGCCACAGACCGCACACGCCTGGCCAACTATCTTCAGTATTATGATGGACAGCTTGGCGGCACAATGCCGGATTACCGTCTGAACATGCTGAAAAAGTATTCCGCTTCTCTTGCGGAAAAACTGGAGAAATTCAAAGCGGAAATGCGGACTCAACTGGAGCAGTTCTATACGGAAACAACCGTCGATGACTTCATCCGGAGCCGTTTCGGTTATCTGGAGAAACTGACAGCCGATTTCCGTTCGCAACTGGCTGAAACCGGAGAGTGCTGAAAAAACTGAGAAAAGTCCAAAAGGCTGGAACAAGATTTTTTCCAGCCTTTTGACAGACTACGTTTTTGAATCATTGTTGAAAACTTGATTCCGGCGGAGATTTTTTCATGCTGTCACGTGTCGGCATTTTCGATAAAAAAACAGAAATCCTGCTTGAAAAAGCAGGATTGCAGGATTATGTTATAACTTCCTGTGCCGAAGTGGCGGAATGGCAGACGCACTAGACTCAAAATCTGGCGCTCTTACGGGCGTAAGGGTTCAAGTCCCTTCTTCGGCACCATTTATCCGCAAGTACTTATGACTTTTCCGATTCCGGCGGCAAGAAAAGTTTTTTCATTTGCAGTACTGCAATGTTCCCTGCATGTATTTAAGGAATATTCCGGTTCAATCGCAATCGTGCAGTTTCCGCCGGTATGCCAACGGCGCAATGCCATACTGACGCTGGAAGCAGCGGCGGAAATAAGAAAGATTGCAGAAGCCGGAAGCATGGGCGATCCCGCTCACATTCATGGAGGAATGTTCCAGAAGCACAGCCGCATTCTGAAGACGCAGTTCAATAATCCACTGCTGCGGAGACTTTCCGTAGTAAAGCCGCATGGTCCGGCACAAATGTTCCGGCGAACGCCCTGAAAGTTCTACGAAGCGGGGAAATCCATTCAGGTAATTTTCCCGTTTTTCCATTTCACGCATCGCATTCTCCAGCCACGGAACAACAGGATGGGTCTCCCGCGCATTGCGCCGCAGAAGCAGATAGATCACCTCCTGTGTCAGCAGACGGCAAAGCGAGTACCGCAGTTCCGCGGAATGATGGACTTCATGCTGATGCACGGCAAGAGTCTCCGCTTTGGATATCAGCGACCGCCATTCGTAATCAGGAACACCGGAGATGATCTGAACGCCGTCCAGCAGTATATTTCCTTTTGATGGCGATACAAAATACAAGTTTTTCAGAAATTCATGAGATGCCACATTGACATTGTAAATTTCCACCTGACCTCCGGGATCGGCGCTCCGCAGGGCATGAGCATCCCCCGGCTGGAGCAATTGGATGCTCCCCGGATTCAGACGGTAATCCACACCGTTCAGCCGGTGGAGCAGGACTCCGGAAATCACCAGAAAAAACTCAAAAAAACAATGTTTATGCTCCGGGAAAAATTCCATTCCGCAAAAACTGTTGCGGAAACAGTTGTAGTCTCCCCGTTTCAGTGTCATTTCTGCTGTCAGGCGCATCGTCGGGCATACTCCTCGCGTTTGCCGTCAATATAGTATTCTTTTTCCGATTTTACAGGCGGTTGATTTTTAAAAGAGAAAAAAACGCAATATGTCACCGATGCGAGTCCGCCGGAAAGCCGGAACACAAGAATGCGGCTGTCCGGAATCCGGAATAAGGCAAAAGCCTTTTTTATCTTGCCGTTTTCTCCGTTCTTTTCTTGTATAGTGCAGAAAAACTGATTATATTTTCACCTTATTCAAGAGGGGATCAAAAGCAATGTTTGACGAAAATGAAATACGGCAACTGAATGAAAAACAGCTCGCGGAGCTGATCGAATATCACAACAGGAAATACTGGGCGGAAGCCGAACCGGAAATCACGGACGATCAATACGACTTTCTGATGCGGCGTCTGGCGGAACTCAATCCGTCGCATCCGTTGCTTTCCGCAGTCAACGCGCCCGTCGTGGCGAGTTCCGGCAAAGTCATTCACCGCGACCCCATGCTTTCCCTCGACAAAGCCTACTCCCTCGATGAAGTCATGGAATGGGCGGCAAAATATGCGCGCACTCCGGATGAAAAACTGCTCATCCAGCCGAAATACGACGGCATTTCCGCAATCTGGGCAGGCGGCATCCTTGCGACGCGCGGCGATGGCGAAACCGGGGAAAACATCAGTGACAAGGTGCCGCTGATCGAACTGGAACATCCGAAAGGAATCATGCCGCTTGCTGAGTTCAAGGAACAGGCACGCGGCGAAATCGTGATCCGCGATGACGACTTCAGAAATCTCTATTCCAGAATTCACAACCGCAGCGGCGGCACCTACAAGAACTCACGCAACGCCGCCGCCGGAATCATGGGACTCAAGGACATCGCCATGATGCTTCATCAGCACGCCAAGCTCACACTGGTGGATTACTCGCTTCACTCATGGACTGTCACTTACGGGGCGCTTCGTTCTTCGTGGGACGATCTGGTGCAGAAGATCGAAGCCATGCCCTATCCGATGGACGGCATCGTAATCAAACTTGCCGATGAAGTTTATTCGCGTTCTCTCGGCAATACGGCGCATCATCCGCGCGGTCAGATCGCGTTCAAGTTCAGCGGTGTGCGCAGGGAATCCAGACTCCTGAATGTGGAATGGAGTTTCGGGAAAAACTGCCTTACCCCCGTGGCTGAAATCGAACCGGTGGAAATCAGCGGCACGACCATCCGCCATGTGACGCTTCACAATCTCCAGAACGTCATCGACAAGGATATCATGATCGGCGACACGGTTACAGTCGAGCGGGCGGGCGACGTCATCCCCTACATTGTCTCCTCCGAACCCGGCGCGGAGGCGGAACGGAAGCCATGCATCATTACGGAATGCCCCTCCTGCCGTCATACGCTGGTCCGGGACCTGCCGGAACTGCGCTGCGTGAATCCGGAATGCCCGGAGACACGTGTCATGCGGCTGCTTGCGGCGGTAAAGAATATCGGAATCGAACGTCTCGGCGAACCTAATATCCGTAAGATGATGAGCATACTCGGAGTCAAGGACCTGAATGATATCTTCAAACTCAAAATTACCGACATCATGAAGCTGGAAGGGTTTCAGGCGCTCTCCGCCACCAATCTCTACAACGAGATTCAGGCGGCGCGGAATGTTCCCGACTGGCAGGTGCTGGCATCGCTGAACATCAAAGGCATCGGCCCGAATATCGCAAAGAGCATCCTGAAAAACTACACTCTCTCCGAGCTCGAATCCATGAATGCCGCGGCTCTTGCGGAAATTGACGGGATCGGACCGGAGCGGGCGGCGGCAATCGAGCAGGAACTCAAAATACAGAAAGAATTCATCGACGGACTGCTTTCCTGCGTCAATGTCCAGGTCACCAAAAACAGCGCGGAGGAAAAGAAGCCGACGGTCTGCTTTACCGGCAAGATGCCGGAAAAACGTTCCTATTACGAGAAACTGGCGGCGGCGCACGGCTATGAACCTGCCGATTCCGTGACCTCCGCCCTGTCTCTGCTGGTGACTGCCGAGGGCGATTCCAGCTCCTCCAAGGCGCAGAAAGCAGCGAAACTCGGAGTCAAGGTCATGCAGCTCAACGACTGGCTGGCATCGCTTTCCGCTTCAAAGCAGGCGGAACCGTCGCCAGAGGCGGAGGACGATCTTTTTTCCGGGTTCGGATTCTGAAACAATGTGGAGAGCTCATGAAAAAGCAGTTTGAGCTCTCACAAAGCCCCGGAAAAAAACGGCGGAGATTTCAGGGAACTCCCGCCGACCCATACACAACAGCTTGCCGTCGTTATTTTTGCCGGACAGACTGAACTGCCGGCGCGGCGCTCTTTTTCTGTTCCGCCTCAATGGCTTTCTTCAACTCATTCTGCAATTCAAGAAGATGTTTCGCCACGGCGTTCTGTCCGACTTGCGCGGAACGCAGAGTCAGTTCCGGAGTTTTTTCGATTATTTTCTTACCGAGCGGAGTCTCATAAAATGCAATCAAATCCTTGATCTCCTCCGGAGTGAACATATCCAGATAAATATCCGCCAATTCTCTTTTCAGAGAATCAAAAACGAGATATTTTTCAAAAAACTTTACAAAAATCTCCTTGTAGGGAGTCAGTTGGGGAGCTGCCTTCAACTGCATCTCCAGCATTCCGTTTTTCATAATGTCAAACTGTTTCTTCATATCCATGGTTTCCAGCAGCTTGTAGGCAAGATCATATTCCGCCTTTCTGTAAACCTTTCCCGCCGGAATCTCTGCGGCGGACAATCCCGCAAGAATCACCGTCAGGATCAGCATCGACAACCATTTGCAGACATTTCTCATGATTTTCCTCCTGTAAAGAACTGTTGAAACTTTCCGGGATACTCCCCGGACAACAGGAATATACTTGCAACATTCCGCAAGAACAAGCAGGAAACAGGAAAACAGATAAAAAATATATTAAAAATAATGTGTCTGCCTGCCGTCAAAAAAGCGAATCATTTTACCGTGGCATTTACTATGACAATGCAGGAAGGGGAACACCGTGTCCAGATGCGGAGCTGCAACAGAAGATGAGTCCGGAATTTACGATATCTCCCGTTTACGGAAGCACTTTTTTTCTGAAAGAGCATTTTTCGCATTGCAATTGCCTTCTCCAAGATTTATATTATTCATTTTTAAGTTTATTCTGCTGACATGAAGGAGATGCTGTAATGAGATCAACCGGAATTTTTGCGGCTTTTGCCGTTCTTGCAATGGTGTTCCTGCTCTGTTCCTGCGGGCCGGACCGGTCCAATAAAATCGTTATGGTCACGGAGGCGACGTTTCCGCCTTACGAATTCCGCGAAGGCGGCAGGATCGTCGGAATTGATGTCGATCTCATGCAGGCTGTCGCGCAGGAGATCGGAAAAGAGCTGGTCGTTGAGGATATGAGCTTCGACTCTGTGATCTCCGCTGTCGTGACGGGCAAGGCGGATGTCGCGGCATCCGGTATTACTGTTACGGAGGACCGGAAACGGCAGGTCAATTTCTCCCTCCCTTATGTTGAAGCGAAACAGGTCATCATTGTCCCGGAAAACTCCGCGGTCAAAGAGGCAAAAGACCTGAAAGGCAAACGGATTGGTGTGCAGCATGGAACCACCGGGGATACCTATGTGACGAAACATATTCAGGAGCCGGAGCGTTTTCCGAACGGCGCGCTTGCCGTCGCGGCGCTGGAAGCCGGCAAACTGGATGCGGTTGTGCTGGACGGTGAGCCTTCCAAGGTTCATGTTTCCATGCGCCGGAATCTGAAAATACTGGATATGCCGCTGACGACCGAAGAATATGCCGTCGCCATCAGCAAGAAAAATACGAAACTGCTGGAACAGGTCAATGCCGCCATCAAAAAGATGAAAGAGAACGGCAAACTTGCGGAAATCAAGGCGAAATATATCAAATGATTCCTTTTGAGGCGTAGTTATGCAGAGTATCATCAACTGGTTCCGGGCGTCATGGACTGATTTCAGCGACTCGTTTTACATCAACTTCATCAAGGACGACCGCTGGAAATATCTCAGCGACGGTTTTCTGGTCACGCTTGAAATCGCATTTTCCGCTGTCCTGCTCGGCATTCTTCTCGGTTTCACCGTTGCGGTAATCCGCTCCACACATGATAAAACCGGCAAATTGCGTTTTCTGAATCTGCTCTGCAAAATCTATCTGACTGTGATCCGGGGCACTCCGGTTGTCGTTCAGCTTCTGATCATCTATTTTGTGATCTTCGGTTCGGTCAATGTCAGCAAAGTTCTGGTGGCAATCGTTGCTTTCGGCGTCAATTCCGGCGCCTACGTGGCGGAGATCATCCGCAGCGGCATCATGTCCATTGACAAAGGGCAGTTCGAAGCGGGGCGCAGTCTCGGTCTGAGCTATCTGCAAACCATGGTTTACATTATTCTGCCGCAGGCGTTCAAGAACGTGCTTCCCGCTCTCGGAAACGAGTTTATCGTGCTCCTGAAAGAGACCAGTGTATCCGGTTATATCGCGCTTCAGGACCTGACAAAAGCCGGAGACATCATCCGGAGCCAGACTTACACGGCGTTCATGCCGCTGATCGCCGTCGCAGTGATTTATCTTGCAGTCGTCATGCTGTTCAGCTTTCTGCTGGGCAAACTGGAACGGAGGTTGAAAAACAATGAGTAAAGCCGATCTTTCCCAGCCTGTATTCCGGGTCAGGAACCTTGTAAAACGATTCAACTCGCTTCATGCGGTACATGATGTATCCACGGAAATTCACCACGGAGAAGTGGTTTTCATCGTCGGACCCTCCGGTTCCGGCAAGAGCACGTTCCTGCGCTGCCTGAATCTGCTCGAAGAACCGACCTCCGGCGAAATCTGGTTCAAGGAAAAACAGATCAACAGGCCGCATGCCGACATCAACCGGTTCCGGCAGCAGGTCGGCATGGTCTTCCAGCACTTCAATCTGTTTCCGCACCTGACCATTCTTGAGAACATTACGCTGGCACCCGTAAAAACAGGGCGTTTCACTAAAGCGGAGGCCATTGCAAAAGCCGACACACTGCTGAAACGGATCGGGCTTTACGAAAAACGCAATGCCTATCCCCAGCAGCTTTCCGGCGGGCAGAAGCAGCGGATTGCAATCGTGCGCTCCCTTGCGATGAATCCCGATGTAATCCTGTTCGATGAACCGACTTCCGCTCTCGACCCGGAAATGGTCGGCGAGGTGCTGTCACTCATGAAGGAGCTTGCGGAGGAAGGCATGACGATGGCGGTGGTCACACATGAGATCGGGTTTGCCCGTGAGATTGCAACCCGTGTCATGTTCATGGATCAGGGAAAGATCGTGGAAGAAGGGACCCCGGATCACTTTTTCGACAATCCGGCGAATCCGCGTCTGCGCGACTTCTTTTCCAAAGTCCTGTAACCGTTCAGGACAGCCCGGCGGCGGCTCCGAGCGCACCGACGGCGGCGGAACCGAAAATCACGCTCATAATAGAAATTCTGCCTTTGTAGAGCAGCCAGGTCGCCGCACAGAAAATCACCACGGCAAGCGGACGCACGAAGAATGCCGTTTCCGGTGCGTTTTTGACAATTCCGAGCCAGTATCCCCACGGAATTTCCGCACTGAAAACGGACATCTGCATGAAGATCAGAAGCGCCGCCAGGATCATGCCCGTCGTTGCCGGATGGATTCCGGTCATGATCCCCTGCACAAGAAAACTTTTTTCCCAGCGTTTCAGAGAGCGCAAAGCGAGAATCACCAGAAAATATGACGGCACCAGAAGCCCGATTGTCGCCATGAACGCACCGGGGATGCCGCCCCGCCGGAATCCGAAGAAAGTCGCGGCGTTCACTCCGATCGGGCCCGGAGTCATCTGGGAAATCGCGGTCAGGTCGCCGAACTCCTGCAGAGTCATCCAGTGCTGTTCATTGACCAGATGGTCAATATAGAGCGGAGTCAGGGCGTTCCCCCCGCCGAAGCAGAGAAGTCCGAAGTAACAGAACAGCAGAAAGATATGAAATATGTTCGTCATGCCTGCTTATTCCCTTCCGCAAGATCCGCTTCCGTGATCTTCCTGCATGTGAATTTGAGGTAGACGATTCCCGCCGCCATCGCTCCCAGAAGAAGCCATGCCGGATTCAGGCTGCCGAAAATGACGCCGCCGAAACAGCCGAACGCAATCACATAGGCAAACCAGTCCGTCATCATCTTTTTCCAGGTGCGCAGCAGCGCCGCGAGGACCAGTCCGCCGAGTGCGCTCCGCACGCCGATAAAGGCGCCCTGAACGTAAATATTATCCATCGGCAGGTGGGAAAATCCCATTGCCACGGCTGTAATGATCAGGAAAGAGGGCATCGCAACACCGATCAGGGCGACCAGAGCGCCGAGCGCGCCTGAAGCGCGGTACCCGACATAGATTGCGGCGTTGCCCGCCATCAGACCGGGAATCGTCTGGATGATCGCAAGCATGTCCATGAGTTCCCCGTCACGAAGCCAGTGCAGTTTGCGGATAAAGATATCCTCCGCAGCCAGAATGATGGCGTAACCGCCGCCTACGACAAACAATGCGATTTTAAAGAAGTTGAAAAACAGCAGCCACAGGACACGTCCCCGCGGCAGTTCCGATAATTCATTTTCCATCTTGCCTACCTCACTTCTATGAAAGGGTTAATATAGCATATTTTCAGGATATTACGAATGCCGGAAAATAAAAAAAGCGGAGACGGAGAACAGTTTCCGCAGTTATTTCCGGCTCAGCATCCGTTTCATGAGAGGACCGGTGTTTCTGATTTCCGAAACGAAGAGTCCGAACAGGGTAAGGATGATGCCTGCCAATGCCATCGGCGTCATTCTTTCGTGCAGGATCAACACGGCGGCGATGACTGCGATCACGGGAACCAGATAAATGTAAATGCTGACGCGGACCGCCCCCAGAATTTTCAGGGACCAGTTCCATGTGGCGAAACAGAGCGCGGAGGCGCCGAGCCCGAGATAGGCAAAGTTGAACAGATTGACCGGTTTCAACATCTGCCGGAGCGCCGGGTGGAAATCCATGAAAAAGAGTGCGGGGATCATCAGCAGGAGTCCGTAAAAAAAGACGCGGCGCGTGGCGGGGATCATGGGATATCCCAGTTCTCCGATCCGTTTCATGAAGATCGAATAGACCGCCCATACCAGAGCAGCGAGAATGGCGAGAATATCGCCGGCGGGATTCAGTTTCAGGATCACGCTCCCGTTGAAGGAAATCAGGGCGATTCCCCCCAGCGCAAGCAGGAACCCGATGAAAAATGCGGGATAAAGCGGCTCTTTTTTTCCGAAGAAACGCGAAAGAAGCGCCGTGAAGAACGGGGCGATCGTCACAAGAATTCCCACATTGGACACCAGCGTATACTGCAATGCGATATTTTCAAAGAGAAAGTAAAGCGTGACTCCGGAGAATCCGGCTCCGGCGAAAAGCAGTTCATTGCGGAACGTTGTGAAATGAATTCCGCCCGGCACACAGGAGAGCGCCAGAAATCCCAGCGTAAACCGTGAAAAAAGAATCTCGACCGGAGTGAAATCCCGCAGCAGCACCTTCGTGGCAATGAAAGTAGTGCCCCAGATGAGGATCGTAAGAAACGCGGTCAGATGCGCCGCCGTATTTTTCCCCATTGCTTCCGTATTCCAGTCTTATGCCTTTTCCGCAATCGCCGACAACAGGGCATAACAGGTCTGCATATGGGGAACGGAAATATGATGCTTCTGCGCCAGACGGTATACATTGCCGAGAATGGCTTCCACTTCCATCCGTCGTCCCGCTTCAAAATCCACCAGCATACTGGTTTTATACGGAGGGAAGTTGCGGGTGAATTCCACATTCCGGTCCACCAGCGTTTCCGGAAGTTCCGCTCCTTCCGCCGCGGCGACAAGGCGTACCTCCTCCATCAGTGCGCGGGTCAGCGCTTCGACAGCGCCCCGGTCGGTCATCCGGCGGGTATCGAGTCCGCCGCCAAGCACGGAAACCGGATTATACGGCAGGTTCCAAAGCAGTTTATTCCAGCGGAACCATGCGATATTTTCCACGAATGAAGCCTTGACGCCGTCCGTTTCCGCAAAGAGTTTTTCCAGACGCCGCCCCGCTTCCGAAGCGCCGCCGCCGAAACGCCCGAATTTCAGTTCCGAAGCGCCTTTCTGCCGGACGACTCCCGGTTTGAGCCGCGTCGTCCCGATATAGGCAATGGAACTCAGGATCTCGGTTTCCGGGAAAGCCTCCGCAAGTTGATCCTCGATTCCGATTCCGTTCTGAATCAGGACAAGCACGGTCCGGGAATTTTTCAGGGCGCCGCGAAGCATGGCAGCCTCGTCCGTTTCCGGGAAGAATTTGGAAGTCAGGAATACATAGTCCGCCGTATCGGGATATTCATCGGCGGAACGGTAAACACCGTGAGGTTGGAAATGGAAATTCCCCAGCTCGCTGATGATCTCAAATCCGTTTGCTTTAACCGCGTCGTAATCCGAACGCACCACAACCGAGACTTCCGCCCCCGCCTGAGCCAGCCGTCCCGTAAAATAGGCGCCGACCGCTCCCGCCCCCACTGTCAGAATTTTCACTTTTTCCATAAATTGCAACCTCGATAATCTTTCATCTCCTTACAATACCATGAAATCAGATATTTTACAATCCTGCATGGAAAAAGTTCCTGAATTCAGGGCGGGAGCGGGAACCGTAAAAACGGATGATTTTCCGGTTCCGCATTTGAATAATCGCCGGAAATGCTGTATCTTTATAGACGTTTCTATTGTTTCAAATTATGTGCGGGTGCGGATGATGCTGGAATTTTTCGAAAATTATGCGGGTTTGTTCATTTACCCGATGCTGGCTATTTTTCTCTCTCTTATTTTCACCTACTTATGCATCCGTATCCTGCCCCGCCTGGGATATGTCGATAAACCGGGCGGACGGCACATCCATAAGAATCCGGTGCCGCGCGGCGGCGGAATTGCCGTGATCTTCGCTTTTTTCATTACGCTGGCGCTCTATGGCTTCGGCGGGAAAAGTTCACAGGCTGTCCTGCCGCTGTTCTGGCGCCTGTTCTGGCCCGCCGTCGTACTTTGCGGACTCGGTTTGATCGATGACCGCCGTGAAATGAAATCGTGGCAGAAACTTCTGGTGCAGTTC
Source organism: Lentisphaeria bacterium (assembly GCA_003526375.1). GTDB lineage: Bacteria > Verrucomicrobiota > Lentisphaeria > Victivallales > UBA1829 > UBA11452. The sequence continues at coordinate 23,338 of DPDG01000004.1, forward strand.
TTTGTGGTTCTGATCATCTGGTACACCGGCGACCAGAAATATTCCATTTTCGGCTGGGAGATTTCCGGTTATCTGTCTCTCCTGTTCCAGTTCATCTGGGTGATTGTGATCATCAATGCATTCAACCTGATCGACGGACTGGACGGACTGGCGTCGGGACTGGCGATCGTTTCCTCCGGCTGCATGGCAATCTGGTTCATTCTTGTGGGCGGGCCGAATGCCGAGGCGGTCTGCATGCTGATTCTTGCCGGAGCCTGTCTCGGTTTCCTGCGGTACAATTTTTATCCCGCCCGTATTTTCCTGGGAGACACCGGCAGCACCTTTCTCGGATTGATTTTCGCCATCATCGGGCTTTCGACCATTGACAAGGTGGTCACTGTCACTTCGCTTCTTCTGCCGATTCTGGCGGTCGGTGTGCCGTTGTTCGACGTGGTTCTGGCAATCTGGCGGCGCAGCACGCGCAAGCTTCTGAATCCCGAAGCGGGAGGAATCATGGACGGCGATCAGGATCATCTGCATCATCGTCTGCTCCGGCAGACCAAAAAGCAGACGACGACGGCGTTCATGATGTATCTCATGGCATGTGTCTTCGCCGGAATAGCCCTGCTGTTCCTGACGCTGCGCGACTCCATGCCCGCCGTTGCCTATGTGACGCTTGTAATCGCTATCCTCATCATGATCCGCCAGCTTGCCATCGTGGAAATTTACGACTCCGCGCTTCTGATCCAGAAAGGGCTTGCCAAGCCGAAGCAGGGAATTCTGGTCAATATGATTCACCCGTTCATCGACTTTTTCCTGATCGGGCTCTCCTTCCTGATTACATTCATCATTCTGATCGGGCAGTTCCAGCATTTCTCCTTCTTTCTTTATGCGTTTGTCCCTCCGGTGCTGGTGCTCTGTTTTTCACGGGTATACCGGATTTACTGGCTGCGCGCGGGATTGAATAATTACTGGCATCTTGCCTTGTCGATTCTGATCGGCTCCGCCATTTCCTGCACACTGCTTTATTACTTCTGCTATGACGCGATGCTTGCCGTGGAGCATATAAGCCTGCGCCGCTTCATCGGAGGCTGTCTTCTTTTCACTTTGCTGAACCTGACACTGATCTGCTTTGAACGTTTTCTCGTTCACTACGGAGAAGGCTTCCTGTTCCGCAAACTGTATCTGCAATATCAGGAGCCTTCCATGCTCCAGCGCATCGTGATCTACGGCGGCGGACTGAACTGCCGGGTTTACATCAGTTATCTTTTCTGTGCGAACCGGAGAGCTTTTTCCGAATCCGTAATCGGGATCATGGATGACGATCCGGGGCTGTACGGGCTGAAGGTTTACGGATTCAAGGTTTTCGGCGGAGTGGATCAGGTGGAACAGATCTACGAAGACCATCCGTTCGAGAAGATCGTAATCGCCACGGATTCCGCATCGGACGAAAATCTGGAACATCTGCGCAGTTTCTGCGACGACAGAAAAATACAGTTGGTAAAACTCACGATTGCGGAAACGGCGTTTGACGACTATCTTGCCACCCGCCCTCCGAACCCGGAAAACGGAGCGGAAAAGGCGGCAGTGCATTGCCGTGAAAGAAAATAACAGATTCGGTTCCGCCCGCTCCGCAAACCGGATTTTTTTCCTGAATACGGGGTTGCAAAGGTTTTTATCTGAAGCTATAGTACCGTTTTTATTATTAATATGAGTGATGAGTGAAACTAAAAACAGGAGTGATCCATGGAACAACAGCCGCAGGATGAATTTTCTTTTCAACTACTGATGAATTTCTTGAAACAGCGCAGGAATACGATTCTCCTGTATGGCATCGTCAGCCTGGTTCTTGCCGTTCTCCTGTTCGGCATCGGATATACGCTGCTGCCGTCAAATAAGATTTTCACGCAGGATATCCGCATTATGCTCGGAGAGGCTGATGTGGAGACCGTGATGCAGAACATGAAAAATCTCCCGCCGACCGTAAGCAAAAGCGGACAGATGATCGTAATCTATCCCAGCGGCAAGCCTTTTGTTCCCGCTGACATCATCAATCCGGTGGTGTTGAAGCAGGTTTATGAAAAGAACAAACTTCAGGACATGATTGACTTCGATCACTTCCAGAACCTCTTCTCCATCACAAATTATTCTGAAAAGCTGGCGCAGGTCCGTGCTGAATTCCGTGAAAAACTCGGGCGCAGGAATCTTACCGCCGTCGATCTGAAAAGATTTGAAGACGATTACAATGCGGCGCTTGCCAAGATCGACAATAAGTTCAATTACGTTCTCTCAATGCGCAGCGCCGGCATCCCCCCGAATCTGGCAGCCAAGATTCTCAATGAAATTCCCGCGACATGGGCGGCGATGTACCGCAAACTTGAAGCGGCGAAAATCCCGCTGAACAATTTCGACCGTGACCTCGCTCAGAAAGTGAAGAACGGTCAGGCTGCCAGTTACTTCATTGCGATTGACCAGGCGTTGTATTACAATACGCAGATGCTGGAACTTTGCGAGCAGTTGAAGGCGCTTGCCATGAACCGCGCCATTGCACTGCCCGGCGGCGAATATCTTGATGACATCATAGACTCTTTTCGCCATATTCAGGATTACCAGCTGAATCTTCTGCGCCAGATGCTGCTCCGGAACCCGAAGCTCCATTCCGGTCTGGATGTGGCTTATCTGACAAGCCGTCTTCAGGATATTGACCAGAAACTGAACGAAAAGAGAGCGATTCTTGGGAATATTACGGATTCCATCCGGATGATCGGCGAAAAATATACGGGAAATTCTGCAAAGACGGAAATGGACAAGGGCACTCAGGTCAATTTTGACTCCTCTTTCTTCTCCGAGCTGTCGAAATTGATACGCAGCGATGCGAACCGCGCCATGAATCAGAAACTGGTGAATGCCGCTTTGGAATGCGGCAACGAGGTTGCTCTCCTGGAAGCTCAGAAGCAGTATTATTCGCAAATGCTGGCTGCTTTGAGGGAAAAAGGTGAAGATGCAAAGACTGCGCAGGCGGATTCCCAGGCGTTCGTAAAGCTCTTCGATGCAACGATTCAGAATATGATTTCCGCCGCCCGCAAGACCACAGAGATGAAGGAGCTTCTGATGAAGGATTATCTTTCCACTCTTGAATTCTATGCGCCGGTCACGATGCCTGCACTTGTGGTGGAACGCCTGATCCCGACCAGATATATGCTGGCTGGCGTCTTCGGCTGCTGGGTGTTCTTCAATCTGCTGGTGATTCTGATTCTGTATCTCAAAGATGCTCCGAAGCTGAAAGAGTGATCTTACCCGGATACGAAAAACGGAAAGCTGGTCATTCGACCGGCTTTTTTTATGTGCCTTTTCTGAAATATCCGGCTCAATGCAAGGTTGTCTCAGCGGAGATGATCGAAATACCAGCGTGATGTTCTCCGCAATCCTTCCTCGACATCGATCTCAGGGGTATACCCCAGGAGGCGGCGCGCCTTGCCGATGTCAGCCAGAGAGTGCGGGATATCTCCGGTTCTCTCCGGACCGTAGACCGGGGCGATTTTTGAAATCTCCCTGTCAAACATCGAGAAATCATCGCGCAAACAGGTGAACAGTTGTGTCAGGGTGGTCCGTTTGCCGAATGCGATATTATATACGGTGTTGACCGCCTCCCGGTTCGGTGTCAGCAGCGCGCGGATATTCGCCTGAACCACATTGTCGATATAGGTGAAATCGCGTGAGTAACTGCCGTCGCCGTTGATCAGCGGGCTTTCATGACGGATCAGGCTCATGGCAAACTTCGGGATGACCGCCGCATATGCGCCCGACGGGTCCTGGCGTTTGCCGAATACGTTGAAATAACGCAGTCCTATGGTTTCAATTCCGTAAATGCGGCTGAAATTTTCCGCGAACAGTTCATTGGCGTATTTCGTAATCGCGTATGGAGACAGTGGTTTCCCGATTCTGTCTTCCACTTTCGGCAGTTCCCTGCTGTCTCCGTAGGTGGAGGAGCTTGCCGCATAGACAAAACGCTTTACTTTCGCCTGAACAGCGGCAAAAAGCATATTGACGAATCCCGTAATATTGATTTCCGTGCTGGTCACGGGATCGGCAATGGAACGCGGCACGGAGCCGAGCGCGGCTTCATGAAGGACGTAATCCATATTTGCAACGGCTTTACGGCAGGTGTCGAAATCGCGGATGTCACCTTCGAGCAGACGGAATGCGGGATTGCCGAGGAAAGGAGCCAGGTTCTCCCGTTTCCCCGTGATGAAATTGTCAAGACACACCACCTCATTGTCCATCTGAAGCAGAGTCTCAATGAGGTTGGAGCCGATGAATCCTGCTCCTCCCGTAATCAGAATCTTTGTCTGTTTGAGTTCCGGTTTCATATTACAGCCTGCCGTCCACGAGTTCTCTGGGAAGAAATCCCTTGATATCGAATACGACTGCCTTCTCTTTCAGGCAGCGCCTGACATCGAAATCCCTGAAATCCCGGTGCGCAACGGCGAGGACCACCGCATCATATTCCTTTTCCGGAATCTCCGCGGCGTCTTTGACTGATTCCCGCCCGTATTCGCGCATCACATCTTCCGGGTCCGCCCACGGATCGAAAACCGTAACGCGGCAGCCGAAATCATGCAGTCCCCTCACCACGTCGATGGCATGGGAATTCCGGATGTCCGGGCAATTCTCCTTGAATGTAATTCCCATGACCAGCACTTTGGCTTTGGCGATCCGCTGTTCTTTCTTGATCATCAGCTTGACGACCTCGGCGGCGATATACTGGCCCATGCCGTCGTTGATCCGGCGTCCGGCAAGAATGACTTCGGGCAGATATCCGAGCGCCTGCGCTTTATGCGTGAGATAATAGGGATCGACTCCGATGCAGTGTCCGCCGACAAGCCCCGGTTTGAACGGCAGGAAGTTCCATTTTGTGGCGGCGGCTTCCAGCACCTCATGGGTGTCGATTCCGATCAGATGAAAAATTTTTGCAAGTTCGTTGACGAACGCAATATTCAAATCCCGCTGGGAATTTTCGATGACCTTTGCCGCTTCCGCCACCTTGATGCTGCTTGCGCGGTAGGTGCCCTTTTCCAGAATCGAGTGATAAAGGGCATCTACGATATCCGCCGCCTCCCTGGTGGAACCCGATGTGATTTTCAGGATTCTGGTCAGAGTATGCTCCTTGTCTCCCGGATTGATCCGCTCAGGGCTGTATCCGCAGAAGAAATCGCGATTGAATGTCAGTCCGCTGAATTTTTCCAGCACAGGGACACACTCCTCCTCGGTGCAGCCGGGAAAAACCGTGCTTTCATAAATCACCACCGCACCGGGGCGCATTACTTTTCCGACGGTTTCGCTTGCGCGGTAGAGCGGGAGCAGATCCGGCTGCTTGTATTTGTCCACAGGAGTCGGCACCGTAATGATGAAGATGTCGCGGTCCCGGAGGTCGTCCGGATTCGAAGTATATTTCAGGCGATGCGCCGCTGCAAGGTCTTCTCTTGCGGTTTCCAGAGTGGCGTCCACCCCGCGCCGGAGCATATCGAGGCGCTCCTCTTTGATATCGAATCCGACGGTATCGAACTTTTTCCCGAATTCGACAGCCAGCGGCAGTCCCACGTAGCCCAGTCCGATCAGGGCAAGTTTTATTTTTCCATCCTGAATTTTCTTCAACATCATCTTATCCGGCCGATCCCTTCGGTATTTTCAACAGACACTCATTTAGTGTACATCCTGTTTGCTTTTTTGCAAGGTTTGGTTTTCCGAATCCGGCCATATTTTGAGCGGAATGCAATGCGCCGGCATCCGGAACATCCGGTGAAGCGGGGATGAACTCAGACTTTTTTCAGGAATGCCACTGTGCGAGAGAATACAGAATGATTCCCGCGGTCATCAGGATTGCCGCAATCGCGCGGCGGAGCCACATGGAACCGCTGATTTTCGCATCCAGTTTTCCAAATCCATAATGAAGCAGAAGCATTCCAATGGCAATGGAGATCAATCCGCGGCTCGCCTGAATCACATTTCCGAACACCGTCCCCAGCATTCCGAAACAGACAAACAGCGCGACCTGTGAAAGATACCATGCAAAAGCGAACGGAGCGGAACGGATGAACTGTTTGCCGGTCCAGCGGAATTTCAGCAGGAAAGGCAGTGTCGCAATGCCGAGAATCGAGTAACAGACCGCGCCGATTGCACAACTGTCAAGGATCATGTTCCCGCTCCGGGGCATTTTCACAAGATGTGTTTCCGTCATATCCGTCAGAGAATAAAAAATCAGCGCGGCAGCCAGCCAGAGAATTCCCCTGAAGGAAAAACGTGCTCCGCCGCTCCAGTTCATTCCGACAGCCGCCGCAGTGCTCAGGAATACGGCGATCCACTGCAAACCTGAAAGCGGGATTCGCATCATCAGAACATAAATCACGGATAAAACAAGAATCTTGAGTCCGAGCAGAGAGGAAATCCGGCTGGACTCAATGGAGCGCAGCGCGTTGAAGAATGCGGTCTGCCCGATGGAAAAACATAACAGCCACGCTCCGACCCACAATGCGAATTCGGGCAGACGGTTCAGAAGTTCACGGGGAAACAGGAATGGAACAAACGGCAGGCAAAACGCTCCCATCACCAGTTGCGAAAAAATAACGAGACGCAGCGGAGATTTATATTTCAGCATGAAGTTTGCACTGCATATATAGGAAGTTGATTGAAGCAGTGCGGAAACAAGTCCGGCGGCAATCCCCAGAAACATAATGATTCCTTCCAGTATATTGAATCAATAGAAAGGGCAATACTATATCATGAAACGAAAGCTTGTCAAGCGGATGGGAAAAGACGCGAGGGCTGCGCGCCCTCATACTCC
>DPDG01000073.1 GCA_003526375.1 Lentisphaeria bacterium
CCAGTTTCAGGAAAACTTTAGTTTTATCATAGAAAGATTGCGAAAATACCTGCTCTTGAATTTCTATGGAATATCTATGGGGATTTTGAGAAAATTATGCTTCAAAATTCTTCCGCACGGAAAAATAAAACTTGAATTAGGTATAGGACTATGATATATTAATTTTTAGAATAAAGGTATATTTGACGAGTCTTCATTATGAGGAGCTCTATCAGGGTGAAAATTCGTATTTTCACCCTGCGAAGTAAGAATCTCGAACAGAGAACACGGAAGGAAGAAGGAAGAAAACATTTGAATAATTGAACATTAGAACAATTCAACAATGGAAAGAAAGAAGGAACGGGGAAACAATTGAACAAGCGAACATTAGAACAACTCAACAATGGAAAGATTCCGGCATTGGAAGCAAAATCATGGCGGAGGACTCGCTCCGCGAGGTCCTGACAACCATTTTCATCATGGCGTAATTCCGGATTCAGGTTCAGACTTATTCTTTGCATTATATTTTTCAAGTGTTCGCGGAGCGGACATCCCATCCTGTCACCATATTTCATTGACGGGATAGAACTTTGATCCACGGAACAAAACGGGTTCAGTATTTTTCGACTCATCGGGCAACTCCCTTTTTTTGTTTATATTGTTATTGCAGACTGAAATTCATGTTCCGGTGAAAACCTTGCAAGAGTCAGCGGAGGTATCACATCGCCTGTTTCATACCGGAATTCACAATCCGAACCATTGAATATGGTTCTCGTTCCATTCCCGTAAACAGTGACAACCACATTTTCCGCAGATTCCAGAATATCGTCGATAAACTCATACTGAAGATCGCGCATCTTTTTATAACGCTCATAATCCTGACGGATGATTTCGACTCCCTCTCTCAACTCCTTCTCCGTTCCGCAGAGCAGATCCCTGTTTCCCCACGGGGAATCTTTCCTGAATTTGGAATAATAATAAAACATGGGCCGGCCGCCGTATGCCAGATTCAGCAGAGGCAGTTTCCTGTCGTCTTTCAGCGGAGCGTTCACCGTGGCTGCGGAAAGATTGTAATGGATTATGCCGTGGTAAACGATATGCCGGAACGGGAACGTGCGGTCACACATCGGCGGCAACTCCTTCGGCGCACCGAACACCGCATACAGAGCGTAGTCATAAGAGCCAATCGCATAGTCAAGGCTTCCTTCCGACGAAACGGCGCCGAAGTATTTCCGGGCAAGTTCAAAGGATTTTGCGCGCCATTGCGCCGCCTCCTTGCGGGTCAGCGGATGAACCTTGTCATAACACGGCTGCGGCGTAATCATGGAGGTGACGTCAAAATAATGCGTGCCGTTGAAACCGAGAGACTTCAGAGTATTCATGTCCTCCGGGAGAATCTTCTCGTGAACAGCCTCCGGGCAGATCAGGTAAGACTGCCCGCCGCACCATTGTCCCCCTTTGACAACCTCGCCGTTTTTGTCTTTCAGCATGTCTTCCCTGCGCCAGCGTTCCGCACTTGAGTAAGAGTCATGAATATTCGTGTGGGCGCAGATCAGATACCCCTGCTGCGCGGCAAAGGCGGTCAGGCGCTTCAAGGCTTCCTCGCCGCCGAAAGCCTCCTCGACCGGAAGCAGATCGGGGAATTGACCGTCGTGCCCTCCCCTGTTCCAGCCGACCAGACAGAATTCCGCATGGTCGATGCCCTGTTTCCTGAATTCGCGGATCACGTCGCATATCCGGTCGAATGTGACAGCCGTGTGAACCGGCGGCGGATTGTCGCGATCCTGTTCGAGAACCTCCGGCGGCATCGGTTTCCACCCCATGCGGATGCGAACCTCAGGACCCAGAAGCGACTGTTCCAGAACCGGCTGTGTCTTCACCCGTTCGCGCATGGGACGGCATGCACCTCGTTCCAACTGGTATTTTCTGTAACGCCGGGCGAGTCCCGCAGGCGAAGCACCCTCCCCTTCAAGCCTGAAATAACGGATCACGAAATCCTCAAACGGACCACTTTCCAGCGTGAAACGCGGATAAATGTAATAAGCACCGTCTTTTACGCCGACCACCAGTTCGTAATCCATATCCATGCCGGAGACAACGGCAAGAACCGCCCCGGCTTCTTTTGCGGAGGCGTAAAGCGGCATATCGTTATACCTGTAGGCGGCTTCCGTATCCTCCCTTTTTCTGAATTCAGTAAGCATGGTGTCATGACAATAATAATGACTCGGGATCAGGAAAAAGCCGGAATCGCCCTCCCGCGCGGTGAAAAAGTCATCATGAAATGAAACGGACTCCGCATCCGCCGGCACCTCCTCCTTCCGGAGAGTAATGACTCCCTCAGAGGAAACAGCGGCAGGAACATCCTGCATTTCCCCTCCCCTCCGTTTGATTCTGAAAAGCATCTGATTCTCCTCATTTTTTATTTTATTCTAACGTTAGACTCTATCCTGAAAAAAATTATGTCAGAGAAAATTCCTCCACAATCAATTCTCCGTAAGCGCTTTTTTCCCTCGGAATGAAACGGCACGGCACCGGAGCCGGACGCCGGACTTCGCCGGAACTCGCAACCATATTCGCCAGCGAAGTGAAAGTCTCTTTAATGGAGAGCAGAGTGGATGTGTGCAGCACGCCCCGTATCCGGGGATTCGCCAGAAAGTGCCCTTTGCAGTTTGCCCACAATATGATCAGCGGATCATAATCGGGAAATTCTTTCTCCAGAATGACGGAAAGCATGTTCACCGTCTTCCAGCCCGTCGAAAAAATCGCGTCGGGCCGTTTCCCGCATATCCCGCGCAGCAGTTTCCTGCGTTCCGCCGGGTCATGGGGCAGCGACTGGAAGTCCTGCGAAATAAACGGCGTATGATCCAGCGAGGAAAAAATCTCCGGCCAGCGGTCATCCGTAAACAGCCCGGTAATGGAGGAACACTCATGCTCCGCAAGGTACCGCATGGAATCAGCTACCGCTTTTTTCATCGACGCCATCGAAAACGAACGCTCCGTAAGCATCGGGCACGGCGCCGATCCGGGATTGAAACAATCACAGCATACGATTCCGTCAACCTGATTGGCATACAGCCCCCGGATCGCCTTTTCCGGGTCACCGTCTTTGCAGACGGAGATCAGGAGCCTGAACCCCAGCTTTTCCGCCTCAATGATTGCGGAATCTGCATAATGCGCGAAATATTCGTTCGTCAGATTTCCCACGATCAGCCCCAACGTATCCGTACGCCCGTAGCGAAGGGCGCGGGCAACGGTGATCGGCTGATATTTCAGCTCATGAATCGCAGATTCGATTCTCTGCCGGGTTTCCGGGCGCATCCTTACCCCGGGCGTCTGGTTGATATACTTCGACACCAGTGTAAAATTGACATTCGCCAGTCTGGCGACATCTTTCAGTGTGACACGCAATTCCGAGTTCCTCCCGTTTCTTATTAAGATTATAGTCTAACGTTTGCTCAATGTCAAGACCAGTTATGGAAAAAGAGCGAAAAAAAGACGGAATTCAGTGAAAAGCCAATGGCGAAAGCCCTTGACTCCAGAAGAATACTCACACATTCTTCCGCTTCAAAGCCGCCCCGGGGACGGGATATGATACCCAAAAAGAATCAATGTATTTCTGATTTTCCGCAAATTCATCTTGACAAAAAGCGGACGGCGGAATATTTTTATTAAAAACGAAAAAGCATCCCGTCTTTTGAACTTCTGCAATACCACAGGAAGAAAATTGAATTTATGACGTCTGTAAAAAATGGCAGGTTCTGCAAAACCGGCGCAGCTCTGCGCTTCCGTCCGGGGACACCTCTGATTTCAGGCAGTGTCCCGCCTCTGTTTTCTACCCTTGCGGAAAAACTCGGCTGTCAGGCTCCCCTGTCCTTTGCACAGGAACCGGAAGAAGCGTTTCATGCCCGTGTCCGCAACTGTTTTCCGGAGGCGGAGACCGCATCGCCGGAAGGGTATCTGCTCACCGCGGACAATGAGGGGATACGGATTTTCTCCCGCAGCGAAGCAGGCTTGTTCTACGGCCTTCAGACTCTGCTTGACAGGGTTGCGGAAGACGGGCTGTGTGAACTCGAACTCTATGAAACGCCGGTCGCACCGGAACGCGGGTTGAAACTGTATCTTCCGCCGCCGACGCCGGAGGGATTCGCGGAATTCAGGAAGATCATTGATCTGGCGGCACAATGCAAGTATAACTTCATCATGCTGGAACTCGGCGGAGCGATGGAATACCGCTCTCATCCGGAAATCAACGAAGGCTGGATCGAATATGCGTCCGTCATGAATGAATATCCGGGCAAAACACTGGACATCCAGAACCGTTTCCCGTGGCGCAAGAACTCGATTCACACTGAAAACGGCGGCGGACGGGTGCTGACGCAGGGACAGCTTTCCGAACTTGCGGCATATTGCAGGGAGCGTTATCTTGAGGTCGTGCCGGAAATGCCGTCGCTTTCCCACAGCGATTACCTTCTGACACGTCACAGGGAGCTGGCGGAACGGCGGGACGATCCCTTTCCCGACACCTGCTGTCCGTCCAACCCGGAGTATCACCGTCTGCTTTTCGATCTGCTTGACGAGGTCATCGCCCTGCTGAAACCGCGCAGAATCAATATCGGTCACGATGAATATTACTCGATCGGGCTCTGCCCGCAATGCAAAGGAAAGAGCATCCGGGAACTCTACGCGCGGGATATCAACGAAATTGCGGAATACCTCAGATCCAGAAACGTCGGAACGATCATGTGGGGCGAAAAACTGCTTGACTCCCACTGGAGAGACGGAACCCCCATCGGCGGAGCGGCATGTCCTGCGGGAAAAAACATGGAGGCGCTCCCCGCGACCTTCCCCGCAATCGACGCAGTCGATCCTTCTGTGGAGATTTTCCACTGGTACTGGGGCGTCGACAGGCATCTGGAGGAAAATTTCGCAGCCCGCGGCATGAATTACTGTTTCGCCAACTTCAACGCACCCGCATTCAAAGACTGGTCCGGGCGGATTTCCGCTCCTCATGCCAGAGGAGTCTGCATCTCCAACTGGGGGCAGACCTCTCTCCGGACGCTTCAGCGGAACGGGGTTCTGTATGATCTGGCTTACAGCAGTTTCCTGCTCTGGAACCCGTGTTTCGGCTCCGAAGATTACCCGGACATCGACCGCCTGACCTTCCGGCGTCTCTACCGGCTCGGAGAACCGGAAAAACAGGATGACATGCAGGTGCTCACGCTCTGCCATACGGTTCAGACCGACCTGCGCTTTCAATATTTCTTCGACGGTTTTCTTCTGGATGAAAAACAATATTATCTGGGCGATCACGTCTTCCGGTCGGGGGACGGCGCGGAATACCGTTTTCCGGTCATATTCGGATCGAATATCTCCAATACCACCACGGACCCGGCAAGAAAAGACGCCCCGGATTCCATCAAAGACGCTTATGAGTTCGATTCCCAGTATCAGGAGATCTCCTTTGAAACTTTCCCGGAACGCGACAAGGAAAGCAGGATGTGGTATTACTGCCGCTATCTTCTTCCCGCATCCTGCGCCTCTCTGGAATATCTGCGTTTCGAGCCGGTCAACGCTCTGGTTCCCCAGGTTCAGGTAAAAAGTTTCCGCCTCGGCAGCGATCTACCCCGGCAAACGCCGGAATGACCCGCTGAAAACAGCCTGAAGTTCTCTGCGATATCTCCGCCCTATCCCTGCGGGGTGTGCCGGCGGCGGTATTGCGCGGGAGCGGCTCCGTAAAGTTTCTTGAACCTGCGGGAAAAATGAAAACGGTCCTTGACGCCGATCAGTTCGCAGATTTCGTCAATGGAGAAAGCGCGCGATTCCAGCAACTGCGACGCATAGCTGTAACGCAACTGGAGCAGATACTGGTATGGCGTGCTTCCGGTGATTTCGCGGAACTGCCGCAGGAAGGCATTGGGCGCCATTCTTACACGGGCGGCAAGCTGGTCGATGCTGATGTCGTTCCGCATGTTTTCACGCAGATAATCACAGATTGAAGCAATCCGTTTATCGGAATTGAGCTCGGAAAGCGCCTCCTGCGGGAGCATTGCCATGGCATTGGCGGCAAGTGCGATTGCAAAAAGTTTGACATTGGCGCGGTTGTTGTCCTCTTTGAATTCCAGCATGGGGCGCAGGCGTGAAATCAGGATTTTCATATCGTCGCTGATCCGGAGCTCGTTGCAGAGGTAATCCGGATTCCCCGCAAGCTGCGTCATTTCAAAATGCAGATAAAGCTGAACCGGCTCTCCCGTGCACCATGTTTCAAGGTCGCAGTTGGGAGGCAGCAGATAGATGCGGTCCGGTTTGAGCTCCACCTTGCGGCGCCCGACGTAGACGCCGGCTCCATAATCGTCATTGTAATAAAGCCGCCAGTAATGACCGCCGAGAATCACCGAATTCCAGAATTTCCCCAGACGCACATATCCCACGGAATCCATGCGCAGTTGAGGGTATTCCAGAATTGAGACATTGGTTTTATTCATATTTTATCGTGCTTTATTCATAAGATTATTGTTGACTTAGTTCATAAGATAACGTATACTTTCCACAGTTGCAAGCCGGAAATGTTCAAAAAACAAAAAAAGGAAACGGAAAATGGCTGATTTCGGAAAAGGCGACACAGGCTGGTTCACGCACGACAGGTTCGGAATGTTCATTCACTGGGGGCTCTATTCCATGCCGGGACGACATGAATGGATCCGCAATTATGAAGAAATTCCGAACGAGGACTACGAAAAATATTTTGAACAGTTCAACCCCGATCTTTTCAATCCGAAGGAATGGGCGAAAGCCGCGCGCGAGGCAGGAATGAAATATTTCGTCATTACGACGAAACACCATGAAGGGTTCTGCATGTGGGACTCGAAATACACGGATTACAAAGTCACGAACACTCCATGCGGGCGCGATCTGCTCCGCGAGATCGTCGATGCTTTCCGCGCAGAAGGGCTCAAGGTCGGTTTTTATCATTCGCTGATTGACTGGCACCACCCGGATTTCACGGTTGACAACGTTCACCCGCTCCGCAACAGACCGGATCGCGCGAAGCTCAATGAAGGCCGCGACATGGCGCGCTACCGCGAGTATCTCCACAATCAGGTGCGCGAACTCCTGACGGAATTCGGAAAAATCGATATCATCTGGTTCGATTTCTCCTATCCGCAGTGGGGAGAAGACGGCAAGGGACATGCGGACTGGGATTCCGAAGGACTCGTCAGGATGATCCGGGAGCTTCAGCCGGGCATCATGATCAACAACCGTCTTGACCTCCCCGGCGGAGGTGACGTCATCACGCCGGAACAGAATACTCCTGACGATCCCGTGACTGATGAAAACGGCAATCCGGTTGTCTGGGAAGGGTGCCAGACGTTCTCCGGTTCATGGGGGTATCACCGCGATGAACTGACATGGAAATCAGCCAAGCAGTGCATCGACATGCTGATCAACCACGTCTGCCGCAATGGGAATCTGCTGATGAACGTCGGACCGACAAGCCGCGGTTATATTGACCACCGTGCGATGGAACGTCTGAAAGCCTATGCCGAATGGATGAAATATCATTCCCGCTCCATCTACGGCTGCGGCATGGCGGAGGGGCTGGTCGAACCGCGCGACTGCCGCTATACTTACAACCGGGAAACGAACCGCCTTTATCTCCACATCATGAACTGGCCGTTCAAGCACATTCACCTGAAAGGGCTCTCCGGCAAAGTGAAATACGCGCAGTTCCTGCATGACGGAAGCGAAGTGAAAATGCGCGACAGCGCCAACGCACAGGTTCATGTTTCATTGAGCCATAAAACCCCCGCAGGCGCCGTCACTGTCGATCTCCCTGTAGTCAAACCCGCAGTGGAAGTACCCGTAATCGAGTTGATTCTGAAATAAGCTGATCTTCACGCCCGGAGGGATTGCTTTTCCTGTCCGGGCTTTTTCCTGTCTATTTTCCAGCCGTCAGAGTCAGGGTGTATCCTGCGGACTCTCCCGCCTTCAGGGTGACGGGGAGGAAAAACGGCTCGAAAGTGGGAGTCTCCAGATTCGGAGTATCCCAGCAGGCAAAACCGGCAAACGCCCCGGCAGGCTCCACGCTCATTCTGACTTTCATCTCCGTTTCAGGCATCCGCCAGGTCAGGATATTATCATCGATCATGACGGGAGCGCGCGGAGCCTCGAACAGTTTTTTCATCGCCATAGCGGATTCTGTGGCTCCGCGGGCGAAGATCATACGTTCCTGAGTGCGCCTGAATTTGCAGCTTTGCCCGCCCGATTTCATTTCCAGGCTGCCGCCTTTTCCGAGGCAGAGCGGCAGAATATGGTACCGGAACCCCGCCGTGACTGAGCCCATGCCGGATTCCGAATCATGCATGTTGATCAATTCCGTCCGGATCGTGATTTTTTCCAGATTCCGGCTGACTTCAAGTGTCTGGCGTATCGTGAGATGCTCCAATGCCGGAGAAATCTTTCTGTTCAACGTCTTTTCCGCCGTGATCCGGATGCCGCTATCGCAGGCTTTCTGCTCCTTTACGAGAAACGGCGTCTCCGGCTGGACTGGCGGCAGCCAGAATGCGGGGGCTCCGAGACCACTGGATTTCGTTCCGGCAATCCATTCATTTCCGTCGAGTTTCCAGCTCTGCACCGCCATGCCGTTCAGAGTGAGGCGGAGTGAATTTTTACCGGATGTGAACTCAAGCGCCTGTGCTCCGCCGGAGTTCCTGACCGGATTGCATTTCAGTTCGCCGGAAGTGATGCTTTTCAATTCGGATTTCTGAAAATCCCGGTCTTCCGCGGCATCGCGTTCCGCTTCCTTGCCGGCGGCTCTTTTCAGGACAGGCAGCCGTTCCCGCATGGCGCGGCTGACCGTATCCTGCGAAATCATCTTTCCGCCCGCTGTTTCCGCTTTCCACGGCATGATTTCAAAAAATGCCCAGCGCAGGGCTCCGGCGTGCAGAGTAACGCCCTGCGCAAGTTCAGCGCCGGTGAAAAATGTTTTGCCCTGACCGCCGAAACAGCGTTTTTTCTCCGGTTCCCGCACCAGATAACGCCCGTCCTGTTTCAGCCCTTTGATCCGGAGGGTGAAAAATACATCGCCTCTTTCCCAGAAGTTGCCGACAGCCGCAAGAAGAATGCCGTCTTTGCGGAATGCCGCGGTCTGAAGCAGACTTTCCGGTGGAAGATCGCTGAAATATCTGGAGTTGATCCGCTTTTTCGGCGCGGGATACGGAGTGAGCGGCGTCACAGAGACAGAGTCCGTTCTTTCGCCTTTGCAGACCATGTTTTCATTTTCCGCAATCAGGCTGTTTGCCTGTGCCAGAGCCGCCCAGTAACGGTTGTCATACCCTTTCGGAAAGAGATAGACCGTCGAAGCGTCGTATCCGGCGAGAAAGAACCCGAGTACTTCCATTGCGATGTTTTCAGGATTGGCAAGCCAGAAGCTGCTTTGCATTCCGTGCGGCAGGGCAAGCAGTTTCGGGCGCTTTCCGGCAGGGAAATTTTTCCGGGTGAAATCAACCACCTGTTTCGCCGCAATGTAGGTATTGAGATTGTCGCCTTTGGCATAGGTGTAAGGTTCCAGAGATTTCCAGCAGATGTAGGGGCCCCACGGATCGATGTATTTCAAGTCTCCGGCATAATCCAGCGGGTCATGCTCGCCTGCGGCGGATTTACGCGCCTCACAGTCAACCATCTGAATCCATGCGACTTCAGGAATGAAACCAGCCTTGCCGGTCGTGGCGCCATTCACCGCCTCATGAATCGCTTTGACCATCCGCGCATGTTGCCAACTGCGGAATCTGACTCCGATGTCGTAATACCTGCGGTTGATCAGCAGTTCCTGCGGCCACGCTTTTTCCACATCATCTTTTGAAAGTTTCGCATATTCTGCAAACTCGTCACGGCAGTTGCCGCAGAAACAGCCCATGCCGTGAAACATGAACGGCTCCCAGTTGGCGATCAGTCCGTCCGCGCCCTTCAGACTCCGTTTCAGATACGGGACGATGCTCCCGGTGAAATAGTCCGTCTTTTTATAAATTGCGACGGGACACGTCCCGTTCTGAATATCAAAACTGCTGGTTTTCCCGATCGCCTTGTATTTTGCATATTCGGGCTTGCCTTCCGGGTTTCCGATCCGGTATCCGTTTGCCACCCAGTAAAGTTCCGGAGTAATCATGGAAATTCCGTATTTACGGTAAAGTTCCATCATGCCGGAGTCGGGATTTCCAACGAGCCAGCGGGAACCGGTCCGCCCTGCGAATTCCGCCCATTTTTCTCTGCTTTCCTTATTCTTGAAATCAAGGTAAAGCCCCATCGGGTAAAATCCGTTCAGATACAACCTGGATTTGCCCGCCATCTGAATCTGCGGAATGACAAGGAATCTGAATTCCCTCTTTTCGGAAATCTGTTTCCCCGCATCCGTGAGCCAATAGCTTGCCGAAGGAAGTTCCGTTCCCGGCGCGGCATCGGTCGTTATCATCATGGAAAGCAGAAGATGGGCATCGAAGCTGTCGAAATTGGCGAGTCTGCCGCGCAGTTCCCGAAGGCTGATTCTGTATTCGCCGTTCTCATGGCTTTTCAGGCTCAGCATCGCTCCGGTTTCTTCGAGCTTGATTTCCGGAGGAAGCACTACATGCAGCACAGGGTCGCTCAGTTTCCATTGATCTTTCGGGACATTCCGTTTCCAGGCAAACGTCAGGACGGCAGGGTCTTTCTGCGAAAGCGCAAAGGTGTTGTCAAGCAGAGCGCCGGGAGCAAGGATCACGGCAGCGGGATAACCGGCAGTCACTTTTTCCAGAAGCGGATTTTTGAACAGGATTTCCCCGCATCCGTCAAGGCGCAGATAAATATCCATTGCATTGTATCCGACGGGCACATTGATATCGGTGACATAATTCTGCCATGTTCCGCTTCCGACGGAAAATGTTTTTACCTCCGTCTTCACGTTTTTGCCGCTCTTGAAGCTCAGGACAATGAAACCTGACATTCCGTATTTACCCGTTTGCACGGAATGATACTGAAAACTGAGCCGGTATTGTCCGCCTGCGCTGTCGGGAAAGCGGACTGTCTGCTGCCATGAACCGGAAATGCTGGAACTGCTGCTTCCGGCAATCTCCTCGATTTCCTTTTTCTTGACAGTCTTGAGCAGAACGCCGTCTGATGTATTCTCCATTGAAAATTCAACCAGCGGTGTTATTTTCGGGCGCAGTTCATTGGCAAGCCTGCCGTCCCGGAGATGAACCCACGGCGGAGATTTCCGCCATTCCCCGAACAGATTCTTTCCGGTGGATGAGGTTAAAAAGCGCCGGTTCGAGATTTCCGCGAAGTCAAATGCCGTTCCGCCGGGGTCAAATTCCGCCGCCCCCAGTGAAAGAGCCGATGCGATGCATGCGATCAGAAAAGAAAATTTCATCTCTCTGTTTCCTTTTTCATTAAGTTTTATTTATTTTAAGTTTTATCCCGTATATATGCGAAAACCTCATAAGTGCGGTTTCCAGTATAAGTCCTCCGGCCAGTAGCCGGGAACCTGTCCGGCGATTACCTGCAGGACATTTCCCGCAGTGAAAACTGCATTTGCGGATTTCCCGTGCCGGAATGCCGTAAGGTAGGGGTCGTAATTTGACAGAATGGTTGTAGCGGAAGTCTCAGAAACCAGAACTGTCCTTGACGGCATTTGAAATCTTGCCAGTTTCCGTTCCCCGTTGTAGATATTGTTATTGTAACCGTATCCGTAAATCCGCAATTTTCCGGCGGGCAAAGCCCGCAGCCCCGGACATGAAATCCTGCCCCGTGAAACCGGATTGGCTGCATTGCCTGAGTTGTGTCCGTAAGTCCCGATATCCTGCCCCTTTTGATTCAGTTGCAGATAGTCCGCCAGCAGGCCGGTTTCGGGAGTGCCCGCATACCACTCCCGATTGCCTGGCATCCCCCAGGAGGAGGCGCTCCGGTACGGAGGCAGATAATCCTGATAATCATTTGCATACATCAGCATCGCCTTGCCGATGCTGCCAAGATGGTTTGCGCAGGATATCTTATATGCCGTCTCCCGCGCTTTGTTCAACGCAGGCAGAAGCATCGCCGCAAGAATCGCGATGATCGCAATCACGATCAAGAGCTCTATCAGGGTGAAAATCCTTGTTTTCACCCTGCGAAGTAAGAATATCGAACAGGGAACACGGAAGGAAGAAGTAGAAAAACAATTGAACATTTGAACATTGGAACAATTTAACAATGGAAGGAAAGAAAGAACGGGGAAACATTTGAACAAGCGAACATTAGAACAATTCAACAATGGAAAGAAAGAAGGAACGGGGAAACATTTGAACAAGCGAACATTAGAACAATTCAACAATGGAAAGAAAGAAGAAGAAGAAGAAGTAAGATCAGGGGACTGGCAATGTTCCGTCCTGTCTTGCTGCCGGAATGAAATACCACTCTTGCAATTTTTCCTCATCAATAATTCGATCAATGTGGACCTTCTGATTTTCATTGCCCTATACTCCTGTATTGATTGTGCAACATTCATATTTTTTCAGTGGCGAGATACTTTCACCCGGTATGACTTTATAAGGTGAGAAAACGGTCATCGGTTTGTTTTTTCTCCCGAACCATTCGGAAGAATGCAGGATGAACTCTGCGGCATCTCTGCCGATCTTTTCATACATCAGATCCACAGTGGAAAGCGGCGGATTCATGAACTGTGCTCCGGGATAGCCGCAGAATCCCATGACGGACACCTGTTCCGGAATCTTGATATTGAGTTCATATAACGTCTCATAAACATGAATTGCGTAGAAATCCGAAAAACACATGATGGCGGTCGGCGGCATGGGACTGGACATCATTTCACGGACAGTCCGGTGAATTGCATCCGCTCGGTATTCCGTCCAGTGGAAAAGTTCCGGGGCAGCCTCCAGACCATTGTTTTGGAGAAAACTCAGATATTCCTCCCTGGAAAACCCCCGGCAGGACTGCTCCACATCTTTCAGACGATAACTGATCGTCCCGATCCGGGTATGCCCGAGAGAAGCGAGATGCCGCACGCCGTCCGCGAACGCCTGACGGTAATCCGGAAGCATCAGCGGGAAATCGAAATACGGGCGGTCCTCCGGCGCCCCGTGCGGAACGACGACAGGGACTCCGGCATGTTTCAGCAGCTCCAATTCCGGCTCCGATCCATTGAAATTGTTCTCCAGAAGAAAGATTCCGAGAATGGAGTTCTGTTTCAACTGATGCCGGAATGCCTTGGAGTCCAGGTTGCGGATGAATTGAGGCGAGCAGGAGTCAAGACGATAACCCGCGTCGCTCAAGCGTTTTTCTATCCCCGGAATGATATAGGGATAGGGATTGCTGGCGGAACTGTTCATACTGGTGATCGCGAGATAATTCCTGCCTCCGATCTTTCTTGAAACAAAGGTTCCTTTCCGGTCCACCCGCTCTACCAGCCCTTCTTCTTCCAGCAGATCGAGCGCCGCACGCAGAGTCACGCGCGATACATGAAGCGAAACCGCAAGCTGAGCCTCCCCGGGAAGCTGTTCACCGGGAGCGAGAACTCCCCGGCGGATCTGCCCGAGCAACTCTTTATAGACTTGGTTTTTCTTCAGGGAATCATTCATTTTTTTACCCTCTGGTATTATCTGGTATTATTAATTATACAATAAAATACTTCTGTCGTCAAGGGGGGAAAAGAAAAAATATGGAAAATTATTGAGAAAAGAGTGGTGCAGAGGAAATTTCCAGGCAGAGGATGTCATTATGTGATCCGCTCCCGCAGGCGGCAGGCGCAAAGACGCATGAAAAAACAACGTCCCGCAGCAGAAAAACGAGGGAGCCCGGTCAGCCGGTCCAAGCCCCCTTCGGCTTTCCCGCCTGCCTGAAACCGCCTCGTCGCACTCATTTCACCGCAGTTCATGACTTGCAGTGAAACATGCCGCGGCAAGCAACCGGCGGAATACCATATCACATTGGAAACTCCGGCTGGGAGTCTCATGCACAGTGCAACCTGCGTATTCCGCTGGACCGAGGCAGACACAATGCACCTGTACCGGAACACTTTTATCTTTTACTGCTCCGGGGATAAAGCAGCCAAGAATCCCGAAAAATACAAAAAAATCAGAAAAATAAACGAAACACCTCTTGACAAATTCATTTATTTCAATATAATTAAAAGCAGAACGAACGTTTGTTCAGCAAAAATATGAAAGACGGAACTCATGGTCAGATTGATCGACATAGCAAAAAAGACAGGCTTTTCCGTAGCGGTGGTCTCACGTGCCCTGCAACAGGAAAAAGATCCCTATGACCGTATCTCGGAAAAATCCCGCAGCCTGATCCGGAAAGCCGCACTGGAAATGGGATATACCCGCAATCTTCAGGCGGCATTTCTGCGCCGGGGTCAGATGCCTGCGGTACGTGTGCTGATGCCTGCCTGGACGTCTCCGGAGATTATCCAGATGTCCATGGGAATTTCCGATGCATCCCTGAAACTGGGCTATCCGCTGATTTATCATTATTACTCCCGTGAAACCGATTACATCTCTTTTCTGGAGCAAAGCCGTCATGAAAAAAATACGGGAGTGATTTTCTATCTGCATGACCGGATGAACCGTGAGGAGCTGCAACGCGGGTGCGAGGCTTATCTTGCAAGCGGCGGAAAAATGATTTTCATGAATACGTGGAGTGCTGATTTCAGCGGAATCGTGCCCGATATGGTCATGCTGAACATCGACGAGGAATATGGCGGACGGCTTGCCGCTGAGTATCTGAAAGGGCTCTCCTGCAGGGAATTTTCCATTGTTTACACATCTCCGGACCGCTACAGCCGCCTGCGCCGCAAAGGATTCGCGGATGCGCTGGGCGGAGAAGGCCAGCCGGGATACAGTTTCGACTTTCTGCGTGTCGGGGAAAATTACCGGCAGTATGAAAAACGTTCCCGCAAACTGCTGAATGATTTTTATGAAAAGGCGGTAAAGCAGAGCGGAAAACCCCATGGAATCTTTTTTACTTCGTTCTTCATGGCGAATGCGGTGATGAATGACCTGATCCGGCGCGGGATGGAGGTCGGAAAGCAGATACACGCAGTCGGTTTTTCAAGCAATACCGTTTCCCAGTATCCGTTTTATTATTATGCCAAGATTGTGATCCCTTTCTACGAAATGGGCAATACGGCAATGAAAAAGCTGGTCAGTATTTTAAACGGAAGACAGGAAAGTTCGCAGATGTTTCAGCCTTTTATGGATTATGATTATGACATTTAAAACAGAAAACAAGGAGAAAGGATTTTCAAATGAGAGAAAGATGCACACTGATCAAATTATTGATGAGGGAAAATTGTAAGAGTGGTATTTCATTCCGGCAGCAAGACAGGACGGAACATTGCCAGTCCCCTGATCTTACTTCTTCTTTCTTTCCATTGTTGAATTGTTCTAATGTTCGCTTGTTCAAATGTTTCCCCGTTCCTTCTTTCTTTCCATTGTTGAATTGTTCTAATGTTCGCTTGTTCAAATGTTTCCCCGTTCTTTCTTTCCTTCCATTGTTAAATTGTTCCAATGTTCAAATGTTCAATTGTTTTTCTACTTCTTCCTTCCGTGTTCCCTGTTCGATATTCTTACTTCGCAGGGTGAAAACAAGGATTTTCACACTGATAGAACTTCTGATCGTGATTGCGATCATCGCCATTCTTGCAGGAATGCTTCTGCCGGCGCTGGGAGCGGCAAGGGAAAAGGCACGTGACATTGCCTGTAAAAACAATTTGAAACAACTGGGATTGGCTTTCTTATCTTATGCCACCGACTCACAGGAATGGTGTCTCTCGGGAGGAAACTATTTCGGTGGAGACGGGAAAAAATATTCATGGTTTGAACAGATGGAATCGGATAAAACAATCAACAGGAAGATTACCAAATGTCCGTCGATGGATGTCTGGAGCTTCAGCAATTCAAATTTGAATTACGGGCTTCAGGCTTATATCTTCGGATACCAGAAACCGACGATGATCAAATTAAGTTCCATCTATTTGAAATATCCGTCAAGAACTACAATCTTTGCCGATTCAGGGCCAGACAGTTATACATACAAGAAATACGGGTATCACCATTATTTCGGTTCCTGGGTTAATTCCTGGGGAAGCACATTCAATAAAACCTATCCATGGCATTACAGACATCAAAATCGTGCGAATACGGTCCAGCTTGACGGGCACGTGCAGAACGTCACCAGTTTTCTGGCGGGGAAGCGCTGCATTACCGCACCATGGTTCGATGATCAACTGACCGGCTCATCATGGACCGCATGCGCAGAACCACATGTATTCCAATAACCGGAAAATATATTTCATTCATTTACAAAAAAACAAAAAAAGGATTACGATATGATTCCACAGTATTCCATACTCTGCACCCTGCTTCTTTGCGGAACCTTTCTGCTGTCCGGCAAGGAAAATTCGATTCTGCCGGAGAAGAAAACCGCCGTAAAAAGTTCGGCGGCATTTGAAAACGGCATCCTTGAGGTTCAATCGAATGCAAAACTGGGTGGAGTCCTGCTCCCCGTCAGATGCAAAGCCGGCACCCGTGTAAAAATCGAATTCGAGGCGGAAGGCAGCGGCAGTATCCAGTATTATCTCCAAAGCGCCTCCAATCTCTCCTATTCTCCGGCAATCCCTCTGCGGGAAGGCATCTGGAAAAAAATTTCTTTTTCCGCTTTCAGCCCGCAGGCAGGCATGAAACTGTTCATTTATTCTCTGGTTGACGGCAGTGCAAAATTCCGTCTGCGCGCATTCAAAATTACGGAAGAACCTTTACCGGCACTGAAAGATGTCGAAGTAAAACAGGCGGACTTCGAAGCGGAGGATTATCCGGCGGAACACGGGAAAAAAGTCAGGTTGAAAGATGCGTCCGGCGGAATGGCGGTCTGGGGCAAACGCTGGTATGAAGCCGCGCAGATCCCAATTCCTGCGACCGGCAGGAATGTTTATCTTTACCTGCGCCTGAAAAAGGATACCGCCGCGCCTCTCACCGTAATCTTGAAAAATGGATTCCAGCGTGTCGCACACGGTGTCTTTCAGGCCTCAGGCGCCTGGGAATGGCTCCGGATCGGCCCCGTCGATCCGCGGGCAGGGTATCCGGCGTTGACCGTCCAATACGGCTGCGATGCTAAAACGCAAGTCTGGCTGGACCGCTTTGCCGTATCCACACATTCCGAATTACCGGAGAAAGACAGACCGGCGCTTCTTCCCGTCAACGGACTGACGAGCGCCGCAAGAGCCGCCATCCCGCCGGAAATAGACGGAAATCCGGACGACGCCTGCTGGCGGAATGCAGTTGCGGCGGAACCTTTCATTCTGAATACGCAAAACCGTTTTGCGAAAGAACAGACCTCAATCCGTTTCGCGTATGACAACGAATACCTGTATGTCGCATTCCATTGCAGGGAAAGCTGCCTGAATCCTCTTGAAAACCGCCTTCACGAGTTCAAAGACAAAGTAAAGAAAAATGACGATCCGGCGATTTACATGGATGACTGTGTACTGCTTCTCCTCAAGCCGTCGGCAGACTCGTCCGTGGCCTATGATTTCGTCATAAATCCGAACGGCGCCATTCTGGATTCCAGATGTTCCGCACCCGATTTCTGGGAAACGCGCGATATGAAATGGTCCGGAGGGGCAAAGGCCGCGGTTTCACGCGGCAACGGCTTCTGGAATGTGGAGATGGCGATCCCGTTTGCGTCGCTGGGAGTTATCCCCGGAGGAAATCAGAATTGGGAAATCATGGCAGGACGCATCGAACAGAGCAGGAATGAAAAAAGCGCCTGGCAGATTTGCGAGAAAAGTTTTCATACCTGCCCGCTCGGCAGACTCGTTTTTACGGAACAGTCCGTTCCTTTTTCCCTGGCTGCCCCTCCGGCTTTCCTGCCGGGGCGGAACAAGCTCGCGTTCCACTCCCCGGCAAGAGTCGAAACGTCCGTGGAGTTTCCCTCATCGCCTGTCCGGAAAACTTTCTCCGACGGAAAAGAAGCGGATTTCCATTTGAACCGGAATGGAACTTTTTCATTCCGCTGGAGCACATTCGATCCGGCATTGAACCGTCTCTTTCTTTCTCCCGCTTATTCCATGCAGGCACGTGCGGCGATGCTGACTCATAATCTAAAAAATGCACAGTTCCGCCTGAATGGAGAAACCGTGAAAACATCGACGCCCTTGAACAATGGCATGAATATGGCGGAAATCAGCGGAACACCTGAAAAGAATGCCCGTATCACGGTCGGCGGAAGTGAAATACCGCTCGCCGGATTCAAGCAGGAAAACAATGTCCTCAAATGCCGGCTGCTGCTGGAAGATTCCGTGATCTGGCCGAACTGGGAAGCAAAGGAGATCTGCGTCAACCGTGGCGGAATTCAGCAGATTCTGTTCCGTCCCCACGGGGTGAAAGGTTTTGCTCTGGATGATTATACCATGTATTTCGACCTGCCGGAAGGATATGCCGCGGAAGGAGCTTCCGGATATTACAAAAAATGGAACCTCGCAATATCCGATGAGGGCACAGTGCAGCACGGTGGGAAAAACTTCCGCCGTTATGCCGTAAGGATTGCCAATCAGGTGAAATACAATCCGAATCTGGGTTCGCACGAATGGATCGCGTTCGTTTTCCGTGCACCGGAACACACGAACACGGAAACAGGTGAATTCTATTTTCATGCGGGAAGCCGGAAAGCATCGATTCAGGAAGTCCCGCGCCGTGTCGCCGTCCGGCTTTATCCGAAACTGAACGGAGCGAGACTCAAGGACATGCAGATTCAAATGTGGTGCAGTTGGATGCGCAGTATGGACTCCAGCAAACTGCAAGAAATCTTTGCCCGCCAATTTGCGGAAATGGGTGTCAATGAAGTGAATTTCCGGACGAACGGACAGCTTCCGTATTTTACCCTGATCAACTTTGAGCCCTGGAATTTTTCCCCGCTTCCTTTTCTGAAAAAACATCCGGGAACCGAACAGATTGATGTAAACGGGAAAAAAGTCAAGTCCATGATCTGTTCAGGCATCATTGTGAAAGACCCCGCGTTTGCCGCATATATGAAAGCGGAAATGCCGCACTGGTATAAGAGATCCGGTTCACCAGATGATGTAATGTGGGATTATGAATCCCATGTCATGAACTCCTATCTTTCCTGCTTCTGCCCGCGCTGTCTTGCCGGATTCCGCAGATCGGCGGGAATTGCGGAGGAGGTTTCACCGGAAAAAATCGGGAAAAAATATCTGAAGGAATGGACCGTTTACATGAACCGCAAAATGGCGGATATCAGCGGAATGTTCCGTGACGCCCTGCAGGCACTTCCCGCAAAACCGTCATTCTCGGTTTACAGCGGCTACGAAAACCCTGACACCAATCTGGTTTACGGCGTGAACTGGGAAATGCTCAAAGGAAAAATGGACCGTGCGGCCTGCGGTTACGGGCGTCCGAAGACGGATATCGAACGGACACGCAAAGCAATCGGAAACACCCGCTATATGTTAGGCGCGATTGCTCATCCGTATGCCGTAACGGACCGCTCGTTTCCCGCGTCGCTCACCGAAGCAACTCTCCTGCGCCGCGCCGCGGACAGTAATACGGGGGTTCTGATCTATCATTACCCGTCACTGGATGCCCGGACATTTTCCGCCATTGCCGCCGTCAGCAGGATTCTGGCGGAACACGAACCTTTCTTCCGTAAACATCGGGTAGTCGAAGGACGTATCAGCCTTCCCGGATGGAGCCGTGATGAATATGAAGTGCTCTCGGATGAAGACGGAAATCTTCTGGTCCTGCTGATGAATTACTCCGCAGGAAAGAAAAGTTATCAGCTCTGTCTGGACGGGAAACCGGTCCGGAGCGGCGCTGTCGCCTCCAACGGAGCACAAGCTGTCAAGATTGAAAAATAAACGGTCCGATTCCATACGTTGTCCGCTCCCGCGGGCGGCAGGCGCAAAGACGCATGAAAAAACAACGTCCCGCAGCAGAAAAACGAGGGGGGACCCGGTCAGCCGGTCCAAGCTCCCCTCGGCTTTCCCGCCTGCCTGAAACCATCTCATCACAGTCGCACATCAATCCGGATTCGCCTGTTTCACCGCAGGTTATGATTTGCGACGGTACATACCGCGGTAAGCAACCGGCGGACAGGCGTAAAAACTCTTGAACGCTTTGGAAAAATGATAACGGTCCGCATATCCCGTCTCGAAAGCAATCTCATCAATCGTTTTCTCCGAATCAATCAGGAGACGGCGCGCCGACTCCATGCGCTGGTTCAAAAGGTAATGCTTCGGAGTCGTCCCTGTCTCCGCCAGGAAAAGACGGTAGAAGTTGTTCAGCGACATCCCGATCCGTTTGCAGATGCCCCGGTTGTCGCGCGTCAACGCAAGCTCATGATTCATGATATCAAGCGCACGCAGTATCCTCGGGTCCAGCACGGACTCCCCCGGCGGAAGAAACGCACTTCCCGGAATCCGCAGCAGATATTCATAAATCAGGAGACGAAACGCAAGAGCACGTGATACCTCATCCCTTGCCTTCAGAATACGCGGCAGGACTTTCGCGGCATGGGAGGCGGGAAAACACAGGAACTCCCGTTTCACACGGTCGAAGGGCGCCTTCGCTTCAAAATGAATATAAAAATGCAGAAAAGGCTCCCTCAGCCTCGTGGAAAACGTCGTATAAGGCGGAATCAGGATCACCTCTCCGGGCTCCATCTTTTTCACGCTTCCATTCAGCTCCAGTTCCGCGCCCGAAGTCCGGTTCCAGTACAGCAGCCAGACACGCAGATTGACATTCGTGTAATTCCAGTTCGCCACCCGTGTATAGCCGCAGAATACAATCCGGACGTCAAACGGCGGGGAAGGATTCAGATGAAAATCATTTTCGGTATGAATTGACATGAAATCTCCATTTTATGACATTTATTTTATCTCATTTCCACTTATAATATAGATATGAAAGGACATTCTTCAATGTCCAAAACCATAAAAAAGGATCACAGCAGATGAAGATCAGTGCAGAACAGCGTCGCAAGCTCGACATGGCAATTGAAAGACTCTTTGCCAAATGCCGCGAAATCAGGAAACACAGAAACGTCAAACTGGGGGCGACAGCGGCTCCGCGTCCGGCGGGTTATGTGGAAGACGATCCGCAAATGACTGAAATCGATACCGAATGGGTAAAAGAGATCGAACCGGAAAACTCGGCGCTGGACGCCCTCATCAAAGAGATGCTGGCAGCGGAACCGCGCCCGGACACCTCGAAATTCGTGAAACTCGGCGACGACAATCTCTGGGTCTGGGGCGGGCCGACTCCCTACTGGGGCGGCACCATGGCGGATGATACGCTTGTAAAGGGCGCGGACTATTATGACGCCAGAAACGTTGTATACGTCTATGGCCCGACCAATGAAAAGATGCTCGGCATTCACGGCAAATACAAGAGAATGCTCTGCCAGGTCAACGCGAACTGCCGCACGCCCGGCGCACAGGGAGGAGCCACGGACGAAGAAAATGCGGAGCTCCTCAGTAAATTATCTCTTCAGTTCCCGAATGTCGTCGGTGCAATGTGCGACGATGTAACGACAAATTACCTGAAAGTCGTCCTGCCGGAACGTTTTGAAGCCCGCTCCAAAGCGTTGAAAAAATACAATCCTGAGCTCAAGATGTACGGCGTGGTCTATGTGCATGAACTGGATGAAAAGGATTTTTCCCATATCCAGCCTTACATGGATGTCGTCAACCTCTGGTTCTGGCACAAGGATGAAATTCTGGAATACGACGAAAAACTTGCACTCTGCCGCAGCAAATTCCCCGGCAAACCGATTATTCAGGGCATCTTTCTCCATGAATACGGATACAGCGATGCGGGAAACCTGCCTGAACTGCTCATTTACCAGCTCGACAAGGCGCGCGAATATATGACGAAAGGAATTGTGGAAGGCGTCATCATCCTCGGCGACCGTGAGATCAAAAAATGGCCGCTCCAGGCGGAAACCGTCAGGAATTACCTGAAAAACCAGTAACCGGCTGCGGCATCAAAAGGCACGCGGAACAGTTTTTTCATCCCGCGTGCCTTTTGATGTACTGTTCATTTCAAACATTTTCCTGTCAATATTCCATAAATAAAAATACAGGAAAGCTATTTTTCACGCGGTTTTCATAAAAACACTCTGGACTTATCCTTTATTCCGTCTATATTAACTGCAAAATGTGGAAAACAAAATAAGGATTTTTATCATGGCTTTTCTGGATGACAGATATCTGATCGGAAATGAGATCGGCGCGGAACTCTTTGAAACGGTAAAGGGACTCCCCGTCATTGATGCGCACAATCATGCGGACGTTGCGGAAATCGCTGCAAATCAAAAATATACAGACCCCTGGCAGCTCTGTGCGGCGACAGATCACTATGTGTGGGAAATGCTCCGCAAACGGAACGTCCCCGAAGAATTCATCACGGGAAAAACGGCAACGAATAAAGAGAAATGGCTCAAACTCGCTGCAGTCTTCCCCGAATTCGTCGGTAATCCGGTCTATGAGTGGATTCACCTTGACCTTCGCCGCAGTCTCGGCATCGAAAACGCTCTGCTCTCCGCGGAAACGGCGGAGGAACTCTGGAACAAGGCGGTCGCTTCTCTTGAAACAAGACTTCCGCAGACACTCGTAAAGGCGCAGAACATCGAAGCCATGTGTTCCACGGACGATCCGGCGGATACCCTTGAGCATCATGAGACCGCCAACAAGGCATTCGGCAGACAGGTGATTCGTCCGACATGGCGCCCGGACAAGGCTGTCAACATTTACCAGCCGACTTTCCCCGCTTACATCAAAAAGCTTGAAGACCGTTTCGGCGTAAAAATCAAAGGTATTGATGAACTCGTGGATGTTCTCCGCCAGTCCCATGAATATTTCGAGGCGCGCGGATGCGTCGCCAGCGACCACGGCATCCAGTATCCGCTTTCCGGCGACGCCACGAAAGAAGATGCCGACCGCGCATTCAGGAAAGCCATGGAAGGCAAGACGCTTACGCAGGCTGAAATTGATGAATACATGTCCTACCTGACCGTTCAGGTTGCGGAAATGGACGCGAAAGCGAACTGGGTGTTCCAGATGCATATCGGCGCGGTCCGCGACGTCCGCGACGTGTTGTTCAAATCCCTCGGCCCCGATGTCGGCGGCGACGTTTCCGACCACATGATCGACATTGTCCGTCCGCTCTGCAAATTCCTCAACAAGTTCGACAACCGGCTCAAAGTCGTACTCTACTGCCTTGATCCGCATCATCAGGC
This sequence comes from Lentisphaeria bacterium, assembly GCA_003526375.1. Classification (GTDB taxonomy): domain Bacteria; phylum Verrucomicrobiota; class Lentisphaeria; order Victivallales; family UBA1829; genus UBA11452. The sequence goes on from DPDG01000073.1 coordinate 23,257, forward strand.
GTCTCTTGCGACAGTCGCCCGCTCATTCGGGAGAATGGTCCGCCTCGGTTCCGGCTGGTGGTTCAACGATACGCCGGTGGGAATGCGCAGACAGCTTGAGTATATCGGCTCGGTCGACCTGCTTTACAACTTCGCGGGCATGGTTTCCGACTCCCGCAAGATTCTCTCATACGCATCCCGTTTCGAGATGTTCCGCCGCGTCCTCTGCGATGTCGTCGGCATCTTCGTGCTGCGCGGGCAGATGCCGCAGAACCTCGCGGAAAACCTGGTCCGCCGCATGTCCTATGATGGTCCCAAATCGTTCTACGATTTATAAACAAATAAACAGGAGAAAGACTCAATGGAAGTCATCATCATGCCGACAGCGGAAAAAGCCGAACAGCTTGCCGCTGCGATCATTGCTGACGCTCTGCGCCAGAAACCCAACCTGACACTCGGTCTCGCGACCGGCGCCACAATGGAGAATCTTTACCACAAGCTCGCCGACATGAACAAGAAAGGCGAACTCGACTTCTCTCTCTGCAAGACCTTCAACCTCGACGAGTATGTCGGTCTTGCCGCAGAGGACAGAAATTCCTATCGTTACTACATGAACTTCCACCTCTTCGACCGCATCAACATCGACAAGCGCAACACGCACCTTGAAGACGGCATGGCTGAAGATCTGGAAATCGAATGCGCGGAATACGAGCGCCTGATGGAAGAGGCCGGCGGCGTTGACCTCCAGCTCCTCGGAATCGGTCTTTCCGGCCACATCGGATTCAATGAACCGACCTCCTCTTTCTCATCCAGAACCCGCGCCGTCAACCTGACCCCTGTCACAATGGCTCAGAACGGACCCTATTTCGATCCCGCCAAAGGCGAGAAAATGCCGACACGCGCCCTCACAATGGGTGTCGGAACGGTTCTTGACGCCAAGAGCCTCCTGATGCTCGTCACCGGCACACGCAAAGCCGACATCATTGCGAAAGCGATCGAAGGCCCGATGACCTCCATGGTTTCCGGTTCCGCGATCCAGCTCCATCCGGACTGCACCGTCATCGTCGATGAAGAAGCAGCCGCAAAGCTCACGCTCAAGGATTACTACAGATCCGCATTTGCGAATGACCCGAAATGGGACAGCTACCGCAACATCTGATCCGTTTTTTGAGTGATTTACTAAAGCCGTTTGGTTTCCATGCCGAACGGCTTTTTTAATATACTGAAATGTAAAAAGTAATACTCCCATGACGCGAATATATTATGTCATAACTTCACCGCTCGCATCTTTCGTAACGGTACAAATTTCCAATATATTCCAAATCACAACTACTAATAATGGTAAAATCAGCCAACCGGTAAAGAGCGTTATCAATAGTTGGATCACTCCCCATGTTGCATACCCTGCATAAAAATTATGAACTCCAAACACCCCCAAAAATATACCAAGTAGAGCATAGGTTGTCCGGCTTTTTTTAGACTGTGGAAGAGTCAAATCCTCTAATCTTAAGTTAGAGCGAACAGGAGCGGGTGGGACCGGTGTACTCTGGCTTGTTACAGGAGTATTGTTACTTATTACAATATTACCTGTTCCAGACGATCCATCCTTTTTCCTGCTTTCTTTTAATTCCTCAATCATACGTAAAGTAACATCTAAAGTTTCCCCGCAATATCGACATTTTTTCGCTCTAATACTGATATGTTCCGCACAAAAAGGACATTCTTTCATTTCTTCATTCCTTGTTGTCTCCAATTCGTCAGCCATAATAAGCTCCTTTTCTATTTTTTTGCAGTATTCCTTGGTGTACAAGGAATACTGTCTGTTTTGCCAGACAATTAATTGACTCAATTATGATCAACCCAAAGTATGAATTATGAGTTTTGCAATTTAATTATCTGAGCAATTTCCATTGCTAATCTGCTATTGTATCCATCAGTACGCCCGAATGCAGTAAAGAGATCAATAAACCCCCAAACCCCCAATCCGCTAAAAGTCAAGATTTTCAAAACTCCAATTCCTATTTCTCCCAAATACATCCGGTCTATCCCCGGTAAGAAAAGAGCCAACGCAAAAGTGACACCTTTACTTTTCATACGTAAGTCCAACTGCTTTTGGAATAAGAATTTTTGTTCTTCCGTCATTCCCTGTTGCATCAAGGACATCTCTAAAATACCGATTTTTCCCATTTTTTGCTTCCCTGTTTAGTTTGAATTCTGTTTTTGTTGCAATTAGAATCTTAATATACTCTTGTGTATGATGCTACTGATATTTCATTAACAGTTCTCCTTCTACTAGTGTAGCGTCTCTTAAATA
>DPDG01000074.1 GCA_003526375.1 Lentisphaeria bacterium
TCTGCCCTTCCATGAAAAGAAAAATAACACATAAGGAAATATTATTATGAAAAAGCCGTACAGAACATCATTCACCTTGATAGAACTCCTGATCGTTATAGCGATCATCGCAATCCTCGCCGCAATGCTCCTGCCGGCGCTCAATGTGGCGAAGGAAAAGGCGAAAGTTGCCGCATGTACAGGAAACATGAGGCAAATTCTTACTGGAATATCCTCCTATTCGGTCGACAATAAAGAATACGGACCAGCGGAAACTCACAGCGGAAACATAGCACAAGCATGGCAGCGTGCATATCTGGTTTACCAGAATGGCGTATGGTGCAAAACTACAGTCACAGGTTTATTCACGGAAAGCAAATACGTTTCACCCGGTGTACTGCAATGTCCCGGCTGGAAAAAGCCGGATTACATCACTGGGGGACAGAAAGTCTCTTATAATTTGAAACATTGCCCACAGCAGAAAGATGTTTTTTTCAACGCCTCTTACAGTCTGAGAGCCACCGACATCAAAGGCACCTATGCCAACATCAATTCAGATAAAAACCGCTGGGGTTACAGACTGGGCAACTATCCGAACGGAGCACTGCTTTATTGTTCCCCGTATGCCGGCACCTATCCGACTTTTCCGCATGAGTGGACATTTATGACAGGATTTGAAAACGGAGCAGTCCGCTCCTTGAAAAACGTTGCAAAAAAGGCTTATACCAAGTGGAATGGAAGTTACGGGCTGACAAACGGCGATCAGCTTTTCTTTCTGATGCAGTACATATCCGAACCGGTAAAAAACGTCACGAATACCGGCATGTGGTATGACAAGTAAGAATAAAACAGAATAATATAACATAAAAAGGAGTGTTTTCATGCGTATCTGCAAAGAAACCATAAGTTTTTTAGGTTTGCTTCTGTGCGTTGCACATCTGACAGCCGGCACCATAACACCGCAATCACAGATTCTGAAATCGGAAGTTGCCGATGTCAACAACGACAAACAGCCGGATATCATTCTGCTCACGGCTCAAAACGGAAAAGAGCAACTGGAAATTTATCTGGGCGGCAAAGGAACAGCAACGGGAAAAGCGGATATTGTCACGGCAATTCAGGACGGAGCCGGAAGCAGTAATCTGAATACGGGAACCGCCGGCGGGAAAACTTATATTCTTGTGACAGGCAACAGACAAAGAATCTTCATTTTCAATCCGGACGATCAGTTCAAGACATCCTTCGTCAATCAGAGCGCAAACCAATGGACGGCAAATTGCTTTACCGGCAGTCTCCTGACTGACGGAACTTCGTTCGACATTCTTCACGGAGCCTGTCTCCGCCGTTTCACACCCCCTGACAAAATCCAGCACGGTTACTTTTACGGTCCGCAACAGAACAACAATCATTCCGGGTATTTCTGTGATTTGAACATGGATGGTGAGAACGATGTTGTTTTCGCAGTGAAGGGTCAGCCGCTGATCCGCCTGTATTACGCACCCTTCTATGGAAAAATGAAATTCATTCCAAAGGAACTGAGTGAATTTGTCGAATTGAAAACGCCTCTGTACATCAGCGATATTGCCATCGGCGACCTCAATGGCGACACACGCCCGGACATCGCGGCAACAACGCTCACCGAATACGGAAGAGCAAGCAGAAAAACTTACCTCTTTTTTCAGAACTCACCGGCCGGTTTTACAAACGGAGCATCGCCGAACTTCACGATTCCCGGAAACGGCATTCCAGTAATCGAAAAAGGCGCACTTTATCTGATTGACCGCAAATCCGGTGTCCTGCGGATTTTCCGGAACGGCAAATTTGATAAACCTGCTGCAACTCTCAAAACCGGACTGACAGACATCCATACATTCAAGTTCAAGGACGGTCTTTTCCTGATCTCCGGCATCAGCCGTGACAGAAAGAGTGAAGTCCGCTGGGGAAACAGTGCAGAAGCTTTGGCAGAAGTTCCTGTGAATACGGCAAAGAAAAAACACGCTGTCTCTTTCCCGCACTACATGGGTGCCGTCTACCCCGCACCGCAGAAAGCGGTTTACGGCGAACGGTGGATTCCGCTGAACAATGTCCGCATCATCCCCGACGGAATCGCGGCAGACGACCTGCGGATTCAGTTCATACAGGAGCGCATCGCGGAACTCGGCGGCACAAGCAGTGTCGGGAAAACACCATTGAAGAATGGCGTCAATCTTACCTTGCAGCTCTCCAAAGACCGGCATCCCAGAACACAGGCCTATTATTTGAGCGCCAATGCAGATCAAAAGCAGATCAACTTGAAAGCATTCGACAAAACGGGACTGAGCTGGGCAACAGGTTCCTTTCTACAATTGACCGACGCCACAAAAGATGGCCCTGCCGTGCGCTCAGCAGAGATTTATGACTACCCGGCAGCAAAACACCGCGGTTACTGGAGCGGTGCCAGCGATTTCAAGAAGATAACCAAAAGGGATTGGGCAAAACTGCATCTCCTGTACAAACTTGACATCATGCTGCTGGTTCGCCCATGGAACATAACGGACATCCGGGGAGACTGGAAAGAATGGAAGAAAGTATCCACAGAAGAATATGCCGCCGATTACAGGGAAATGGGAGAACTCTTCACCTCTTTGGGGATAGAATGGTGTGTCACGACACATGCCATCGAAGGGACTCCGCAGACAAAACTTGACAGCTCCTCCCCCGCTGATTTTGAAATCATTTACCGTCAGGCGGAAAATGTTGTTTCCAACGGCGGCAGTTTCATGTTCCAATACGATGATGTCCGCTATCCCCGCAATATCAAGGAAACGGAAAAATACCCGAACGGCGGCGACGCCGATTACGCATTCATAAGCGGAATTACGGAAAAGCTGTGGAGGAAATACCCGGAGGCAAAAATCTATTTCTGCCCGCCGATGTACTGGGGTCCGGAAGCCGCGCCAGCCTATCCGGACGACCGCGATGAATACCTGAAACGGGTCAGGAAACTTTCCCCGGAAATCAGGTTCACATGGAACGGACCGAGCGTATGTTCCACCACGATCAGGCCCACCGACCTGAAATGGGCAAAAGAAAGTTACGGACGCGCTCCGTTCATCCTTATTTTCGGCGGCGGCCCAAATATTGAACGCTGGCACTTTTTCACGGAAGAGATCAACGCATGGCCGCAGTGGTATTATCAGGGAATGGAAAATGAAATCGCCGGTGCCCTGCTGGGCACCAACCAGCCGCATTTCCTCATGCTGACTCTGACTTTCGCGGATTACTGGCATAATCCGAAGGCATACGACGCCAGACGTTCCATCCAACAGGCTTTCTGCTCCCTGATCGGTGAAAGAAGTCTGACGGAGGCACGGAAGGTTACGGCGGAACTCCAGAAGATGAATGAATTCGGCTATCAGGTCACTCCTTACTTTATCAGGAACCAGCAGAAAATCCGCGGAATTATAGAGCGTGCGGAACAAATTTACAATCTCACCGCCGCACAGAATCCGGAACTGGACAAATGGACCACCTATCGCAATTTCTTCGATCTGTTCCGGCGGAGTCTCGCCAAAGCCGGAAAAATTGACTCCGGAGTATTCACGAAAAATACGGAACAGATCCGGCAGTATGCCGTAAAAGAGGCAGGCTTCCAGCCGGGCAAGGACATTTTGCTTACAGCCTATGATTTCGGCGGCGGAGCAAACCCGCTCTTTTATACCTACCGCTGTGAAAAGCGGCTCGCCACATTCGTAAAGGGGAAGAAAACAAAAATCCCGAAAATGACCGCCGGCTTCCCTCTGCAAGCGGAACAGTTGAATCGACACTATGAGCTGATCATCTGCGGACAGGACGACGACAGCACTGAAAAATGTCCGATCAGAATCGAATTGAACGGCAATCTCATATTCGAGGGGAAAAATCCGTTCAAGCGCTTCGGCTGGAACATTCAAAAGTTCAAGATTCCGGCAGGACTCCTGAAAGAAGGCGCCAACACTCTCACGATTTCCAATACAGCGGATTCCGGCAATGTTTCCGGGCCTCCTTTCTTCATGCTGAATTATGCGGTGTTGAAAGCACAGGCAAAGTAACTTCAGAACATATCACATCTTCCGGCGATGAAACAAAACTGGCAGCCGGAAGATTTTTTATGTACCCGCCGCGCTATTTTATATTATAAAACCAACAAAAAACTTTTCTGCCCCTTTTTACCGCCATCCTTTCTTTTCCGGTTTGAAATACCGGTAAAACGGCTTATGCTAAATAGAAAAAAGAAAAAGCCGGAGCAGCAGAAATCATGATTCAAGTCATCGACAGGGTATTCAATATTCTGGAACACCTCAGGGATAGTCAGGTGTTGAGTCTGAGCTGTCTTGCGAAACACATGGGACTCAACAAAAGTACGCTCTGCAATATTCTCAAGACCATGACCGATCTCGGATACATCGAAAATGACGGCAGCGGAAACTATCGCATCAGCGAGAAATTCAAACAGCTTGCACAGCCTCTCCCGCAGGAGGAACTCCTGAAATCACAATGCATGCATTTCTGCAAAATGCTCGCGGACGAAACACGGGAATCAGGAGTGATCACCGCGCTCCGCCACCGCTCGCTGTCGATCCTTGCGCAGTCGCAATATCCCCGGAGCCTCATGATCAGCATGGCGGTCTATGAAAACCTCTCGCTTTTCCACAGCGTCTCCGGGCGCATCATTCTTGCACACCTGAGACCTCCCGAACTGGATGAAATCATTGATCGTTACGGATATCCGGGAGCGGAATGGGAGGATATTTCCACTCATGCGGAGCTGGAAAACGCCTGCCGGGAACTCCGCAAAAGCAAACTCTCGGTCATGACCAATCAAACGGACGGAATCAAGGCATTCGCCATGCCGGTTTTCGATGCGAAAAACAGGATATGCGGCGCGATGGGGCTCACGGTGCCGCTGTTCCGGCTGGACGGCGGCAGGGAACCGGTAATTCTCCGCGCACTGCGGGAATGCGCAGCACAACTTTCCCTGAAAAACATCAATCTGAATCTCACCTGCAAAACATGGAGGCTTCTCTGAAATGGACATCAACAATCTGGAAAAATTCAAGGCGAAAATGGCATCGGGAAGAATGTGCGTCGGCACGGTCATCACCCTTTCGGACCCCGCGGTCAGTGAACTTGCGGGAGATGCGGGAATGGATTTCACGTGGATCGACGCGGAACACGCGCCCCATACCATCGAATCCGTCATGGGGCATATCATGGCTCTGCGCGGAACCGGCTGCGCACCGCTGGTACGTGTCGCATGGAACGATCCGGTGATCCTGAAACCGGTTCTCGACCTCGCTCCTGCCGGCGTCATCATCCCGATGGTCTGCACGGCGGATGAGGCGAAACGCGCAGTCGCGGCATGCAAGTACCCGCCTGCGGGAATTCGAGGATGCGGAGTCAGGCGCGGCATGAAATACGGCGCAACGGATTTCGGGCAGTATCTGCAAACATCCGGGAGCGAGCCGATGGTAATCATTCAGATTGAACACATCGACGCGGTAAGAAATCTGGACGACATCCTGAAAGTTCCGGGAATCGACAGCATCTGCGTGGGGCCGTGCGACCTCTCTGCATCCATGGGGCTCCTGCACGACAACAACTGCGGGGAGGTCAACAAGGTCGTGGACGAAATCTGCGCAAAAACCAAAGAGGCGGGGCTCCTTCTCGGAACGGCTTCCGGCGGCGACCGCTGGAAAGCGCGCGGCACCAATTGGATCGCCCTCACCTCCGACTGCGGGAGCATGTTTGCGCAATACCGTAAAATTCTGGAGGAAAACCGATGAAGACAGCCATGATCACGGCGGATGAAAACGGAATTCCGCAGGAAACGCTCGCCGCGATACGCAACGCCGGAATTGAAATCACATGCAGAAAATGCCTGACGGAAGCGGAACTGATCGAATTCGCCGCGGACGCCGATGTGCTCTGGATGTTCGGCCCGAACCTGGCGCTGACCGCCGGAGCACTGGACCATCTGCCGAAATGCAAGGCATTGTTCCGAAGCGGCAGCGGCGTGGACGCCCTGCCCCTGAAGCGTGCCGCCGAACTCGGCATCGAGGTTCACAACACACCGGAATCCATTGCGGAATCCGTTGCGGAACATGCGGTCAGCCTGCTGTTCGCAATGGCGCACACAATCGTGGAAGGCGACCGGAACGTCCGGCGCGGCAAATGGTTCGACGGGCTCAACTGCATGCGCTGGCATCTGACGGGCAGGACGCTGGGGCTGGTCGGCTACGGACGCATCGCGCGCCATGTCGAGACAATGGTATCCGGCTTCCGCATGAACGTGATTCATTTCGATCCGTTCAGCAAAGATTCCGTGCCGCTGGATGAACTGCTCGCCGACTCGGACTTCGTGTCCCTGCACTGTCCGCTGACGGAAGATACGCGCCACCTGATCGGAATGCGGGAGCTCAAACTCATGAAACGGAATGCGGTTCTCGTCAATACGTCGCGCGGCGCCGTGGTGAATGAGAAAGCATTGATCGAAGCGCTGAAAAACGGAATCATCGGAGGCGCGGCGCTGGACGTCACCGATCCGGAGCCGCCGGAGAAGGACAATCCGCTGTTCCGGATGGACAACGTCATTGTCACCCCCCACATTGCGGCGTTCTCCGCCGATTTCGAGAAGAACTTCTGGCTGTGTTCCGTGGAAAAACTCAAAACTTTAAGCGGAAAATTCAAATGACGGAATCTCCGGTCATCTGAAAAGCCGTTCCAGAAAGAGAACCGCGCAAAGATTGTAAGCTCCGTGAACAGCCACGGCAATCACGAAAAAAGGAAGCGCATTCTGAATCTCGAACGGCTTACCCCCGGCATACTGGAGTTTCCATGCGCGGCGCAGTCCCAGCGCGGAAATCAGGGTGCAGCAGACATGAAGAGCAGTGCAGGCAACCCAGCGGAACGCGATGATCTGCAAACGGCGTTCCTGCGGAAGCGCGGCAAGGTAGACATAATAATAAATCAGGTTTTCCAGAACGGCAAAGACCAGCCCCCCGGAAAAAGCGGAAAGGAAAAACTGTTCCGAATACCGCACCAGCCACGGACGTTTCTCCAGCAGCCAGAGCATTCCGCTCTGCTTCAGCACCTCCTCCAGAAACGGGGCGAACACCACAAGGGTGAAATACCGGAAAGAAGCAACGGCTCCGGCATTTACAAAACAGCCAGGCACCGCAAACAGGGCTCCGGCAAGTCCGGCGGCGAGTGAAACCCACAGCAGAAAACCGCAGGAATACTTCTCTCCCCTTTCCGTGATGTAAGCCAGATATCCGGATCGCTTCGAACCGTCCCGGCAAAACGGCTCCTGCCCGATGGAATGCCGGAGACGTTCCAGCTCCGACCCGGCGACAGAAACCGGAGCGGCGGTCTCCTCCGAGGGATCCGTCCCGGTTCTGATCCCGTCATTCAAGGCAGGCTCATATTCCGTGCTCAGATATTCTTTCTTCATGAACCTGCTGCTTTCCGGTGACGACCGCAGTTCCGTAGGCGATCAGTTCGACTCCGCCGGCAACCTTTTTCTGCTGCCCCTGAATCATGGCAGTCTCAATGCGGAGATTGTACACCTTGTCCGCGCCGTAACGGTCGGCATCCTCCAGCAGGCGCACGATCGCAATCCGGCGCGCATCCTCGCAAAGCTTCGTATAGCCTCTCAGCTCGCCGCCGAACAGATTTTTCCACGATGAGGCGAACGCGACAAAATAGTTATTCGCAACAACCACGGAACCGGTCACCAGAACCGCCTTTTCGCAGACCAGATCATCTGGAAAGCGTTTCGTATTCAGCAGTTCGATCCGTCCCCTGTACTTCGCCTCCTCCACTGCAAGAAAACGGGCGCGGTTGCGGTTGACCATGATATTCGTGACGATCCCCGTAACCAGAAGCAGAAGCGGCAGCCCGACATTGACAATCAGCTCCACCATAAATAAACAGCCTCCGTATTATGAGAATGATTCATCGGCAAGCACGACTGCGGTACCGTATGCATAGAGTTCCGCGGCTCCGGCGGTGATGCTGCTTGTTGCGAAACGGACATTGACAACCGCATTCGCCTGAAGTTCCTCCGCCTGCGCAATCATGCGCGCCATCGCTTCGCGGCGGGATTCGACCAGCAGTTCCGTATAGCCTTTCAGTTCGCCGCCGACAAGATTCTTGAATGACGCCGCTATATCACGCCCGGCATGTTTCGCCCTTACGGTATTGCCCTGCACCAGCCCTTTGACTTCCACAATTCTTTTTCCGGGAACCGTTTCCGTATTTACGACCATCATATCCGAATCCTCCTTTTTCCTGTTATGACTTCAATATACAATGTCACTGCTGTTTGTCAAAATATTTTTTACCCGTCTCCTGGAAAATTCTTCCCTGCTCCGGATACTGAACCGTCGTTCCCATACACAAAATAATCGATCTTCCGTCTCCCGCCGCTTGCCTTTTGAAAGATTCATGTTACATTAAAAACAACCGCAAAACAAGAAACAAGGGGGGCGATATGCTGAATGTTTATGCTTGGAGTGTGTGTCCGCACTGTCACAGGACAATCGAATGGCTCAAAGAGCACCGGATTCCGTTCCATTATCTGGAAATCGAAGAACAGCCGAAAGACGTAATTCAAAAGGTGATCGACGTGAATGGCGGCGACGACTGGGTGGTTCCGACTCTGGAATACAACGGGCAATGGCGTCCGGGACAGGTGTATGATCCCGTGAAGCTTGAACAGGACCTGCGCAAGTGGGGACTTGTGAAGTAAACGGAAAGCTCATGGGAAAATTTTTTCTCATGAGCTTTTTTCATTATGCACGGTTCCGGCACAAGGACTGCCGTCAGAGAAAAGATGTCAGATACCGGTAAAGAGATTTCAGAGAAAAAGCCTCATGCAATGCCGTTTTCAAATGCCTGCGGACGGTTATGCGCGGGAGCGACTCTTTTTTTGCCTCTCTGGCTAATTTGCCATGGAGCGCGGCAAAACGTTTTCTGATGACGGCATCATATTTTCCGCGTACATCCGGATGTTTTTCCAGAAATTCATTCAGGATTTTCAGGATCAGGCTCATTTTCTCATAGTTTGTGCTTGACAGATTGGTTGAATGCCGCCTTCTGAGAAACACTGGTTTCTCTATCGCATGAAGATTTGTCCTGACAGCCAGCTCAAGAGCCAGTTTATAATCATAACCGCATTGCAGGCTCACATCATAACCACCTGTCTGCCGGAATAACTCCAAAGGCATCAGAGTGCCGCAATTATGCACGATGATATGCAAGATCAGATCGGGAAGAATATTGCCGTTTGGAAAAACCTTCATTTTTGATTTTGTCGGAAGTCTCTCCCCTGCGGAGTCAATTGTAATGTACTGCCCGTAACTGCATCCGCCCGGATCATTTGCAAGCGGGGCATACAGCCTTTCCAGCGCATCCGGCAGAAAAAGATCATCGGAATCATTGAAGACCAGATACCTGCCGCGGGCATGATCCGCCACTTTGTTTTTCGCGGCGGCATCCCCCTGATTTTCCTGATAAAAATAGCGGACTTCAGGAAATTCCATCCGAATCATTTCCTGCGTTCCATCCGTCGAACCGTCGTCTGCAACAATGATTTCGAAGTCGCGGAACGTCTGATTTTCCAGCGATTTCAATGATTCTCTCAGATAAGTTTTACGGTTAAATGTGGAAACTCCGACTGTGATCAAAGGGGATTTCTGATCCTCATTCCGGTCTCCGTCACTTTTTTTGAGTTCAATCTCCATATTCATTCCCTCTCATTGCCGGTGGTGTCGCATAATACACAATATGTTAAGGTATTTTGAGCTGAACAGGAGAAAAGGCTGCCCTTTGCAGATGCCATCCCATGCAACGGTAAGCGTCTATGTGCAGAACGATTCATGAATGGAAACATTCATACCGTGTCTTGCTGTTTGCAATTTTCCATAGATTTTTGAGTCTATTCCTGATACATTTAAAAGAAGATTGATATTTTACGCGTATCGCCGCAGGTCAGCGCCTTGAAAAATTCACTTCATGTTATATACTATTACCTAAGATATGACAGTAACATATTGTGTATTATGCGACATTGATCTATTGAAATTGAATGTGAAAACGTTTCTGGCATTCAGACAGGAGACGAAAACGGGAAGTTTGGCAAAGAAAGAGTTTCAGAAAACGGAGCGGCTCCGTTTTCCACGGGACAGGATTCATTCGGCGGTTTCATCTCAAAAACAGAACCTGTCGTTTTCATCGCCGGATACCGTTTTCATTGGAGCAATGCAAAATAATTTTTCCGGTTTTTAATATTTCATTCAAAAAAGGAATCTGTTTTATGAGTTCACCTGGAATCAGCGTCATAATCTGCACCTATAACCGGAAAGATGTTCTGGAACGGGCGTTGGCTGCCTACCGGAATCAGACATTCCGGGATTTTGAAGTGATCGTCACTTCGGACGGTTCATCGGACGGCACAGACGAAATGATGGAAGCGCTCAGAGGGCAGTCCGGTTATCCGCTTCACTACATCCGGCAGGCGGACAACGGTTTCCGGAAAAGTCTGGCGGTCAATAAGGCGATCCGCCTTGCGACGGGCAGGATTCTGGTCTTCGCGGATGATGACATGATTCCGCCGCCGCGCTACCTTGAAAGCTATGCCCGCGTCTTCGATTCCGCCTCCAATGCCGACGCCCTGCTGGTCTACTCCAAATATATCCCCGTCGATACGGACGATGAACGGTTCACGACAGACAATATCCGCAACGGGAATTACATGAAAAGAGTTTCGCTGTCCGACCGGATTCACCTCTTTTACTGGAAACTGAAATACCGCCTTTACATCAGACAGAATCATCCGAGGCGCCCGAAGCTGAACGGAAATAATTTCGCAGTGTCCGCTGCGGCGATCAGGGCAATCAACGGACTGGACTCGGATTTTACCGGCTGGGGATATGAAGACGACGACTTGCGCAGACGCCTGCTGGCAATCGGGACAAAGCAGGCGGAAGCCGTATGTTCCGCATGGAACTTCAATCTCGGTTACTCCAAAGCAAGCAAGACAACGGCTCAGCGTCCCGAACTGCTCGAACGCGCAGCTTACAACAAAGGGCTGGCGTATGACGCAAGCCGTCCTGCCCGCTGTGTTCACGGCATGACAGAGGCGGAAGCCGCCGAAATACTTTTCTGAGGACGGCACGCAATGATTCATACCGCATTCTTCATTCAGGCGATTCGCCCTGAAACAGATTATACCCGGCTGGAAGAAACGGGGAACCCCGGCATCGGCGGAACGGAATTCGAAATTCTCCTGATTGCGCAGTCATTGGCATGCCGTTACCCGGACTTCCGGATTTCGCTGATCACGCCGGAGAAACTGCGGTTGAATCCGGCGGTCCGCCAGCTGGTCACAGGCGATGCGCCGCTTTCAGCCGATGCCCTGCGGCGGCTCTGCATACAGGAATCGGTCTCCGTCCTGGTCATGGAGTCCCGCGTCGATTCGGAGTATCTGGAAGCGTTCCGGCATGATGCGGTCCGCCTGATCCTCTGGGCGCACTGCTTCACCTCCCGGAAACGGATTCATGAAATCGAAAGAAATCCGGCGGTCCGTCAACTGGTATGCGTCGGGCATGAACAGTTGGAAATGCTGCGGGATCATGACGTCTTTTCCAAAGCCACATTCATTTACAACTGCGTTCCGGTGCCCGCCTCCCTGCCGCAACTGGTCCGGGAGCATCCTTTTCATGACCGTGAACCTGTGGTCGTTTATCTGGGCTCACTGCATTATATGAAAGGATTTCATCTGCTGGCAGCGGCGTGGAAACGGATCCGGTCGGCGGTTCCCGATGCCATGCTGCACGTGCTCGGCGGAAGCTCCTCCGGAACTCTCGGAGCATACCGCATTGCATCGCCGAAATATGAGGAATTATTTATAAAACACCTCCTTGATGCAGACGGCAGACTGATGGATTCCGTTTTTTTCCACGGCAATTCAGGTGTCGAAAAATGGGAGGTCCTCTGCCGCGCCAGAGTCGGAGTTCCCAATCCGTCCGGACGGTCGGAAACCTTCTGCCTGAGTCTGGTTGAAATGCTTCTGAGCGGAGCACGCGTTACGACAATCGCTTCACCGGCGGCACGGGACGTATCCCCGTTCCCGGAGGATCTGTATCAAAAGCCGCAGGCGCTGGCGGACTCCGTCATTGAGTTGCTCCTTGCAGGAAAAGCCCCGGATTACGAGACGACGGTGCAACTGCTGACCGCCCGTTTCGGGCCCGGCACCGTTCTTGCCCGCTGGCGCGAATGCCTGTCCGCCGTCGCAGAGGACAAACCGGTGTTTCCACAGGAAAAACCCGTCGTCTGTCACCCGGATTTTCAGAAACGCCTGCGCTGCATCAATGCGAAACTGCGCAGGCATCTGCCTTTTCTGCCCGCAATCGGAACGGCGTTTCAGAAATGTTAAGGTCAATTCCCCGGATCGTTTTATCAGATTCCGGCATGAAATAAATTTGCTATCACGGCAAGTTCCCTGTATATTATCCGGTTTTGATTTGGTATCAACAGTATTGAAAGGTTCATCATGAATTCTGAATGCGGCGGGAAGCAGAAAAGCTTCTTTTCTTCTTTATGGGACAGACCGGTAAATCTAATGCTGTTTTTCATGGCGTTTGCAATGGTCTTCTGGACAGTGCAGTGTTCTCTGCTGCAGAATATTCTCGGACTTGATATCCTCGAAACGATAACCTGGGGCGCACAGATGACGCTGGGGCACTCCAAGCATCCGCCGCTCTCCGGCTGGGTCGGATACTTTTTCTCCGTCCTCTCAGGGCATTCCGACTGGAGTCTCTATTTCGCCGCCCAGCTTTCTCTTATGACCGGCGCGTGGTTTGTTTACAAACTCGCCCGGATGTTCTGGGACGAATATGCCTCCGCCGTCGCGGCGCTGCTGCTTTTCTTTCTCTTTTATTACACTCCGTCGGAAACGAAATTCAGCACCTATTTTCTTGAGATTGCCCTGCAGCCGGTCATGGCATACTGTTTTTTCAAGGCATTGCGCGAACACAGGATTCATCAATGGCTTCTGTTCGGTTTTTTCTGCGGGCTGGGAATCCTGAACAAATATTCGACGTTCCTGCTGCTGACCGGATTTCTGCTCATCTTCTTCCTGAACAGGGAATACCGGAAACAGTTCTTTTCATGGGGGCCGTGGCTCGCTCTGGCGACTTTTCTCCTGGTCATTTCCCCGCATCTGGTCTGGCTTTGGAATCACGACTTTGCCTGCTTCAAACATATCGGCAACAGAATGGAGGAAGAGCACGACTGGACGCTTCCGCTGCTGGTGATTGCAGCAGCCGCCTATCCGTTTGCAATGCAGGGCGGAGTAATGCTGCTTGCCTGTCTGCCCCGGTTCCAAAGATGGACCCGCAAAAGAAGAGACACGGAAATTTTCCGCTGGTCGCTGATCCTGACTCTGGTTCCGTCCGTCTTTTTCATTGTGATTGCGCTTTGCGGAAACGATGTGATCATGATGTGGTTCTGTTCTGTCGCCTCATGGACCGGCATCGCCGTGGTCGCGGCATTTCCGTTCGTCGTCGACCGGGAAATTTTCAAGCGTGTCTATCTTCTGCTTCTTCTCTTCTTTTTCTGCATGGCGGCGGGCACGACCTGCGATCTGCTCTTTTCGTCCAGAAAACGGATTCACACCATGCCGTCTGCGATTGTCGATCCGGCGCTGGCTTTCTGGCACAGCAAACGTTCCGATCCGGTTCCGGTAGTCGTCGGCGAACGCTGGTGGGCGGCTGTGATCGAAAACTATTCCGAGGGACGCCCTCCCGCATGTGAAGTGAATGATGATGTCTTTTTTGAGTTATACCGTGACCGGATTTTTGAAAAAGGCGCTCTGCTTGCCGGAGATCCCGAAGCGTTCGCCGATTTCATCAGGAAAACAGGATATCGGGAATTGAAGTTCCAGTCTATTGATTATGAGTTCAAAGCCCTGCTTGGACGCAAAAAGAAAAGCTCTTTCTCCGTTGCCTATTATCCGTCCCGCGCCGAAAGAGAACAAGCGGAAAAGAAACGCTGAACCAAAACAGTGATCCGTAAAAAGAAAATATCCGCGGCAGCCGACTTTCCTGCGCAGGGTCGCGGCAAATGCACGCATCGGCACCGGAATATTTTTATTGGCATATAATCCAATCATGGAACAATCCGCTTTGAATCCCCCCTGTATTCCGGTTACAAGACGATATATTTCATGAAATGCGGTATGGAAATTCAAGAATGGAGCGGGTGAAGGGAATCGAACCCTCATACTCAGCTTGGGAAGCTGGTGCACTGCCACTGTGCTACACCCGCATGGGATGTGGTAAGATACTCTGTTTTTTGCTTCAGTCAAGGGCAAATTGCATGGAAATATGAAAAAAAAAAACGGAACCTGCGAACAGGCTCCGTTTTTTTGAATCTGAAATGCGATTACTGAGAGATCGCTTCCGCGGGGCATTCGCCGACACAGGCACCGCAGTCAATGCATTTGCCTTCATCAACGTTCGCTTTGCCATCGACCATAGAGATCGCCTCAACCGGGCACGCGCCTGTACAGGCTTCGCATCCGACGCACTTTGTTTCATCAACCTTAGCTGCCATGATAAAATCCTCCTGTTTTTGGGTTTTTGAAAATATAAAACCAAAGTCCGGTAAGATAGCTCTTCATCCGGCTTTCGTCAAGTTGTTTCAATGCTTTTTCGCAAGATTTCTGTCTTGAATACATACGGAAAAACCTTCCGGCATGGTTCCGCCGGAAGGTCTTCCTTCAAAAGATTGCGTTGACTGTTATTTGGCTATGAGACGATCACCCACCCAGCGGTAACTCGCAAGATCAAGATTGATCTCAATCACAGGATACATCCATACGATGTAAGAGGAGTTCTCTTTTGCATCCCACTCGTATGTTTTTCCGTTTCCGTTGACCGAGGAGAGCTTGACCTGATTATCCTCCCGCGAGTAATGGCGGATCACAATTTTGTTGGTATCACGCAGTTTTGCCACGACTGTATCGCCGTTCTGCGCATATTCCCCGCTGGCAACCAGAAGAACCGATCCGGCGGGAAAATCCCCGCAC
The DNA here is from genome assembly GCA_003526375.1 of Lentisphaeria bacterium. Lineage (GTDB taxonomy): Bacteria > Verrucomicrobiota > Lentisphaeria > Victivallales > UBA1829 > UBA11452. The sequence continues at coordinate 15,092 of DPDG01000074.1, forward strand.
TTTGCAGTTTCATCCAGCTCAAGGGCGAAATAACCCGGCTTTACATCACGCGCGAACAGAACGCTTTTTCCGCCCAGATTCGTAGCGTAAGTAAAGGGAGATTCTATTGTCGGATCGAAGTCGGCGATCTGAGAAAAGGTTGCGAGAGGCGCCTTATTGACTTTGGCGGGCTGTTCCACCGCATAAGGAGCCGATTCTTCACGAAGCATGTAACGGGGCCTGTCATACGGGTTGCCATGCATAAAAGGCTTGAGTTCGTGACGGAGTTTATTGATCCAGAGCTGCCCACTGATATTTCCGGTCTTGCCGTTTTTCCAGAAAAGAATGGTGCTGTGAGCAATGCCCAGGTGTTTGGCAAACTGTGTGATATTGCCATAATGGTCAATGGCATTATCAATTGCTGCCAGAATTTCAGGAGTGACTTTCATATGTTTTCCCTTTCGTTTGTCGCTCAGACTATTTTCAGAAAAGCTAAACTTTCTGTTTGCATCCCTCTGAGAAAAAAGTGTTTTCCTGCTTTTCATAACATAGCATAGCAGCAATGCTTTTTCAAAGATGAATGATAAAAATAGTCATTGATTTTTTCTTTTGTTTAAGATAAACCCCTTTCTATTTTTTTGTTGCCCTCTTTTTACTCAGACACCTGAAAAGTTAAAAAGTTGTTTGCCTTAAAGCAGAAAAATAGAAAATATTATCAAAAATTTAATTTCCTGTTTGCCGGACTTGACAAAATCTCTTCTTCTGCAATATTAAGGGCAACAAATAAAACACCTATTTTGCGGGAGATGCAGATCATGCGTTCAGATCACAATAACCAGGCAAATGAAATTGCCGCTGCGGATTCCGGGCACAATTTCGGAACCTTTTACGGAGTTGTTTTACCATCCATATTGACAATGCTCGGAGCAATTATGTTCCTTCGCGTCAATTATATTACCGGAAGAGCAGGCCTGATTTACTCCCTGATCATTCTTGCAGTTGCAATCAGCATCGTCATGGCGACGGCGCTTTCCATCTCCGCAATTTCATCCAATACGCCGGTCAAAGGCGGCGGTGTCTACTTCCTGATCTCCCGCACTCTCGGCCCCGGGTTCGGGGGTTCCATCGGAGTGACGCTGTTCCTTGCGCAGGGGATCTCCATCCCTTTCAACATTCTCGGTTTTGCCGAAGCCGTATGCAGCGACTTTCCCTCTGCGGCATCCTATTATCTGGTGATCGCGCTGGCTACCGGACTGATTCTGGGAATCATCACTTTCACCGGCGCGGATCTCGCGATGAAGTTTCAGGTCTTGATTTTCATTGCACTCGGCATCGGTATCCTGACCATGTTCGCCGGAGCATTGATCCATGTCAGCCCGGAGACTTTTCAGGCAAATCTGGAGCCGGTGCAGGGCGCCCGTTTCGGGCGCCTTTTCGCTGTATTTTTCCCCGCCGTGACCGGTATCATGGCAGGCGTGAATATGTCCGGCGACCTGAAGAACCCGTCCAAATCAATTCCCCGCGGGATTATTATAACGATCCTGCTGGGAGGCGGGCTTTACCTGCTCGAATTTCTGCTTTACGGCGCGGCATTCAACCGTGACGACCTGATGCAGAATCCTTATAAGATCATCGTGGACAATGCCCCGTTCGGTACGGGGTATCTGATCACTCTCGGCGTGATCGCGGCGACGATTTCAACTGCGCTGGGGCTGTTCGTCTGTGCGCCCCGTGTGCTTCAGGCACTTGCCAAAGACAGCATTTTTCCGCAGCTTTCGGGTCTTGCCAAAGGTCATGGCGTGCATAACGAGCCCCGCCGCGCAACTCTGGTCCTGGTAATCATCACGATCGCGATCCTGCTCTGGGGCGGGTTGGAGGGATTGAGCCCCACCGGCATGAGTACAGGCATGAATATGGTTGCGGAAATCGCATCCATGTGCTTCCTGCTGACCTACGCGATGGTGAATCTTGCGGCTTTCGTGGAGTCCTACGGCGCCAATCCCTCGTTCCGCCCGCGCTTCCGCTTTTTCCACTGGTCGATTGCGATGTACGGCTTTGTCGCCTGTATTCTGGTAGCCTTTTATATAGATTATATTGCGGCAACTGCCGCCCTGGTGATTGCCTGGGGGCTTTTCCTGTATATCAAACACCGTCAGTTCGAGGTGGATTTCGGGGATGCCCGCCGCGGTTTTCTCTATTCAAGAATCCGTATGAACCTCTATAAACTTGCGCGGACGCCGGTTCATCCGAAAAACTGGCGCCCCACGATGGTGATTCTCTCAAGCCGTCCCGAAATGCAGTTCTACATGCCCTACTTCGCAACAATGCTGGAATCCGACCGCGGCATTATCTCCATGGTTCAGTTCGTGGAATGCCGGGTGGACAGCGATGCGTTCGGCATGCGCGATCAATACCGGAAACAACTTGCCGGAATTCTGGAACAGCATGAGATTTACAGTGTGTTTCCCGAGGTTGTGGTCTGCAAGGATTTCGACAAGGCGCTCTATATTTTTCTCCAGTCACATCTGGTCGGTCCGTTGAAACCAAACATCGTAATGATGGGATTTCCGGACAATGAGGAGCGGATTGATCAGAACATCAGGCATATCCGCACCATCCAGACCCTTCACATGAGCTGTGTCATGATGCATAATTTCGACCGTTACCGGCGGCTGCTCCGCCGTGTTGTCCGAGGGCGTGTGGACATCTGGTGGCGCGGCACCAACAACATCTCGCTGATGCTGATTCTCGCCAATCTTCTGGTGAACGATCCGCTGTGGCAAGGGACAACCCTGCGCATTCTGCGGGTGGCGGAAACGGAAAAGGAAGCCGGGGAGCTGCGCGATGAGCTGGAGGGCATTGTGGAATCCGCCCGAATCAAAGCGGATACCTGCGTCTTCGTGACGGCGGAGCCGTTTTACCTGGTTCTGCGCAGGGAATCCGCAGATGCCTCCGCGATTTTCATCGGTCTCTGCCCCCCGGATTCAGATGAGGAGTTCCATAAAATCTTCCAGCGGTTCAATATCATGCTGGATGGAATGGCTCCAGCGTTCGTCGTCACATCTTCCGGCGGCGCGGATCTGCGGGCATAACCTGTTCCGGCGCAGCGGAACTATTTCAAAGGTTGAGAATCCGGTTTATCGGGGACAAATTCCACTTTCTCGAAGAATTCACGGCAGACCGCCTCCAGAAACTTCAGGGCATTCGCCTTTTCGGAAGTAATCTCGCGGGAATACGTCACGCGGAGTTTCACAATCCTTGAACCGACAGGAAAAATCACGAGTTCTGAAAAAAACGGGTCCTCTCCGATCGAAAAGGAAAAAGAACAGCGCCTGCCGACAAGGTCGGAAGCCAGCATCTGTCTTTTCACAATCTCATCCGGCACTTTCATGGTGAATTCTTCAAGAACAGCGATCTCCCCCAAAGGAACGCTTTTACCGGTCAGGTGCGCGATATTCCCCTTGACCTCGTCATAATGTTTCCGCCACTGCTCCGCACTCAAATTCACAGTTTTCAAGTCCAGGGCGTAAATATAGACATCCGCCGACGAACCATAGTCATTCGCGTAACGGATCACTGTCCCATAATAAGGATTCAGATTTTTCGTGACGTTTGTTTTGGCGAAAGAACCGATACGGGCGGGAAACACGGCTCCCGTCGCATCGTCCGCATAAGGGGTCTCCTTCGGCAGACTCACAACGTCCTGCGCCTCTGCAAAGGAAAACGCGGAAACTAAAAGCGCCGTCAGGCAAACCAAAGTTCTTGTATTCATCTCTTATTTTCCGTTTTCCGGTCCGGCAAGCTCTTTCTTCCAGAATTCAATCTGAGAGGCAACCTGCTGAAAGCCGGTACCCCCGAATACCTCGCGCCCGGCGACAGCGTTCTCCGCGGAAAAGACATGAAGCATCGCTTCATCCGCTTCCGGGAAAACACTTTTCATTTCCTCAAGCGTCACCTCGTTCAAAGCCTTGTTATGCTCTGCGGCAAAGCGGACCAGCGCCCCGACTTTATGATGCGCGTGGCGGAACGGAACTCCCTTGCGGACAAGCTCCTCCGCAAGATCGGTCGCCATGAGCCCCGGATCGGAAGCAGCCTGTGCCATGCGTTCGGGAAACACTTTCATTGTTTCGATCATGTGCGGATAGACGGAAAGAATCGCGTTGACTGTATCGATCGCGTCGAAAAGCCCTTCCTTGTCCTCCTGCAAATCGCGGTTGTAGGTCAGCGGCAGCCCTTTGCAGATCGTCAGGATCGACATCAACGCACCGTAGACACGTCCCGTCTTGCCGCGGGAAATCTCCGCGATATCGGGGTTTTTCTTCTGCGGCATCAGGCTTGACCCGGTGCAGAAGGCGTCGGACAGCATGATGAAGGAAAATTCCTGCGACATCCAGAGAATGATATCCTCGGAAAGACGCGAAATATTCATAGCGAAGATCGCAAGCGCCGCCAGCACCTCGCATGTGAAGTCGCGGGAGGCGACGGCATCCATACTGTTCCGCGTCATGGACGGAAAATTCAGTTTTTTGCGCACGAACTCACGGTCAATGGGGAGCGTCGTCCCCGCAATCGCGCCGGAACCGAGCGGAAGCACGTTCAGACGCTTGCGTGCGTCAAGCAGGCGCCCGCAGTCACGGTCCAGCATCTCGACATAAGCCAGCAGATGATGCGCGAACAACACAGGCTGGGCATGCTGCAGATGCGTAAAACCGGGCAGAATGGTCCTTTTGTTCGCCTCCGCCTGCGCAACCAGCGCCTTCTGAAGGGAACGGATGCCGTCCACCAGATGAAGAATCTCGTCGCGCAGATAAAGCCGGATGTCAAGGTTCACCTGATCGTTGCGGCTGCGGGCGGTATGGACACGCGCGCCTTCGTCGCCGAGCATTTTGATCAGTTCGGACTCGATGTGCATGTGAATGTCTTCGAGTTCCACCTGATATTTGAAGTCGCCGGCTTCGATCTTTCCGCAGATCTCGTCAAGCCTGGCGCAGATCGCCTCCGCGGACGCCTGCGGGATAATCCCGGATGCGCCGAGCATGAGCGCATGCGCCTTGCTGCCTTCGATATCGTGCTTATATAAACGTTTGTCGTAAGAAATCGACTGTGTAAAATCACGGACGCATTTTTCCGCGTCCTGTGCAAATCTTCCGCCCCAGAGAGCCATGGCATCACCTTTCGTTAATTGTTTGCAACTGAAAATATAGCACGTCATCGGCTCCTCTGAAAGAGGAAAATCCAAAAAAACTCAACAAAAGAATTTTTTTTTCGCCGCAAATCCTTGCTTTCATAAAAGAAACTGCTATATTCTCAGGTAATCTAATCAAAACAATAAGGAGACTTATTATGAAAGTATGGAAAAAAGCGCTTATTTTCACCGCATCAATTCTGGCTACCGCAGTGATCACGGGCTGTGCCACACCGCTTCCGCTCGGAGTCATCTACACGAAAGTCACTCTCCCCGGCGCAGTCGGCAACAGTGAACTCCAGTATTCCAAGACCGGAACCGCAAAATGCTACAGCATCATCGGCTGCTTCGCCAGCGGCGACGCCTCCATCAATGCGGCATGCAAAAACGGCGGCATCACGAAAGTTTCCTGGGTCAGCTACAGTGTCAACAACTTCCTCGGCACCTATGCGACCTACACGACAACGGTTTACGGAGACTGATCCGGCCTGACCGTTTTTTCATGTAATACAAGACGGGCGCGCCGTTGCGGAAGCGTCCGTTTTTTTATGTGCGGGAACTATGAATCTGGAAGATTTTCAAAAAGAGCTTGAAGCGGAATTCAAACGCAACCGGTTTGAATCTCCGGAACTTGAAAGCGCCTACATCGTATCGGAAATCACCTCGGTTCCTTATATTGAGCTTCCGCTCAACAGAAAGCGCAGGCTGACGGAGAGTGAAATACGGAAAGGGCGCCGTTTTCTGGCACGTCGTCTTGCAAATGAACCGTTCCAATATATTTTCGGATGGACGCAGTTCCGTTTTCTGGATTTGAAGATTGGACGGGGAGCCCTGATTCCGCGTCCGGAGACGGAGATGCTGCCGGATCTGCTCGGCGGATATCTGAAACACGGCGCAAGCGTCTGCGAACTGGGAACCGGTTCCGGCGCAATTTCTCTCGCACTCGCTTCGGAGCGTCCCGACCTTGAAGTATGGGGCTCGGAATTGTCCGGGGAAGCATTCCGCTGGTCCGAGCGGAACCGCATGGAACAGTCGCTCGCAAATGTCCGTTTTTTTCAAGGGTCTCTGTTTGAACCGTTCGGGGGAAAAAAGTTCGATGCAGTCGTCGCAAACCTGCCTTACATTGCAAACTCCGAGCATGAAACTCTGCCCCCGAACGTGCGTGACTACGAACCGCATGAAGCTCTTTTTGCAGACGATGACGGATTTGCCCTGATTGAGCAGGCAATTCAGGAGGCGCCGCGACACCTGAAAGAATGCTCGGCGCTGTTTTTCGAACTCGGCGAGGAGCAGGGTTCCCGCGCTCTGGACTGCGCCGGGCGAACCGGATTCTTCACGCGTGCGGCAATTCTTCATGATATGTATGAAGTTCCCCGCTTTCTTGCGGCATACAGGGAACGATAATTTTCCGGCTCTTGAAATCTCCGCAGCACGGACATGCCATTCATTCCGTTGCAGAATCCGCGAATTTACCTGCGGCACGTACTGCCGGCAGAGGGATTTCTACGATGCTCTGAAAACCCGACCGACCGCTCTTGACACGGGAATGTGAAATCTGCGGGGCATACTTGCCGTATCTTTTGTATTTTTTTGTATTTTTTAATAATTCCCTATTGACAAACACTCCGTTATCGCTTATAATTAAAGAGAAGATACAAAAGATTACAACCAATGGAGCAGAGATGAGCCTGACGACTTCACCGACAAAACGGCAGCAGGTAATCAATGAGATTACAGAAAATATCCGGCGCGGCATCCTGGAACCCGGCACACGTCTTGCCACGGTAAGGGATATGTCCGCCCATTTCGATGTCAGCCTTTCCGTAATTCAAAACGCATTGCGCGAACTGACGGACAACGGATTCGTGGAGTGCAGAGGCGCAAGCGGATTCTACGTCAGGGAAACTCCGGCGGAATCGCCTGCAAACAAAAAGATACATAAAAATACCAGAGAAAGAATCTTTCTCTCCGCGCTTCACCATTCCGATCTGGTCTGGCGCTACCCTTATGGAGAATATGAAAAGATACGTGAAGAACAGCTCGAACACCTTCTGAAGCTTGCCGGAAAATACAAACAGTTTCATTTCTGCGTGGAACAGGCGGAAATTCTGCGCGTATATCTGCGGAAGCATCCGGAAGACCTGAGACACTTCAAGGCGCTTCTGAAAGAAGGGCGTTTCGAGTATTTCGGCGGTCTCAGCATTCCCGATCTGAACCTGATTTCCGGAGAATCCATTGTCCGCAATCTGCTGCTCGGACGCGAATACTACAAGGAAACATTCGGGCAGGAACCGGAAATCGCGTGCATGACCGACGCATTCGGAATGTGCGCACAACTGCCCCAGATTCTTGTCCGGTGCGGTTATCGTTACCTGCTTCCCGGGCGCATGCCGAACAAACCGCAGGAAATTCCATCCAACGGCCCTTTCCACTGGCATGGACTGGATGAAACGGCAATCCTCACAGCACACAGCACTGCGGAGATTACACATCTCGGCTATGAATGCAACGTGCCGGTTCTGCGCGAATACGAAAGCCAGCTTGCACGCGGTATTTCCTCGCTGAAATATCTGGAAGGCAATGCACTGGTGCATTATATGACGGAGGAAGGCAAAATCGAAGAAGACCTTTTCTGGATCATCGAAGCCGTCAACAGAACCCCCGGCCGCCTTGTGGAGTTCGGAAGAAATCTTGATTACTTCAGACTTGCCGCGGAGGCTCCCCTGCCCTCTTATCACGGGGAGTTCAACCCGACCTTTTCCGGCTGTTACACCACCCGCATTTCCGTAAAACAGAAACTTCGCAAAGCGGAAAATCTGCTTCTTTCCGCAGAGACCGCAGACCTGTTTTCCAACACTGAAAATGATTGGAAACCATTGTGGGACAAACTCATTTCCGCACAGTTCCACGATGCCGCATGCGGCTGCCACACCGATGCCGCCAATGTGGAGATCATGGAAAAACTCACGTCCGTCATAGAAGAAACGGAGGAGAAATTCACAGCTCCGTCCGCCGGACGGTTCTCAATCTGCAACTTCAATCAGCTCAAGGGCCCTCATCTGATCTGCGGCGATATCGCACCTCAGGAAGTTCCGGTGCAGGAAGATGGGGGAAAATATTATTTTGTGCAGGAACTTCCCTCCTGCGGCATCCGGAACTTTCAGGGGGGCAGACCGCAGACAGCCACGGTCAGAAAATGCAAGGCACACTTCAAGACAGATTTCTTTGAGGCGGATTTCTCCACACCGTCCCCGGCGATCCGCAATCTGGCGGGGGAAACTGTCTTCCGGGAGAAAGGCTTCGGAGAAATCCTGATCCGCTCCGATTACGGCACCATGTGGACAGAAAAATTCACGGGGAAATACCACGGCAGCCATTTCCAGCGGGAAACGGTCACGGAAATCACGGAAGGACCGGTCTTCATCAAGGCGGTTACGGAGGGGGAGGTTCTGCCGGAACAGCCGGACGCGGGCAATCTGGGGTCTCACTGGCCCGGCTTCCGGTCGCTGACGTTCCGCAAGGAGTACCTTTTCCCGAAACATCTGGATCATTTCAGGATGAAAGTCATGCTGGAGTGGCAGGGAAACAATACGAAAATCAGCATCCGTTTCCCTCTGAATCTGAAACCTGCCGAAGCGATGGAAACTTATGAAGTCCCTTTCGGAAGTATTGTTCGCAAACCTTATTTCGAGGTCAGGCAGGAAAACGAAAACAGCCTGAAACAACTTGCCCGGAACAGTGATTACGATTCAGCACGCGGCGACTGGCCCGCCTTGAACTGGGTCAATTACAGCGACCACCGGAAAGGACTGACACTCGCCAACAACGGAACGCCGGGGCATCAGCTTGTCAACGGCGACATTCTCGTGAGCCTGCTCCGCAGCGGGACAAACGTCAAAGACGGCTGCATGGTCCCGCAGGAGGGAAGTTTTGAGAACGGACGTCACGAGTTCGAATTTGCGTTCCGCACCCATTCTCCGCGGGAAATGGAAAAGGCGGTCGAACTCGGGCAAATGCTCAACCGTCCCCCGCGCATCTGCGGTTCCTTTCCGGAATCAGGTTCTCTCCTCGATTGGGACGCCTCCAACATCGTTCTCTCGTCAATGCGGAAAACGGAAGAAGGTTTTTCAGTCCGTCTCTATGAATCTCTCGGGGCGGAAACAACCATCCAGTTGCGGAAATCAAATAGGATTCTGCATATATTCGAAGCAGAGATGTCAGGGAAAATCCGTTCGGAACTTCCAAACTTGCAAATTACTTTCCACCCGTTTGAGATTAAGACTTTTTATTGCCAATATCACTCATAACACAACAGGAGGAAAAAACAATGAAAACAACACTTGCATCAGGCTTGCTCATGCTTACGGCACTGCTCTATGGAAGCGAAATTTTCCGTATTGAATTCAAAGACGGGCAAATTCATACCAATGGGGGCAAGGCTGTAATACGAAACTCGCCTTCGATCGAAAATACGGTGGGAAACGGCACATTCCTCACAAAAATCACAAGCGAAAAGCAGGGACGGGGCGGACTTCAGCTCCAGTTTGCCACTCCGAAGAATTCACCGGACGGCATGGTACAGAATGGGCAGATCAATGGCGCAATTGAATTTTTCATAAAGTATAACCGTCCGGTCAATGCTGATTCGCCGGTCAATCTGTTCCGTGTCATAGATTTCGGCTCTCAAAAAGAGGGAATGCGGGTGGCGCTCTATAATTTCGGCAATCGGCGGAAACAGTGCGGGGAATTGTGGCTTGATCTTGTCAGCGGCAGGAATATTTTCAACATAAATGGAAAACAGAAAAAAATAGTGCGGCAGACAGCAAATTATACGCTTGAGGCAAATCAGCTCTACCACTTTGCACTTGTCTTTGCAACGACGCCGGAAAAGAAATTGAGAATCGACCTTTATGCTGCGGAAAACGGAGCCGAAATCATTCCGGCTAAAAATAAACCGCTTCTCAGCCTGACAGCAGACGTTGCAGAAACAGAACTGGCGAAAGGTTTTCAATGCAATCCACATCTTAACTCTTTTATGATGAACAGCAACAAAGATTCCATCGGGCTCGAAAGATGGCTGGGCAAATGTGTTTTTTATAATCAGGTTCCCCAGTCCTTTCCCGGACATGAAACATTCGGCGGCAAACCATGAAAGAATATCAGGATGGAGTCAAGATAAAAATGAAAAAGCATTGGACACAGTGCGCAGTCTTACTTTCAGCCGGTGAAACCGCAACAATGCGAATATTCACATTGATAGAATTACTCATCGTCATATCAGTTATAGCCATCCTGATCTCTCTTCTGCTTCCCAGTCTGGAAAAAGCGCGTGATACTGCAAAACGGATAAAATGTACGGCGAATCTCAAACAGATCAACACGCTTGCCGTCCTTTACTACTCCGACAACAACGGCTTCACTCCGCCTTACAGAATAAAGGATTTGAAGTTCTATACCACCGGCCCGGATATGCCATACTCCTGGTATGAAATACTGAATGACTATCTGTCCCATGACACTCAACATGCATCCAACAGCGCCGGCGACCGTAAAACGCTCTCTGTTCACTATCAGCTGGTCTATTACTACAGCAGAGGCAAATCGAATCTCATCACGAAAAAAAGCGTATTGGTCTGGGGATGTGACGGATTGCGCGACTTCGGCTATGCAATCAATATGCGCCCGAATTCGGAACGATTCACAAAGCAAAATGAAGGAATTTCCCTTTCCAGGTTCAAACAGCCGGCAAGTCTTTACGCCTTTGCCGATCCGATTTATGTCGGGGGCGGCTATGGAGCATTCGATCAGAACAGTGAATATGAACGTTTCAAGCATCCCGGAAGAACTGCCAATTTCTCATTTGCGGACGGACACGTTGAAAACAGGCCTTATTCAAAATTCGGCGCGAATTACAATCTCAATAAAGAAAAATGGCTCGCTGATCCGAGTCTGTAAACAGAAGAGGTGAAACATGTGGAAAAGAATTGCAGGCACAGTTGCGGCATTGTTCTGCCTGACAGTCTGTGCGGAGGCAACCTTCCGGGAACTTCCGGTCATGGACTGGGAACAAAGATCGGACTGGCTCAATGTCAGGGACTATGGAGCAAAGGGGGATGGAAAAACCGACGATACGCAGGCGCTTCAGAAAGCTTTTGACAAACTGGACAACGGTGTCACGATCTATCTGCCGCCGGGCAGGTATCTCATTTCCGACACCTTGAAATGGCGCAGTGAAAAACGCCTGACGGGCACCACAGTCATAGGTCACGGTGAAACGACGCAACTGATCTGGAACGGGCCGATGGGAGGGCGCATGGTGCGTGATTCCGGCTTAAGTCTTGCCAGATACGTCGGAATCGTTTTTGACGGCAAAGGAAAAGCCGCCATCGGAATGTGGAATGACCAGGAGTGTAAATTCGAGACACAGGTCCGTTATTCCTATCTGGCGTTTCGCAACCTGCGCGCCTGCGGAATACTCTGCGAAAACAACCGCAACGACCTGCGCTCCGATTCCGAGCCGACATTCGAGAACTGTATCTTTGACAATACCGGAACCGGAGTTGAGTTCACCAGTCACAATGACTATGATTTTGCCTTCAAAGGCTGTCTTTTCATAAACAACCGCAGCAGCGGCATCTTCTGCCGCCGGGGCAATTTCTATATGCTGGACTCCCGTTTCGAGAAAAACTCAGTGGATATCATCGCTGAAGCACCGGAACATGGATGCAGTATCCGCCGTTGTGTTTCTTTCCATTCCGGCGCCTTTCTCCGCGGCAATGGCGGGGTTTCGCCTCTCACACTTGAAAATTGCACAGTGTCATCATGGAGCTCGCAGGCCGGCGCGATTCAATGGCAGGGTTCGCTTCTGGCATTCAACAATACATTTCTGACAGGGCACAAAGGAAAAGTCATCTTCCAGCGGGAATCTCCCTTCTTTGCATTGTCAAACAACAGTTACCCGGCTGACGCCACGCTGTTCCAATATCCCGTCCCCGCCGGCAGACAGGGAGCCTGGCAAATTCCCGCAGGCAGACTGCCTCCTCTCAAACTGTCGGAATCAAGGAACTTTCTCGCCGCCGCATGCCGTCTCCCGAAAAAAGTATTTGATGCAAAACGGGATTTCGGTGCAAAAGGCGATGGCAAAAACGATGACACGGAATCTGTCCGCAGAACCATTGCCGCCGCACAGGCACACGGGAAAGATGCGATTGCCTATTTCCCGGCAGGAACCTATCTTTTGAAGCAAAGCATACATGTCGAGGGAGCAGACTATTTCATCGGCGGCTCCGGAGTTCATTCCATACTGGTGTGGGACGGCAGCAGAGAGGAACATGCAATAACAGTCAGAAACCCGCAGAGAATTGTGCTGGAACATATCCGTATCTGCAATAGGGAAACCCTGGAAAACCACGGAGCCCCGTGGAATGGGGAAAAAGGAGCAAACATCCTCCAGGAAGGCGGTTCACAACCATCTTCAATTCTTTATAACGGAGTCTTCGTTTACGGAAAATACCAGCCTTCCGGCTTTGCCGAGCGACAAGGAATTCTGTTCAGGAACCTCAAAGAGCACGACAGAATCAACCTGCATTATCTGGAAGGCAACCAGCGTTATGAAAACGCCGAAAACGGAATCGTGCTCGGCGGAATCTGTCACGAGGGCTCCATCACCATAGACAATGCTGCGGGAAAAGGTTTTCTGGGAATCATGGTCCGTCTTGCAACTCATGCAGACCGACCGCTTCAAGTTCGGAAAAACGCTTCGTTCGTTCTCCCGGATTTCTATCTGGAACAAGGTTTCGACATTCTGCTTTCACTGAATGGAGATCCCCGGCTTCCCGCAGGACGAATCTCGCTCGGACTGCCGAAATTTGCCCGCGCCATGAATGAGTCGGAACAGAAAAGCGGCGTCATAGCGCATAAATTGATCTCCTTCGACAATTACAGAGGTTCCCTGAATCTTCTGGGGGTGCAATTTCATAAAGCGGCACAGAAAACTTCACGCACAATCGTTCTGAATAAAGGAAAAGAAAGTAAATTGAATCTCGTTTGCCCCTACTACTATGATGTCATTCTGGAAACACAAACAGATCTGTCGCTTAACCAGATCGCACCAAACGGATTTCCCAAAAAATTCCAGGGAGAAAAAAATGCCTCGGAAATCTCCTGTGCACTGGATGATTTCACCCGTCTGGGGTTGCTTGATCTGGAAATGAACTACACCGCAACCAGATAAACAATTCAGGAAAATAGACGGAGGATATCTACTCTCAACATCTTATTTCCTGCTGTAAAAAGAAGAAATCAAGGTGGAAAAAAACATTCCGGCGGATTATAGTATCAAAGTGAAAGTTTCATGAAAGGATGCTATGAATCTGCCGGAATTATCTCAGACAATCCGCAAGGTCAGACTCGCGCAGGGGATGACTGTCGACCAGCTTGCACAGAAAAGCGGATTCAGCAAAGGATTCATTTCACAGGTCGAGAATTTCCGTATCACACCCTCCCTCAAGGCGCTGATCCGTATCGCGGAGGCGCTCGGCATCCCGATGAGCAAACTGTTCGATGAAAACGGGCAGAATGCCGAATACACATTCGGTTCACTCAACTGCGGCGAGGAAATTCAACGGAACGACAATACGCAATACGGGATACGGTACCTTGCGCTGGCGTATCGGCAGATCGGGCGGAAAATGGACCCGTTTGTGCTCGAATACACGCCCGCGACACCACGCGAATTCATGTTCCACGATACGGAGGAGTTTTTTGTCCTCCTCGAAGGGGAAATCGAGTTCTATCTCTATGACGATCAGAACAAGCGCACAATGAAAGCAGGAGACACACTCTACATGCGCGCCAATATCCCGCACCGGGTCACGCTCTGCAAAGGCTGTAAATACGCCAAAGCCATGTCGATCTATTCTGATTCCATGGGCACAGACCTGCCCAGATAACACTGATTACCTGCTTTTTTCTCCAAGTTCCGCTTCGGCGGCACGCAGAATCACGGCAGACAGAGGAGTCCACAAACGCCAGTTGCCGGCCAGACGTTCCAAATGTTTCATCTCCTGTTGCGGTTCGAAACGGTCAGGGATGCCGATCCCTGCTTTCTGAACTCGAATCAAAACCGGAAGCGATGACGGCAGAAGTGTTTTCAGGTATTCCACATCCAGAGGCGCGGGACGAAGCCCCTCTTTCGTAACATTGACGGTCTCACGGCAATGGGCGAAGTTGTATTCCGCAATAACATAACGGAAATCAAAAAACATCACCAGCAGCAAGACAATCAGAACCTGCGCACCATTTGCCCAGAACAGCCAGCGCAGACTCTTATTGCGCAACACCTTGCAGAAAATGAGGCAGAGCCCGGCGCCGACAACCAGCATCCAGACGGCAGCGGCAATCCGGAGCCCCGTCAGGCTGTAAACAGACACATACTTTTCCAGGCGCAACAGGGAGGAGGCGACCAGAAACACATTCTGCCCCAGCCAGAAATAAACCAGAACTCTTGCCAGTTTCCAGGCTGACCCCGAACATTTTCCGCTGAAAGCCAGAAGCGTCAGTCCTCCCGCGATCAGCGCGGTCGCGATCAGAGGATAGGCTCCGCGATGCGCATATCCGGCGTAAGTCACCCCCTCCGGCAGTGCGGCACCAGCCCAGAGATATTCCACATCCAGCAGATTCTGGACAAGAAATACCAGATTGAAAAGCAGAAGTCCGCGCGTCATGATCCTTGCCAGAAGCAATGACAAATCGGGGGTGAGCTCTTTCCAGCCAAATCCCGGTGTGTTGTTGCGGAATTCCGCATAAAACCGTTTCCAGAGCGTCATCCCGGTCACGGCAACAGCCAGCAGAGCCGTCACCAGCCAGAAGAACACATGCCCCGCCGAGGGAAAATCAAGCGTCCCCACCCAGTGTGCAAAACGCTCAAGCCAGTTTCCCAGAACCGGATTCGCCTCCGAAAAAAAGCCGAGAAAGATCAATGCGCCGAGCACCGGGAGAATCCAAAGCAGAACTCCTTTCACGAAACAGGTAAAACGGCTTTTCAATTCCTCCTGCTTTTTCCAGCCGACGGCGATCTGATAGAAACTTTCCGGAAGGAATGTAATACAGACAGCCGTCAGCTTCAAAATCCACTGCTCCACGGAAGAATCCGCCTTTTCCTCCCGACAGACAATCCGGAAGACCAGAATGGAAAAACATGCGAATACAACTGCAAAAGAATCGGCGTAACAGAATATCCCGGCGCCGCATAAGAAAAACAGGATCATCCAGAGAATGCGCGCCGTCATGGTAAGGAAGCTCAGGCGCCGCGGCCAGCAGACAGCCAACCACCCCAGATAAAGAGCTGTCAGCGGAATCGAACCGGGATCGGGGGAACGGAATAAAAAGAAATCCGCAAAAATCACCGGAACAAGAATCATCCAGGTACGCAAACGATCCGGATACCACAGGTTATACTGATATTCATTCGCCATAAAAAATCTCCCGTTATGAGCATTCCAGTATTTACCATAACCCGGAGAATATGATTTTCAAGCCTTATTCAGCGGCATTGCACCGGAAAAACGCCGTCATGGACTCCAAAGCCATCGGGACATTGTGAACACGCACAAATTCAATCTTCTGCGCAGTCAATGAGGCAAGAACGCCGGCAGTGGCGTAATCACGCTCCGCAGGTTTTTTCCCTTCGCAGATATGTGACAGGAAAGATTTGCGCGAGGGAGCGTAAAACAGAGGCGCTTCAACTCTCTCTCTCAGCTTTGAAGCACCTCTGACCAGTTCAAAATTCTGTTCCTGCGTCTTGGCAAACCCCAGGCCGGGGTCCAGCAGAATCGAATCGGGATGTATTCCCGCCGCAACTGCTCTTTCAAAGGCAGTCTGAAGGTAAGACGCCACTTCGGCGCAGACATCCCCGTAAACCAGATTTTCCGGATTCTGCATTGTCTGCGGCGTCCCGCGCATGTGCATCAGGATCACAGCCGCATCGGCGGCGGCAATCACGGACGGCATTGCAGGGTCAAAGGTCATCGCGCTGATGTCATTGATGATCTCCGCCCCCGCCTCCAGAGCCGCCGCGGCAACAGCCGCTTTGCGCGTATCGACGCTGACAATCGCATCGGGCCGTCTCTCTTTCAACGCGCGGATCACGGGAATGATCCGCTCAATCTCCAGCGACACGGGTGTCTCCGCGGCTCCAGGACGTGTGGATTCTGCGCCGATATCAACGGCACAGGCTCCGGCGTCCAGCATCTCCACGGCGCCGCGGACGGCTTTTTCCGTTTCGGTGAAACGCCCCCCGTCGCTGAAAGAATCCGGCGTCACATTCAAGATACCGAAAATCATCGGTATTTGTGCGGCGCCGCAGTCCAGCGAACGGTTATTCCTCAGTCTTAGTTTCGTCCGCTTCATTCGGGACATCCGTGTTCGCATCCTCGTTCACGTCTTCCGGCGGAACTTCCATTTCCTCGAAATCATCGTCCTTTTTACCGAAAGGAATCTGATCGACTCCGGCGGCAACCATCACGTTTTCCTCATCACCGGCAGTCGGATTTTCATTTGCTTCGACTTCGACGACGATCGTGGCTCCGGTCACTTTGTCACCCTTGCGGAGATCCATGATGCGCACTCCCATGGAGGCGCGCCCGACAATGCGGATTTCATCCACGGGGATACGGGAGACCTGCCCGCGCTCGGTGGTCAGGATCAGTTCATCGCCGTGTTTGACACGAAGCGCGGCGATCACGACCTCGCCCGGACGCAGGTTCAGGTTCTTGACCCCCTTTGCACCGCGTCTGGTCAGACGGTAATGATCGACATAACTGCGTTTTCCCATTCCTCCGCTCGTCACGACCAGCAGCTGCGGACGTCCGTCATCGACAATTTCCTCTTCATCGGAAGCAACATCCTCACCATCCGCCGTTTCCGCAGGCTCAGTCTCCGCTGCCTCGGCAGGTTCTTCCGCTTCCACGGCGGCTTCATCAACCTCAGGCAGTTCGCTGACCGCACCCGAAGCAGGCACGACCTCCATACTGACGATTTCATCATCGGCAAGCTTGAAGCGGATACCCGTCACACCGCGCGTGGCACGTCCCATCGTGCGGACATCGGTTTCCACAAAACGGCACGCCATGCCTTTCGCAGTGGAAAGAATGATCTCGCTGGCGCCGTCGGCAATCTCGGCTCCGATCAGATCGTCACCCTCTTCAATGACGATCGCACGCAATCCGAGATTTCTCAGATGCCGGAACTCCTTGAGCGCAGTCTTCTTGATGACGCCGCGTTTCGTCGCCATGACAATGGAAAGATTCTCCTGCTCGAACATATCCTTCTTCAGCGTCAGCATCGCCCGGATCTGTTCGCCGGGCTCGATCTTGATCAGGTTGACGATCGCCTTGCCCTTGCCGGTTCTCGCCCCTTCGGGAATGTCGTAAACGTTCAGCCAGTACATGAAACCGCGGTCCGTGAAGAAGAAGATCAGGTCGTGGCTGTCCGCATTGAACAGATGCTCAACGTGATCCTCGTCCTTCGTTTCCATACCGATGATGCCGACGCCGCCGCGATGCTGCGTGCGGTAGGTGTCCGCCGGAACACGTTTGATGTAACCGGTATTGGAAACGGTGATGACGCAGGAATGGCGCGGAATCAGGTCCGCATAATTGATGTCGCCTTCGTCATAGGTAATCTCGGTGCGGCGCGGATCGGCATATCTGTTTCTGACATCGGCAAGTTCGTCCTTGATGACGCCGAGACGCAGTTCACGGCTCGCGAGAAGACTGCGGAGATATTCGATCAGTTTCATCAGTTCGTCATACTCTTTCTGGAGATCCTCGATCGCCAGTCCGGTCAACTGATGAAGTCTCATATCGAGAATCGCCGCAACCTGAATCTTGGAAAGCCCGAAACGCGCCATCAGGGCTGCGCCGGCTTCTTCGCGTGTGCGGGACTCGCGGATGATTTTCACGACTTCGTCAATGTTCTGCACCGCGATCAACAGACCGTTTACGATATGGGCGCGCGCTTCCGCCTTGTTCAGCTCGAACTGAGTCCGGCGGGTCACGACCTCCAGCCGGTGATCGACAAACGCCTGGAGAATCTGTGCAAGGTTCATCGTGCGCGGACGGTTGTGATCGACGACCAGCAACTGGCAGCCGAGTATGCTCTCCATCTGCGTATGCGCATAAAGCTGATTCAGAACGACGGAAGCCATGGCGCCGCGCTTGATCTCAATCACAATCCGGATGCCGGTGCGCAGACTTGTTTCGTCACGCAGATCGGAAATTCCGGTGATCTTCTTGTCCTTGACCAGTTCCGCAATCTTCTTGACCATCATTTCCTTGTTGACGGCATACGGAATCTCTTTGACGATGATGATCTCCTTGCCGTTCTGTTCGATGATCTCCGCCTTGGCGCGAACCTTGATCACGCCATGCCCGGTTTCATACAGGCTGCGGATCGGGTCAAGACCGCAGATGATCGCGCCGGTCGGGAAATCGGGCCCCGGCAGGAATTTCATCAGGTCACGCACGGATGCGGACGGATTTTCCAGCAGGTGAATGGTGGCGTCGATCACCTCTCCGAGGTTGTGCGGCGGAATATTCGTCGCCATGCCGACGCCGATCCCCATGCTGCCGTTGACCAGCAGATTCGGGAATTTCGCCGGCAGGACTTCCGGCTCAGTCGTGTTTTCATCGAACGTCGGAATCATATTGACGGTATCTTTATCAATATCGCTCAGCAGTTCTTCCGTGAAACGCTCCATGCGGCACTCCGTATAACGGTAAGCCGCGGGCGGGTCGCCGTCGATGCTTCCGAAGTTGCCCTGACCGTCGATCAGCGGCATACGCATGGAAAAATCCTGCGCCATGCGGACCAGCGTATCGTAAACCGAGGAATCGCCGTGAGGATGATATTTACCGATCACTTCGCCGACCACACGCGCGCTTTTCATATGGGGACGTGATTTCATAAGTCCGAGCTGACGCATTGCATACAGGATTCTGCGGTTGCACGGTTTGAGCCCGTCGCGCACATCGGGAATGGCCCGCCCTACGTTCACACTCAAAGAATACTGCAGATACGCAGTATGCATGATGTCTTCGATATTAACGGGGAAGTCCCGCTTTTCGATTACGTTGTCACTCATCTTTCGTTCCCTTAACTATATTAAACTACTGTTTTATTTCAGAATATGAACACGCCGGAAGAAACTTTCCGGAGGAAGCAATAATATACACCGGATATGCGTCAACTCAAGGGCGCGCACGCGTACGCGTGAGGAAAATCACGGAAAAGTTTGCCGGACGGATCAGTGCGGTCCGAACGACGCGCCCATATTGAAGTGGAAGCGCAGAGAATTTGAAACGCCGTCCTGCTTGTTGATGATCGGGAACGCAAGGTCCAGACGGATCGGAGCATTGACATTCGGGAGCTTGATGCGCAGCCCGTAACCGATGCCCATGTTGACTGTCCGGAACTGGAAACGCTCAGGACCGGCATCGCCGATATCCACGAAGAAGGCGCCGCGCACAATACTGTAAATCGGATGGGAAAGCTCGGCCGTCAGCATATACATGGTCTGACCGCCGTAGTTGTCGTTGTTGCCGTCCTCCGGACCGATGCCGCGATAAGGAAAGCCGCGGACCGAATCGCCGCCGCCCATGAAGTAGCGTTCAAACAGAGGCACCATTCCACCTTCGCCGATATTGGAAATGAATCCGACTTTACCGCCGGCGCTGAATACGAACCAGTCGTTGAAGAAAGAATAATGATAGGTTCCCTTGGCTTCCAGTCTGGCATAATCGTTGGTCGCGCCGAACGCCTGCGAGGTGACGGACGCATAACCGCCGATGCTGTAACCGCGCGTCGGGTCGGTGGCGCTGTTGCGCGTGTCGCGTTCAATAGACAGATGCAGACGCCCGACCAGCTCATTTCCCTTCCATTTCTGGAACTCCTCGGAAAGTTTGTGCGCCATTTCATGAATTCGGACCTGTTCAAACGTATAACCGATGGAGGCAGTTGTGAAGTCATCGAAGATACGCTTGGTCAGAGAGGTGGAGAAACCGATCCGGCGTTCGGACCAGTCATCATAATCAATGTTGCGGACATAACCGGAAACATCCCATCTCAGCGGAATGCCGAAAAGCCACGGTTCCGTGAAATCAAGTTCGAAATTGTAACGCTCAAGACCCATTACCGCAAGAAGCCGCATACGCTGGCCGCCGCCGGTAAAATAGTTCCACGGATCCAGAATATCCATATTGCTGTGCGTGATCTCAAGCATTCCGGAAAGACTGTCCGTATCCGACCATGAGCCGCCGATCTTTGCATCGATGAAACGTTTTTCCTTGACCGCAATATCAATGTCTTTCGTGTCAAGCGCCCCCGCCTCAGAGGTTTTGGCTACGGCATCCACTTTTTCAAAATAGCCCATGCCCATCAGGCGGCTTTTGGCGACCTTGACCATATTCTTATCCACAGGGTCTCCCGGAATCATCGGAAGCTCGCGGCGGATTACATGATCTTTCGTATATTTGTTGCCGGAAATCAGAATATCATGAATCTTGTAGAGCGGTCCCTCATTGAGCTTGTAGGCGAGATCGACCGTATGAGTCTTATAATTCGGAATGCGGATCGGGCGGACCAGAAAATCGGCATAACCGAGACGGCTGTATTTATTGTCCAGCGCCTCCGCGCCGTCATTTTCAAGAGTATTGGAAAAGGTCATGCCCGGTTTCAGGGGAATCAATGCGATGAGTTCCTCCGGTTTGAAACGCTGCGCCCCGTCGACATAGACCTTGCCGACCTTATAAGGCTCGCCCTCCTCCACCGTGAAAGTCACATTGACAATCTCAGGGTCTTTCGGGTCCTCCGTCACCTTGACGTCTTTCACCTTGAAATCAAGGTATCCTTTCCGCCAGTAAAGCTCACGCAGACGGACCGGATCACGTCCGAGTTCCTCGCGGTCGAGCAGTCCGTAATCCAGAATCCAGCTGAACCACGGATGGCTCAGGAATGAATGCCGCGTCGCAATCGCGTCACGGAGCTCATCCGCGGGATAAGCCGTCACGCCGATGAAATCCACCCTGCCGACGCGCAGACGCAGATTTTCCTTGATATTGAACACAATCCTGATATGGTTTTCATCAATCTTTTCGATTTTCGGAATGATGATCGCGTCATTCAACCCCTTGGAAAGATAGAACTTGCGCAAAGCATCCGCGCTGTTTCTGAGCGCCATGTCGTTCAGGGGAACCCCTTCGACGACAGTCACTTCCTCGCGCAGTTTTTTCGTATCGTATTTTTTGTTGCCCATGAACGCGACTTCGCGCACGACAGGCTTCGGAGTGATCTTGAAAATGATCTCAATTTTGCCGTCCGGAGTTTTTCTCGTCTCGGACGCGACATCCGAAAACATCCCCATGGCGTGCAGGCGTTTGATATCATCATTGACAGTACGTTCATTGTACATGCCGCCCTTGCGGCTCTGCACATTATAGCGGAGCACGTCTTCCCCGAACTTGTAATCAGCCCCCTGATCGAAGGAAACAGAAGCAATTTCCTGCGCCTGAACCGTATAATACGTATAGGGCGCGCCGAGAATCATGCCTGCCGCTAAAAATACTGTCGTTCTATTCATTCAAATCCATTTCCCATATAAATCAAATTAAACATGCAGGCAACTATAACCCGCATTCCGCCAAATTGCAAATATTATTTAGGCGAATTTGCAGCAGGAACGTCAGAATCTCCGTAACGGTGCTCCATGCTCCGGAACTCCATGAGCGCCGGAAAGAATTTCAATTTCACGATACCCGTTTTGCCGTTACGGTTCTTTTCCACGATCAGCTCCGCATCCACGCCGACTTTATTCGCCTCCGGATTCGACTCTTTCGCATCATCACGGTTACGATGCAGGAACACGACGACGTCGGCGTCCTGTTCGATCGCTCCCGACTCACGCAGATGACTCAGCTTCGGACGCGCATTCGCGGGCCCCGCCCCCTTCTCCACCTCGCGGTTCAACTGGGCGAGCACCAGAACCGGAAGCCCCAGATCCTTCGCAAGCTTCTTCAAACCGCCGGAAATCGCCGCGACTTCCACCTGACGGCTGTCCTTGCCCGCGGCATCGCCGGACTTCATCAACTGAAGATAGTCGATCACGATCAGGTCAAGTTTATGCTGGTCATGAAGCTTTCTCGCCTTGGCGCGCAGCTCGAACACGGAAATGCCGGCGGTCGGGTCAATGAACAGGCGCGCATTCTTCAGCGAGGTCGCCGCAGCACTCAGCCGCGACGAATCGCCGGGTTTCAGGTTACGGTCCATAATTGACGAAATAGAGACGTGCGATTCAGTACACAGAAGTCGCTGGGCGACCTGCTCCGCGCTCATTTCCAGGCTGAAAAACGCCACGGTCTTGCGCTTTCCCCCGATATCCTTCATCATGATATTGCGCACGATATTCAAGGCGATGGCGGTCTTGCCGATGGACGGACGGGCAGCCAGGACGAACATTTCCCCCGGCTTCAATCCGCCGCCGATCAATGCGTCCAGATCCGGATACTCGGTCGGAATGCCGGGGTCAATTTCGCGGTTGTAGACCCGCATAAAATATTCAAAAGTCTCCTGCATCAGCCCGCGGAGATCACGGACCTCCGGCTGAACAAAGCGGTTGCGGACTTTAAAAATTTCAGATTCAATCGTGTCAAGAAGGCTCTTGACATCTTCCGTGGTGTTGCGGCACATGTCAACCGCCGCCGAACAGGTGCGGATCATTTCGCGAAGCATCGCATAATCGCGCAGGGTGTGGCACCACGACTCCACGTTGGCAGTACTGACAATGGAGCTCTGGATCTCAAGCAGGTATTCCTGCCCGCCGATCACTTCAAGTTTCGAGTTGCGCTCCAGATAATCGGAAACGGAAAGGACATCAATTCCCACACCTTTTTCACTGAGGTCGAGAATCGCTTCATAAACGGCGGCATGCTTCGGATCGTAAAAGATCATGGCAGCCTGACCATGAAACGCGCTTCTTTTCAGGCTGTCCACGTCTCTGGATTTTTTCTTCTGCCCCGCGGCTTCCTCTGCGGAAATGCCGCCGAGAATCGTAAGGACAGTGGAAATGCAGGTCGGTTCAATGAGAAGAGCGGCGACAACGGCACGCTCGGTATTCAAATCCGCAAATGCGGAAGATGCAGAGGGGGTGCCGTTGCGACTGTCCCGCCTCTGCATTCTGGCTTCGGCCCCCCGCGCTTCCGGAGATTCTCCGGCGGCGGGACCCTGGCTGTAATCTTCCTCGGCCATCATTAAGCTCTGACGATAACGATTTTACCGTTGGCGATGATTTCCTGGTGAAGTTTGATGTTGATGGTGTATTCACCGAGAGAACGGATATGCTTATCCATTCTGATACGCTGATGCTCCACCTTCACACCATTGGCTGCATAGATTTCCGCAACCATTCTCTCGGTGACGGAACCGAACAGGTGATTGTCATCGGAAGCCTGCATCGGGATCTGGATGACCATTGCGGCGATTTTATCCGCGAGAGCCTGAGCGGCTTCGAGGTCAGCCTTGCGCTTGGCTTCGATTTTTTCTTTCTGTGCTTCGATCTGTTTGAGAGCGACAGCGGAAGCAGGTGCGGCAAGTCCTTTCGGAATCAGGTAATTTCTTCCATATCCGGGTGCGACATGCACGGACTCGCCGGCAAGGCCGAGGTCCTCAACATCCTGCAGAAGGATCAAATTCATAGATGCCATTGTTGTATGCCTTTCTTAAAAAGTTTCTTCAGAGAACGATGCTGATGATTCTGGCGCGCTTGACGGCAACGCTGAGCATCTTCTGGTGTCTCAGGCAGGTGCCTGTAATGCGGCGCGGAAGAATACGGCCCTTTTCTGTCTGGAACTTCTTCAGCAGATCAGCATCCTTGAAATCAATGAAGTTGATCTTGTTTTCGCAAAGTCTGCAGATTTTCGGCTTTGCCATGCGTCTTTTCATGCGACGCTTCTTATTAACCATTGCCATGACTGGAATCTCCTTAAAATTTATTTTGTTTTCTTAATCAGAAAGGAATATCGTCGTCGACGCCTTCCACAGTTTCAAACGGGGGCTCGTCGATCGGCATCTGCGGCACATCTTCCGCCGCAGGCGCCTGCGACGGAGCCTGACGATACTGCTGGGGACGCGCCTGCTGTCCCCGCGGAGCATATCCGCCCTGCGGCACATTGCTGTATCCGCCGCCCTGCGGAGCTCCGCCGTAGCCCCCCTGGGGACCGCGGTTATACTGGGAATATCCGCCGGGCTGTCCGCCGTCCGGAGGCATTTCGCCGCCGGCACGGTCATCCCTGCGGTCAAGGAACTGGACACGATCCGCATTCACTCTGAGCCTGGAACGCTTTTTCTGTGTGTCCTTTTCCTCCCACTGGTCGTAAACGAGGCGTCCTTCGATGAATACGGAAGAACCTTTCTGCAGGAAGCGGGAAGTGCTTTCCGCCTGTTTGCCCCAGACAACGATATCGACGAAACACGTCTCGTCTCTCTCCTGTCCGTTGGCCTGCATGAAACGTCTGTTGATCGCCATGCCGAATTCACATACGGCACTGCCGGACGGCGTATATCTGATCTCCGGGTTCCTTGTGAGGTTTCCCATAAGCAATACTTTATTCAGCGATGCCATATTGAAGGACACTCCTTTCCTTGAAGCTTCTCTTATTCACCGATCTCGGTCGTCACCGCCAGCGTGGAACGAACCTGCTCCGGACGCTCGAAATTGATGATGAGCAGTCTGATGACTCTTTCATCCAGACGGAATTTTTCCCTGATCTCCTTGCATTTCGCAGGATCAAGCTCGAAAATGTAGTTCCAGTAGATACCGGCTTTCCGTTTTCTGATTTCGCGTGCGAACTGTTTGCGGCCCATTGCATTGGACTCAACAACACTGCCACCCCAACTCTGAATCATCTGTGCGAATTCTTCAGAGAAGGCCTTTCCCTCATCCTCTACTTTTCTCATGTCGAGAATGAATACTGCCTCATACTTTTTCAAGACCACACCTCCTGGTGTTTTTTATATTGTTCAAATGTCTTTTGTATCGTTTTCCGCTTCGGGCTTTTCTTCCGAATAGTCCTGCGAATTATAAACGTTCATCGCCGCCGTGCATCCGCGTCTCAGCATGAGAATCAACGCATCCGCCGCCGCTTCGATGACTCTGTCACATACGGGCTGTTCCTTTTCGTTGAACCCCGACAGAACGAAATCCGCTCCGCCGTGTCCGCTCTCACCGTGCCCGATCCCGATTCTGATCCGGGGAAACGCTTCCGTTCCGAGCCTTCCGATGATGGACTTGATCCCGTTATGACCGCCGCTGCTGCCGCTTCTGCGGATTCTGATCCGTCCGAGCTCCAAGTCCATATCGTCATAGACGACCGCGATTTCCCCGGGCTCGATCCCTTCCCTTCTCATCAGTGCGGAGACTGCGTCGCCGCTCAGATTCATATAGGTCTCAGGTTTCTGCAACAGAAGCGTCCTGCCTGCATACGTGCCGCGCCAATACCTGGAGGAACATCCGTGCACAGCCTCGAAATTCTTCGGAAGCTTTGCCAACAGCCTGTCCACAACCATGAATCCCATGTTATGTCTCGTGCCGGAATATTCTTCACCGGGATTTCCAAGCCCTGCAATCAGCAGGCATCTTGTAAAATCATTTCCGGGATTCGCCATATTCTCAGTCTCCACTCACAGGGAAGCGCGCCGTGCGGCACAGCATTATTTCTTCTTTTTACCGTCGCCTTCGGCAGCCGCAGCCGCCTTTTCAGCTCTTTCCTTTTCACCGATGACTTCCGGCTCCGCTGCGCCGTCAACCGGGGCGGCTGATTCGGGAACGTCTTCAACGATCTTGGAAGGATCGACAACGTGGAAGACAACGATATCGCCTTCGGAAGCGGCTTTGACACCTTCCGGGAGAACGAGTTCGCTGACATGCATCGCCTGATCCAGTTCGAGCTTGCTGACATCAATCTCGACAGACTCCGGAAGTGCATCCGGAAGACACTCGACTTCGATCTCATGGACAAACTGCTCAAGAAGCCCGCCCTGAGAGATTCCGACCGGAACGGTGTGTCCGGCATGGACCGCAACCGTTGCCTTGATCACCTGGTCGCGCCTGACTTCGAGGAAGTCGACGTGAGAGGCTTTGCCGCGCATGAAATCATTCTGAACATCCTTGATCAGAGCGAGGATTTCATTGTCGCCTTCCTTGAGGGCGATCAGGTTCAGCTCGAACTTCTGGAGAGCTTCCCATTCCGCCGCGCCGAAATAGATTGTTTTGGCAGCAGCGCCCTTGCTGTAAACGACAGCCGGGATGTGACCTGCTTTGCGCAGTCTGTTCACTGCGCCTTTGCCGAGTTCGGAACGCGTCACAACGTTCAACACATGTTTCTGTTTTGCCATTTCTTACTTTCCTTACGTTATTATAAAATAAGTTCTTGCCTTCGTTATTGCATCAGAGGAAGAGCATCGCTTCCGGATTCACACGGAACAAACTCGAAACGGACTCTCCGTCATGAATCCGCTTGATCGCACGCGCCAGAAGCGGAGCAATGCAGAGAGTGCGGACACGCCCGCCTTCCAGATCGGTATGCGGAACGGAGTTCGTCGTCACCAGTTCTTCAATTGCGCTGTTTTTCAGTTTCTCCTGCGCCGCCTCAGTCAGCAGACAGTGCGAAACAACAGCATAGACCTTCTTCGCCCCCTCTTTCTTGAGAAGTTCGGCGGCGGCGCAAAGCGTTCCGGCTGTGGATGTGAGGTCATCGCAGATCACGCA
This sequence comes from Lentisphaeria bacterium, assembly GCA_003526375.1. Lineage (GTDB taxonomy): Bacteria > Verrucomicrobiota > Lentisphaeria > Victivallales > UBA1829 > UBA11452. The sequence goes on from DPDG01000074.1 coordinate 42,073, forward strand.
GTCACGCCCCTTGACGTCACCGACAAGGTGGGAGGATTCCACGGTGGTCGCGCTGACGCGGCGTTTTGCCACGACAGCAAAACCGCAGTTGAGTCTGTCCGCGAAAGAGTGCGCCAGCTTCACACTTCCGGAGTCCGGCGCTACGATCACGGCTTCGCCGTTGATCTTGAGATGGTCGCGCAGATACGGAATCATGATCGGGGACGCATAGAGATGATCCACGGGGATATCGAAGAATCCCTGAATCTGCTGTGCGTGAAGATCCATCGTGAGAATGCGGTTCGCACCGGCGACAGTCAGAAGGTTCGCAACCAGTTTTGCGGTAATCGGCACGCGCGGACGGTCTTTTCTGTCCTGACGTGCGTAACCGAAGAATGGAATCACGGCAGTGATTCTCGCGGCGGATGCGCGCCTTGCCGCATCAAGCATGATCAGGAGCTCCATGATATTTTCATTGGTCGGATTGCAGGTCGGCTGAATGAGAAAGACGTCAGCGGTTCTGAGATTGTCTATGTACTGAACAAAGATTTCGCCGTCGGGAAAACGCTCGACGTTCACATGTCCCAGTTCCATTTCCAAATGTCTGGCAATTGACGCAGCCAGCGTCGGGTTGGCCGTTCCGCTGAAAAGCTTGATGTCTCTTGCATAACCGTCCATATCGCAGATAACTCCCTTCCAAGGTGTGTTGAAGATTAAACCGAAAACGGAAGGCTTTATCTGAAGAGGGATCACGGAAAGACTTGACAATACAGCAGGCATGCAACTGGCTTCCGGTTTGCGAAAGCTCCCTCATACCCTTTGCAGAAACCTTTTGGGCGTGTCAAGCCGCTTTTGAAGCGGCATCCGGCAAACCGGACGACTTAGAATCCATCTTCGGATTAAGGCTTCCCATATCGGGATTCGATTAATTTAGCGCAATCTGAAAAAAAATCAATCTTTAATTTTAATATTTTGTCGAAAAAAAATGAGTCCTGTGATTCTTTAATCACGGCAAAAAGACAAACTCCTCTTTCAATTCAGTGAAACAGTGCTATTTATACAGCAATTGCAAAGGAACAAAAAACAGGACAGAAGATCGAAGAATCATGGCAACAACAGATTTCACACTCATCCGACACGGGCAGACAACGGAAAACATTGAGGGGCGCCTCCAAGGGCATTTCGACAGCAGACTGGATGAAACCGGTCTGATTCAGGCGGAAGCCGCGGCAGTGCGTCTTGCCGGAGAACAGTTCGACGTAATCTATTCCAGCGACTTGCAGCGGGCAAGAAAAACGGCGGAAATCATTGCGGCAAAACTGAAGATGGATGTGATCCCGATGCGGGAACTCCGTGAATGGCATCTCGGAGAACTGGAAAACCGTCTCTGTAAAGAACTGTGGGCGGAATATCCGGAGATCATGAACTGTTTCCGATGCGAAAACGATGACGTTCCCGTTCCCGGCGGAGAGTCGCACAGAGAATTCGACAAGCGCATCGCAGACTGTCTGGAGTCATTGGCGGGGAAGCACCCGGATCAGAAAATCCTGCTGGTTACGCACGGAGGAGTCATGCGTTCCATCTTCAAACACGTTGTGGGATGCGTCGCGAAAACCTCTCTCCTTCCGCTGATCAGCAATGTATCCTACAGCCGTTTCTGCAAGCGGGACGGCCTCTGGCAGCTCTGCTGCTGGAACGATGTCTCCCACCTGAAAAACATCGGCGTCCGCGAAAGCGTGACATTCTGAAGGAGTCCTATGAACTCAAACAACATATCGTTACACTGTGCGGTCATTACGGATCTGCATTATGCGCGCACCCCCAATGTGCAAATACCGTCCAGGCGCGGCGAGCTGGCTCTGCAACTGCTTCGCGAAGCATTCGATTTTTATGAAACGCGCAATCCGGATCTCGTCCTGATCGCCGGTGACTGCCTGAACGATCCGCACGATCCGGAAGCGGCGGCACTGCTCGGAGAACTGGATCATCTTTTCAGAAGCATCCGTTTTCCCGTCATCCTTGTTCCGGGCAATCACGATCCCGCTCCGGAAAGATTTTACAGGTATCTGAAAAGAACACCGGAACCGATCGACCTGAAAGGGTTCCGGATCGTCCCCTTCCCCAATGACCCGGAGACTGCCGGTTACAATGCGATACGCACTCCGGCGGGGCTGAAAAAGATGCAGGATGCAGCAAAGGGATTCAACGGACAACTGATTGCGCTTCAACATGTTCCATTATATCCCCCGGTTCTGGATAAAGCACGGTACCGTTATGAAAATGCACAAGAGATCATCCGTTGTATGGAAAACTGCCATTATGTTTTATCGGTCTCCGGGCACCAGCATGAAGGCGTACCGGCGGAAGAATATCACGGGATTCATTTCCTGACCGCCCCCGCCCTCGCCGAAGCCCCGTTCCAGACAATGGAAATAGAAATCAATACGGAAAACAAACTCAAAGTCCGGATCAACCGACATGGAAAAAGCCTGATGCATATTCAAGACTGAAAATCACATCGAACTTTTCAGGAAATAAAATACCAGCATGACCGCTTTACTCTTTGAAGAATTGCGCGGCACATGGGGCAGAGTCCCGTCAAAGAACAGGGTGTCGCCGGAATGCATTTCGATCTTTTCCTCTCCGACCTGATATTCCACTGTGCCGGAAAGCAGATACAGCAGTTCCCTGCCCTCCCCTGCAACGGGTTCACGGTCCGCGCCGGGAGCAACCGTGACCAGCATCACCTGAAAAGAATCCGAATCAAGCGCAGACTCAAGAATCATATTATATTCCAGACCGGTACTGTCCTCACGCTCCACCGGAAACTGTTCCTGTTCATGGATCAGCGTCCACGGCTTCCGCTGTTTGAATGTGATTCCTTCAAACAGCACGGAAAGATCCACTTCCAGCGCACGGGCAATGGAAAGCAGTACAGGCAGGGAGGGAATCGTGCGGAAATTCTCGATTTTGGAAAGGAGTCCCGCCGTCAGTTCCGTCCGTTCCGCAAGCTGCTGAAGGGTGAGCAGGCGTTTTCTGCGCAACTCCTTGAGGCGCATTCCCAAGCAGGTCAACTGTTCATTCATTCTCTTTCCCCATACTGAGATATTATGCCTGAACACCGGAACAGACGGACCGGGCCAAACTCAATCTTTTGCCCTTCCGTTTTCCGCCGGACTTCCGGCAACCGCATCTAATATATTGACTCAAATCAAAAAAACAATATTTTTTATGCAAAACCTCTTGACATTTCTTTAATTTGACTTATAATTAAAATATATTTACTAATATTCAATAAAAAGAGAGATTTTATGGCTGTCGTATTTGCATTCTGCTGTCTTGTGTTTGCGGCATGCAACGATCTGGTGTTCAAAGTCTTTACCCGCAAACAGCGTTCCAAAGGAAGCTTCATCAGCCTGATTGGAATTACCTGGCTGCTTGCGCTGGTCTGGCTTCCCCGGTCCCCGGAAAGCAATCCACTGATGACTGTTCTCTGGGGCTGCATCTCGGGAGTATTTTCAGTAAGCTCCAACATTCTGCTGATGGAAGCCATGGAACGGCAGAGCGCGGGAGTCTGTTCCACGATCTACCGACTGAATATGATTCTGGTCGTTCTGGGAGCCACACTGTTTCTGGGAGAGACTCTGAGCATTCTGCAATGGACCGGCATTCTGCTGGCAGTTCTCGCCGTACTTGCATTTCTGCCGGGGAAACAGGATGCCGGAGCAGCGGACGGCGTCAGAAAAACCGGCTTTTATCTTGTGCTTGCTGCAGCCGTTCTCCGCGCCGGAATGGGACTCAGTTACAAGTATGGATTTCTGCAGGACGCCGACCGGAACGGAGTCACTCTCATCAACAGTCTTTTCTGGATCGGCGGCGGAATCCTGTATGCACTTCTGCGGGAACGTCAACTGCATCTGCCAGGGAGGAAGCTCCTGCTTTACGGAGTCTTCTCTGGCCTCCTTGTCGCCGGAATCGTCTTTTTCATGGCGGCCTCACTCCATCTGGGCAATGCCGGAATTGTGCTTCCCATCGCCCAGATGAGTTTTCTCGGCACCCTGCTTCTGAGCGTTCTGATTCTGAAAGAACGGATTGATGTCATGAAGATTGCCGCGGTTCTCTGCGGAGCCGGTGCAATTCTCCTCCTGATCAACGGATAATACAACTCAAAGGAACAACGGAAAAATGAGACAGGTCACAATTCAACAGGCGGATTCAAAGGCGGAAGAACTGACGGTGCTGAAAGCAAATCTGCATACGCACACAACCAATTCCGACGGAACGTTTTCCCCTTCGGAAGTCATTGGCTTCTATGCAGATGCAGGATATGACGTACTGGCGTTCACGGATCACCGCACAACGAACCGTGTCTCGGAATATGACGCAGAAGGCATGACTCTGCTTTCCGGTATTGAGCTTCATCCGGCGGGTCCCCGCGGCATTCCGTGGCACATCCTTGCCATCGGTATCCCGGAGAATTTTTCCTGCACCCATCCGGAAAGCGGGCAACAGGCGGTGGATGCGGTCCGGCAGGCGGGAGGAGTCGCGTTTGCCGCACACCCCTACTGGTGCGGATTTACGGCAGCCGAAGTCATGACTCTGAACGGGATCGCGGGCATCGAGGTTTACAATACATCCACACGCTATATCGGCAAGGAATACAATATGACGATCTGGGATGAAACGCTTGATGCGGGAAGAAATTACACTGCTCTGGCTGTCGATGATGTTCACGGGAAACCTGATCTGTTCCGCGGCTGGACCATGATCTGTGCAAAAAGCAGACAATGCAAGGACATTCTTGATGCACTCAGGAACGGTTCATTCTATGCTACGCAGGGACCGGAATTTCACAGGCTCTCTTTCCACGACGGAATTTTCGAGGCGGAATTCACTCCCTGCGCCGCTGCTGTTCTGGTCGGAAGACAATCTTCCGGGTACTGTGCCGCAATCGAAGCGCCCGACGGTCCCGGAACCGGGAGAGAAGTCTCGCAGATGCGGATTGATCTGCGCCAGGCTCAACCCGGCAGTTATTTCCGCTGCCAGCTCCGCGACGCCTCCGGCAGAATGGCATGGAGCAATCCTTTCAGAATATAAGAAAAACGGCGCTCCTGTTAAATAAAATAGTGTTTTTTAAATATATTTAACGAAAAAGTCGTGCGCACTTTACTTTTCCTGCCCGGACACATGGAAAATGCGGACGGCGGAATTCATTATTTTAATCCGCCGCCCGCGGCTTCCGGGATTGTTTTCCGCGGCGGAGGATATATATTATACCCTATTCTTTTAACATAACAGGAGTTACAACTCATGGGAAAAACAACGGCTCAGAAAATTTTCGCGGCACACTTGATCGACACACCCGCAGAAGGTGTTTCCGTGCTCTCTCTCGACAGAGTGTTCTGTCATGAAATAACCACCCCGATCGCCATCAACGACCTTGTGGCAAAGGGCAAGGACAGAGTCTTCGACGCATCCAAAATCAAGGCGGTCATCGACCATGTGACCCCCGCCAAGGACTCCAAGACCGCCGAGCAGGGCAAAACCCTCCGCGACTGGGCGAAACGCCACGGAATCAAGGACTTCTTCGATATCGGCGCAAACGGCGTCTGCCATGCGATCTTTCCGGAAAAAGGCTTTGTCCGCCCCGGATTCACGGTCATCATGGGCGACTCCCATACCTGCACCCACGGCGCATTCTGCGCATTTGCCGCGGGCGTCGGCTCCACAGACCTTGAAGTCGGCATCCTGAAAGGCGTCTGCACGATGCGCTCGCCCGATACGATCCGCATCACGGTCACAGGCAAGCTGCGCGACGGCGTTTATTCCAAGGACCTGATCCTTGCGATCATCAAGATGCTCACGGTCAACGGCGCCACCGACAAAGTCATCGAATTTGCGGGTCCGGTCATCGAGGGAATGTCCATGGAGGCGCGCATGACGCTCTGCAACATGGCGATCGAAGCCGGCGCGACCTGCGGCATCTGCTATCCCGACATGACGACGGTGGAATATCTCTGGCCCTTCATCAAGGATGAATTCAAGAGCAAAGAGGACGCCCTCAGGGAATACTCCAGGTGGCTCCCCGACGCCGACGCGGAATACGTCAAGGACATCACCTTCGACGCCTCCGCGCTCGAACCGATGGTCACATTCAACTACAAGCCCGATCAGGTGAAGACCGTCCGTGAAATGGAAGGCACTCCGGTCAATCAGATTTACATCGGCTCCTGCACCAACGGGCGCATCGAGGACCTCCGCATCGCGGCAGGCATTCTGAAAGGCAGGAAGATCAGCCCGAACGTCCGCGCGATCGTCTCTCCGGCAACCCCGAAGATTTACGCACAGGCGCTTGACGAAGGGCTGATCAAGATTTTCATGGAAGCCGGATTCTGCGTGACGAACCCGACCTGCGGAGCATGTCTCGGAATGAGCAACGGCGTGCTCGCGAAAGGCGAATCCTGCGCGTCCACGACGAACCGCAATTTCAACGGGCGCATGGGCAAAGGCGGAATGGTCCACCTGATGAGCCCCGCGACCGCCGCCGCGACCGCCATTGCCGGAGTCATCACAAATTCACCGCTGTTCAAAGGCTGAGAAAGGATTGCAGAACAATGAAAAACTTCAGTGGAAAAATACTGTTTCTTGACCGTTCGGACATCAATACCGACGAAATCATCCCCGCAAAGTATCTGACGGAGCTGACAAAAGCGGCGCTCAAGCCGTACTGTCTGGAAGACCTTTCGCTCCCCGGCTTCGACCCGAAAAAGGACATCGCCGGAAAGAGCGTCATCATCACGCGCGCCAACTTCGGCTGCGGCTCCTCCCGCGAACATGCGCCGTGGGTTCTCGAATGCAACGACATCAATCTGGTGATCGCCGAGAATTTCGCGCGCATTTTCCGCCAGAACATGTTCAACTGCGGATTGATGGCTGTCCAGATGGATGCCGCCGTGATCGACGACATGTTCAAGAACTTCGCCGGAACCGATGCGACATGCACCACGGATATGGAAAAGTTCACATTCACGATCTCCGACGGCAAGACGGAAAAAGTCTATCCGTTTACGGTCGGGCAGTTTGACCTTGAGCTCGTCAAGGCGGGCGGCTGGGTCGATTACGCGGATAAGAAATACTGATCTTCCGCCGCAATCACAAAAAACCTCCTCCGGACAGCAAAGCATCCGGAGGAGGTTTTATTTTTACCCAAATCGTTGTTCGAAGCCGGCGCGGGTCTTCAAGGCACCGACACCCTCAGGGCATGTTCATATGCGAATCCGATGAGCAGAAACGCAATCGCAAGCCAGCAGAACAGCGGATAGAACTCTTTCCAGTTCACGATGATATTCTGCTCGACGCTGGTTTTCTCAAGCTGGTCGATCTGCGCCATCGCTTTCGCCATCGACTCGCCGTCGGCGGCTTTGTAATACACTCCGCCGGTGGTGTCCGCCATCTCCTGCAGCAGTTTTTCATCGAAACTGCCTTCGACTCTCTGGAAAGAGCTTCCGAACATGGAATCCAGCTTCATGACGGAATTCCGCGAGCCGATACCGACGGTATAAAGCGTGATGTCAAACGTATTCGCCAGCTTCGCCGCCTGACGCGGTGTGATCTTCGCATTCACATTGTTCGCGCCGTCCGTGAACAGCACAATGATGCTGCGCTTCGAGTCAGAATCCTTCAGACGCTGAACCGCACTGGCGACAGGCCCCGCAATCCCGGTGGCGTCGCCGATGGAACCGGACTCCAGACGGTCCAGGTTCGCAATCAGCCACGCATGATCCAGAGTCGGCGGGCAGACCACATACGGCAGCGGTGCAAACGCAATCAGACCGATCCGGTCATTCGGACGCGCCTCAATGAATTTCGCGATCTCCTCCTTGGCGGTGCCGAGACGATCCTTGACTTTGCCCGACGCCATCGCAACTTCGAGTTCACGCTCCGTCCGGATTCCCGGCGGCACGTCAATGGCGCGCATACTGCCGGAAAGGTCCAGCGCCACCATGATGTCGATACCGTCCGCCCGGCGGCGGATCTCCTCCATGCCTTCGCGCGGACCGGCGAGCGCCACAATCAGCATCACGCCGCCGATGGAATAGAGCAGGAACGGCACCAGCTTCCGCAGGTTGATCCGTGAAAGCCTTCCCTTTGACGCTGCCTTGAACGGGCGCAGGGACGGAACCCGCAGAGCGGGCACCGGTTTGAACCATGCGCGAAGCAGAACCAGCGCCAGAGGAACCAGCAGGAAAAACATATAAGGATGTGCAAATGTATTGATCATGGCTTCTGCTCCTTTTTGTTTTCTTCCGCCGGAATCGTCTCCGTGACAAGCCGTTCCGCCTTTTCCGCGGCATTCTCAAAGAGTGCCCGGTCGGCGGGAAGACGTGCGAATTTCACCATGTCCGCCGCGGAAAGGAACTCTTTCAGGAAGTCGCGCTGCGACTCGGAAATGGAGCCTCCGCCGCGTTCGAGATCGCCGAGAAATTCGGCGGTCGTCTGACGCCCGGCGCGCAGATGGAAACGGCGTTCCATATATTCTCTCACGATGTCGGTCAGTTCCGCAACGGAAGTTTCCAGCGGGACATTGCCGCCGCGCACCCTGCCGATCAGCAAATGAATCGCATTGACCGCAAGTTCCCACGGAGTCAGCGCGCGCATATTCAACGCTCTCCGGTGTTTGCGGATCAGGAAGACCGCAAGGGCGATCACTGCGAGAACCGCAAGGGCAATAACCGTATAAAGCAGATACGGCACAGAAGCTTTCCGGTCGATCCGGGACGCGACTGCAAGGTCGGAGGAATCCACCGGGACTGGATTGGATTTGAACGCCGGAATCTTCATCGAAAGGTTCTGATTATTGCTGAACGAAGCGTTCATGCGCCCGTCCCTGATCTCACCCTCGGCATAAGACTGCAGTTCAACATCACCGCTCCAGAGCGTATATCCCCAGCAGATGTTCTTCAAAATAAACTTCGGTTCCGCGCAAAGCTGGCTGCCGTCCGCGGGCTCTGCCGTCAGAAGCGACGGATTCACGCCCCACGGAAGACGGAACTCCGCCGTCACCGCGAACTTCTCCCCGAGCTGCACTCCGTCTTCGCCGGCACGGATTGCAGGCGCCGAGACAATCGTCACCTGTTCGCCAGACTTCGACACTCTGTACCATTTGATTCCCGCCGCGCCGCAGAAAATCAGCGCAGCAAGGATCACCGCGGAACAGAGCCAGAGAAACAGCTTGAAGAACTTCAGGTTTTTCATTTTCTTCATCATAAATTACACCCTCCCCGCGCTCATCTTGCCGCGCCGCGTCCGGAAGAACGCCATCAGCGGCTTCACAAGATCCTCGTTGCAGCGGATATCCACCATGTCAACTTTCGCGCGACGGCAGGTCTCCTTGTTCGCATCGTGGATCTCCTGCGCGGCGGCGTCATAGGCGGCAGAACCGGAACCGTCCGCGTCGAAGTCGAACACTTCGCCGCTCTCGGCGCCTTCGATGCCCATGCCGTAAAGTTTCGGCAGATGCAGTTCCGCATCGTCAAGCACGCGCACGGCAATCAGGTCGTGCTTGCGGTTGACGATTTTCAGGCTCTTTTCATAATCCTTGTCGTCGATGAAATCGCTGACAAGAAAGATCACGGACTTCTTTTTCAGGGTTTCCGCGAGAGACTCCAGCGCCTTTCCGATATCGGTCCCGCGGTGCTTCGGCTCCATGGCGACCAGTTCACGGATCACGCGCAGAACATGCTTGCGCCCGGAGCGCGGCGGCAGATAGAGTTCCGTCTCATCGGTAAAGATCAGGAGCCCGACCTTGTCGTTGTTGCGGATGGCGCTGAACGCGAGAAGCGCGGCGGCTTCGATCATCTGTTCGCGCTTGTCCTTCTCCCCTGCCCCGAAAAGCCCGGAGGCGGAGGCATCCACGGCAAGCATCACCGTAAGCTCGCGTTCCTCGCTGTATTTCTTGATGAACGGAGAGCCCATGCGCGCGGTCACGTTCCAGTCGATGTCGCGGACGTCATCCTCAGGAGTATATTCCCGGACTTCGCTGAACTCGATTCCGCGCCCCTTGAACACGCTGTGATACGCGCCCCCGGTGATCTCGTCCACAAGACGGCGGGTCTTGATCTCTATTTTTTTTACTTTTGAAAGCAGTTCACCGGCTAACATTGCGACAAACTCCCATTGGTTGATTGAAAGACCGCCGCCGTCGCTCCATTCTGCGGAAGACAGCGGCACAAACGATTTGCTCCGGAAGGATCAGGGTGTCTTGAGCTCGTCAAGAATCTTCCTGATGATGTCGTCCGACGTCAGCCCCTCCGCCTCGGCTTCGTAGCTGAGCAGAAGTCTGTGGCGGAGCACATCGGGGGCAAGGGACTTGACGTCCTGCGGAATCACGTAGGCGCGCCCGGCAAGGAACGCTTCGCCTTTCGCGGCGAGCGCAAGGGAAATCGCGGCTCGCGGAGAGGCGCCGAACTGAAGCAGATTGTCCAGTTCGTCAAGCTTTACGCCATCCTGGCGGGAGGAAAGTTCCGAGCGCCGTTTCGGACGTGTCGCGCAGACGATATCGAGAATGTATTCGAGGATTTTCTCATCCATGTAGACTTTGTCCACCCACTCGCGCGCCTTTGAAATGTCGGCAAGCGAGGCTACGGCAAGCGCCTGTATCTTGAGTTCGGGATGCGCCATGCGTTCGACAATGACGCGTTCTTCGGCGCGGCTCGGATAATCGACTTTCAGTTTGAACATGAAGCGGTCCACCTGCGCCTCGGGCAGAGGATAGGTGCCTTCCTGTTCGATCGGGTTCTGCGTGGCGAGAACCAGGAACGGCGTCGGCATTTTATAAGTGGTTCCGGCGATGGTCGCCTGCCGCTCCTGCATACATTCAAGCAGTGCGCTCTGGACTTTTGCCGGTGCGCGGTTGATTTCATCCGCCAGAATCAGGTTTGCGAAAACCGGTCCTTTTTTAATGGAGAACGTGTGTTCCTGCGGATTGTAAATATTGGTTCCGACCACATCGGCGGGAAGCAGGTCCGGCGTAAACTGGATTCGTGAAAATTCACCGTCGAGAGTCTGTGCAAGAGTTTTTACAGCCAGCGTCTTGGCAAGTCCCGGCACGCCTTCCAGCAGGACATGCCCATCCGAAATCATGGCGAGCAGAAGCCTGTCCACCAGTTTCTGCTGGCCGGAAAGGATTCTTCCCATTTCGGTTTTGATGTTCTTTACGAATGCGGAAACTTCCGTAATGTTGGTTTGCAGTTCCTGCAGTTCTTCCTGTTTCATAAGAGCTCCCTCCCGTTTCGTTAAGGATACTGTTCATTTATGTTTACATTATGAGAGCATAGACACGGCGTCTGTTCAAAAGTTCACGGGAAAGCGAACTTTTCATAAAAACTTTCAGAAACGTGCAATGCCTGATGCCACAGCCGCCAAAATGAACTGCCCCGCGGCAGGCAGCGGGGGAGCGGAAAGCCAAACCAATGGCGAAATCTCTCCGGCGGCGGTTCCACCCGCGGAGGACGGAAGCGCAGCTCAAGAGCCGACCCGAAAGCCGGGGAATGAACCCCCAAAAGAATCAAAGACAAGACAAACAGGATCTGGCAGTTTTATGAGACGCCGGCGCCATCCTTATTCAGAAGTCCCGCACTCCTTCCTGAACTCCGAGGGAGCGACACCCGTATATTTTTTGAACGAGGTGGAAAAATAAAGCGAGTTGCGGAAACCGAGCTGTTCCGCGATCTCCTTGAAGGACAGATTCCCGCGCCGGATCAGATTTTTTGCGTTCTCCATGCGGAGACTGTTCAGGTATGCCTGCGGCGAGGTGTTCAGATACTTCCGGAAAAGCCGGTTCAGAGTCGCCTTGCTGGTGTTCGACATCGCGGCAAGTTCGGGAATCGAAAAATTGTGCGACAACTCCGCCTGCATGTTGCGGATGGAGTGCGTCAACGGCGGCGGCAGGTCGGCAAGGGAAAGTTCCCTTTTGCTTTCCGCGAGCCATGCGATCAGTTCATATGTCTTTGCCGATGTCAGCGCCTCGCTTCCGGGTTCCTTTTTCCCCAGAAGCTCCGCAAATTCACGGTAACGCTCCTCCAGCGCGGTGAAATCCCGGAATTTCATCAGGTAAGTTTTCTTCAGGTCAAGCGTCTCAAGCAGCAGTTTCAGGAGGGAACCGGCAATACACAGTTGAAGCTGATGCACATACTTGCAGGGAGCGTTTTTAATTCGGATTGTGTTCCCCGGATGGGAAAAATAGAGATCGCCCTGATGCAGATGATGCACAATCCCCTCCTGTTCATAGACCAGTTCACCATCCAGAATAAGCTCCAGAGTCAGCAGCGGATAATTACAGCGGTCGCGCCACCAACTGCCCATACGCTCCGTCTCACTGTAATTCTGCGGCCACAAGGCGAGGGAAAACGGAAAGACATCATACCAGTGTTCACTCCGGATATTCTTCATATGCTTCAGGTAATTTTTCGGAAAGCGATCATAAGAATGCCTTGAAGTTTCCGCTTTCTCTATCGTCTCAATTCCATCCATTTTTCCCGGAAAATCCCCGTTTTTGCGATTTCGAATATTTGTGATTCAATATTATATACTTTTCTTAAAAAATCAAGTTGTCATTTCCGTTATTTTTCATATAATATATAAAAGAAAGAAGTGATTCAAAAACAAAAAGAGGTAATTATGAACACAGAAAAACTCAGAATTTTCCGCCGCAGAAGACAGCTTCAATGTTGTAAGAATGGTATTTCATTCCAGCAGCAAGACTGGGCAGAACGTTGCCAGTCCCCTGATCTTACTTCTTCTTTCTTTCCATTGTTGAATTGTTCTAATGTTCAATTGTTCAAATGTTTTCCCGCTTCTCCCTTCCGTGCTCCCTGTTCGAGATTCTTACTTCGCAGGGCGAAAACAAGAGTTTTCACCCTGATCGAGCTCCTCATCGTGATAGCAATCATCGCGATTTTAGCCTCAATGCTGCTGCCGGCACTGAACAAGGCAAAAGAAAAGGCGCAGGCTATCACATGCACATCTCAGATGAAAAGCTGGAACACGGCACATTTTCTCTATGCGGATACCTACGGCGGATATTTCATGTATAAGGTAAACTGGCAATCCAGTCCCGGCAGTTCCATTTACGATTTCTGGTATCATGAAGTCGGCAGCCAGATCAAGATTGACGTAAAAAAGCTGAGCACTGCCAGACAGGGACAGAAAACCTCTCTATTCTGTCCCATGGACAAAAAGGCAAACAGCAGCCCGGTGGTCTCTGCACAAAGAGTCAGCTACGGCTACAATGGCTTTTTTCTGGCAGCTAACTATCTGTCCAGTGGAGGAAGTTACGGCGGAGGAGCTCAAATCAGCCGCATCAGGTTTCCGTCCACAACTCTGGTAATGTGCGAAATCGGTTATCATGACGATATGGCATATCAACGAAACGATGCAATATGCGAATATCCCACCGGAGCATCCTTTCCCGGTCACAGACCCACCCGCCGTCATTCGGGGTCCGCCAACTGTGCTTTTGCCGACGGTCATGTTTCCGCAGTAAAACAGACACAACTGCTGTATAAAACAAGCGCAGCTTCCATACCGATCAACAAATATTTCGGTTACAGCACCAACAACATCAAACATCTTACGGGAGAATAAAATGATCTCAGCAAAACATCTTCTGCCGCTGGTTCTCGTGACGGGAACCCTGCTCCATGCAGTCCCGAATCTGGAGGTAAATTCCGCGCCGGACCGCTGGAGCGCTCCTTTTGAAGTGCTTGACCAGCCGAAAGGCGTCTATGGGGAATACCGCCGCACCGCCGAAATCTATCACAGGGGAGCGGCGCAGGCGGCAGTCCGTTTTGATCAAGACATGCTGGAAGTCAAGTTCCGCTGTCCGGTTCCACTGGGAGTGAAACTGAACATCGACGACGCCTCCCCCGCGGGAAAAGGAGAATATGTCGAATTCTTTTTCTCTCCTTCGCCGGAACCGATTCCCTATTTTCATTACACGGTGAATGTCAACGGAAAGAAAAAGGCGCAGAAACTTACCGCTGTCGGGGTCAATGATCCGAAGTGGCGCAGCCGTTTCACGGCGAAGGTCAAACATGCGCCTGCGGGATATGAGGTTCTCATACGTATTCCCTGCGGGGAACTCGGAGTCTCCGCAACGAAACCGGGAGCGTTGTTCCGCAGCAACTTCACACGCTGCGGAGATACCGCCGGCGGGCTCTCCACATGGGCTCCGGTCGGACGGAATTTCCACTCTCCGACGCTGTTCGGGAAACTGATCTCCGGCAGTTTCCAGATCTTTCTGGAACAACGACTCCGGGATGTTGAAAAGCGTCTTGCCGCAGTCGGGAATCCCGACACGAAACAATACAGGGCGGTGAAACGTCAGGCGATGCGCCTGCATGACGCAATTCAGGAGTGCAATTCCGATCCGGAAGTTTTCGCCGATCTGGAAAACTCTCTTGCGCAACTGAATTTCGAGCTTGCACGCATGGAGTATGGACGCGATCTTCTGGTCTGGCGGACCGATCCCTGGAATAATGATTTCTCCCTCCGCAATGGAACAAAGGGACTTGAAAAGATCTCCATCACGGTTCCCGCCAACGGACAGACTTATTTCGGATTTGCGTTGACAAATTTCAGCGACCTGCCTTATCTCGGACGAATCAAATGGTTCTCAAAATACAATCCGCACTCTTTCGATGGTTCAGGCTCGCCCCACGCCGACCGGCTCAAACTGTTTGAAATGCTGGAACTCTGCAACCTCAACCGTCTGCCGATATTCGATCCTCTGGCGCCGCTTCCGCTGAATTCGGTGGTCCGCACACCGGCAAGAAGCACGACGCCGCTGCTGATGCGCATTGACGCCACCGGCTGGAAGCCGGGAATCTATTCCGGCGAACTTGCAGTCAAATCATCGCGCCCGGAATTTCCGACTTCCCTCATACCGCTGGAAATCAGAGTTTCACCGGTTGACGTATCCGCCTGCACCCCGGATGTCGTCTATTATTCTTATGCGTTTCACCGCTGGAACAGCGACAAAAACCACGAACTGCTCAAACTTTACGCGGAACACGGAGCCAATACACTTCTGATTCAATTCAGTTCGGTAAACCAGTTGCGAAACGTCTGGCCGGAAATCAATGCCGCCGGACAGATCAACCCCGAAACCATTGACATGAAACCATTCGACTCGATCATCGACCGGGCGCTCGCGGCAGGTTTCCCGCACGAACGTCTGAAACTCATGCTCGACTTCGTCCGCCTGAAATATATACGGTTCAGAGGTAACAAGACTGCCGTCTCCGAAGGTTCGGACGCTTTCGCCAAAGCGGTCGCAGACACGCTGCACATCTGGTTCAAACACTGGAAAGCGAAATACGGCATTACCGCAGACCGCATCCTCATCCAGTCAGTTGACGAAGCGGACGGCGATGTGGATATCCCCGGAACACCGATTGCGCAGTCGCTTCATCTGGCACGGAAACTGAAAGAGATTGATCCGTCGTTCCGGCTCATGCAGAACAGTCTCATGCTTTACAGGACTCCCAAAGATACAGTGCTGAAGAATATGCGCGTGCAGGCTGAATACTTTGACGTCTTCTGCCCCCTGCGCTGGAATGTACCGCGGGAAACGCAGGACATCTGGCGCGGCAAAGAACTGTGGAGCTATCTGGTGCTCAACAACAATACGCCTCCTTACATTTACCGGCGCATGTTCTGGCTGAATTTCCGGGACGGGATGAATGGAGTCTGTCCGTTCTGGCACATGGAGGAACATGCGGGCGGGGACGGTTTTGAATTCTTCACGGGATGGGCGAACGGAATCCGTTCCAACTATGGCGGGGTCTACGCGGACATCACACACGGAGCCATTCTGACATCCCGAAGACTGGAAGCCCATAACCTCGGAAGGGAGGATTACAGGCTTATGGATTTCTGCCGCCGGAAACTGGCGGAACGTCCTGACGGAAAAATGAGTTTGGAGTTGAAACAGATCGTATCCGAAGCGGCATCCGGCGGCGCCATGTCCGCACTGGATGCGGGACGTGTAAAACTGGAACAGCTTGCGGAACGGCTGGCAACACGCTGATCCGCGTTTCCAGAATCAGGCGAACAGGCTTTCGGGCGCTTTGAAAAAGTCCCCGAGAGCCTGGTAAAAATGACCGAAATGAATCCCGTCCACCAGTGAATGGTTCGCCTGAACCGCCACGGGCAGTTTCTTCTCCTCCGTCAGACGCCCCCAGGCAAGAATCACAATGCTCTGATCGGTCGTCAACGCCGCCTGTGACAACGACTGAAAACTGAACCACGGGACACAGCTCGCGCAAAAGTAGTCGTTCCGTTTCCTGACTTCAGGATCGAACTCCCCGCGTTTCGCCGCCGCAACAGCCGGTTCCGCCTGTTTCCGGAATTCATCGAACGTACCGGCATACTCCGCCAGCGCCATGGAAAACTCCTCCTCCCCAGCCATGACAGGCGTCAGGACAGCCGTATGACGGAACTCAATCACACGCCCGTCCGGCAGGATTCTCTGCCGCAACTGCGGAACGCTGTCCACCGCGCGCAGGACGGCGTAAAGAGTCAACAGGAAAAACGAGACGCCCCAGCTCTTTGCACAATGATACAGCGCCGAAGCATCCAGTTCAACCGTCAGGTTGACAAGCTGGTTCTGAAACGTCCGGTAATATTCAAATTTCGGACGCCTTTTCCAGCTTCTCAAGTCGATTTCCGTAAAATCGTTCATGACGGATCACAGCAGAGTCATAAAACCTTTGAACGGCGAACCTTCCGCCGCGATCAGCTCCAGACGCGCCCCCCGCGAAGCAAGCTGGCGGTTCGCCCAGCGCTTGAACTCCAGCAGAGAGGCAAGGTCCCAATGCGGCAGTGAGTGCAGTTTCGCACGTTCCATGTGTCCGGCGGAAACACAGTAGTGCGGCAGAATATTCGTCACGGCGAAAACATCCCCCTCCTCAGCCGCCGCAAGATTGGAACGAAGCCATTTTTTCAGGGAATTCAACGCGCCGGAAGAACAGAGGCAGACCGGGTTTTCCGCCTCCCCGTTCCTTTTCTTCTTCGCCGTTTTCCTGACGGAAAGAACCGCGCGGGAAGCCTCCTGCCAGTCGGCGGAATCCAGATTGAAGGCGGATTTGAACGCAGTCTTCTTCGCTTTCCCGGAAGTCCTGCCGTGCCAGGAAGCCGCCCATGTCAGCCTCCAGTTGCGCCCGGCGGGCATTTCCGTATCCGGCTTGAGCGTAAAAATCTGCCATGTAAAATGCAAAGCGCCGTCCTTCTTCACAACGGCGAAGCGGGAAGTTCCGCCGATGCGCTCCGCATTCGTCCAGCGCCAGAAATCATCACCGACAATCAGTTCAAGCACCGACCGCTCCGACTCGATCACGAGTCCGAACGGAGGAAACGCCTCCTCATAAAACACCGTTCCGTCAGCCGCGGCGGAAAAGTCTTTCTCCTGCGAAAAATCAGGCGTAAACTCTCCTTTCGGCGGCATACCTGCAAAACGAATCCTGCCGACGGTACCGGAAATCACGACTCCCCCTGCGGAGATGTCCTTCATTTCGTTCGACGCGCGCATTTCAATGTCCATCGTCACATTCAGCAGATGTTCAGAAAGGCGGACCTTGCGCCTGATGACGGGTTCGCTTCCGAATGGAATCGCATTTTCCTGTTCGATCAGGACTTCGCCTCCGTCATCGGAAGTATGCGGGCGGCGCTTCGCCTTCAGCGCCATCGATTCAGAAAGCTCGCCGAGTCGGACGGGAAGCGTGGACAATGTAAAATCTTTGCCGATTTTCAGCGTAAACGCATCCACGGACGGTGTATCGGTCGTCACGCACAGGGATGCAGTCTTGCAGGAAACGGAACCGTCATCGGAATATTCGGTCTTCCACATGGTCAGTCCACCACTTTGAAAAGTTCGTCCAGCGGTTTTCTGACGAACGGACCAGGTTCCGCGGCGGCATATCCGAGCGGAGACATGGCGACCGTCTTATACTTCGGGTCAAGCCCGAGCGCCTTATCGGCTTCCGCGCGCCGGAACGCGCAGATCCAGCAGGTGCCGAGCCCCTCCGCCGTCGCGGCAAGCATAAAATGCTCCATCGCAATCGCGGCGTCCACATCGATGATCGTATTGCCCTCCAGCCGCTTCCACGCTTCGGACTCGCATCCGACGAGCACGGCGATAATCGGAGCCTGCGCAAGCCATTTCTGCGGATAGACTTTCGCCAGCGCCGCCCGTTTCTCCGGGTTGCGGACAAGCAGTATCTGACAAGGCTGGCGGTTGCACGCGGTCGGTGCGGTTCTCACGGCTTCCCC
Source organism: Lentisphaeria bacterium (assembly GCA_003526375.1). Lineage (GTDB taxonomy): Bacteria > Verrucomicrobiota > Lentisphaeria > Victivallales > UBA1829 > UBA11452. Next base: position 60,382 of record DPDG01000074.1, read on the forward strand.
GATTCTCCGGATCGCATCCTCCGGGACAGCGTCCGGCTTGTAACCGCGGATGCTTCTGCGCTTGTTGAGCGCCTCATAAAAATCCATATCACACCTCTTTCTTTCTGTTTCTGGAAAAACGGCTGTATAACAGTTTCACTTCGTTCAAACGGAATAATATAGCAAGGATCAGGAAGATTGCAACAAAAACTGCGCCTCCCGCGCACAGCGGCAGGAAATCCTGCGGAAGCGGCAGCCCCGCGCACAGAGGCAGGACACTCGCATAGGCAAACCATGCGGGATAAAGCGGAAGCAGGGAAATCAGCACAAGCGCAGCCGTGAATTTCAGCATCTCCCTGACGGGAAGCCCGCCGACCGTCCGTTCCAGAACCGCCAGCAGAATCAGGTTGTTCAGGTAGGAGCTGATTACGGTCGCAAGCGCGATTCCGCCCTGTTTCAGCGGGTGCATCAGAATGAGGTTCAGGACGATATTGACGCCGATGCAGATCACCGAAACATACATCGGAGTCTTCATTTCCTTGCGGGAGTAGAAACCTGCAAGCGTAATCTTCATCGCGGCGAAAGCAGGCACGCCGAAAGCGTAAAACAGAAACGCCCACGACGTCTCGGCAAGCGCGGTCTCCCCGAACTGCCCGCGGTAATAAACGAGGCGGATCAGGGCGGTATTGAATACGCACATGAACGCCGCCAGCGGAACGGTCAGAAAAAGGAGACAGCGCATCGAGGAAAACATCGTCGCGATCATATCCCTGTAATTATGTTTGACCGCCATCTGCGACATTTCAGTAAGGGACACGGTACCGAACGCCACGGCAAACACTCCGATCGGCAGGTAAATCAGACGGTCGCTGTAAGCCAGAGCGGGCACGGCATAGGGACCGATCCAGCACGCGATGCCGCGGTCGACGATCACGCTGAACTGGTATGCAACCGCACCGAAAAGCCCGGGCAGAGTCAGACGCCAGATTTCCACAATCGCCCGCAGTCCCCAGAATGTCTTTCGGGAAAATACGGGTATCAGACGGTGCTTTTTGAGAAGCGCCAGCATCAGTATCAGTTCCAGCACACCGGAAATCAAAACGGAAACGGCAAGCGCGTCGAGCATCTTCGGGGGATCGCTCAAAAACATCGGGCAGACCAGCCAGAGGCAGAGGATCATGCAGATATTCAGCCCGAGACTCACCAGCGCAGGCAGAAAAAACACTTTGATGCTGTTCATCAGCGAAGTCATCACACCGATCAGACAGATGAAGATACTGTAAGGCATGACAAGCGGAATCAGTTTCAGCGTCAGAATCACACGTTCCGCCGTGGCAAACGGCAGGAGCATCAGGGAAAGAAAGGAGACCGCCACGGTCAAAGCACAGAGAATCAGGCTGAGCCAGATGAAAATCGTGGAAAAACGCTTTCTTGCAGTCTCATGCCCGCTGCGCTCCATCGTGTGCGTCATCATGGGAATCAGCACCGTTGCCAGCAGCCCCTCCCCGAAAACGCGGCGGCAGAGATTCGGGATCATGAACGCCAGAGTCCACGCGGAGGCGACCGTGCCGCCGCCGAGAATCGACGCGGTCAATACCTCGCGGAAAAAACCGAGGAGGCGGCTGGCGAAAGTCGCTCCCGCCAGGCCGCCGACCCGTCTCAAAATACTGTTCAATGCCGTTGCCAATCATCATCCCCCGTGCAGGCGCTGCACTTAAACCGAAAATCTTACGAAAACGGAATCTCCGTCCTGCACGACATACTCCTTGCCCTCGATGCGGAGACGCCCCGCCTCCTTCGCGCCGTTCCACGACCCGTATTTCATCAGGTCGTCATACGAAACGACTTCCATGCGGATGAAGCCCTTCTGCATATCGGTGTGAATCTTGCCCGCCGCTTCGGGCGCCGTCATGCCGCGGGTAATCGTCCAGGCGCGCGACTCCGTGGGGCCGGCGGTAAAGAACGTGATGTAATCCAGCAGACGGTAGCCGGTATGGATCACGCGCTCCAGACCGCTTTCCGTCACGCCGATATCCTCCAGAAACACCTGCGCTTCTTCCGGCGTCATCGTGCTGAGGTCTTCTTCCAGTTTTGCGCAGACCGGCACCACTTCCAGACCATGCCGGGCAGCGTCCTCAATCAATTTTCCGGATTTCTCATCCTTGCCGAAATTGCGGAAGGAGTCTTCATCCGTATTCGCGCACACAAACGCGGGCATCAGGGTCAGAAGCTGAAGATCGGCAACCGCCTTTTTCACTTTCGGATCGCTCATATCGGGCTTCGGCAATCTGCCGTTGCCGAGCTCTTCGACAAAAGAGGAAGCCAGCTCGAACTCGAATTTCGCCTCGGCGTCCGCGTTCCGTATCTGCTTGCGCGCACGTTCAAGTTTGTTGTTGAGATGATCCAGGTCGGCAAGCATGAGCTCTGTCAGGATCAGCTCAAGGTCATGGGCGGGATCGACGCGCCCGGCGACATGGACAATGTCCGGGTCATCGAAAAGACGCACCACATGGGCAATCGCATCGACTCCACGGATGTGCCCGAGGAACTGGTTCCCGAGTCCCTCGCCCTGGCTCGCGCCTTCGACAAGCCCGGCGATGTCAATAAATTTCAAGGTCGTCGGGACGATTTTGGCGGAGTGTTCCATCTTGGCAAGTTCGTCCAGCCGTTTGTCCGGGACGGGAACGATTCCCGTATTCGGATCAATCGTGCAGAACGGAAAGTTTGCCGACGCCGCGCCGCCTTTGCACAGCGCATTGAAAAGAGTCGATTTCCCGACGTTCGGGAGTCCGACGAAACCACATGCGAAACCCATAGTATGCTCACTCCACTTTCTGAAAAGTACGTTATGTCCCCGGCGTCGCCGCCCTGAAACTGAAATTCAAAAAAAAGACTCTTAAAAATACTTGCACATCGTGCTTTTTTCAATCTGTGAAGTATATTAAAATGCAAATAATAACAGGATACCGGGAAAATAACGCCGGAACTCTCATTACGGAGACGGTTTCTCACATCAATTCGGGATGCACTATGAATCAGAAAAACAGCGTTATGATCTGCGGATTCGGGGTCAGCGGAAAAGCCGCCGCACGGCTCGCCGGATACCTCGGAAAACATATTGTCCTTGTCGATGAAAACAATTCGCGCGAAATGCGCGACCAGGCGGCGGAAATAAAAAAACAATATCCATGTGAGATGGAACTCTATTTCTCCTGGACGCCGGAAATCACCCTGCCCCGCTGCGAAACCGCGGTCATGAGTCCCGGAATCCGCCGAGGCACTCCGCTTTTCCAGACGGCGGAACAGAGCGCCGGAAAAGTCATCAGCGAACTGGAATTCGCATTCAGCCATATCACCTGCCCGATCGCCGCAATCACCGGAACCAACGGCAAGACAACCACGACGGAACTGACCACCGCGCTCCTCAAGGCGTCCGCAATCCGCGCGGAGTCCGCCGGAAACATCGGGCACGCCCTCAGCGACTGCGCGATCGAAGTGCTGGAACAGCGCGTCAAATACCTTGTCGTCGAAGTCAGCTCCTTCCAGATCGATACGATCTCGAAGTTTCCGGAATGCCCCGCCGCAATCCTCAACATCGCCAGCGACCATATCGATCGTCACGGCGGCATGGACGCTTATGCGGCAACCAAATTCCGCATCTTCGCAAGCTCTCCGGAAGCTCCGCCGGAAACACGGATCATCAACAGCAGTCTCATGGATTGCAAAAACCGCTTCCTTCCCCCGGAGCTCCCCATGACCACATTTTCCGCAACCGATCCACGGGCGGATTTCACTCTTGAAAACGGCATCATCCGGTTTCGCGGCAGGGAGATACTGCCGTTTGCGGAATCCCGTCTGAAAGGCGTTCACAATGCGGAAAACATCATGGCGGCGCTGGCTCTGGTCCGCGCGCTTCTCGGAGAAGACGCCATCTTCGCCTCATGCGTCAAAGAGGCGATCCGGGCGTTTCAGCCCGATGCACACCGCATGGAAGTTTTTCTTGAAAAGAACGGAGTGAGATACATCAACGATTCCAAAGCGACCAATCCTCACGCGGTCAATGCGGCGGTCGGGACATTCGCAGACGGCAGAAACATAATCCTGATTCTGGGCGGACTCGACAAGGACATGGATTTCACCGAACTGGAAAAGAGCCTGCCTCATATCCGGCAGGCATTCCTGATCGGGCAATGCAAGGAAAAGATTCACGAGGCAATCGCCCGCAAGGTCAAATGCAAGATGTCCAGCAGTCTGGAATCGGCGGTCAAGGACGCCTGTTCAATTGCGGAGGCGGGAGACTGTGTGATGCTTTCCCCCGCAACCGCCAGCATGGACATGTTCAAAAACTATGCCGAACGCGGAAACCGTTTCAAGGAAATCGTGACGGAACTGCTGGCCCCGAAAGAGCAATGACGCCGGAACTTGCGCTTTTCATTTCCCATCCCGGAAAAAACGGTAAATTTTTCCTTCGATCAGAGTCACCCAGATTCCGCCGCCAGGACCGGCGGCGATCTTGTTGATCGAGGAGTTGCCGCATTTATATGTCCAGAGCAGTCTCCGCGTTCCGGCATCCACCGCCGCCAGTATCCCCTGGCGCGATCCGGCAAACACAATCCCGTCATGTTCCAGCAGAGGACACGGATTGTGCTCATAGCCGAACTTCGCATCGACGTTCCAGAGACTGCGGTATTCAGGCGCGTCGGCATCCACGGCAATGATCAGGCCGTTCATTGTCTTGCCGTAAACCCGCTTTCCGTCAACGGAACCGCACTGGGACTCACGGACGGAAAACTGTCCGGAACGCCAGAGCTGACGTCCCGTCCGCAAATCCAATGCGGTCATAAAGCGGTCCGGCGCAACAAGAAACACTTTGCCGCAACTGATGACGGGAACGCAGTTCCCCGGAGAATACAGCTTCTGCGGATGACCGTTGTTCCAGCTCCAGAGCAGCGATCCGTCCGACTCGTTCAGGCAATAGAGATGGCGGTCCCATGCGCCGAATACGACCCTGCCTCCGGCGACCGCAGGCTGTGCCTGAAAGATTCCCTGCACCCCGGTCCAGCTCCAGATTTTCCGTCCGGTCTTCACGTCAATCTTGCAGAATTCCCCTTTTCCCAGCCCCATATAAAGAAAACCGTCATGAATCAGCCCGTCATTGATGACCGGAGCACGGGCGGGAAGCTTCCAGAGAACGTTCCCCGTATCTGCGTCAACTCCGGCAATCTCGTTTCCGATACTGCCTGCGATGACCACGCCACAGCCATACAGCGGCGTCGAATGAACCGTCCCGCCGAGATCAAGAGTCCATAGCGTCTTCTGTTTCTTCCAGTCATACGCGCGGAGTTCACCGGTGGAAGTTCCGTAGTACAGGACGGTTCCACGAAACGCAAGTCCGGTGAATATGGAAGCGTCCGCACTCAGAATCAGTTTTTCGCTCCAACCATCCGGCAGCCTGCCGCCAGGCGGCGCGGGCGGGGGAGGAGGCGGCAGATCGCCAAAAGTCTCCCCTGCCCCGAACGCATAAACTACTTTGGAGAGCGGTTCTCCGAGCTTCTTCTCATAGATTTCAAAACGATCGCCGTTCATTTCAACCACGGTATATCCGAAAGAACGATCTTTCGGCATATACAGGGCGCGCCCCATCACGCCGGGAATGCCGTCCAGATTATAGGCGCGAAGCGCATGTCCGTGGCCGAAGAACATTGCCGCGGCACGATATTTCTTCATCAGGGCAATGACCGCTCCGCCGTTGCTCAGCCATTCATTTGCGGGATAGTGCGCGATGAAGACAGGACGCTCCCCCTCCTTCAGTTCCGATTGCAGAACCTTCTCCATCCACAGGATATCTTCCGCTTTCACATGACCGTCCCCCATTTTCATGTAAGGGCCCGTATTGAACCCGACGAACAGCCATTTTCCGCTTCTGAACAGGAAGCGGTCGCCGCCCCACAGACGGTTGATCGTCAATCCGGCGCTTTCCGACCAGTTTGTCTCATGATTCCCCGGAACAAGGTAATAAGGAAGGCGCAACCCGGAAAGACGCTTTTTCACTGTTTCCAGTTCGGCGTCCGTCCCCTGATTGGAGATATCGCCGGAAACGACCGCGAAATCATATCCGCCCCGGTTGATCTCATCGACCACCCTGCCCAGAGCCGCGTCATTCGGCGTTCCGGGGCTCACATGAAGATCGGTCAGCAGCGCAAAACGCGCCGCATGAACATAAGAACAGCAACAGCATAAAAACAGAATGAGAAAATATTTCCAGCTCAGACTCCGCATCGTTCAAAATCCTTTCCCGCTTTACAGTTGGTTCATCCGTCACAATACCACAGAAAGAAAAAAATACAACTTTTTCTTCTTTGCCCCCTTGACAATGAAGACACTTTCGCTTATAATGTAAATCGTATGACGTAAATCGTATTACTCTAACAGTCGCATGGAGTGTCTTATGGGAATCGGAATGAAAGAACTGGCCTCGCTGGCGGGCGTTTCGCAAACCACCGTTTCGCTGGTTTTGAACGGGAAAGCGGACGGACGCATCGCACGTGTCAAGCAGGAAAAGGTGCGGGAGCTGGCGAAACAATACAATTACCGTCCGAATCTCTCCGCCAAAAGCCTGCGTCAGCAGAAACAGTATACAATCGGCGTCAGTATGCCGATGCCTGTCAACACCGGCTATTCCGATATGCTGTCTCTGGTTCAGGAAAAGCTCGCGGAACGCGGTTACATGGCGCTTTTTTCATTCTGGAAAACGGTGGAAGGGATCGAAAAGGCATTCGAGTCCATATTCCTGCATAATGTCGACGGCATCATCGCGTGGGACTACCATGAATGTCTCGCCCGTGAAAAGATTCCGGCGGTGATTTACGGAGCGGAAATACCCGGATTCGACGCCGTCATGCAGGATTATGCGTTTTCCTCAAAGACAACCGTAAAATATCTGCTGGAACTGGGGCACGTGGAAATCGGTTATCTGGGACCGCTGGAAGACCCCAGAGCGGAATTCCTGCGGCAAAATCTGGAAGAAGCCCGACTTCCGGTCAGAGAGGAGTGGTTCATTCCGGCAAAAGGGACACTGCCCGGAGGCAATGACGCCATGCCGGAGTTCCTGTCCCTGAAAAAACGTCCGACCGCTCTTGTTGCACAGAACGACTCCATCGCTGCCGGCGCCATGTTCTGCGCGATCCGTTCGGGAATCCGCATCCCGGAAGACCTTTCCGTAATCGGATTCAACAACACGGTGACGGCGGCGTTCACCCTCCCTCCCCTCACGACATTCAACACTCATACGAATGACCTGGCCGATGCGTTGGTCGATCTGTTGATGAAACGCCTTGAAACCCCGGATATGCCGGTTCAGGTCAGTAAAATCCGCCCGGAACTTGTCATCCGTGAATCCTGCAAATCCATTACAGAAAAGGAAATTAAATGAATACAAAGAGAACAATACCATCAAAAGACAAGGAGAAAATAATGCGGAAGTGTTTCACCCTTATCGAGTTACTCATCGTTATCGCGATCATCGCGATTCTTGCGGGCATGTTGCTGCCGGCGCTGAATGCGGCAAGGCAGAAAGCCTGTGACATCCAATGCAGGAATAACATCAAGCAGATCGGAATGGGATTCGTCATGTACACACCGGACAACAAAGAATATTATCCGACCAATTACATTTCGCATGCCGCATACGTAAAACTGATCTACAGTTACGTCACGGCGAAAAACAGCGATTTCATCAAAACCGGAGACACCAATGTAAAAGACAAACTCTGGTGGTGTCCGAACTGGTCGGCAAAAATAACAACAGCCAATAATTATACATATTCCATCAATGGCATCTCTTACGGGTGCAACAGCAACGTATCACATTACAGCAAAGACTGGGGAACAGCCAAAAAAATTTCGCAGATCAAATCGCCTTCCAGCCTGCTGGTCGCGGGCGAATCCCTGAACGGAGACCTTGCATTCACTCCGGCACAGGCGAACAGCGGACGTTATCTGCTGAACACCTCTACCGTAAACGGCAGACATTTCGGAAAAGTTGCCGTGGCGACTGACGGCAGATATTTTTACAACGGTTTCGCTAATACGGTGCATGCAGACGGGCATGTTGCACCATATCGGGCACCTTACCTGAAAGCAATCTCAAATACAAAAGAACCCTGGAGTTCTTTCAAATAACATCATCAAGGAAAATATGAAAATGAAAAAACTGACGGCAACTTTACTATCCGCTGTTCTGGGAGTTTACGCAATGGCAGGAGACACACTGTTCCAGAATGGAAAAACCGAATGGAAGATCGGAATTTCACCGAAAGCGGTTCCGGCGGAACAATATGCGGCACAGGAACTTCAGACGGCATTGCAGAAGATTTCAGGAGCGGAATTCCCCATCCTCAAAAGTGAAACATTCCCTGACGGCAACACAATCATCATCGGTTCGCCGGACAGTACCCCGCAAATCCGGGAAAAAGCGGATGCGCTCAAGCTGAAGAAAGGCAATACCGAAGAACTTGCGGTTTATACGCTCGGCGGCAATCTCTATCTTGCGGGCAACAATCCGCGCGGCGCGCTGTATGCGGTCTATTCGTTTCTTCAGAATCAGCTCGGAGTCCGCTGGTTCTGGCCCGGAGACGACGGCGAATTCATCAGGAAAAAGAACAGCTATCCCCTGCCGCAGTTAAGTTTCAACTACAAGCCGCCGTTCCGTTTCCGCGAAATGACGCCGTGCGGGCTCCATTACCACGTCCCGACGGAAATCTGGCTTGCGCGCAATTTCATGAACGGAGGTTCCCGCACGCTCTCCGTCCGCGAAAAGGCGGGTTTCTACCGTCTGGACGGCGGACACTGGGTTTCCATCGGCAAAAGAGAATTTGCAAAGCATCCCGGATATTTTTCCCTGATCGACAACAGGCGTGTGCCGGAAGGCGAAGCCGGATGCTGGTCGAATCCCGATTTCACGAAAATGATCGTGCAGAAACATCTTGATCTCATCAAAAAACGTAAATTCGATCTGCTGAACACATTCCCCGCGGATATCACGCAGCGCTGCGAATGCGCGGAATGCGTGAAGAATCCCGATCCCTCCTCACGCTGGTTCCAGTATTATCACAAACTGATTCAGGAGATACGGAAAAGCGAGCCGCAGATGATGTTCGCCGGAATCGCATATCAGGAATACAGAACGGTGCCGGCCGCAAGAGTCGAAGGGCTGGAATACGTGGAATACTGCCAGTACAACCGCTGTTACGTTCACAAATTCGAAGATCCGTCCTGCAGCCTGAACCGCAAATCCATGGAGGAGCTGAAACGCTGGCAGGAAAAAGCGCCGATGGGAATTTACGGATACGAATTCGACGTATTCAAGGGAGCCATGTACCTTCCTTTCTGGAACATGCTGGCAGATGAGATGAAGCACTTCCGCGACATGAAGCTGGTCCGTATGAAAACCGAGCTCGGCGTCTATTATCCCAAAGACGCAAAACGCGCCGATCTTCCGCAGCAGGCGCACCGCCTCTCCAACTATCTGTATGCTCAGCTCATGTGGAACCCCGCCGCAGAAACCGATACGCTCCTCAGAGACTGGTGCGACACGGTATACGGCGCCGGCGCGGAGGCAATGTATGCCTATCATCAGGCGATGGCGAAAGCATGGGATTCCATGAAAATCCATCTGACCTATTTCGGAGCCGATCCCGGAGGAGCGGCGAAAAACCTCATCAATGACAAACTGATTCAATTTGCAAAAGCTCAATTCAAAACAGCGGAAGCGGATGTAAAGAAGGAAAAGAATCCGCTGCTCCGCAAACGGCATCTGGACGAAATCGCGCTTGAAGCGGCGCTGTTCGGCAAATGGGAGAAAGCGTATCAGGTCGCCCGCGACAATGCCGTAACGGTATGCCCGCCCCTCCTGAAAGGCGGCAATGAGTTTGAAAAACTCGGAAAGCTTCCGATGACAAGCAAAAAAGGGACGCATCTGCCCACGGAGACCAGAATCTACCGGACACCGGACGCACTTCACATCCAGGTGGTCTGCATGGAACCGGATATGAAAAATCTTCGCAAAGGCAAAACCGGACACGACGTCAATCTTTGGAACGACGACAGCATCGAACTGTTTCTTGACCTGAACGACGGTTCCAGCTACCGCCAGATGGCAGTCAATCCGGCAGGCGGCACCTATGACGCAGCCGGTTCGGATAAGAAGTGGAATCCCGTCTGGACGGCAACGCCGGTGCTTGAGGCGGAGCGCTGGATCATGAACATACAAATACCGTTCGCATCGCTTGGAAAGACACCGAAAGACGGCGATCAGTGGAAAATCATCGTAATCCGCAACAGCAAGCCGGAAGCGTGCGGGTTCCCCGCGCCGGCACACCTTGATCTCAGCCGGGCGGCAACACTCTATTTCTCGAAAAACACCGATCCGGACCGCCGCATGACGTGGATCTCCACGCCCGCGCTTGCCGGCGGACGGCGGTTCGAAAGCTGTAAAACGGCATTCCTGAAAGACGGCTGGCAGGTTCAGAACGTCAAGGGGCCCGAAGGGGCAAAGAACGTCGATCTCTCCGACAGCAAACTGATTGTCATTGAGAACTATCAGAACAAACTTCCGCTTGGATTTTACCGGGAGACACTGATTCCGGCGGTGAAAAACGGTGCAGTCGTCGTTTTCTCCTGTTATTTCTGGGTGCATGAACTGCACAAACAGTTCGACGATCCGACCTATCAGATGAAATTCGCGGAAAATGCCTCCAAAACCAGAAAACCGTCCTGGATTGCTCAGAACAGTTTTGCAGATACTCCCAATAAGATCAGAGAGGTGCTCCGGCACACGCCGTCCGGCAACTTCATTCCGGCATATCCCGGCAAATGGGAGGAGCTCGCCAGGCAGCAGACAGCCAAAGGGGAAGAACAGCCGTTCATTCTTGCGCGTCCGCTCGGCAAGGGCATGGTTGTACTGACCGGCGACATCGGAGGCAATGTCAAACTCCTGGAGAATATTCTGGAATACAACAAGGCGATCAAGAGATGACACGGGTAAAAAAGCCCGGAAAAAATGAGGTGAAGGCTTCCCGGCCTCCACCCCCACTTTTTTGATCTCCTCTTTTAGAATCAGGAGAAGACTTTCCCCGTCAGCAGGCTCTCTCCAGAACCAACAGGAGGAACGGACGGGGACCTCTTAAAATCCCGTCGTAAAAGCGAACTGTCATGTAAAAACAAAATGTCAACTCTTTTTGCTCTTTTCGCCAAAATGTGATGCAGCGCATCACGGGGACGATTGCGAAATCCGCAGAAAAACAAAATTGAATCCAACCTTGTTTCCGGCGCTCCGGCAATCTTAAGCCCGCCGTCGAAAATCCAGACGGCAGGACGTTCGGCTTCGGGAAGATAGAAATGCCGTTTTTCCCCTGTTCCTCTTTTCCTGCAATAAAATCATGATTTTTCCATTACAGGGACTTGACAAAATTGCAGAATTCATTATAATATATAAAAAGAAAAGGCAAACGTTTACCTTTCATATTGCAAGGAAAAAGCACAATGGCAATGACAATGATGAAACTGGCGGAGAATCTGGGACTCTCCGTTGCAACGGTCTCACGCGTTCTGAACGGCTGTGACAAGAAACGTGTGCGCCCGGAGCTGGCGGCAAGGATTCGCGAGGAGGCACGCAAAGCGGGATTCCAGCCGGACCGTGCGGCGGGTCAGTTGCGCAGGCGCCGTTCCAACCTGATCGGTATTCTCCTGCCCTCTCTCTCCATTGTCAATTTCTATTCCGAGCTGGCGGGAGAACTTCACGAACTGATCTTGAAACGTGGATATTTTCCTGTCTTTGCCTTTTGGATTCAGATGGAAGAAGCGGTCAAAGCCTACCGGAATATCGTTTCCTGGAGAATCGACGGACTGATCACCGTTCAGCCGGATATCATTGAAGGCAAACCGGAATTTCCGGTCGTTTCCTATTATAATGAAGATCCCCGTTTTGACTGTCTGGTGACGGACTCGGAGCAGATTTTCAGAGAGCTGCTGGAATATCTCACCTCTCTCGGACACAGGAATATAGTATGGATCGGCTGTAATTTCGATGGACGCCTGCCATGTCTCATGCGATTGTGCCCGGAATACAGCGTCAAAATCAAATATATGGACTGCGACAACTCAATCGGTCTGCTTTCCAGCTCGGCGGGATATTGCCTGACGGAAAAGATGCTGAAAGAATTTTCCGCCGACCTGCCGACTGCCATTGTTGCCTCAAGCGACGACATCGCATTCGGCGCCATCCGGTGCCTTGCAGACCACGGATACCGTTGCCCGGAGGATTTCAGCGTCATCGGAAGTGATGATGTCAAGCAGGCGGAACTTTATATTCCGGCGCTTACGACAATCAAGCATTCTGACAAGACCTCGCTCGCGGAACTCCTGACGGACCAGATTTTCAAAAAAATCGAAAAGCCGGACCTGCCGCGGGACAGAGTGGTAATCAAGAGAAGTCTTGCAGTAAGAGACAGTTGTGCCCCGCCGCGATCCCATGAATTAACATCCATCCCGAGGAGGCAGTGATAAGACTTTGCAGTTTCCACCCAGTTTACAGATTTTTCCGTTTCAAAAAACTTAAACTAGAAGGAGGACTAAAATGGACAACAATACAAAACAACGGATGATATCAGGTGCCAGAGATATTCGCCGGCGAACACTTTATCTGCACATTTTCACACTGATAGAATTGCTGATCGTGATTGCGATCATCGCAATTTTAGCGGCAATGCTGCTGCCTGCCCTGAACAAAGCACGTGAGAAAGCACAAACGGCGGCATGTCTGTCAAACGTCAGGCAGATCGGAATCGGTTATACCATGTATGCCAATGCCAATAAAGACTATGGTCCAATGACTACAGCTCAGGGACATCTGGCATTGGAATGGATGGACTGCAGTATCATCAGTCAAAATAAAACCTTATGGAGAGAACGTCTTGCAGGATTACTCTGCGCAGACGGGTATCTCACTCCGAATGTAATGAGGTGCCCGGCATTCAAAGATGCCGTGATAGAACAAGGATATACTGCCAATGACAGAATTTTCAGGCCTAATGAATGGAATAAGACGGACAAGATTGTCGAAGGCAACTATGTCTTGCGTACAACTGACCTCAAAACATACGAGGAGATGCAGCCGTCGTTTGACACTGCCGCAATGTCAGCCTGGGGTTATAAACTGGGAAATTCCCCCAAAGCAGCAATCACCTGGGACCGAGCTACTAAGGAGCTCGGGCCGGAGTGGGCACATCAATCCGTAAACGCCGGTTATGAGGACGGAAGCGCTCAAAGCATTCCCAATCTTGCTCACAAGATGATTATGGTGGGGCTGACCTCCCATAGCTACTCCATCAACAATGGAGATTCAAAGCTTTACGCAACCAAAGAGGCCATAAGCCGCAACGGCAAGTATGGCAGAATGTTCTGTAAATAACTTTAATTATTCAAACTGAAAAAAGAAAGAAGGACGATGAAATCATTAACGGTATTACTGCTGTTTGCACTGTCGGTTGCAACGTATGCAGAGACGGAATTCTTCAATCAGGGGAAAACCAGATGGAAGATAGGAATTTCGCCTGATGCCACGGCAGTGGAAAAGTATGCGGCGGAAGAATTGAAAAATACTCTGAAAAAAAATCTCCGGAGCAGATTTTCCCGTCATTGCCGTCGATGCAAATCCGACAAAAGGCACCATTCTGATCGGAACTCCGGGAACAGCGGATTTCATTAAGAAACAGGCTGAAAAGCTGCAAATCTCCGATGGCAAAACAGAAGAAATCACAGTGCGCACCATGGATGGGAACCTGTATCTTGCAGGAAATCAGCCGCGCGCAGCACTTTATGCCGTCTATTCCTTTCTGCAGAATCAACTTGACGTGCGCTGGTTCTGGCCCGGAGACGACGGCGAGTTTCTTCCAGCTCTGAAACAATGGAACCTCAACAATGTCAATTACAAGTTCAGACCGGTCTTCCGCTTCCGGGAAATGACTCCCTGCGTAACAGCAGCCCATGTGCCGACGGAAATCTGGATGGCCAGAAATTTTCTGAACTGCGGCTCAAGAACACTGTCCATCCGCGACAAGGCGGGTTACTACAAATATGATCTCGGGCATTTCGTCGGAGTCTATCAGGGACTCTTTGCGGAACGCCCCGAGCTGTTCGCTCTTGTTGACGGCAAACGCATACCGGAAGGATTCGTCGGCTGCTGGTCAAATCCGGAATTCACGCAATATGCCGTAAACAGGATTGCCGGAATCGTCAAAAGGGGAAATCTGGACTTGATCAATGCCTTTCCGGAAGACATCCGGGAACGTTGCGAATGCCCGGAATGCACGAAGAATCCTGACCGCTCCTCGCGCTGGTATGACTATTATAAGATCCTGATCAAAGAAATCAGAAAACAATGCCCGGACGTCATGTTCGCCGGAACAGGATATGCAGAATACTACCAGATACCGAAAACAACCATCGAAGGACTTGAGTATGTAGACATCTGCCTGAACAGATGCTATGTGCATAAGCACGACGATCCCAACTGCCCTGAAAACCAGAAGGGATTCAAACATCTGAAAAACTGGCAGAAAAAGACCACGATCGGGCTTTACGGATATGAATTTGACGCCATTTACCCGAATCCGGTTTATATGCCTTTCTGGCACATGCTGGAAGATCAGTTGCAGGTTTGCAGAGATATGAACCTGATTCATGTCAAGACAGAGCAATTGATCCGGTGGGATGAAAATGCAAGACGTGAAGATATTTTCAATCTCATCCACCGCATTGCATATTACGTTTATGCCAGGCTCGCCTGGAATCCGTCCGCAAGCGCCGATGCAATTCTCCGTGACTTCTGCGAAAAAGTCTACGGTCCGGCAGCAGATATCATGTATGAATACCACGACTCAATGGCGAAACAGTGGGATTCCATGAAGATACACATTGCAACAGATACCGGAGCCTCTGCTTTGCCTGTTGCACCGGCATTCATCAATGAGTCGATCATCGCCATGGCGCATGATAAATTCAACCGGGCACTGAAAGCTGCGCAGGGAAATCCGCGGGTCACTGCCGATATCGAACTGGACCGGAAATTATTCGCCAAGTGGGAGTCGCTCTATTTGAATGTCACGGCAAACGGTCTTTCCATCTGTGCCCAGCAAATGCCAGAAGGAAACGGATTCAAGGATATTCCCAGACAGCGCATGGTGGATAAAAAAGGACAGCCGACAGACTCTACTGTGGCTGTCTACTGGACCAATAAGGCGCTCCATATCAGGGTGGAAGGTCCGGAGGACAATATGGAACTCCTGAAAGAAGGTCCCAAGGGCAGAGATGTGAATCTCTGGCATCGCGATAATAAATATGACAATGTCGAGATATTCATTGAACCGCATGACGGAATAGGTTACCGTCAACTGGCAGCCAATCCGGCAGGCGGCACATACGATGCCATCAAATGGGATAAATCATGGAATCCGGAGTGGAATGTAAAAACAACCACGGGAAAAAATTGCTGGACCATGGATTTCACGATTCCGTTCAAAGCAATCACCGGCTCCGCCCCCAAACACGGGGACCAGTGGCACATCACCATCATCCGCAACAATCAAAAGGAGGTAGTCGCATTTCCTTTCGCATCATACCATGCGTCAATGACCGGAGCCTCGCTCTATTTCAGCAAGGCGTCCAAATATTCCATTGTCTGGATTTCCTCAAAAGGCTTCAGTAACGGCATGCGCTGCACTTACACCGTTCCGAAACTGATTGAGCGCAACTGGAAATTCACCAATGTGCATGGCGTGGAGGGAGCCAACAACGTGACTCTCAAAGGAACGGATTTCATCTATATCGAAAACTACCAGAACCATTTTCCGCAGAAGTTCTTCGATGAAAAACTGATTCCAGCAGTAAAAGACGGCGCGGTCGTCTTCTTCGGAAGCTATTTCTTCCTTGACAAACTGGAAAAACAGTTTTCCAATCCGACCTATGCAATCAAATTCACGGAAAATGCGGGAAAAGTCAGGAAACCATCCTACATCCGCAACGATGCGTTTGCCACAACTCCCAATAAAATATCAAACCATCTGGTTTTCACGCCTTCGGGAACTCTGGAGCCGAAATATCCGGACAAATGGGTGGTTCTCGCGGCCCAGAAGACCGCCGCAGGAGAGGAGAAACCATTCATGCTGGCACGCCCCCTCGGCAAAGGAATGGTAGTCATCTGCGGCGACATCCTCGGACTGCCTCTCTTTGAAAACCTTTTGGAATACAACAAGCACATCAAACGCTGAAAAACAACTTGTGCCGGAGGTTAAAAACTCCGGCACCGGAACCCCGACATACTCAACCGTCATGTCATTCAATCATAATGATTCACCTGAAATGAATTGTTTTTCTGAAGAAATCACGGCTGGTTCCTTCAGGAGACATCAGAGAGACGCCATAAACATCCGGATGCGCCTTAACGCCTCTTTCAGTTTTTCTTCTTCCAGAGTGAAGGCAATCCGGATATACCGATCATAGCGGCTCCCTCCATATGCGGAACCATGGACAACGGCAACTCTCCGGCAATCCAGCAGCCGATAGACAAAATCCTCCGCACGAAGCTCCGTCCGCCCGATATCAACGAAAGCGTAAAAAGTCGCCGGAACAGGACGGCACGCCAAACCGTCAATGGCATTGATCCCGTCATAAATGAGATCGCGCCGTCTCTGAAACTCTTCCCGGATATAATTCGTGTCAGTCCGCTTATTCAGAGCCTCGATTCCGGCATGTTGTGCGGGCAGCGGGGCACAGGCAACGATATTCTCCTGCATCTTGGTCATCTGCGCGATCAATTTCTCCGGTCCGACAGCCCATCCCAGCCGCCATCCCGTCATGGCAAAACGTTTCGACATGCCGTTGATGACCACGGTGCGTTCTTTCATTCCGGGAATGCCGCGGATGCTCCGGCTCCGGCATCCGTCATAAACCAGAGACTCATATATTTCATCGGAAAGTACGGTGAAATCGCAGCGTTGTGCAAGCTCCGCGATTTTCTCCAGCGTTTTTTCCGGAATGACGGCTCCGGTTGGATTGTTCGGCGAGTTCAGGACGACCACTTTTGTACGTTTCGTCAGAACCGCCTCCAGATCATCTGCCTGAAGCTGGAAACCATCCTCCGGACGCGTATAGACAAAGACCGGAACAGCGCCGAGAGAACGGACCACCTGAGAATAATTGATCCAGTAAGGGGCGTGAATCACAACCTCGTCACCCGGTTCCACCAGAGAATAGAGTGTCAGGAAAGCGGCCTCCATAGCTCCTACCGTAACGATGATCTCTCTTTCAGAGTCCGCCTCCACCCCCGTGGATCGCCTGATATCGTCCGAAATGGCACGGCGCAGTTCAAGAAGCCCCGCATTTGCGGAATAGCGGGTATATCCTTCCATAATGGCACGGCATGCCGCCTTGCGGACATTGAGCGGCGGTGGCAGATCAGGGTCTCCCAAAGTAAGATCAATGACATCCGGATACCTTGAGGCACGGTCAAAAACCGCCCGCGGCGGAGAGGGTAAAACACATTCAACACGATGCGCAATCTGCATAAGTACAAACCTTCTTTCCTGTTACAGCCCGGATGCGGCGGGAGGATTCATCTGATATATGACGGTTTCACCATGACGCATATCCAGAGACAACCTGTCCACAGCCGGCAGCACTGTTCCATCCGCCAGATTTTTCAGTCTTCTTTTTCCGGGAAGCCGGACCTCTTTCCTGCCGTTTCCATCGGCATGAATCATCAAAAATCCGGCATTGGCGCGAACCAGATCTCCGGAACGGTTCCAGATATGAACGCCGGCCGCCTCCGCAGCGCCGCGCAACAGACCGGCAGTCGGACGCGTCAGGCTGTAAAAACTCTTTCCGCCCCAGGGACCCCTGATCTCCGCCAGAACAGGAAGATTGCGGAGCCTGCCGTGAATTACGGCGTCCGGGGAAACCACCGAAAATCCGGGATCAAACGTATAGTACTCAGGATCAGGCTTCATGTATTTGCTCATTCCCGCAGGTGCCGCAACTTCCAGGCGGGCTCTCCTGACCGGACGTTCCAGACGGAATTCAAAGCCGGTCAACCGGTTCATCAGTTTCAGGCTGTTCCCGCCATAGGTAATAAAGCCGGGAGCATAGAACCAGAGAGCGGATGCCCGGTTGCGGGAAAGTCTGGCATGAATCTTCCGCAGGACTTCATATTCATCAAGTCCGAGATGCCAGACGTTGGCAAATATGTAAAGTTTGTAATCCGGCATGTTGTCTTCAAAGAGATCGCTGAAAAGATAAGTGTCAAACGGAAAACCCGCGTGTCCGCATTCCGCCTTTGCATTGCGCACATAATCCTGATGCTGCTTCTTCGCATCGTTGACGAACATCATACTGGTTTCGTCCACGATAAGAGCAACCTCCGCAACAGAATGCCGGGGCTGATCGAGAAGAGATTTCTCCAATCGCGCCATTCCGGCAAACTGCTCCATCAGCTTCTCGTGGTGAAATGTGGAAACGCCCTCCAGCAGCAGCCACTGGATTCCGGCTCCCTGCGTCAGGGAATTGCCGAAACTGCGCCAGTGGACATTGAGCGTTTCCTCCAGCGTGGGTGTCCGGTAAACATTATTGTTGACTGCAAAGCACGTCCGCATATCCGCCTCGTCGAAATAGAACTTGCGATGCAGCCGGAGCGAAGCGGTATAGCCGCACAGATAGTCGCCCTCCTGTCCCGCGCGGCGGCGATCGTAACTGGTCGGACCGATCAGAAAATCCACATTCGGATCGCGCAGGATGCGGTTCAGCGCATGAAATCCCTGATTCTCCAGTTCCCTGTGCCAAAGAGTATAACCATAAAAAACGCCGATCAGTTTCGGGGTTTTCATCGCCTGCTTCGCACCGGCGGCAAACATGGAAATACAGTCGGCAACGGTATCGCTGGCGAACATCCGGTAGTCGATGACCGCCCGCGCTTTCGGCCAATAACGGAAAAAGCCGTATTCGGAGACTTTGGAACGCTGTTCCGGGGAAGGTATTTCAGCAGTCCCGAAACTCACATCGCTCCTGTTCCACGCCTTGCGGAGCGCGGCATCCGTCCGGTAACGCTTTTTCAGATATTCCCGGAACGCCTCCCTGTTTACGGGAGAATAATCCACCAGCCCGTGATGACTGCCCCACCAATACCATTCACTGGCGCGTCCGCCGCTCAAAAGATAGCCCGCGATATGGTGGGCATAAGACGAACTTTCAATATGGCGGATCGCCGCCTGCATGGCTTCCATGGCATCGCGCCGCCATGCCGGACTGCTGAAGGACGGCTGATCACGATCCGTTTTGCCATCCACGGTACAGCCGGCTTCCCTGCGATGAAGCTTCGCCCAGCCACGCGGCATATCCAGTTTGAGCCGCAGCATGATCCGGGCACGGGGGTTTGCCCTGACCGCCGCCTGAATTACGGTATCGATCCTGCTGAAATCATATTTTCCGGGGGCAAGGAACCAGCCGTATATGCCGTTTCTCCATATAGTCATATTCTGCATGAGGAGCCCCTGAAACGGCATCCCCGCAGCGGCAAAATCACGCAGGCTGGCATTCATTTTCTCATCGGAATCGCGCGGAGCGACGGCAACAGTCATGCAGGGCACAATTTCACCGTTATGGCGAATTGCCGGCGCCCCGTT
This sequence comes from Lentisphaeria bacterium, assembly GCA_003526375.1. Lineage (GTDB taxonomy): Bacteria > Verrucomicrobiota > Lentisphaeria > Victivallales > UBA1829 > UBA11452. The sequence continues at coordinate 80,091 of DPDG01000074.1, forward strand.
ATGCATGACAACTTCAAATTTGGAATTCTTCTCCTGCAACGGCGCCGGAATGTTCCGCTCGAAACGCTCCGTCAAAGCAAGTTTCCGCCTGAAATCCGGGCTGTAACCGGCAAACAGCGCCGCGCGCCTGCGGGGGACCTCCACCCTGCCGTCGGGATAAACGTTCTTCCCCGCCCGGAAATTCTCCGCAATCTGTTCCTGAGACAGCGCGGTGTCATAAAAGGAAACACTCCCGATGTATCCGTTGAAAAACGCCATGCTTCCTCCGCCATCCCCCTGACCGCAGCCGATTTGAACGGCACTGTCACTGATGGGAAGACTCCTGGTACGGCTGGTCCCGCAGGCGGCGATTTTTCCGTTGACATAGGTTGTGATCTTTCCCTTGTCGAATGCAGCCGCCACATGATTCCATCGAAACGGCTCCGCCTTCACGCATTCTTTCAGGGGGACAAGTTCAGTTCCGTATTTTCCTGTCCGCAGCTTGTCGTGGTAACGCAGAATCCCCTCCCAGATTTTCGTATCCGGATTGACAAGGGAGAAATTCGGTACCATATCATAAAGCTGAAAGGAAAAATCCACGTTCATTCTTCCCCGGTTCCCCTTGAAAACGATCCCGCGGTATCCATTGTTGCCGATAAATTGAAACGTTCCCGGCACCACGCCGCCCGGCGCGACCCATGCTTCCACGGTAAACTGTTCTCCGCTGAATTTTTCCTCAGGAAACCGGAGCCGCGGCAAATCTTCCGGCGGGTCGCCGGCATGATACGGTTTGCCGTCTGCCGGACGAAATTCAAAAACAGGCTCCAGAGCCGCACTCAGAAAAACAAGGGACGCCAAGACAAATACCGATCCGATTTTCATTCTGTTCACAATCCTTTCTTCTCGTTATTTCAAAAATAAACCATAGGAATACCAGTCGGTGTCGCTGATCTTGGAAAGCGAACCGCTGTTGGCATCCGCAGCGGAACGCGGGAAACCGTTCCGGGAAATCTCCATGACATCCGCCGCACTTGCATGACCGTCGCAATAGACAATATTGCAGCGTTTGGCTCCGTGTGCATCCCAGAATCTGCCGTAGTTGTTCCGTATGTCGATACGGTTGTAATTATACGGCATATCCGGCCCGCGCTTTGTATCCGCCAGCATGATCACCACAGAAGGCGACTTGAGCTTTTTATAAATCAGGACTCCTCTCTGATTGCTGTTCTTCCGGAAAAACAACCAGGGACTAACCCCGTCATGTTCATAGTAAAGCTGTCTTTTCTCAATCATATATCCCGGATTGATACCGTAACAGAACGTAGTCACTTTACTGGCTTCGGCAGAGGTATAATTGACGGTAAAATCGGCTTTGGAACACGAATAGCGTTTCCAGTCTGCCGTTTTGACAAGTCCCATGTCTTTCAGGCGGTGCATCCATTCCGGCGCACCTTTCCAGATGACATTATCATAAACCGGCAGCCGGGTATCACTGGCATCAAGGTATGCATGAAGAACCAGAAACAACTGCTTCTGATTATTGGTACAGGCGATTTGCGACGCCTTGTTCCGCGCCTGATTAAGCGCAGGCAGCAGCATTGAGGCTAAAATTGCAATGATCGCAATCACGATGAGGAGCTCGATCAGGGTGAAAATTCGTGTTTTCGCCCTGCGAAGTAAGAATCTCGAACAGGGAACAGGAAAGGAAGAAGGAACGGGGAAACAATCAAACAATCGAACAGGAAAACATTTGAACAATGGAAGGAAGAAGAAAGAAGAAAGGCAAAGGGATTGATTCCATCCTCTTTTGGAAACCGTTCCCTGCCTCGAATTACGACAGATTTCGGTATTGGAAACAAAATCATGGCGGGGGACTCGCTCCGCGAAGTCCTGAAAAACATTTTCATCATGACATAATTCCGAATTCAGGTTCAGACTTATTCTTTGCGTCACGCGCTTCTCGTGCTCGCAGGACAATTCCCCCGCCCTGTCATTGTCTTTCATTGACAGGGTAGAATCCTGATTTGCGGCGCAAGACGGTCTCCGGCAAAAGACGCTGTCAATCAGCGTCCTGCCCTGCCTCTGCCGGAACGGAACACGCATTTCACAATTTTTCAACATAAAAAATTCGATCAAGGTGAATTCATTTCCTTTGAAACAACCCATATTGCGGATTTTTACCATATCGTCCTCCTTAATTCATTGTTTATCAGTTGACCGGAAACAGCTCCAGCATACTTTTCCATGCTATATCCGCATAAAACCGGTGCCGGCCTTCCCCGACAACCATACGGCAGTTGTCAGGGACACCGAATGCGGCATAGATCTTTTTCAGACGGGTGAACTGACGTTCGGCCTCCGCAAGCGGGAATATCGGATCAAAACGCCCGTTGACCATCACCACCGGACGCGGAGCGATCAGACCGGCAACGTCCGCGCTTTCCCCGAAACGCAAGAGATTCGGAATATAATTGCAGGCGCAGTGCGGCATGGCGCCGATGCTGCCGCGAAAACTCGAAAAGGCGATTGCCGGCATGGCGTGGGTAATCTGCGGCAGCAGCGCAGCGGCAAACAGAGCCGCCGTTCCGCCGCCCGAACCGCCCATGACGCCGAGACGGGTCCGGTCAATGTCATCGCGGACAGCCAGCCAGCGGAGAAGCTGCAATATATCAAAGACCCGTTCCCCGATTGTCGTCCTGCCGATCAGGAGATTCTGCAACGACGCATAAAGGCAGCCGGGACTGCGGTCCGCATGACCGCTGCGCTCTCCGAGAAAACGCTGTTCCAATACGATGGCGGCAATCCCACGCCGCAAACATCCCAGAGCAAAATCCCGGTCGTTCTCCATCGGCAGCGGCGTTGCTTCATCCTCCCACTTCACCCCCAGCGACCAATGCATACCTGTTCCGTGTCCATGAAGACAGATGAACGTGGGATACGGTTTTTTACATCCATGCGGCAGGCAGAGATAGGCGAATGCCTGCTCGCCGGGTTCAGGAAAAAAACTGATCTTGCTGATGCGTCCGAGCCCCACATCGCGTTCCCACAATATTTCCGGCGGTGCGGCATCATGCACCATTGCCTCCATCCGGTCCAGCCCCGTTATCTCCTTCAGTTTTTTCCGAGCGGCTTTCTGCCAGTCATGAAGATCGGAAAAACGCTCAAAGGCGAACTCTCCGATCTCCTCGCTGATGTTTTTTACGCTGTTCTCTTTCATCGACGCTTCTTTCTTTCGGCTGCTGATTCATCTCTCATAAAATCCGGAATCATGTTCTTCCGCCGCCTGATTCAAACGGCATCGTTGTGCCCCGTTCAATCAGGATGGTATCGACTTCGACTGTCTCAGGCGGGGTCTCCGGCGCATTGATCCGTTTCAGAAGCAGATCGAAGGCAGCCTTTCCGAATTCCGTCAGATTCGGGTCAATCGTACTGATTTCAGGCTCACTGCAGACCGTAAAGGCGGAATTGTCCTGCCCGACGACGGAAAGCTGCTGCGGAATCCGTATGCCCGCAATACGCGCCTGCTCGCAAAGAAGCAACGCCCAGAGATCGTTCTGCACAATGACGGAATCAATCTTCTGCGGCAGGAAAACACATTTCAGCAGCTTTTGAATCTTACTCTTGGACGGCAGGGAATAATTCTCATCCTGACATGCAACCGTAAAGACAGGCGCCGCTTTCCCGAAACAGGCTTGAAAAGCATGACGCCGTGCAGGAATGGAGTCATATGTCTCCATATCACTGATCAGCAAAGCGGTGCGAAGGCGTTTTTCCCTGGCGAAAAGACGGGCGGCGGCCTCATAGGCGGTGTCAATACGGTAAACCAGTGATGTCATTCCGGAAAGAGGCTCCGCACCGAACACGACGACTTTAGGATTATTACGCAACTCCTCATGAAAAACATTTCTGTGGCAAAGTATGCCGTCCACCCGATGCTGAAGCAGCATATGACAGTTCTTCAGGAATCTCTCCGGATTGTTGTGGGCTCCGGTGATCAGCAGATTATAATTCATTGCCGCGCAGTATTTTTCAAAGGCATCCAACTGACGGAATCTGATCTCCATATCCCCGCTGTCCAGCATGACGCCGATCAATCCCGAAGCCTTTCCGCGGAGCACACGCGCCATGATATTCGGAGTATAACCGAGACGGTCTGCAATTTCAAGAATCCTTGCACGCAGAGAACCGGAAACCCGGATCGTCCCCTTTTTTCCATACCTTTCATTCAGCACCGTGGAAACAACCGGAACCGTTACATTCGCCTCACGTGCAATATCAATAAGCCTGACCATGACCGTCCTGTTCTGATTAATGGTTTTATCATCATTAATTATAATGATTTCCCATAAAATGTCAATACCCGAAATCAATAAAATCGGAAAATTCTTCAAAAAAAAACATAATTTTCCGGCATTGCCTATTGACAAAATACATGATTTCGATTATAATGTAAAAAGGAACTGGATTAATCCAGTAATAAACCAGTTATGAAAAAACAGACGGAATCACAGAAATGACAAGCTCATTCCAAGAGTTGCAGACCCTTCCGGAACGCATATTCCAAAAAGTAGTGGATGACATCAACGCCGGTAAATTCCAGCCGGGAACACGGCTGCCGGGCGACAGGCAGCTTGCCGCGCTGTACGGCGCCGGACGCAGCTCCATGATCTCCGCACTGCGGTTGCTGCAGCAGAAAGGGTATATAGAACGCCTGCCGATGCGCGGAACATTTGTCTGCAAGGATGTGCGCAAAGTCACCACGGAAGTCAAACTTTTCTGTCCCTTTCCCGAACGGGTCATGCTGCCGGAAAACGTCGGGTATCCTTCCTTCATTGTCGATACGGAGATCATGCAGGGAGTTTCATCCGACGGTGCGGAAAAAAATTTCAGTGTCATCTTCCGCCACTTTGAAGACAGCGCCGATCCCCTGATTCTGCGGCGTCAGACGGAGTTCATTCAGGCAAACTGCCGGGGAGTCATTTTTATCGGCCACCAGTTCGGACACCTGAAAGAGCTGATATTCCAACAGGAGATTCCCTCCATCGTCATTGCGCCGCAGTTTTTCTGGAATCGCGACCGTCTGCCGAGCATCAGCTATGACCAGGAGAAAGCATTGAAGCACTATGCGGCTTACCTTGCGGCACAGGGGTGCCGCACACTCGGGCTGCTCTCCATGTCCCCGCCGCAGGAGGCGGACCGCCTTGATCTGGAACTGCGCCTGACAATTTTCCGGAAAGCATTGGCACTTCACCGCATCAAGGTCCGGGAATATCCGGCAATGACCTATTCCGCAGAGCCCTCAAACGTTGTTTATGAAGAACTCAGCCGTTTTCTGGAGGAGTGCAAAACACTGCCGGACACTCTTTGCGGAACCCATTTCCCAACGGTTTCTGTACTTCAGCGTCTGCTGTGCGAACGGCGCAGCCCATGCAGGCTGTCGGCTTTCACCGGAGGCGGGATATTCTCCCTGCTTTACCCGCGCATACCGTATCTCCGCATTCCTTTCTTCGAAATGGGGAGAGTTGCCAGCAATACGCTTGTCAATGCAATCCGCAGTTCGAGTCCGGTAACCGGACACATAGTCCAGCCGCATATCTGGACGGAGGAAGAAAAAATACAAACGGGGGATTCCTCATGCATCTCGAACCATTCATCCCTGTGAACCAGCCGGATCTGACCCGGCTCCGCGAAAGTCTCTCAAGACCTCTTCACGCAGAGTCGCTCCGTGATCCGTCTTCCACTTTTTCCGGTTCCGGACTGGATCTGGCATGCGGAATCATTCTGCTGACGGAAGGCTGGACGAACAGCCGGGAACTGGATATCCTGCTGGAAGATTTTCACGACTTTCTTTCGGTATCAATGGAGATTCCTGACGGGAAAGTCAGGATTCTATGCAGAAAAACCCGGCTTCCGGAGCTGCCTGGGAACGCCGTTGAGAAATGCCGGATCACCGTGACTGCGCAAATGTGCCTGATCGAAACGGAAGATGCTGCCGGACTCCGCAGGGCTTTCATTCATCTGGAAGAAAATATGACGGCACACCGTTATCCGGAACTGGCGTTCGGGACAACAGAAGATTATACCTTTGAAAAAATGAGAATCTCAAGGTCTCCGCTGGCAACTTACCGCTTCGGAGGAGGCTGGGAGCTCAATCATGAGGAAAATTTCTATCCGGATGCCTATTTGAACGCTCTGGCGCACTGCCATGTCAACGGCATCTGGGTTGCCGGGCTCTTCCGGGAAATGATACCGTCGGCGGTTCTGCCTGAACTATGCACAGATGTTGAGCCGCAGGCGCTGGCACGCCTGAACTGTTTGACGGAACGGGCGGCAAAGTACGGTATCGGAGTCTATCTGTTCTGTATGGAACCGCGCGCCGTCAAACCGGACCACCCGTTGTTCCGCAAGCACCCTGAACTGCGCGGCACCGTCTGCGGGGAAGGAGAATCCGGTGTGGCGACTCTTTGCTTTGAGCAGAAAACGGTACAGGATTATCTGCGTGAAATGCTGGTCAAGCTTTGGCAGGCTGTCCCGCGGCTTGCGGGAATCATCCAGATTTTCGCAGGCGAACGTGCCACAAGCTGCCGTTCCATAGATTCTTATATCGGCAGCGGGGAACTCTGCCCACGGTGCAGATCAATGTCTCAGGCAGACGCTTTGAGCAGAATCATCCGTTTTCAATCGGAAATCATCCGGGAAACGGCTCCACATGCACGCTATCTCATATGGAGCTACGGACTGCCGGAAAGCGCGACAAAAATCAAAGAACAGATTTATCACAATCTTGGACCGGAGATAGTCTGGCTTGAAAATTACGAGCACCATCTGAAAAAGAAAATCTTCGGGCATGACATCATCAACGAAGAGTATTCACTGTCGCTTTCCGGACCGTCTCCAAGCTTCTCCGCAATGTGGAAGCTCCACACTCACGACCATCCGGAAATCTGGCCGAAACTTCAGCTCGGCACAACTTATGAGTTCGGCAATCTGCCGTATCTTCCGGTTCCGGCTGCGGCATACCGCAAAAACCGCAAAAAATATGGCGGAGTTTTTCTTTCCTGGATCATCGGCGGCACCCCCGGGCTTATGCTGAAAGCATTCGGCATGGCAACGGGAGCAAAGCAAGAAACAGAAGAAGAGTTTCTCCTCCGCCTGGCTTCCTTTTATTATGGAACGGCATTCGCGGGAACCGCACTCAAGGCATGGAAAATTTTCAGTGAGGCACTGGAGCTTTACCCATGTGACAAGAATATCTTCTATTACGGTCCCCTGCCCCGTTCACCGGGATATCTCCTGTATCTTGACGGCGAGTTCAAACTGCCGCGCTTCAATTACAACTGGGGCATCGACCGGCAACGCCGGCTCCAGGCATATTATACAACGGCGGATGGCTGGTCAGGCGCTTTCACCGGGGAAGAACTCGGCATACTCTTCCGCCGGATCGCAGCACACTGGAAGAAAGGATTCGAACTGCTGAAACCTCTTCCGGGGAATCGCGATACGCGCGAACAGGCAGCTGTCGCCGAAGCGGTTATGATCATTACGCAATCAACGGCAAATGTTTATGATTTCTACCGTTTGCGTGGTCAGAGGCAAACTTCTGCGGATCTGCGGCGGCTCATGGAAATCGTCCGCGCCGAACAGGATTGCGCCTCCAGGATGCTGGAACTGGTGAAAGAACATCCCGGCATCGGGTTCCAGGCTGAATTACAGTATTACAATCTTTCGCCCGCGCTTCTGCATTCCAAAATCAACAATACAGAAGAGGTTCTCAATATATTGAAACGGCTCATTAATGAAACAGGAGGCTCTCATGAAACAGAGTTGTGCAATCCGGTCCCTGCGGACATCCGGTAGAAGTTTTACCCTGATAGAACTTCTCATGAGGAAAAGTTGTAAAAATGGTATCTCATTCCGGCGGCAAGGCAGGGCAGGACATTGCCAGTCCCCTGATCCTGTTTCTTCTTTCTTCTTTCCATTATTGAATTGTTCTAATGTTGAATTGTTCCAATGTTTTTCTACTTCTTACTTCCCTGTTTTCTGTTCGAGATTCTTACTTCGCAGGGTGAAAATAAGAATTTTTACCCTGATAGAGCTCCTCATCGTAATTGCTATTATAGCGATTCTGGCGGGAATGCTGCTGCCTGCCTTGGGAAAGGCACGTGAAAAAGCGCGATCGGCGCAATGCCAGGGAAATCTGAAACAGATCGGAACCGCCCTGCTGCTTTATGCAGACAATTTCCGAGGCTGGCTCCCGCCGCAATATGAAACAACACTCGGCTGTTCCTGGGCGGATTACATCAGGCCGGACCTGAAACTGGGAGAGCAATCCTCCACAAAACGTCCGGCAAATGGAAAACCTACTGTATTCCTCTGTCCCTCCGATCCCGACAAATCACAGACATGGCTGAATTACGGAGTCAATATGAATCTGCAGGGAGTCAGCGGAAAATACGGCTTCTACGGGCGGATCATCAAAGGAACGGGATTCGTCACGACAAAAGTGCCGTCGCAAAACGCATGGGTCACGGATGCCCTGAACGGTATTTTCGGTCCCGCATCAGGTTACTACGATAAGATTCAGTGGAGACATTCCAACGGCGCCAATGTGCTGTTCTATGACGGTCATGCAGCCAGGCAGAAGCGTTATCCCGACGGCAATACGGCATATAACACCAACCCGGAAAAGAAAAACTTCTTCGCATTTGAATGAAAAACAAGGAGAAAAATCCCATGTTGAAATTACTGCAAACCACGGCTCTGCTGTTCTTTACGGCCTCTCTTGCGGCAGCGCCTCATTTTACCCTGAAGAATTCTCTGGAAAAACAAGGCGGTGAAGCTCAGATCATCACCCCTCTCTCACAACTGCAGTTCAAAGATGACGCACTGCTTTTCGCAGGGCGCAGCAACGAGCTGCGCATGACTCTGCCGGACTGGCATGGAGAATCCGGCACGGTCATCTTCGATTTCCTACCGGTGAACTGGAGCGGAAAAGATACTCTGGAAAGTATCGTCTTCGTACAATCCGTCGATGGAAGCAACGGAAATTTCAATTTATACAAGTATCCGGCAGTTCCCGGATTATGGCTGCTGACACAGGCGAAATTATCGGACGGCAAATTCAAAAATTCCTTCCCGGTCATGGACCGTAAATCACTTCAATCATGTGAAAGCGGACAATGGCAGCAGATTGCACTGACGTGGAAACGCGGAGATTTCGTAAAGATTTACCTGAACGGACAGCTTGTCGGAACCGCATCCGGCACGGCTTTTTTTCCCGCGGACTTTACCACAATCTCCATAGGCCGCAATACAGGAGGAACCGCAAAACACCGGACACTCGTCAGAAACCTGACTTTCGAGCGACGCCCCATGAGCGACAATGAAATAAAACTTCAATATAACCGAATTCACATTCCTGATATGGCATCTCCCGATACACTCATCCCCGTTGCGGCAATGGCAAAACCGAAGCTGGACGGCATTCTTTCCCCCAAAGAATATCCGACCAGACTGCCCGGCCTGCTCGACAGTTCCGACAATTTCGAACTCTCCACACGGAAAGCCGGAACAGCATGGGGCATGGATCAGGACTTTTTTTATATCGGAGCGGAAATTTCCCTGCCGGAGAATTATCGTCCGACGGTCGCGGCAACCACACATAATGACAACCGCCTGATTGACAAAGGCGATCTTTTTCTTCTTTTCCTCACACCGGAGCAACAGGAACAAAAAGCAGTCAACGGTATCTACTTTTCCGTAAACAGCGCCAATATCACCTACTGCGCAGAAGAAAAAGTGGATTGGGGCAATCTTCTCTGCCACCGGACTCCTCTGCCGGACTCCGGCATCCGTTCCGCCGTTGCAGTCAGAGACGGCGTATGGACTATTGAACTTGCCATTCCGCGCAAACTGGCGCCGGAAGGCAAATTCCGTGCATCCGCCGGTTTTCTCCTGAACAAAGTCCGTTACACTCTCACACCGCAGCCGACATGGTTCGACTATTACCAGGGGCTGGCACGCTTTCAACCTTCAAAAATCGGAGTCGATATCCAATACAACGGTCTGGAATCAGGAAATATCAGTCAGCATCTTGAACTCTCCGGCAAGGAAATAAAAAGTGGAAATGCCGTTTTCGAACTGGCGTCTCCGGATTTGCGCCGTTCCGGCGAAGGCATGGTTGTGGACCAATTGATTGGAGAAAAACTTGAACTCCTTGCGGGAGAAAGCTTCAACCGTCAGACACGCGAATTCAGAATTGCGCCGCAGAGTCCGGCTGTTTTGAATTTTCAGGCAAAAATTGAAAAACCGGATGTTTATCTGCTCTCCACCGGGCTCACCGCGGAGCAACAGCTTCTTCTCCGCCGGCAGGTCATGTTCCGCTGCTTCTCACCCATCAGCATTACTCTGACGCCTGTCCCGTCGCAAAATCAGTTGATCGTCCATCCCATGTTTTACGGAGAAGCACGGAAACAGCTCCCGCAGTCTCAGCTCCGCCTTTCCGTGTCACAAAACGGGAAGGAGATTCTGAACAGAAATGCAACCGGCAGCAGGGCAAGCATGGTTCTTCCGCTCGACCGCCTGAAAGCAGGAAAATACCTTCTGAAATTGACGCTGATCGGCAAAAACAGGAATCTCATTGCAGAGAATACCGTAAAATGGATACGCCCTCCCGCTGAAGAATGGCGGAAGAAACGTGCAGGAATCGAAGCATTGTCACCGGACTGGTGCCCGGAACCGTGGACGCCAATCGGCAGAAAAGGCGACGTATTCTCTGTTTACGGACGCACTTATGACTGGACGGGCAACTCCATGCTTGCACAGATTACCAGTCAAAATGAAAAACTCCTGGCATCTCCGGCAGTCATGAAGTCAGGCAGTGCAACCGCACAGTGGAGCGCGCCTGAAATTCTGGAAACGGCGCGGGGACGCATCCGTCTGGCAAAGAAAGGCACCCTTCCCGGCTTAAGTCTGAGCGCAGATTACACTTTGGAATTCGACGGACTTGTAATCGCCCGCTTCAAAGTAAAACCGGAACAGACGTCCGTCCTCCGGAACCTGATTCTGGAATTCCCGCTGGCAAAACTTCCTCTGATGGTGGCTCAATCCCGTACATGGTGGCAGGCCGGCGCTGTCCGCAAGGAAGCCTGGAAAAATTTTCCGAGCCTCTGGTTCGGCAACGACCATGTCGGAATCAACTTTTCCGCAGAAAGTTGCAAAGGATGGTGGATCAACGCCGAACAGCCTCGTGTAGAAGTTCAGCCGACAGAAAATGGCCCTGTTGTAAAACTGCTTGCAGTCAATCAGCCCGGCAGGCTCAAACATACACTTGATTTCACAATCATGATTCAGGCAGGCCCCGTCAAGCCGAATTTCAAAGATTATCTGGATTTCAGAATGGTCGGCGGAACGCGCCCCGCCCCCGGCGGAAATGCGTTCTATGCAGATCCGCGTTTCTGGTCCTCCTCCTATTCACGCCCGCTTCCGCTGAATTACGAACGCTTCAACGATATGGTGGATACCTGTCATAAAAGCGGGCACAAGGTCTATTGCTACCTGACCCCGTTTGCCATATCCACTTACGATATCATTCCACGCGGCACTCCCGTCACAAAATGGAACGAACCGCTTGACCGTTTCAACGTATTGAAAAAGAAAGACTCCAAACCCGTCGCAGAGTATTTTTTCAATGCGGAAGACTGGAATCTGAGCCCCGCTCAATTTACCGGAGACGGAGTTGCCGGCCATGAAACAAGCGAAATGGCTTACGTTGCTCCCGACAGTTCATGGTCCGACTATTTTGCCGATGCAGTCCGGCAAATGCTCGAACAATCGGATTTCGATGGTTTCTATTTCGATCTTCCGCTGCCGCAGGAAAACTTCGATGAATCCAAGCAACTCTCCCATATCACGAGGGACGGGGTCAAAGAAGGCACAGTTCAGATTCTGGCAGCGCGCAATCTCTATAAACGTCTCTACTGGCTGTTCGGGAAATACCGCATGGGACGGCATCCGTGGATTATCGGCCACCACCTGCGCGAACTCTACCCGATCAGCGCATTCTGCGACCTGGAACTTCACGGAGAGGGAGTCAAACCCAAAAAGGCATTTGAATATTCCGGAATCTGGAGAGGAAAAACAGTCAAAGGCACCCCCGTGGCATCCGCGGGGAAAATATACAGCAGAAATGCACCGGGATTCCGTGCAGCACATGGAGGCACACACAGCATTCCCTCCATTGTACTGCCACAATACGGTTATATACCGGAGCTTGGACGAAAACCACAGCTCGCACGTGAACTTTTCGGCTGGACCGCCAGCTCAGGCGCACTGCTTTGGCCCGTCTACATTCACAGCGCAACGATCACAAACCTTTGGCGGAAAATAGACCGCGAATGGGGAGGTTTCCGCAATACCAGCTATTCGGAAGCCCGAAGCGCCGGATACCAGATCGCTCCTCAAGAGTTACGTGCCGGACTTTACCGGAAAGACAATTCGGAAGAAAAGCTCCTGATCCTGTTCAACCCGACCGCTCATACGCTGCAAGCGGAAACCGGGCAGGAGCACGCTGTTGATTTCGAAACAGGAAAGCCCTTTCCAGCCGGTTCCGATATCTCCGCCGGCGATTTCAAAATCCTGAAGATCAACTGACCTGATTAACAAAATAAAAACTCCGGCACAGGAATCCGATGTTTTTCTCATGCCGGAGTCTTTGCCTGTATTATGCAAAGGAATGGAGAATCGGGATACCCCAAAAAAATGAACTGCCCCAGCCGTAAACAGCGGAATACCGGAAAGCCAGACCAATGACGAAAAGCTCCAAATAATATGGCGCAGACCGTTGACCTGCGGCGATCCAACGGCATAAGCTGACCGTGCGGAGCCCTCGACTTGAGAAGGATGCTTACGCATTCCTCCGTCTCAAAAGCCGCCTCAGGGTCGGGGCATGGAATCCCAAAAGAATAAATCACCAAGCTTCCGTTGTGTACTGGACAACAAGGTTCGCCATATTGTAACATGCCTGAATCAGACCATTTTCACGGCCGATGGCAGGGTCGGCGGTAAACTGATAAGTCGCGGAACCGGTGACTTTGCGCAGAGGGACAAGCGGTTTCGCAGAACCGGGAATCGTCACCGTAAATTCGGCATTCACCGTAATACTGAATTCGGAGGGGCGGAAAGTCATGTCCTCATCCGTGCTTTTCCAGACCACACCGGCGTTCTTGACGCTCAGAATACGGCACATCACAATGCAATCCGCTTTTTCAGGCGTCGTAATCTTCAGGCTGTTGTCAAATTGAAAACGCTCGGCAAGCTGTTTGCGCATGATCGTTCCGGCAAGCACCTCGCGCGTCTCGTTTCTGACTTCGGCAATCGCAACCGTCTTGATCTGCGGATGCATCATGCTTCCCATGTGATAACCGCAGGAGGAAAGAAAAATCACCATCAGCGACATCAATGCCGCAGGAACAACTCTGTGTTTCAGTATCGAAATCATTTCATCTGCATCCGTTTTCAGGGTTCAATTTTTTTCAGGTTCACGGACTATGCTTTTTTTCAGGTCACGCACCGGCAGGAGCCAGCGGTTGCCGCTGTTTTCCGGCACGACCATGATCGGCGCCGCATCTTCAGGCGTCGCCTCCCGCCTGTATTGCACTTTATACGGTGTGAACCGCTTGTCGCGGTTCGGCGGAATCTCATAATCCTTATCAATCCGGGCAAGCAGATCCTCCGATTTGTTCGCCTGTTCCGTATTCGAGTAGTTTTTGACGACGTCGGCAAGGTAACGCTCCGCAATCTCATCCTGACCGGTGCGGTGGTAATATGCGCCGACTGCATGAATCCGTTTCGCCATCAGGTTCAGGACCTTTTCACGCGCCTTCTTCACCCAGGGAACCTCCGGGGAATCCGGATAAGTCTTGAGATAATTGTCGAAAGCTTCAATCGCCTGCCGGCTGTAAGAGTTGTCGCCGTCGCCGCGCTCCGCCATCTGCAACAGAAGACTGCTTAACTCAAGGGAGGCATACTGTGCGGACTCGCTGCCGGGATAAAGCTTCGCGGTTTCATTCAGATGACGGATCGCATCATCCGGCTTCTGTTCATCAATATACATGCGCGCAAGGCGCAGACGGGATTCCCCCGCCTGTGCGGAACAGGGGGCATTTTTCAAGGCGGCTTCGTAAATTTCCATGGTCCTGTCCCCCTTTTTGATGAACGGGAGCCAGGAAACGGCAACATCGCGGTGCCCTTTGAAAAACTCATCGCCGATCTTATACTCCCGATCCACCACCTGCGCAAAATCAATTCCGCCGAGATGTTCCTTGATCAGTTTCTGAAGACAGTCGAATTCATCGCCGTAAAGTCCCGCCTTCCTGTATGCGCGTGCGGCGGCGATCAGGGCATTGCCTTTCAGCACCGGAGAATCCGCCATCAGGCGCGCATCCATGTACCTGCCGGCGGCACGCCGGAACTTTTCCTGTTTTTCCAAAGCACGCCCCTCCGTAAACAGAGTATTCGCCTCCGCGTCGTCCGCCATTGCAGGAAGCCAAAGCAGACATCCAAGAATCACGGCGGACAATATTCCCAGAATTCGAGATATCATAGAATCATCTTTCAGATTAAGTCATAACAAAATCACAATGCGATACATTAGCACACTTCGCGGAAATGGCAAATATTTAATTCATCCTTCCGGTTGAATTATTCCGTTTTCTTGCGCGCCCATTCGATCATACGCTGAATCACCGCGTAAAAAACCGGAATGAGAAGTGTGCCGATAATCACTGAAACAAGCATCCCGCCGAAGACAGCGGTTCCGAGCGAACGGCGGCTGACCGCCCCTGCTCCGAGCGCCACCACCAGAGGAAACGTTCCGAGAATGAACGAAACAGCAGTCATGAGCACCGCACGGAAACGCAGTCTCGCCGCATATTCGGCGGCTTCCAGAATCGGCGTTCCTTTCTCATGCTGCTCCTTTGCGAACTCCACGATCAGGATCGCCGTCTTGCATGCGATTCCGAAAAGAAGCACGAAGCCGACCTGCGTATAGATATTGTTTTCGATATTCAGGAGATACAGGGACAGCACCGCACCGAGAAACGCCACGGGAACAGACAGCAGAACAGAGAACGGAATCATCCAGCTTTCATACTGCGCCACAAGGAACAGATAGATAAACAGCAGCGCCAATGCAAACACAATCACGATCTGGTTGCCGGCAAGTTTCTCCTGATAAGACATATCCGTCCATTCAAACGACATGCCGGAATTGACCTTCTTCACGATCTTTTCCATCTCGTCCATCGCCTGTCCCGAGCTGTAGCCGGGAGCGGCGGAACCGTTGACAAGCACCGACTGGAACATATTGTAGCGTGTCAGGAACTGCGGTACGAAGTTATACTTGATATCGACCAGCGTTCCCAGCGGCACCATATCGCCTTTGCCGTTGCGGACATACGCTTTGGTCAGGTCGCGGACATCGTCGCGGAACACGTTGTCGCCCTGAAGTTCAACCTTGTAGGACTTGCCGTATTTGTTGAAATCATTCACATAAGTGGAACCGAAGATCCCCTGCAGAGCAGTGTTGATGCTGTCCGGCGTCACGCCGAGCCTGATCGCCTTTTCACGGTCGATGTCGAGATACACCTGCGGGAACGAGGCGCGGAACGTCGAATAGACGCTGGAGAAGACCGGCGAATTGTTCGCCTCCACGAGAATCTCGTTCAGCGTCTTCTGAAAATCCTGCGGAGTCATGTTGCCGGAGGTGTCCTGGAGCATCAGGGAAAAACCGCTCGTGGTTCCGAGTCCGGGAATCGACGGCACGCCGAACGGGACGATCGACGCATCCGGAATCTGCAATGCTTTCGCGTAGAATTTTGCAATGACCGCATCCTGCTGTTTCTCTTTGTCCTTGCGCTCGGACCAGTCTTTCAGCGTCACAATGCCGAATGCGCAGTTGGAGGCATTGATCCCGTTCAGGATATTGAAGCCGGAAGTGAAGATGAAGTCCTCCACTTCGGGAATCCCGCGCAGTATCCCTGTCACTTTCTGCGTCACTTTCTCCGTACGCATCAGCGAAGCGCCGTCGGGAAGCTGGACGCTCACGAAAAACGCCCCCTGATCCTCGTTCGGAATGAATCCGGTCGGCAGGAGCGTATAGAGCTTGAGAGCTCCCGCGCCCATGACCGCATACAGCAGAAGCACAAGGACGGATTTCCGCAGGAGCGATTTCACAATGGCGGAATACCCGCGCGTCAGCTTGTCGAATCCGGCATCGAACCAGCGGAAGAAGAAAAATTTTCTCCGGTTCGGGTCAACCGGTTTCAGAAGCAGCGCGCAGAGTGCGGGGCTGAGTGTCAGTGCGTTGATCATTGAGATGAACACAGCCACGGAAATCGTGATTCCGAACTGACGGTACATCACGCCGGTGATCCCCGGAAGAAAACAGACCGGAACGAACATCGCCAGCAGAACCGAAGTCGTGGCGATGATGGGGCCTGTCACCTGTTTCATGGACTTGAGCGCCGCCTCCTTCGGCGGCAGGTGCTCCTCCTCCATCAGCCGGCTCACATTCTCTATCACGACAATCGCGTCATCCACCACGATGCCGATCGCAAGGATCAGCCCGAACAGCGTCGTCATATTGATGCTGTAACCGATCCCCAGCATGACGGCGAACGTTCCGACAAGCGAAACGGGAATGGCAATCGTCGGAACCAGCGTGGAACGCCAGTCCTGAAGAAAAAGAAATGTAACGAGCACCACCAGCAGAACCGCCTCGAAAAGCGTATTTTTCACCTCGTCAATAGATGCGGTGATAAATTTGGTCGTATCATACTGGATGCCGTATTCCAGGTCTTCCGGGAAAAGATTGTTCTTCAGGCGGTCCAGACGTTTGTTGATCTCCCTGGCAATTTCCAGTCCGTTTGCCTCATTCAACTGATAAACTGCAAGCATGGCGGCGGGTTTGCCGTTCAACGTTGAAATGCCGCTGTAAGTTTCCGCCCCCATCTCGACGCGGGCAATATCGCGGAGCCGGACCTGCGATCCGTCGGAATTGGAACGGATCACGATACTGCCGAACTGCTCCGGATTCGCCAGACGCCCCTGCGCGGCAACGGAAAGGCGCTCCGCCTGCTCCGGCGAGGACGGCGCATCCCCCAGCGCGCCGGCGGAAACCTGAACGTTCTGCGCGGCAATCGCGCTCTTGACATCCTCCACCGTGACCTTCAGCGAAGCCATGCGCATGGTATCCAGCCAGATACGCATGGCATAGGTCATCTCGCCGAACTCCATCACATCCCCGACGCCGGGAATCCGCGCGATCTCATCCTTCACCGAAATCGACATGAAGTTGCTCAGCTCAAGCTCACTGTAAGTCCCGTTCGGAGAATAAAGCGTAATGACGGCAAGGATATTGCTCGACGCCTCCTTCGTAATCACTCCCTGGCGCTGCACTTCCTGCGGAAGCTGCGCCGTCGCCCAGTTGACACGGTTCTGCGTGTTGACCGTATTCGTATCCCCGTCCGTTCCGATGTCAAACGTCACCTTGACCGAAGCCGAACCGTCGTCCGTCGCGGTTGACGACATGTAGAGCATCCGCTTGACGCCGTTGATCTGCGATTCGATCGGCTGAATCACGGTGTCGAGCACAGTCTGCGCATCGGCTCCCGGATAACGGGTCGAAACGGTAATCACGGACGGCGTGATATTCGGGTAAAGTGTAATCGGCAAAGTAAAGAGCGCAATCAATCCGCTGAGCAGAAAGAGAATCGCAATCACGATAGCGAACCTCGGACGGTTGATGAAGAACTGGCTGATCATAAGTTATCCCCTTTTATTTCGCGTTCGCAACCGGAGTCGCGGAACCGTCCGGGGCCTGCTCCTTGTTCGCAATGGGAGTCACGATACTCCCCGGCTGCGCTTTCTGCAAACCGGCAATCACGATCCGCTCCCCTTTCTTCAAACCTTCCCTGACGGCATAGTAACCGCCGTTTTTCCCGCCGAGCGTCACCTTGCGCCGTTCAATTTTATTGTCTTTATTCACAACGAAAACAAAATTGCCGAGCTGTTCGCGCATGATCGCCTCATTGCGGATCATGATCTGCCTGGAATAAGGCTCCACCCGTATCTTCACGCGAACATACATGCCGGGAAAAAGTTTCCGGTCCGGGTTCTTTGCAACAGCCTGCAGGCGGAATGTGCCGGTGCCGTCGCTGATGGCGTTGTTCCATGCGCTGATCCTGCCCGGATACTCGTATCTCACTCCGTCCTGAAAATCAATTTCGACCTCCGGTCCTTTTTTATCCGCATTCCTGTCGGCTCCCGGATAGGAGCGGAGCAGACGCAGCATGTCCGTCTCACTGATAGAGAAATATATTTTGACATCGCCGTTTCTCACCACGGTGGCAAGCACGCCGGAAGTCGGGCCGACCATATTTCCGGCACTGTATTTCTTGAAGCTGATCCAGCCGTCAAACGGCGCAAGGACCCGTGTATAGGAAAGGTTGACTTTCGCCTGTTCCAGACCGGCTTCCGCGGCAAGCACGTCCGCAGCCGCCGTCATCTTATTCATCTCGGCAAGATCGTAATTGCGCTTTGCCGTGGCGTCCTTGCGGAGAAGCTGTTTCTGGCGGTCATATTCAATTTCGGCATTTTTCAAATCCGCCTGCGCCTTCCGGAGATCGGCGGTGGCTTTTTTCACAGCTGCATCGTAAACGGCGGGATCGATCTGGAACAGTTTTTCCCCTTTCTTCACAAGCGCCCCCTCCTTGAAGTTCACCTCGGTAAGAAAACCGGAAACATTCGCAACGAGGTCCACGGAATCAAATGCGGCAACCGTCCCGACCTCTGTACAGGAATCTGCGAAATCAAATTCTGCGGCTTCTTCGACAACGACAGACGGCGGCGGAGCCGTTTTCTTCTCCACCTCACGGCAGCTTGATACGGCAACGGCAAGAACAACTCCGCCGACGGCGGCAAATACGGAAGAAAGTTTCATAATATCCCTTCTGGTCAAACAGGTCAATAGTCCGGAAACGGAAAAATATCTTATAAAATATCACACGGGAAAAACTTTTTCAATCAAATTCGTAAAAGAGAGATATTGATTTTATGCTTTTTCTGTTTATCTTATTCTTCAAATGCAAATGCAATCGAAAAGGAAGGGTTTTACTATGAAAGCTGTCAGCGGAACAGTGATGCGCAGCCTCGACCGCCGCGCCATCGAAGAAGCGGGAATCCCGGGGGAGCGTCTCATGAAAATTGCCGGAGCGCTTGCGACCTCGGCAATCATGGAATATATTTCAAAACTGATGAAATTCGACGTCTTCCCGCGCAATATCATCGTTCTCGCCGGGAAAGGCAACAACGCCGGCGATGCGTTCGTCGTGGCAAAGCTGATGGCAAACCTCAGTGAATACAACGTGTTCCTGCACTGCGTCGCCGCCGAGGAAGAATTGCAGGGAGACGCTCTGGCGATGTTCAAGGAACTGCCGGACAAGATCAAGGGCAGGATCACTTACGGACTTCAGAAATCCGATCTTGAAATACCGAACGTCCTGATCGTGGACGGACTGCTCGGCACCGGCTTTCACGGAGAACTGCGCGAACCGTTCGCGTCATGGATCAGGCTCGTCAACGAGTCGGGACACCCCGTCGTCTCCCTTGACATTCCCTCCGGGCTCAACGCCGATACGGGGGAAATCTCCGGCGATGCGGTCACTGCCGATCTCACGGTCACAATGGCGCTGCCGAAAGCCGGTATGCTTTCCGAGGAAGGCATACGCAGATGCGGCAGAATCAAAGTCGCGGACATCGGCATTCCGCCGCGTTATGTGGAGGAAGTCACCGAATATACCGAATGCACCGTCGAAGCCGACGTCAGGAAATATCTGCCGAGGGAGGCTTTCGACATTCACAAGAACTTGCGCGGGCATCTCCTCGTGATCGGCGGCAGCAGACTCTATTCCGGCGCTCCGGCTCTGGCGGGAGAAGCGGCGCTCCGCACGTCGGCAGGGCTCGTCACCGTGGCAATTCCCGAAAGCGCGCACCTGTTCGCCAATCCGCCCAAAGCAATGATCGTCCGCAAAATCCCGGACTCCTGTCTCGGTTTCTTCTGCGAAGACTCCAGAACAGGAATCGGTGAGCTCCTGGAGAAAGCGGATGCCGTCGTGATCGGGCCCGGCATGGGAACCGACTCCAACTCCCTGTCCGTTCTGGAACAGGTGCTGACCTCCGGCAAGAGAGTGCTGGCGGACGCCGATGCCTTGAATCTGCTGGCGGGCAATCCGGAGCTCGCGGAAAAGATCAATGCGGACGCCGTGTTTACACCGCATCCGGGCGAAATGAAGCGTCTGGCGGAGGCGTTCGGGATCGACGCAGGGCAAACCAGAATCGAACAGGCGAAAGCACTTGCCGCAAGACTCCGTTCCACAATCGTGCTGAAAGGGGCGCATACGGTTGTTGCGGGCAAAGACGGAAGCTGTGCGGTCAACCTGAGCGGGTGCCCCGCGCTTGCCACGGCGGGAAGCGGCGACATTCTTTCCGGCATGATCGGGGCGTTCCTCGCAAACGGCAGATACACGGTTTTTGAATGTGCGCGCGCGGCGGTGTTCCTCCACGGTTATGCCGCGGAACTGGCAATCCCCGTCGGTTCGCGCGGACTCATTGCGGATGATCTGATCTGCTTCATTCCGCAGACAATCCGGAAGGTATCGGTGACGGCATGAACAAGGATTCCGAGCTGAAAACAAGGATTGCCGCGTTTCTGGTTCTTCTCGCCGCGCTTCTGGTGGTGTTCGCCGGATTCCTGGGATTTTTCCGGGATTACGGGAACATCTTCCGGCAGGGAGAGGAAAAGACGGCCGATGTGCCGCAGGATATTGTCGTCAAATGGCAGAATGCCGTCGAAAACGGCGATATGAAAAACGCCTTCATCTATGCTTCGCAGATCGTCCCCGACTCCGATTTTCAGCTCCCGAATGCCGTTTATACCGATTTCTTCGGCTCCTGCGGGCAACCGCCCTCCGTTCTGACTTCGCCCTGGACGCCCGATGATTTCCGGCGCTGGCAGGCATGGCTCGCGCAATCAAAACAGGTTCAGCAGACAGCGGATATGGATACCGTTCTCGCACAGTTGCAGAAAGCTCCGCTCGGCGATCTGTTCGACCTTGCGGCGCTCTACGGGTTCGATGCATTTGCAGTGCGTATTCTGAACAGCGATCCGCAGCAGGAACTTTATGAATTCCGGAAAGACGGCAAGGCTTACACGATGTTCACCGCAGACCGCAAACTCGCGCGGGGAACGGCGCAGGAGCTCGTCCCGCAGGACGCAAAACTGATTCACCTTTACCCGGCGCAGCTTGCAGATTACAGGCGTTTCAACCAGCTTCTGTTCCGTCGTATCGAGCCTTATCTCGGGCGTATGCCGCTGCCTCCCGCGGAAGCGTTGATCGAACTCAAGGAGAAATATCCCGACATCGCCGCCCTCGCCTTCCTGCCGGATACGGTCCGCCCCGCGGCAAAAATCACGGTGAAATAGCTCCGGCGCAAACCAGCAGTTTTTTCAGAAATTCACGGAAACGGGATTGACTCAGAGCGGCAATTCTGCAATTCCCTGTTTCTCCGCTTCATAGACTTTGGGTTCGTATGGAGTAAAGACATCGTCAATGTCACCATTCACCGTTTTCATGGCAAGACGTTTTTCACCGCCGGAAAGATTCACAGCCACCAGAATCACCTTATCGCCGCTTTTCCTCGCCGCATACGCAAAACCTTCCGAGGATTTCAATACAAAATCCCGGAGCAGTCCGCCTTTGCGGAATTCCGGATAGAATCTCTGTATCTCGGCATTGACGCCGGAAATCAGCGACCAGAGACGCGAACGCTCCTGAGGCAGATAGCCGTGCCCCATATGCAAAATAATCCCCGCAAGATCGTGAATGACGGCAAGATAGATACCCGCCCGCAGTTCTTCGGCAGTCCGGCACGATACATTGGGAATCGTCCCGCCGAGCCAGAAAATGACCGGCTTGCAGCCTGCCGCAGTCTTGGCTTCTTTCATGTCACGGACGAGATTCGGGATCATCGCAGGCGAAAAACTTGAACTCCAGCAGGCTGTCTCGAAAATATCGCACACGGAGGCAAACTCCTTCAGATTGCCGTGATGGTCAATATGAATCGAAAAATAACGTTCCGGCGCTTTTGCCTTGAGATGCCGGTATAAACCGGCATAGAACTCCGGCGGATTTTTCTCCGTCAGCTTTCCGTCCGCATTCTTTTCATAAACGTTCATCTGCGCTTCATAGGCAATCCGCGTGAAGAAACGTTTCATCTTCCCCCCGGACTCAAGCGACTTGTCAACGATCCGTTTGAATCCGGCATCCGGGGGAAATACATAACCGGTGGCAGGCTGTCTGGTCAGGCGGTATCCGGGAATGCCGAGGATTTGAACCGCATTCGGCTGGACTCCGTATCTGCCGTAATCGACATTGAACGCGTCCCCGAATTGCAGAAACGCTTTCCCGGTCGGGCTCCCCCCCAGAAGAAACACAGGCATACCGTCCAGCGTAAAGATATCGCCGTCTATTTTAAATTCCGCTTCAGCACGGATCGGAACAGGCGCCGGGACCTTGCCGAGAATGAAAAACACACGCGAAGTTCTCTTGTTCCCGGAAGATACTTCCATCACATACCGTCCCGGAGCCAGTCCCGGCGCAGCTTTCTTTCCCGTTGGCGGACCGGCAAAATAAAACACTCCCGTTTTTTTCGCATTCCGAATGGTCCGGCAGACTTTCCCGTCCCTGCTTACGGTAATTTCGGCGGGCTCGGCAAAATCATGGGAATAATTGACTTTGCCGTCATCATACGTATAATAGAACCGGTCAAGTTTCAGATCACCGGCATGGGCGGAGTTCGCCAGCGCTTTCTTATGAAAAAGAACCCGTCCGTCCGGTTTGTCTTTGACCAGCACCTCAAGAATATGGCTGCTTTTCTGCGGAAGGTAGTCCTGTGACAGCGGAATTTTCCACGAACTTGCCATGCAGCCGCCGGACTCCATCTTTTCCGGCTCATACTTCTGCCCGTTCAGCGTGACTCGTATCCACGGAGAGCCCCCGGCCGTCTTTCCGGAAATGCCGAGTTCCAGAAAAACGGTATTGTTTCTGAGAACCAGTTTCCTGATCTCCGCCGTTTCCTGTTTTTCCCCGCCCGAAAAGATCAATTTTCCGAGCTGTTTCACATCATGATAATCCGATGCGCCCGACCAGTTCGCGGAATACCCGCCCTGAACGGTCCGCCCGGAGGCGAAGTTCACCCCCCAGGCCGTTCCCGCTCCGGGTTCTTTCCCGCCAAACGCGGAAAAGGGAATCACGAGTCCGGCGCTCCAGCCGCTGTCTTTCCAGTCGATCTTGCGGCTGACGGGCGGGTTCCAGCTCATATCACGTCTTTTCGCGGAATAGAGAGCTCCGTTCGGGTTGACCGCGAGATGATAGTAGACGCCGCTCTCCGGTTCCGGGGAAAGAATGACCTCCACGACTTCGCCGCCGAAAATGGAAACATCGTCATCCCTGTGTCCGGCGACTTTCGGGCGCGTCCCCGGTTCGAGTTCATTGAATATGGTAAGATAGAGGTTTTCCGCATCTCTGCGCACTTTGACTTCCGTATTCAGTCCGGGGATCTCCCCGCGCGTCGTGACAAATCCTCCTGCGGACAGCTCCTTCCCCATCGGCAGACGAAGCTCCTGCGCAAGACAGGCGCCTGCCAGAAGAAGCCCTGCGAATCCCGTTGCCAGAGTGCGCATTTTCCCTCCCATGAGTTTTATAACTGAATCATTTTGCGGTAGGCGATAATGTCCAGCATCATGCTCTCCATCTGCCGGAGCTTCCATTCAAGGTGCCATTTGTCGCAGACATATTCCATGCTGGGTTCCCAGCCGATGCGGGAATCGGTCTCGACACATGGAATCGTATCAAGCACATTCTGAACTTCCTCTTTTGCAACGGCTTCAATTTTATCAAGCACCGCAAGCATCTCCTCACGCGAAGAAAGGCTCTGGAGTCTGATGTTGAGCATCCACCAGTTTTTCATGTGAATCACGGTGCGCACGGCATTGCGCATGAATTTCGCAAGCGCGTAAAGACGGTCGCCGTTATCACGTTTTTTCGGAGGCATCAGCGGAAGCGCCTCTTCCAGAACGGACAACCCCTTCTCCCACAGTTCGAGCATCTTCTCCAGATCTTTCAGCTCGACCGGATAGCGGAGCGGCCCCGGCGACTGGTTCTCATTTTCATAGGGCTGATACAGCGTTTTGATGATCTTGTATCCGAAGTGCGCATGCGGCGCAGTCGGGAACTGAATCTCCTTGTTCGCCATGGTGCGTGAAATATTCGGCTGGAAAATGAACGGATAGGACGGTCCCGTCCGCCACGGTCCATACTGGTCTTCATTGGAGGCGACGTAGAAATCCATGGCATTGCTCCAGAGATTCCATGCCTCCACGACTTTGTCCGCCGCCTCTCCGCCGTAATCGCGAACGGCAAGCAAACGGAGAAAACCGTCCAGTTCATCATGTTCCGGCGTGAAGAAAATCTCTTTCGCAAGGTCAAGCGTCGGATTTTCCCACCAGCCGTAGTGATGATTTTCATAAAAGCTGTTGACGCCGCACTCCTTGAGATAGCGTTTCAGGTTGAGCATCTTCCTGATCCAGCGCTGCGGAACGGGAACATACGGAGCGCAGCCGAAATCCCATGTCGTGCCGGCAAGATTGCTTGTCGCGCGGATGCGGAGCCCCAGCTCATGCGCGATTTTCGCCTCGCTGGAGAAGTAATAACCGGGCTCCGTCGCGGAAATCGTATAGTCCATGACCGGCGTTTTAAGATCGCCGCGCTCGTTCGCCTTGAAGATTTCAAACGTGATCTGAAGTGTAATATCCTTCGGGAAACTCTCAAGGAATTTCTTACGGACTTCGAGCGGCGCCCAGCCCCAGTTGTAAGTACTGAAAATCACCTCGATTTCCGGATTCACTTTGTGAACGGCACGTTTGATCGCGTTCAGAAACGCCGGATAATCGCAGCAGGGATACCATCCCGGGCTCGGACGCGTATCCGGGATGCCGTCCACGACGCTGTCGCGGCAGCGTTTGCCCGTGGTTGCGGGGTCCTTGCTGGGAAACTCCAGAGACTCGCCGACAAGACTGATCGCGCGCGCTTTCGGATAATGCCGTGCGAGATTGCCGTAAACGGAATCGAAGAACTCCTCCGCGTCCGCGTCATCGGGATGTTTGTAACAGCGGACATAGTTGTAGAGCACCACGTCGATTCCATATTCGGACGCCCGCTCGATAATATCGTTGATATTGCAGTAACCGCGCGTCGTCGTGTCGATATCCTTCACAAACACGTCGATCGCGTTGAATCCGGCGTGGACAATCGCATTGAGCTGCCAGTCGGGAAAATCGTCGATGCCGGAACCTGAATGGACACTGCGCATTCTTACGAGCGGCTCCCGCAGATACGCGCATTTTTTCAGGTAGGGCGCTTCACGCAGATTCATAAGGTCTTCAATGTGAATCGCGCCGTAAAGGACGCCTCGTTCTTCCGCCCCGCAGACAAGAATGTTTTCTCCGTCACATTCAAAGAAATAAGAGCCGCGTTTTTCCGGAACAGGCGAAAGCACACCGTTGAAATCGTTTTTCGTCACGAGCAGAATCTGTTTCGCCTTCTTTTCCGCCGCGACAGTTTTTTCAATCCGTATGGAGACATTCATGCTGGTGAACAGGTAGTCCTGCAGATCCGCCGCCGCTTTCCTTACCATCTCTGAAGCGGAGTCTTTGACCGCGATCACCCACGAGGAATCGACCACAGTTTCGCCGCCGACGGGTTCCAGCTCACAATTGCGCCTGTCCGCCTTATGGATTTCGCGCATCCGGTAGAGAAAATCATAATTCTTTTCTTCTTTCATAAAAACACCCTCTTTTGATTGTTCCGCTTGAGTCGCTTCCATAATATCATCCCCGATTTCCCCATATCAAGAAAAAGAAAGAAGAAAATCAGCGGAAAGAAGGCAGGCACGATTCTTTTGAACATTAATAAATATAGTGCTTTAGTTATCGGCAGAACTCATCGCCGTATGGCGTTTCCGCAATAGATTAATGAAAGCGTATTGCTGAACCGGACATCCGGAGACAGACCGGACAGGCGGCAGTGCAGTCAACTCAACCAATTTTTTACAAACCGCCCGGTCTGCCTCATTTTTCTACTGTTCCAAATGAACCGTCTTTTCCACCAACTTGCATATCACGGGAAAAAGCGGATGTTTCCGGTTGGCGGAAAAGTTGATCCGGTTGCCGTCGGTATTCTGATGGACAAGCCCCAGGTCAAGCAGATTCCGCAATTCCCGGTGTATGACCGGGGCGCTGAATCCCGCTTCGCGCGCAAGTTTGCGCAGATAAAACGTCGGTGCGTCCTTCGTAAACAGCTTTCTGAAAATTTCCGCGCGGCTCTGCGAACCGATAATTTTTTCCAGCATATCAGCCCTCCTGTTCTTAATTGTTGCCATAAAGATAACACAAGTTATCAAAAAAATAAACATATAAAGCAAAAAAATCAAGATTTCATCCTGTCCCCGTTCTTTTTCTCCTTTCCGGCATAAGATACCTGTTGTTTCTGCTTATCCAGAAGATAAGCGACAAAGTCGCCAAATGTGGCACGATTCAGTATTTCGCACTCTCCGTCAGGAATCGGAATCCCGAAATGTTCTTCAATTTCCATGACGAATTCCACATCATCCATCGAATCAATGCGGCAGAAAAACAGCAGCATCGGATCGTTCGGGTAGCACATCGCATCGGCCTCCCACCATTCCGCTTCGACGAGCAATCCGCGCACACTCAATGCCGCCGCAGCTTCTTCGCGGGTTCGCCAGTAGGAACAGAAACGGATCTCCGAAAATTCAGGACGCGCTTTCATTTCCTCCTCCGAAATGAGGGCGTTGATTCCGCCCCATGATCCGTGCAGGGGATCATAGGCCCTCGCAAGCCGTGCGGAGAGCGGTGGAGCGGATGCTGTTCCGACCGGAAGGAACACATCCTTTGCAGACTTCGGGAAAGGACGGTTTTGTCTTGCGGCAA
Source organism: Lentisphaeria bacterium (assembly GCA_003526375.1). Classification (GTDB taxonomy): domain Bacteria; phylum Verrucomicrobiota; class Lentisphaeria; order Victivallales; family UBA1829; genus UBA11452. Next base: position 107,197 of record DPDG01000074.1, read on the forward strand.
CTTCCCTGACAAGCTTTCCAAAAGTCACAGGGCGGACCGTCATCTGAAAAATCTTTTCCAGACGTTCCTTCACCTGCGGGTATCTGCCTCCACATGCCAGCGGAAAGAAATCCCGCGGGTAAATCATGAAATCAAATTCCGCCAGACAGCAGATTCCCCAGGCAATGCGCGCCTCTTTTTCCGTCTCGAAAAGGCGGCAGATCCGACTCTGCGACCGTGTGTCGCCAATCCATAAATACGGACGCGGCTTCTCAAGCAGCAGTGCGTCTCTCCTGCGTTCCATCGCATGGCAGGCTTTCTGAAAACGTTCCTTCTGCACACGTGCAATGATTTCACAAGCACATGCCGGAATAAGGTTCAGCAATGCTTCATACATCGCAACCCTGAAAGCGCCGCAGAGCAAAGAGAATCCGGCAAGAATGCAGAATATCATCAGCAAAGTATGTTCCCATGAGTCGATCCGTTGCAAAGTTTTCTCTTTTCCGGTAATTTTCTCTTCCATTTCAGGATCGCAGAGACAAGAAGTATCCACGAAAGACGTGTCTCCATCATCTCCTTTCGGAACATCCCCGATCCATACGAGTTCCGTCTCCTTTTTCGAGAGCCGCAGTTTCATTACAATTGAGGTGATTCCGAAGACAGCCAGCGCCGTGACGAGATGCCACCATCCACCATAAGCCGCAACAGCGACAACTGCGCTCCACAGTGAAAATTTCAGATACGCCTTCATTTCCTGATTCCTTTCTTTTGCAGTTTCCATATCCGGCAGAGAATTATCGTTATATATAAGATAACTATTGTAATCTTAAAAGCAACAATAAAAATAAAAAAAAATCCGGAAAATCATTATCGGCTCATAGAATGAATACAGAAAAACGGCGGACTTATTTTCCATCGGTGCCTGCCCGAATCCTTTTCCGACCGGGCGAATCCGGGAAAAGGTTTCCACGGCTTTCCCTGCGGCGTGCTTGACAAGTGCAGGGGTGCATGTATATTATAAAATCCGGTTCTGCTTCCAGCTACTGTTCCGTGATCCTTGAATATGGAGAAAACACGACCTCAATGAGTGATAAAATTAAAGTTCTGGCTGTTGATGACGCTCCCGCCAACCTGATGATCCTGAAAGGATGTCTGCGCGGCGGAAATTTTGAACTGGTAACCTGCACCAATGCAATTGATGCCCTTCAGGAATTCAAAAAGCAGTATTTCGATATTCTCCTTCTGGACGTGATCATGCCGGGAATCGACGGCTTTGAGCTGCGGAAGCTGATCCGGGAAGTCGATAAGGAGCGTCCGATCATTTTTCTGACCGCCATGATCGACGACGGCAACATGACCATGCTCAACCAGATTACATGGGATTCCAACACCTATTACCTGAATAAAGTCTTCGATAAAAAGGTTCTGGTGCAGAAAATCACGGAAGTCGTGAACATGCACCGGACACGCCAGCTTGACAGGGTCTACCGCGACAATCTGGAATCGGAACTGAAACTCGCCGGAGACCTTCAGCGGATTCTGCTGCCGGACTGGTGCATTCTGGACGACAAGGTTCTGGTTTCTTCCCTCTATGTTCCCGCGATGCAGGTTTCGGGAGATATTTTCGAATTGATCAGGCTGGATGAATCACGGTATCTGTTTTTTATCGGCGACATCGCCGGACACGGCATTTCCGCCGCACTCTATATGGCGACGGTTCAGGCGATTCTCAAAATCAAGGCGCATGAGCAGAATTTCACTGTCCACGGACTGCTTGCCGACCTGAACAGATTTTTCTGTGATGAACTGCGCGGGAATACTTATATGACCGCACTCGCGGTTCTTTTTGATTTCAAATCCAATCATCTGGTCCTGCACTCCGCCGGACACCCTCCGCTTCTGATCTGTCCGGCAGGCAGAGAGCCGCTGTTCACCGCAGGAGAAAACAAAGGCGGAATTCCGCTGGGGTGGTTTGCAAATGCCGAATACCGGGCGGAAGATAATTTTGAGTATGATTTTGACGATGACACCATGTTTCTCGGAGTCACGGACGGTGTTTTCGATACCGCCGGGGAAGATGGCGAGTTCATCACAAAGAACGAATTGCATGATATTGTGGAAGCATTGACTGCGGATACCGATGCAACGGTATTTCCCTATCGCCTGAAAAGCATGATGGAACAGATGGGATATGAGAACATTTCCGATGATTTCACGGTAGTCGCCCTCCAGAAACGCCAATGCAGAGCAGACTGTATCGAGCGCCTGATTCCGGCAAAACTGTCCGAGGTGAACAAGGTTGCAACGGAATTCTCATCCATAGCGGAAGACCTGCGGCAGATTTCGGAAATAGAACTTTGCGTGCATGAATTCCTGAACAATGTGATTGTCCACGGGAACGCCGGTTCCAACCAGAGACCGGACCTGATTTACATCAATATAGCAAAGGAAAAGGGGAAATTCAAAATCCGGGGATTGGAACACGGTAAGAAATGGGATCCGTCCAATATGGAAAACATTGATGGACGGAATGCAGAAGACAGAAGTTCTCCCGCCACATCCGGCAGGGGAATGCAGATTCTTCAGGCAATCACGGACCATGTGACATACAACTCTTACTGCGATTTGAATGAGACTTGTTTTACTCTGAAAAGCGGGGAAAAAAATGATAACTGATATTGTCAACCATCTGAAAGACATGCTGGAACTGCCCGACGAAGAAATTCCGGAATTCATTGATACCTTTCTGGTCTCTCTGGATGATTGCTGTGAACAGTTAAAGACAGAGATGGAAAATCCTGATTTTTCTGCGATCCGGATCATTACGCACACGCTTTCCGGTTTCACAGCCAATATGGGAGCGGAAGATCTGCTTGCAGCAGCCAAGGAACTCAACGCCGCAGCAAAAATACCTGACGCAGAACTCTGCCGGCAGGGAATCGCCGCGATTCTGGCGCTCCGCGAGGAGTATCACCGGCAGGCCGGCAGGTAATGTTCTACACTTTCCTGAAAAATCCGGCGGCAGAAACTCTGCTGGGACATTCGCTCGAACTCATGGCACGGGAAATCGGGAAAATGCCGGAGTGCAGCGGGGTCCGCGCCGTTGTCCTGGGCGGCGGCTACGGGCGTGGCGAAGGGGGAGCGACTCCGGAAGGCGCACTCTGCAATGATCTCGATTTCTTCGTCATCCCTCATGACGGCATTTTCGCAGATTCACTCCAATCCGCTTTCCGGTACCTCGGCAGGAAGTGGAAAGAAATCCTTTCCATAGACGTCGATTTTTTCATCGTTCCCGCATTCCAATGGCTGATACGCAACGAAAAAACGCTGATGGTTCAGGAGCTTCTTGCCGGAAACCGGATCATATACGGCGATTCCTCCGTTCTTTCCGGAGTGCCGCGTCTCCAATGGCGCGAACTGCCGTGGCGCGAAGGGGCGCGTCTGCTGTTGAACCGCGGGACCGGACTCCTGCTGAGTCGGCGCCGGATGCAGAATCCGGAGGAGAAGGAGTTCATCCGCAGGAATCTGCACAAGGCAGCGCTCGGATGCGGAGACGCTCTGCTGATCGCGCACCATGCATACCGGAAGACAGGAATGGAGCGTCTGGATTCCCTCAGGGACACCGGTGTTTCGGAGGAACTGTCAAGTTTTTATAAAACTGCCCTGCGCTATAAATATTCTCCGTTCATGCCGGAGGCGGAAGACCTTCCGGAAAGTCTGCATGACATGACGACATTGTGGAATGCGACTGTATGCGTTTTTTCCCACACGGTAACAGGGTGCAATAATGCAAACACGGCAGACGCGGTCTCCGCTCTCCTCCATTGCCGGAAAGAGAATTCAGGTTCATTTTTACGCAACACCCTGCTGTCGCTCCGCTATCCCGGCAGTAAACTGCTGCCCCTGCGGGAACATCCGCGGCTCAAACTGCTCGGTTCCCTTGCGGCAGTCCTGAATACGCCGGACCGGCAGGCGGAAGACCGTTATTTGAAACTCTGGCGCCGCTTCAATTAACGGAAACCATTCTGCATGAGTAAGCCGGACCGTTCCATGACACTCTTTCTCTCCGGCTGCCTGTTTCTGCCGGGGCCTTCATTGCACATTCCGCTTTATCCGTCAAAAAAAACAAAATTTTTCCGGTTCCGCTCTTGAAAACTTTATTTAATCGTTTAAATTTATTGAAACGATTAAATTAGCGGAGACCTGTTTTATATGATCACTCTGAAAGATATTGCAACGGCAAGCGGAGTCAGCGCGGCGACAGTTTCCTATGTGATGAACCGCTGTGACAATGTAAAAATCTCCGCCGCGACACGCAGAAAGGTTCTTGCGGCGGCAAAACGGCTCGGATATGCCCCGAATGAACTGGCCCGGTCAGTCCGGCGCGGTTATTCCAATGTGATTGCGCTTGTCTCGGCCACCGGGCTTGCGTCCGATTATTTTTACAATATCTTCAACAGCATCTGCCGGACCGCCACAAAACACGACTTCGCGGTAAAGGTCTATTCGCTTGAAAACGATGCACCGGCGGCGTTGAAAATGCTCGTGGAACAACGGGTCGCGGGGGTAATTTTCCATACGGCAGATTTCAACAACTGCCGCACTCTCGCACTGGAGCTTCAGAAACGCGGAGTGCCCATCGCCGCGGTCAACTGCCGGGCGACAATTCCGGACTGTCCCAGCTTCGCCTCGGATGACCGTCAGGGAGCGCGTGAAGCGGTCCGCTGTCTTTACAACGCCGGCTGCCGCAGGATCGCGTGCATGACTCATGAAGGCGAATTCGATTATATCCGCCTGCGCAATGAAGGCTACCTTGAAGCAATGCGGGAACTGATGCCGGAAAAAACGCCTTTCTTCATTGAAAATACAGGATGTGACCGCCACAGCCTCAGAAAACTCCTGAAAAACCGGAAAAAGCGCCCCGACGGCATTTTCTGCATTGCAGACGGACATGCTTTCCAGCTTTATCAACTGGCCTATGAGCTCGGAATCAAGATTCCGGAGGAGCTTTCCATCGTCGGTTTCGGAGATCTTTCCGGAGCCTCCACGGCAATGGTTCCGCTGACGACGGTGCAGCAGGCATTCGAGGGCATGGGGCACCTTGCGGCGGAAGCAGTCATTGCTGCCGCGGGAAGCGGAAAGAAAATGGGCAGTGAAACCGTGGAGCTACCCGCCTCCGTCCTGATGCGGAATTCGGTGAAAAATGAACTTCCACGCAGCAAGCAGCGGGAAACAGGAAAGCCAAAACAATGACAGAAATCCGAAATCGTTTTGACTCAAGAAGAATGTTCCTGTGTTCTTCCGTCTCAAAGCCGCCCCGAAGACCGGGGTGTAAACCTCCAGAAAAATCGGCAATTTTTCCGTAAACAGCCGGCAGAATCCCAAATCCGGGATTTTTACCGGAAACCCATAAAAAACAAGGAGTTGAATTCATGGCGAAGTTCAAGTACGGGCTGTTCTACGACTTCCACACACCAACAACAATCCCCGATGTCGGGGCGAAATTTGATGTGGAGGCATTCACGGATCAGGTGAAGTCCTGCGGGGTTGACTTCCTGACATGGCACGCACGCTGCAATCAGGGCAATGCCTACTACAACACGAAACTGGGACTGCGGCATCCGTCGCTCCGGTTCGACCTCATCCGTGAACTCGGAGAATCCTGCCGCAGAAAAGGAATCCTTCTCAGCGTCTATTTCAACGGACACCTGAGTGATGAGGAACTGATTCACCACCGCGACTGGATGGTGATTTCCACCAACGGCGAAACGTACCAGGGGGCGGGCAGACCGGCTGGTTTCACAGGACCATGGACACGCATGGCGTGTTACAACTCGCCGTTCCGCGAACATCTGAAAAACATGACTCTTGAACTCGCGGAAAACTATCCTGTCGACGGCTTCTTTTTCGATTGCCTCGGCGCCTATCCGTGTGTCTGCGAATATTGCGTGAAAGAGATGAAAGAAAAAGGAATCGACATCACGGATACGGAAGCGGTCACGAAATTCAGCGCATTTTCCGCGCACCGAATGTGCGAATATCTGAACGAAGCGATCCGCAGAGTCAAACCGGACGCGCTGCTCTTCTTCAACGGACGTCCTTTCGAGGAAGTCATCCACATGGAAAGCCACCTCGAATGCGAGTGCCTGCCGACTGCCGGATGGGGCTATGAGTGCCTGCCGATCTGCGCCCACTACATGCGCACGGTCGCGGGACCGGACAAAAGCGTTCTGAACATGACCGGACGTTTCAACGACTGGGGCGACTTCGGCGGGCTGCGCACTGCGGAAGGACTGGAGTATGACCTGTTCTACGGAGCTGCCAACGGACAGCGCCCTGACATCGGCGGGCATTTCCATCCGCGCGGCGATCTGGATCTGCCGGTCTTCGACCGCATCCGCGAGGTCTACGGCAATCTGCAGAAATATGACGAATGGGTGCTCGATGCGGTTAATGAGCCTGAAATCGCGCTGGTGTATCCGCGCAGAGGCATGTATTATCCGAACAGCCAGGGAGTCACGGCGGCGGTCCGTATGCTGACCGAGCTCAAGGTGCAGTTCGATCTCGTCTCAGACTTCGTGCCCTGGGATAAATACAAGCTCCTGATCTTCCCCGAAGACGTGCCATTCACGGAAGAATATGCAAAACGTGTCGAGGCGCACCTCAAACGCGGCGGCAGTGTCCTCGCCACCTCGCGCTCCGGCCTGGACCCCGAAGGGAAAAAATTCGTCATCGACTCCTGGCCGGTCACGTATGAGGGCCCGATCGGTTATCATCCGCTCTACTTCATGCCTGCGGGCAAGTTTGCGGAAGGAATTGCGAAGATGCCGCTCTCGGTCTATGCCTCCGGCTCGAAAGTAAAAGCCGCCGATGGCGCGGAAACCGAGATGTATTACGTCAAGCCTTATTTCAACAAAGGCTGGGACGGACTCCGTTCCAACTACTACATTCCGCCGCAGGAAGTCACGAATGAACCGTTCTTCGTCAGAAAAGGCAATATCATCTACATCGCGGCAGAACTTTTCACCGGCTACCACAACCGCGCGCCGATCCAGCTCCGCCAGCTTCTCGGCATGGCGATCAACGCACTGGAGCCGAAGCCTAAATTCAAGTCTTCCACCCTGCCGAGTTTCGCGCGGGCATTCGTCCAGAAAAAAAGCGGCATGGAACTGGTGCATGTTCTGGCATACTGTCCGGAAAAACGCTGCAACGCCATCGCAGTGGAAGACCGGATCACTCTGCTGAACACGGAACTCTCTCTGCGAACCGACGGGAAAAACATCAACAGAGTTTATCTTGCGCCGGACAGGAAAGAACTTCCGTTTGAACTCAAGGACGGTTACTGCAAAGTGACGGTTCCGGAAATCACGGGGTATGCCCTGATCGTTTTTGAATAAGAAGCCGTTCCCGCTTCTTTACTGCAAATCCAGGCGGAGGCTCGCTCTGCGAGTCTCCGCCGCGGAACCTCAACAGCTCAGTTTTTATATTGACGCTTGTATTCGCGCGGACTGCACCCGTAAAAGGCGTGGAACTGGCGCGTAAAGTAGTTCGTATCCTGAAAACCGACACGCATCGCCACATCGCCGATCCTTCCGGAAAGGCGCAGCAGAGAAGCCGCCTTCTGAAGCCGCAGGCGAAGCAGATAAGTGATCGGCGCCGTTCCCGTCATCAAACGGAACTGCTGGCGGAAACTGCTCTGCGACATCCTGACGAATGCCGCCATGCTCTCCAGCGACCACTCTTTCGCGCAGTTCCGGTCCAGCTCCGCCAGCAGGCGGCTGATCTGATAAACCGAAGTTTTTTCAGACGATCCGGCAATATGCGCATGGCGTATGATGTAACCGATCAGATGCAGGAACTCGCCGAAAGCGACTGTCCGCCCGCCGGACTCCTTCCGTTTCTCCTCGCCCATGATCTCGTCCGCCAGAGTGACAACTCTCGTAAAATGGCCATGATCCAGCGTCAGCATTTCCGTTTTTGTACGCATGTTCGAAAAAAGTTCCGGTTGCAGATGAAAGAGCATCTGGTAATTCGGAGTATTTGACAGATCGTGCTTGAATGTATCCAGTATTTTTGCGGAGAAAAGAATGTTGTAAATTCCGAGATGTTCCGTATCCCTGTAACCGTGAATCTTTCCCGGCGGAACCAGAAACACATTTCCCGCACGGATCGGAACCATCTCGTCATTCATGAAATGGAACGCCCCGCCCTCCCGCACCAGTACCAGTTCGTAAAAGGTGTGACTGTGGTCTCCGGGCATCGTCTCATTCGTATGAATATAATAAAGCACGCTCAACGGCAGATCCTGCCATGCGGCGCGGGGAAAAAGTTCGTATTGTCCCATGATGATTCCCTCTCCGGTAGTTTTACAGCTTTATTATACAGCGGAAAAATCAAATGAAAAGCGGAAGAAAAAATCTTTTTGTCAAATAATGCTGATATTTATAAAAAAAGTCAAGGTTCCGCCCTGTTTCCTCTCTATATTATATCCAGTCAACACCACCAAAAAAGGAAAAACAATATGCTGAATGAACAGATGAAGCAATTCAAGTCGCCCGGCCCGGATTTCCGCGGAGCGCCGTTCTGGGCGTGGAACGCAAAACTGGAACCGGAGGAACTGATCCGGCAGATCCGCCTCATGAAGGAGATGGGGCTCGGCGGTTTCTTCATGCACGCCCGCGTCGGGCTGAACACGGAATATCTCGGCAAGGAATGGTTCGAATGCGTAAAAGCCTGTATTGCGGAAGCGGAAAAACTCGGCATGAACGCATGGCTTTATGATGAAGACCGCTGGCCGTCGGGTGCGGCAGGCAGTTTTGTGACGCGCGAGGACCGTTTCAAACAGAAGGAGCTCTATCCGGAACTCCTTGAAAACATGGAACAGTCCTGCGGCGAGGGCAATACGCTTGCATGGTATGCGGTTCGCCTTGACGGAATGAAAATGATCTCTTTTCACAGGATTGAAAATCCGTCGGAAACGGTATTGCCGCCGGGGGGGAAACTGCTCCGCTGCTGCTGGCGTTATGCGGAAAAATCCTCATGGTTCAACGGAGAAACCTATCTCGACACCATGAATGAAGATGCGGTAAAACGGTTCGTCGAAGTGACGCATGAAGCCTACCGGCGCGAAATCGGCGGCAAATTCGGAAAAACAGTCCCAGGAATCTTTACCGACGAACCGTGCTACAATCACCACGCCGGAGCAATGAATCTGCCGTGGACCGTTTCCATACCGGAAAGGTTTCAGGAGAAATACGGCTATGACCTTCTTGATTTCCTGCCGGAACTCTTTTTTGAAAGTGATCAGGAAGTCTCCAGAACACGCTGGAATTATTACGATCTGCTGACTTCGCTTTTCGTCAACGCCTTCTCGCGCACGATAGGTGAATGGTGCGGCAGAAATCACATGAAGATGACCGGACACGTTCTCGCAGAAGACTCCCTGAGTTCCCAGACCGTCTGTGTCGGCTCCGCCATGCGTTTTTATGAATTCATGCAGGCGCCCGGAATCGACCTGCTGACGGAACACTGGAATATCTTCAATACCGCAAAGCAGTGTGTTTCCGTGGCTCGCCAGCTCGGACGCAAAACACGGCTCAGCGAGACCTATGGATGCACCGGATGGGATTTCCCGTTTGCGGGGCACAAGGCGCTCGGAGACTGGCAGCTGGCGCTCGGCATCAATCTGCGCTGCCAGCACCTCGCATGGTATTCCATGTCCGCCGAAGCCAAGCGCGATTACCCCGCCAGCATCTCCTATCAGTCGCCGTGGTTCCGCCGCTACCGCAGTGTGGAGGACTACTTCGGGCGCCTCGGAAGCATCATCGCGGAAGGCGAAGAAATCCGCGACATCCTGATGATCCATCCGATCGAATCCTGCTGGAGCATCAGATACCGTGCAGCGGAGGAGGTCACAGAAGAGATCCGGAAGCTGGACAGCGAATTCATCGGCGCCACCAACCGTCTTCTTTCCGAGAATCTTGATTTCGACTATGGCGACGAGGAACTTCTTTCCCGTTATGCTTCGGCAGACGGCGAATTGTTCAAGGTCGGGCAGGCACAATATAAGGCGGTGCTGATCCCTGAATTGAAGACCATCCGTTCGACCACACTGAAACTGCTGGACGCCTTTGCGGATCAGGGAGGAAAAATCTGCTGTCTCGGCAAAGCGCCCGAATACGTGGATGCCGTCCGTTCGGATGAAGCAAAGAAAGTATTTGCGAAATTCCAGCCCGTCACACGGGAAAATGATACGGAGGAACTCTCGAAAACGGCAAGAAGGGTCTCCATGACCGGACCGGACGGAACTCAGGTCAAGCCCCTGCTCTATCGTCTCGCGGAAACGGAAGATGCGGTATCGCTCTTCATCTGCAACGTCGGAATCGAGTTTTCGGATCACTACATGGCGGAGTGTCTCGTGCGCGACAGAAAACTTTCCTTCCCGTCCGTCGATGTCACGCTGGAACTGCCGGAATGCGGACAGATCTACGAGCTTGATCCCGCGGACGGCACAATTCATGCCGTCGAAGCAAGGTATGAAAACGGTCAATATCATTTCCATACCTTTTTTGAAGAACTCGGTTCCCGTCTGTTCCTCATCACGAAAGAACCGGTCGGGGATGTTCTGCCGGCAAAAAAACACACGGCGGACAGGATTCTGAAAACACTCTCCGTGGACGGCTGGCACGTCAGGCGGGAAGAGAGCAACGTCCTCGTTCTGGATCATGCGGCTTACTCCGTAAACGGCAGGAAGCACAGCGGGCGCAGTTACATCCTGAAAATTGACGATGAACTCCGGGAAATGCTCGGCAAGGCGCCACGCGGCGGTGCGATGGTTCAGCCGTGGCTCCGGGAACAACATGCGCCGGAAAAAACATTGGACGCGGTTCTTGAATATGAATTTGAATGTGAGTCCGTTCCCGCGGAGGACTGCCGCCTCGCAGTGGAGCATCCGGAGCTTTACAGTATAAAAGTCAACGGAGTCGAACTGAACCAGAGCCGGACAGACTGGTGGGTGGATATCGTTCTGCGCTGCCTGCCGGTTCCGGCACGACTCCTGAAAAAGGGAAAGAACGTCATCACCGTCGCCTCGAAATATCACGAAAATCTCCCCGGACTGGAAGCAATCTTCCTGCTGGGAGAATTCGGGGTCAGAAACGAAGTGCTGATCTCCTTGCCGCAAACGCTTTCCTGCGGCGACTGGTGTGAACAGGGTTTCCCGTATTATGCCGGCAATCTCACCTACGAAAGAAAGCTTGGGGAACTCCCTCCGTCAGGGCGGATTTCAGTGAATGTTCCGGAATGGCGCGGAGTCGCCCTCGGGATCAGCGTCAACGGCGGGGATGAAATCTTTCTGCCGTGGCAGCCCTATAAAGCCGATATCACGGATCAGCTCAGGCGCGACGGAAGCGACAGGATTGAAATCAAGGTCTACGGGCACCGCCGCAATGCGTTCGGCCCCTTCTACCTGAAAGAAAAATGGCCGCAATGGACAGGGCCCGCACAGTTCAAGATGTATGAGGTTACGGAACGTCAGCTCGTCCCGTGCGGACTGATCGGCGCCCCGCTCCTTGAAACGGAAGAGTAACAGCCGACGCCCAAAGCCATAGACAGTGAATTCATTCCATCCTGTCTATGGCTTTCCCCACTTGAAACGACTCCCCTCATGAAATTGAAGATACCGCTGAACTTCTGTGATCTTCAGATTGCGGAAAACACTTCCCCCCAAGGCATTTCCTGCCCTGCCATTTGAAATAATACTTGCCCCGCATTGCCTTTATGATGTTGAAAGAGCCGGATATTTGATTATATTGAATCATAGTCTCAACAACTCGCTTTCAAAAAGGAATGGAATCATGGATACGACATCGTCAAAACAGTTCGCTTCGGAAAATCTGCCCCCGGACATTCAGCTCAAGGCTGACCGCATGAACCTGGATCCAGCGCAAATTCCGCCTTATGAATTGCCGCCTCTGCCTCTGCAGCCCGGCATGGGCGGCAGTCACTTCCAGCACATGGCCGCCCCGCGCCTGATTGAACTTTTTGAGCGTTACATGTATGGTGCAATTCCTCCCCGCTGCCAGGAAATGGAATTCCGCGTGACCTCGGAAGGTCCCGCCTTCGGAACACTTGGCATCCGCAGGGAAATTGACCTGATTTTCCGGCATGGAAACATGGAACGCACAGCACACCTGCTGCTCTATCTTCCGGCAGAAGTTTCCGGAAGATGCCCTGTTATTTTCGGTTTGAACTTCTGCGGCAATCATACGACGACGAACGATCCGGGAGTACATTTCAATGAGTTCACCCCATTGCCCGACTGGAACGCGGGACCGCGTTACGACGATAAGCGCGCACCGGCTTCGGCGCGCGGACTCAAAAGCGGCCGCTGGTCATTTGAAACTCTGCTGAAAGCCGGAATAGCGGCGGCAACAATTTGCTATTACGATTTCTTTCCGGACCGCAAAGACGGTTTTGAACCCGGTATCATGCGGATGTTTTACTCTCCGGAGGAATGGAACTCCGCTGAACGTCCGACGGGTGCAATCAGCGCATGGGCGTGGGGAATCATGCGCGCGCTGGATTGTCTGGAAGCGCAGCCGGAGATCGATGTGCGCCGGATGATGATAACCGGTCATTCGCGTCTGGGCAAAACCGCCTTGTGGGCCGGAGCCTGTGACCGCCGGATTGCGCTGACGGCATCCAACTGCTCCGGCTGCTGCGGGGCGAAACTGTCGCACCGCTATTTTGGAGAAAGCATTGAATGGATCCAGCAATGGAATCCCCACTGGATGCGGGCTGATTTTGAACGTTTCTCCCGCCATGATGCGGATCTGCCGCTTGATCAGCATCTGCTGATGGCGGCAATCGCGCCGCGCCTGCTTTATGTGGCGAGCGCCACCAGAGATTATTATGCGGACCCAGAGGGAGAATTTCTTGGAGCACAGGCCGCCGGCGAAGCGTGGAAATGTTTCGGCGGCAACGGACTGGGGGATTCCGGCTTCCCCGCTCCGGGCAGATTAATCGGTCATGAAGTCGGTTATTACCTCCGGGCGGGAGATCATGATATCACACAGGAAAACTGGGATGCTCTGCTGAACTTCATCCGTAAAAATTTTGATATATAATTAACAGTTAAGGATTTACGACAGAAAAAGAGATGGCAACCCCGTCTGGATTCGAACCAGAACTGAGTGGACCAAAACCACTTGTGCTACCGTTACACAACGGGGTTGCGGAAAATCTCGTTTACTATAAGCCTTTTTTATCTATTTTCCAGCCTGAAAAGAAAAATTATTCAGTTTTTGCATCCGGCTTCATGACAAATTTATGAACCATGATGTAGGCAACAATTACTACAGCAAGGAAAAGAATGATCCAGATATAATGATCGGCAATCATATCCTTGCCTTTATGAACCATGTCAAGATAGCTCATATCTCCGGCAAGATGCGCCAGATACCAGCCGATCCCGGCGAGAATCGCAGTCCAGATTCCGGCGCCGAGCCCGGTAAAAAGCGTGAAACGCCCCAGCGGCATACGGGAAAGTCCCGCAGGAATCGAAATCAACTGGCGGATCGCAGGCAGAAGACGGCACACAAAGGTCGCGATATCTCCGTATTTGCGGAAAATCTCTTCCGCGCGGTCCAGATGCTCCTCCGAAAGAAAGAAATATCTGCCGTATTTATGCAGGAACGGACGCCCCAGCCAGACGGAGAGGTAATAGTTCACATAGGCCCCTGCAAGAGACCCCAGAAGCCCGAAAAAAACGGCAAGGACAAGATCAAGCCACGGAATCCCGGTAGTCAGTGCTCCGCGGTAAGCCAGAAACCCGGCGGGAATCATCACAACCTCGCTGGGAAACGGGATGAAAGAACTTTCAATCGTCATAAAAATAAATATGATGATGAATCCCCAAACAACCGCGTGAGATGCGGCAAACTCAATGTGACCGGCAATGATATCTGTCATCTTGTTCCTTTTTTTAACTGTTTTTTAATCATTTTCCGTTATGAAAATTTCAAAGTGGTGTTACATTACCTCTAGTTTTTTCTTTTTCCAGTTTCAGACTGAAATTTAACACAATTTTAACATACGGAACCGTAATCATGCACAGCATCGCATTTCAAATCGGCAGACTGAATATTCATTGGTACGGCATTTTCATTGCGCTCGGTTTTCTCGCAGCTCTGGCAGTCCTTCAGTACAAACGCAAATATGCGAACATGACGCCGGACCAGATCTTCGACATCGGAATCATCGCCGTTGTCGGCGGCGTCATCGGCGCGCGCATCTTTTACGTCATTGAATTCCGGCATCAGTTTTCCGGCAATCTGCTGAAAATATTCCGCATCGATCAGGGAGGGCTCGTCTTCTACGGAGGCTTCCTGCTGGTTCTCGTGATCCTGTGGCTCTATTCCAGATGGAAAAAACTTTCCATCGCGCGCATCTTCGACATTTACGGGCCGGCAATGGCGCTCGGCCATGCATTCGGGCGCATCGGCTGCTTCATGCAGGGATGCTGTTTCGGGCGTCCGGCGCAACACGGCGGCGTTGCGTTTCCGGCGGGTTCCGCCCCGGCGCTCAAATATCCCGACTTCGCCACAACCAAAATCGCGGAAAATGGACAGACTTTCATCTGTTCGCTGTCTCTGCATCCGGTCCAGCTTTACGAATCCGCCGCCAATCTCCTGCTTTGCATCGCTCTGCTCCTGCTGTTCAGGAAAGTGAAAAAGGTCGGGCAGATCGCCGCATCCTACTTCATCGGATACGGTCTGATCCGTTTCTCGCTTGAATTTCTCCGGGGTGATCACACGGATTCGATTCTGGGCATGACGCCGGCACAGTTCATCGGGATATTCATCATGATTCCCTGCGGAATTTTCTTCTATCTCTATTTCGGGAAATACGGGGAAGACGCCTATGCAGCCGGAAAACCTGAATGAAAACAGGGTTCTGAACCTGACGGTGCCGGAGCAGTTCGCGGGAATGCGTCTGGACCAATGCCTTGCTCAATTGCATCAGGAGTCCTCGCGAAGCCGTCTCCAGTCCCTGATCAAGAAAGGGTTCGTCAAGCTCAATGAAGCCATCTGCGATTCTCCGAAGTCTTCCGTCGCGGCAAATGACCGCATTGCGCTGGTTCTCCCCCCGGAACCGGAAGCGTTTTCGGCAAAGGCGGAACAGATCGACCTTGATATCATGTATGAAGACGAGTTCATGCTTGTCGTCAACAAACCCGCTGGCATGGTGGTCCACCCCGGAGCGGGAAACTGGAGCGGCACTCTCGTCAACGCGCTTCTGGGGCACGATCCGGAACTCGCGGAGGACTTCGGAGATGCCGATCCCGCACGCCCCGGCATCGTGCACCGTCTGGACAAGGATACTTCCGGATGTCTCGTCGTGGCAAAGACTCCCGATGCGTTATTCAAACTCTCGGAAGCATTTTCCACGCGCCAGGTATCCAAGACCTATGTCGCAATCCTTTACGGGCACTTCGCCATGCAGACAGGCGAGCTCCACAATCTGATCGGGCGCCATCCGGCGGACCGCAAGAAAATGGCGGTTGTCAAAAACGGCGGACGCGAAGCCATCACACGTTTCCATATCACAAAAGCAGGAACCGTCAACGGAATCAAAGCCTCTTTCTCGGAAATCCGCATTTTCACCGGCAGAACCCATCAGATTCGTGTGCACATGGCATCGCTCGGACACCCCGTCGCGGGAGACGCAGTTTACGGCGGTGCCAAAAAACTTCCGGCGCCCCGGCAGATGCTCCACGCATGGAAGCTGAGCATCCCCCATCCGAAAACGGGTGAAACAATGTCTTTTGAAGCACCTTTCCCCGAAGATTTCGCTCAGATGCTCCAAAGGATGGAGTAACCCCCGCCGCAGACAATCCCGGACGGATAAATTTCATATTTTTTTTGATGCGTCAACGCATTTTTCCTGATTTGTGCTACATTGATCTGCAAAGAAAAACAAGTAAAAACGGACGGGGAATCCGGAAGAAGGAGCCCGCGTCCTTGTTTTCAAGGAGTGTTTAAGAACTATGAAAGAAGAATCGTGTCCGCTGTGGGCGCCCTGGAGAATCAGTTTCATCCGTTCAAAAAAGGAACAGGGCTGTTTCATGTGCAACAACAAAGAAGCGCGGGAGGGTTCCCCGGAGGAGGAACTGATCGTGGCACGTTATCAACATTGTTTCGTCATCCTCAACCGGTATCCTTACAATTCCGGGCATCTGCTGATCGCGCCATACCGTCATATCGGCGACATCGCCGCACTGGAGACAGAAGAAGCACATGAAATCATGGACGTCTGCATCAAAGCCAAAAAGGTATTGCAGAAGGTCATGTCCCCGCAAGCCTACAATGTCGGGTTCAATCTCGGAGCGGCGGCAGGGGCAGGAGTCGCGGAACACCTGCATCTGCATATCGTCCCCCGCTGGAACGGTGACAACAACTTCATGCCGGTGATCGGAGACATCCGGGTTGTACCGGAAGCCCTTCGCGACACCGCCGGACTTTTACGGAAGGAGTGGAAATGATGGGAGCGCCGGCAACAATTCTTCTCTGGAAAGATCCTGCAAAAAATCAAGCTCCTGCGCCGGAGCTCTGCTGTTACCTCCTGCCGGGGAAAATGAAACGCCCGGCTGTCCTGGTGATTCCCGGCGGAGGATACGGCGGAGTCTGCGAGGCCACGGAGGGCGAACCGATCGCACGTAAATTCAATGAACTCGGGTTCCATGCCTTTGTCCTGCATTACCGTGTGGCGCCGCACCGTTTTCCGGAACCGCAGGAGGATGTGTTCCGCGCCATCCGGCTGATTCGAGCCAACGCGGGGAAATGGTGCGTGATCCCGGATCAGCTTGCGGTCTGCGGCTTTTCCGCAGGCGGGCATCTTGCCGCCTCCGCGGGAACGCTGTATGGTGAAATCCATGCGGATGCGGGGGATGAGGCGGATTCACAGGAAATGCGCCCGAATGCCCTGATACTCTGTTATCCGGTCATTTCCTTTACGGTTTTTCCACACATGGGATCGGGAAAAAATCTGCTGGGCGAACGCTTCGAGGAATGCAGGGAGCGGTATTCGCTCGAAAAACGGGTCTCGGAAAAAACGCCGCCGGCTTTTCTCTGGCATACTGCGGAGGATCAGACTGTCCCGTGGCAGAACAGTGTCCTCATGGCAGAAGCATTGTATGAGAAAAAAATCCCGTGCAGTCTTCATATCTTCCCTCACGGCCCGCATGGAATGCTGCTGGGAACCGGCACGCCGGATATCGTCATGTGGCCGGAAATGGCAAAACGTTTTCTGATCCGCACCTGCGGATTTGATATCCCGCAAAAATAGAATATCCCCCTTTCCAAAAACAGACCGCAAGTGCAGGAAGCAGAAGCAAGAATTCTTTTCCTGCGCTTTTTTGTATCCGCTTATTTTTCTGCAACCTGATATATTATCCTATTTAGTATGATTTTCGCAATAAAAATCATTATCATATTTGTTTTTGATACGAATATGGAGTATAATATATCACTTTCAAGAGTTCAAGTTGTGAGGTAGTAAAAATGGAAGAGAAAAAGATCAAGGGCGGGGATTTCCGCTATGCCGTCGGAGAGAGCAAGGTGCCGTGGCATGCCGTCGGGGAATTTTTCAATGGAAATGATGCGCTGGAGCTGGTCAGGTTCCTGCTGCCGGATTCCGGCGATGCAGATTATGATAAGGCGGTGAAAGAGACCGCCGCCTCGTTGAACCGTCTGGCTGTGGTCAGCGGACGCGCGACCAAACTTACGCTCGGCAGGAAAGTCACGGAAGCCGAAGAAGCCGCCGCAAAATATTTCGGTTCAAAATATGCGTGTTTCCTGACGAACTGGACCGCCGGTATGGAGATCGGCTACAAGCTCGCCGGACTCAAAGCAGGGGATGAGGTCATCATGCCTGCGGTCACATTCATTGCGACCATGGCGTATCCGTTGAGCATCGGCGCAAAAATCGTATTTGCCGATATTGATCCCGAAACCATCAATCTGGATCCGGCGGACGTCGCACGCAAAATCACTCCGAAAACGAAGATGATCGTCCCCGTTCATCTCGGCGGTTTCCCAGTCGATATGGACCCGATCATGGAGCTCGCGGAAAAACACGGGCTCTTTGTAATGGAAGATGCCGCTCACGGCATGGGCGGCGCCTATAAAGGGCGCAAGCTCGGCGCAATCGGGCATTTCGGCGGTTTTTCCCTGCACGAGGTCAAGAACATCAACTCTCTCGGCGAAGGCGGACTGCTTCTGACGAGCGAGGACTTTGCGGGAAAACAGCTTGCGGGGGCGCGTTTCCTCGGACTTGACTTCTCGCGCAAGATCAAGGACTGGCTCTACGATATTTCTCCGCTGACCGACCGTTTCGGCAATGTCCAGATCGCCGGAAATCATTCCGCGACCGAGGTGCAGGCGCTTGGCCTGATCCTGCAGATGAAGCGTCTGGATGCGATCATCGCCCGGCGGCGCGAGGCGGCGGAATATATGAACAGGGTTCTTGCACAGGAAGAAGGAATTCTGGTGGAAAAACCGGATACCGCCGAAACCTATGGAACACACCATCTGTATCTGCTCCGGATTGATCCGGAAAAGGTCGGAGGCGATATCCAACTGCTTTCGAAGAAACTGGCGGAAAAAGGGCTGACGAACATCACGCATTTCGGACCCATGTACCGCTTCAAGATCATGCATGATCTGGGGTATGACGAGAACGCGATCGCGGCGACCTGCCCGAATACGGAACGCATGTTCTATCATTCCTACACGCATCTGCCGCTCTATCCTCTGACCCGCGAACAGCTTGAATATCAGGCTCAGGCGGTTGTCGAGGCTGTCCGGGAAATGAAAGCCGGCAAATAACGGCAAACAACATATCAAGCCGGGGGCTCGCGCTGCGGGCTTCCCGGCGGCTTCAGGGGGCTCCGCCGTTCTGCGCACCTTACACTTTTACGAATTCGCGGCGGTACTGCTGAGGGGAAAAACCGATCACGGCTTTGAATCTGCGGCTGAAATGAAACGGGTCCTGATACCCCATCATTTCCGCAATCTCGGCAATATTCAGATTCGTTTCGACCAGAAGTTCCGCCGCTTTATTCAGACGCAGTTTGTCAATATAAAGTTTCGGAAGCACACCGTAACGGTTCATGAAAACGCGCCGGAACTGGTCATCGCTCATGTTGCAGTATTCCGCCATGCCGGTGATGCTCCACCATTTTTCCGGATTCTCGCGGATCTGCGCAACCAGCTCATTTACCTGCGGATAGCGTTCCAGATGAGTCTGGGCGGCGCGCCGGTTGTAGAGCTCCATCAGCAGTTTCTGCAAAGCGAAGTTCGCATTGATCTGTGAATGGTCGGACGGCTCCAGCGCAAGTTCGATCACGGTAAGCAGGCGGTGCGACAAACCCAGATCGTAAACCCCGTCGCGGATCACGCCGCTTCTCTGCATCATGACCGCAAGCTCTCCGGTAAAATTGACCGTATCCTCCGTATAAGAAGCGCCATCCACTCCCCCGTAATGATGAATCGTCCCCGGCGTAACGACAACGCATTGTCCCGGATGAATCTCCTCCACCGGCGCATCGGGACGCCAGAAAATCCCCTTTCCCGCAGTCATATGCGAAATGCCGAAAAACTCAAAACGCCGCGGATTCTCACGGAACCATGACAGCGGATGCCCCGGACTGCATCCCCCTCTCCCGCTGCGGAACACCCACAGCCCGTAATTCCGGTGAACCGGACGCATCACCAGCGACGGCAGACGGTGGACCAGAATGTCCGTTTCATCTTTTTCAACATCCATTTTGCGGTTTTTATCCATGTTATTTCAGAAATTCTGCTGTAAAGTACACCGGTTTCAGGGAAATTCCCATCCGTCAACCAGAAAAAAGCAAAAAAAATATTCATGGAGCAAAATTTCTATGTCTGAGAAGAAAATCATCAGGGCGGCGGTCATCGGCTGCGGCCAGCGCGGTAAATACGTGACGAACAATCTCCTGAACGACTCTGCCGGCGGCGTAAAGATCGCGGCGGTCTACGATCCCGATCCGGAAAGAATGAAAGACGTCATGGAATTCTGGAAATCTCCGGACACCAAACCCTGCTCCGGTATGGAAGAAGCGGTCAATGCAGAGGGCGTCGAATGGGTTATGATCTTCTCGCCCAACGCGTTCCACAAGGAAGGAATCCTCACCGCATTCAAGGCGGGAAAACACGTCTTTTCGGAAAAACCCCTTGCCACGACCGTCGAGGACTGCCAGGAAATCTATGAGGCGCAGAAGAAATACGGCAAGCTCTTCATGACCGGATTCGTGCTCCGCTACTCCAAACTCTACCGCAAGGCAAAGGAAATTCTCTCCTCAGGCATGCTCGGACAGTTGTACAGCATCGACGCAAACGAGAACATCGCTCCCGCTCACGGCGGATACATCATGACGAATTGGCGCAGATACACGAAATATGCGGGACCGCACATTCTGGAGAAATGCTGTCATGACATTGATCTTCTGAACTGGTTCGTGGGCTCCCTCCCCTCGAAGATCGCCTCTTTTGCCTCGCTTGACTTCTTCGTGCCGGAAAACGAACATTATTTCCATGAGTTTCCCCCGAAAACATTCGATTCCTGGGTCGATCCGCACCGTTCAAAAGAGAACGCTTTTCTCTCGGAAAAAGACCTGAAGGACAACCGGGTGGCGATCATGCTCTACCGCAACGGCGTCAAAGTGCAGTTCCAGGCTACGATGTCCAATGCGATTCCCGAACGCAGAATGTATTTCTCCTGCGCGGAGGGGACAATGCGCCTCGAACTTTACAGTTCCGAGCTTTCCTACAAACGCATCGGCGAGGATATGGTCACAATTCATTACGGTGCGGACGGACACGGGGGCGGCGACAACTTCATCATGAAAGAGCTCTATGAATGCATGACCACAGGCGCGGAGCCCAAGTCCAGCGGCCTGGAAGGTCTGGAAAGCGCAGTTACGGCGCTGATGATCGACAAGGCGTCCATCGAGGAAAAAGTGCTTGATGTAGAACCTGTCTGGGCGAAGCTCAACCGCTGATCCAAGCAACCGGAGGCTCGTTTCGCAAGTCTCCGGCGTATTGACAGTTTTTCTTCAGGGATGCAGGTTTAAGAAGCGTCTGCATCCCTGGTGCAGTTTTTATTTGGCGGTCGCCATTGCGTTTACCGGTTTGCCGTTCATGGAAATATAATCGGCAACAACATTCAGAGTCTCATCCAGATACAGGTCCTTGATCTCTTTCTTCGAAGCATCGCTGTTTGAGCCCATGTCCAGACGCATCAGTTTCTCCTGCTCGTCATGAAGCTTCTTCTCCGACAGATATTCCTGCCAGCGTTTCTCAAGATTCAGGGAAACGGTTTTGCGGTCACGGATTTTGCGAAACGCTTCAATATCCTTCTTCAGCAAAGTGAACTCCGGATTGTTCCGGATACGGTGTTCAGAACGCTCCTTCAAAACGGGAATCAGCGCCGGGAGATTCGGATCGAACACATTGTAGTTCAATGGCTGAATCGTATCCCATGCCATTGCATGGGGAAGTTTTTCCTCTCCGATGTCCATCGTGTCGGAAAACGAAGGATAAACAATATCCGGCGTCACACCTTTCAACTGAGTCGATTCTCCGTTGATCCGGTAGAATTTCGCGCTTGTCAGCTTGATGGAACCGACCGGAATCTTGGCGCCGAGGAACGCAGTGTATTTTTCCAGCTCGATCACGCGCTGAACCGTCCCTTTGCCGTGAGTCTTGGAGTCGCCGAGAATGATTCCGCGCTGATGATCCTTGATCGCTCCGGCGAAAATTTCGGTCGCGGAGGCGCTGAAACGGTTCGTCAGAACCGCAAGCGGGCCGCCGTAAAGAATCTTGCCACCGTCATTGTCCTCGTCAACGCTCTTGCCTTTGATGTCCTTGACCTGCACCACGGGACCGTCCTTGATGAACAGCCCGGTCAGCGTCACAGCCTCAAGCAGACTGCCGCCGCCATTGGAGCGCAAATCCATGACGAGCCCGTCGAGAGGAGCTTTGGCGGTAAATTCCCTGATCAGGTTCACCACATCGCGCGTCGAACTCTTGTAATTCCGGTCTCCGCGCCACGCCGCCTCAAAATCAATGTAGAACGACGGAAGCGTAATCACACCGATCCGCAGTTTCTTTCCGTTCTGCGTAATCTCATGCACTTTGCCGGACGCCTCGGATTCTTTCAGACGCACCTTCTCCCGCTTCAAGGTAATGACGGTCGGTACCGCGCCGGCGCCTTTGGAGCCGTCCAGAACCGTCAGCGAAACTTTCGTATTCTCTTTTCCGCGAATATGTTCCACGACTTTTGAAACCGGCATGTCGAGGATGTCCACAGGGTCGGAATTCTCCTGAGCGACCGCAATGATCTTGTCTTCGGCTTTCAGACGCCCGTCCACATCGGCGGGACCGCCGGGAATGATCTTCACGATCTTGGTATAACCGTCCTCATTGGTCAGCAGGGCGCCGATTCCGACGAGAGAAAGCTTCATGCCGATATTGAAATCCTCCTCCGTTCTCGGAGACATATATTCCGAGTGCGGATCATAGATCCGGGTCAGGCTGGAAAGGTAAACCTCCAGAATATCGACCGCCTCCATATTTTTATAGAACTGGACAAACTGATCGACCCGCTTGAGAGTGCGCTCCTCCGGCGTGCTCGGCGGAGGCAGTTTGACAGCCGTCTTCGCCGCAACGGATTCCCCGGCAGCTTTCGCGTCTTTCTTTTGAGTCCGGTCTTTTCCGGCAACCGCTTTTTCCGGCTTGGCGGCTTTCTTCGCATCTTCTTTCTTCGCAAGCTCCATGAGATTCAGAAGAATCAGGTCATTCTTCGTCTTCTTGATCCAGAGCTGTTCCAACTCCGCGCGGTTCGCCGCCCACGGCGCCTTCGACCGGTTCACATCGAATTCCTCGTTTGCGGTCAGGTCGGGTTTCTTTTTGAGATACTCCGCGGTAAATTTTTCATATTCTTCAAGGCGTTTCACGAAAAGCTTGAACACATCGAAGGCAAACTGGACATTTCCCATGCGGATCTGCGTGCCGAGCTGTTTTTTCTGCGGTTCAAAAGACTTGATGTCCTCCGCCGTGAAAAACATGCGCGTCGGGTCCAGCGCTTTGAAATAATCGTCAAAGAGCTGAGATGAAATTTTTTCATTGAGTTGCTGCTGGTTGAAATGAGAATTGGCAATCAGATACGCGGCGGCGCGGGAGATCGTCGCCATTTCAGGCGTCTGTTTGTATTTATCCGCTTTCGGAGCGGTGGTTTCCGCCGCATTGAGAGCGGCGGAAAGTAAAAACAGCGTCACAGCCGTCAGGGAATTTCGTAAAAACTTCATATGCAGCATAAACAGTACCTCATCCATTCTTTGACAGTTTCAATATTACGGGATGTAAGATACACCCTCTTAACCTAATTTTCCAACGACATTTCCAATAGACAGCTTAAAAACCGGAAGGATTCATGGAAAAAGCGTTTTTTACCAAATATTTAACAGAAAAAAATAGTATCCGGATAAAATAAAAAAGACAGAGGAATCGCTTCCGCTGTCTCTGAGTATTTCAAAATAAAACGGCTCTTACCAGTTTTCCGCGAGGATTTCAAAATAAGCCCTCGGGTGCGCACAGGCGGGGCAGGCTTCCGGAGCCTCGTTCCCGACATGGAGATAACCGCAGTTGCGGCAGCGCCAGACTACCTTTTCCGGCTTCTTGAACACCGTTCCGTTTTCGACATTCGCAAGAAGCGCGCGATACCTGCGTTCATGCTGTTTTTCCGCCACGCAGACATGGTCCCAGACATAGGCAATCGCGGGGAACCCCTCCTCCCGCGCTTTCTGAGCGAAAGCAGGGTAAAGATTGTGCCATTCGTCGTATTCGCCGTTCGCCGCCTCGGCAAGATTTTCCTCGGTCGTGCCGATCACGCCGGCGGGAAAAGACGCCGTGATCTCCAGCTCGCCGCCCTCAAGAAACTTGAAGAAACGTTCCGCATGCTCCTTCTCCTGATTCGCGGTCTCCTCGAAAATGTCGGCGATCTGGACAAAACCGTCCTTTCGCGCCCGGCTCGCAAAATAAGTATAGCGGTTGCGCGCCTGCGACTCTCCGGCAAACGCTTTGAGAAGATTTTTTTCGGTTTCTGTTCCCTTGACAGACTTCATGATTTCCCCCTTTGTTGTTGGTTGGACTATGTTGTGCGGACAACGGAAAAGAGAAGAAAGTTCCCTGAAACCTGAAAAAAATCAATTTTTTCCGGAAAAGGGTATTGACAAATTAACCGGTGCATGTATAATTAAATGTAGCGGTCAATTTAAGGAATATGCAATGAATAATACCAGAAAACAAACCGTAACGCTGTCGGAAGTCGCCAAGGTCGCAGGGATGTCAAAATCCGCTGTATCGAAAGCACTGCTCGGCGGAGGCGGCAAGACGACCAAAGTCAGCGAAAAAAATATTCTCCGCATCCGGGAAATTGCGGACAGTCTCGGATACCGCCCGAATCTCATTGCCCAGCAGCTCGCACACAGACGCAATGACATCATCGGCGCCATTATCGACAGCCAGTGCTGCACGCTTTACAACAATATCATGTCAACCATCGAACACCATACCTTCGTCTCCGGCAGACGGCTGCAGGTAGGTCTGGTTCATGACAGTTACGAGGCGATCAAACGCTATGTGGACGACCTGCTCGGATACGGCGTGGAAAGTGTCATCTGCCTCGCCCATTACTATCCGTTCGCAGACCGGATTCCCCCGCTGTTCCGCCCGTTCAAGAATACGCTTTTCATCAGCAAGCCTATGACCGACGAGAAATTCTCTTTCGTCTCGCCCGACTATTATGCGAACTTCAGGCTTGCGGCGGATTATCTTCTGGAGCTGAACAGACGGCGGATCATCTTCGCGAAGGTGAACTACCGCACCTTCGATGCGGAAGTCCGCGAGCAGGCACTGCGGGACGCCTACCGCGACTATGGAGCCACCATGCGGGATGAATTCATTTACAAGGAGCCGCTCGGCGAGATCAATACACGGGAACTTACGGAAAAAATGCTGGACGACATTCTGCCTCTGAAGCCGGACGCCCTGATTCTGGGAAATGCGGTTACGATTCAATGGTGCCTGCGCCTCCTTCCCGAAAGAGGTTTTCGAGTCCCGGAAGATATTTCCATCGTCGGCATGGATGACTGGAACTCCAGTAAAATTCTGATTCCCTCCATCACGACCATTGACAACAATTATGCGGCGATCGGCAGGCGCGCCGTCGAAATCATCAATGCCAATGCCGCGCAGGAGCAGCCGGCATGCTACCAGGAGTTCATACGCGGGCAGTTGTGCATCGGCACATCCTGCGTACAGCATAAATCATAAAACAAATCAAGAAAGGAACCATATCATGAGCAAAAAGTCTAAAGGGAGAAAGTCTTTCACATTGATAGAGCTTCTGATCGTCATATCGATCATCGCAATTTTAGCGGCAATGCTGCTTCCTGCACTGGGCGCCGCGCGCGGCAAGGCAAAGGATATCAACTGCCGCGCCAACATGAAACAGCTTCTTCTGGGAACGCAGTATTACAGCATGGACTACAATGGTTACACAACCGCCGTCTATCCCGATGGATTCAGCGGGACAATATGGAGTGTCGTATACCTGCAGAATTATGTGAAAAACAGGAAAATCTTTCTGTGTCCGTCGGAGCCGCTGGCAAAATGGGAAGACCTGTGGACAACGGATTTTATTTCCTATGGACTGCCGCATGACATTGTCGGACAATATGGAACGCCCTTCAATAACAAGCCGCTTCCTGTAAAGATGGAGCAATTACTGCGATTCAGTGGGAAAACTCCCATGCTGATCGGGGAAAGCACCACGGCAGGCACCCCGGGAGCATCCCATCCCGGCAGTCACTATGTCAACGTCGCCCCCGTCGCCATCCTGCAAACCAATCCGGCGGCATGGTTCCCCGTCAACGCACGCCATAATAAACGGGCGAATTTCGGGATCATCGACGGACACGTCGAAGGCCTCGGCATTACGGAAATTCAGGCGGACTACAATACAGCAAAAAAATATTTCCGTCCTTATCAATCCGTATCCGGCTCCAATGTCACTTTCGTTGAAAACTGAATCAATACCAGGGAGATTTTTCATGTTGAATTCAAAGATGATCGCTTTCACCATTGCATGGACAGTATTCCGCCTGACAGCCGCTGATCCTTATGCTTCCATGGACACACTCGGGAAACTGCCGGATAAATCAGGGAAACCGGTGCAATACGGTCACGGCGTCTATGACAGGGCAAAAAGTTTTCCCCATTTGAAAAAAGAAGAATGGAGCCGGGATGACGCATTTCAGGCGACCTTCTGCGACCTGAACGCTCTGCGGAGAGATAACTTCGTCTATCCTTATGATACATTCATCCAAAAGCGGGAGCTGTTTTCCGCAAGAGGCGATTATCTCTCCATTCCGCTGACGGTCTTCCTTTCCAAACCGCTTGACAAACTGGAAATCAAGACATCCGGACTCAAGGGACCGGGAGAAATCCCGCAGGAGAGGATCCGCTTCTTTACTGTCGTCCCCCGTGATGACAACCCGGGATTCCTCCACAATGCGCATCTTCTGCTCTCTCCGCGCCTCCGCAACCTGAAAAGCGGAGACAGGATCGACCTGCTCGCTTTCATCGACATACCGGAAGCAACCCCTCCCGGAATTTACAAGGGAAACATCACGGTTTCATCCGGAGGAAAAGAGCTGAATATGCCGCTGTCGCTCCGGGTCATGAATTTCAAGCTTCCCGAAACAACCGGCAGTTTCGGATTCTATCTCTACGGCAACTTATATGGTCCCGGGCAGACAGGTGTTCCGCAGAAAGGATTTACACCACAAAATCTGGAACGTTATTTTCGTTTCTACCGTTCCCGCCGCCTGAATTCAGTTACTCTTTATGACAATGTTCCGGATCTGCGTTACATTGACGGGAAAGTCACAGGAGAATTTACCGACATCACTCTGATTTCCGATGCAATGAAAAAGAACGGGCTCAAAGGAAAATTGATCATCGACCTGCGGGATATTACCTACTGGTGCAATGCCGTTGCGCAGAAACTGGAAACGCTCGGCGACCAAGTTCCGCGCGGCGATCTCGGCATTACGATGAAGCAAAGGAAAAGCCAAACAGAACCTTATCCGGAAAAAGCAAAGCGGATTTTCGCCGAAGCACTGGAATATTTGAATGCCGAGGCGAAACGTGGACAATGGGTCGATTATCTGCTGCTGGTGGAAGAAGAAATTGGAAACCGTTTTCCAGTCAAGCTGGCAGGATATGCTTCCTTCATGCCCGTCCTGATGAAGGTCTGCCCCGAACGCGCCGTTGTCGTGGATAATGAAATCGGCTACGGGCGCAACGGAGAAATTGACCGCGGAGCCCGTGACAAAGTCCCTTACCGGCAGTATAACAGCTGGACAGAAGCCGCACTTGAAAATGCGGAAAAAGATCAGGCGCAGATTCTTCTTTTCAACTACAATCCCTCCCGCCTTTCCTTCGGATTCCTGCCGCAGAGTATGAACGCCTCAGGCTGTCACCAGTGGGCAGATCTCTGGGATTCCTGGAATTTCCAATGGCAATATACCAGACTCTCAGAAGACGGAGTCGTCTCTTCTCTGGAAGTGGAGCGCATTCATGAGGGATGTGTCGATTACGCCGCATGTGAATTTCTCAAGGAACTGATTCAGCGGAAAGAACAGGCGGGAGAAACAGAGCTTGCGGAAAAAGGAAAAAAGGTTTTGGAAAAAGTGACAGCCGGTCTGCCCTGCCAGGGAGATACCGCCCGGAATCTCTCCGCAATTTTGAGCAGCGAAGCGCTTGACGCCAGACGCTGGCAGATATTCTGCGCCATCGAAGAACTCTTGCGCGGACGTTCCCCGGAATCGAAAACCGAGACAGGAAATCCCTCCATCAAGGCGTTTCCTTCGGACAGGATCGAAGACAGGGACAACCAGTATGTCGCAAAAGTCGAAATACGGGACGGAAAAATGGAGGCTCATGCGGAAAGCACGGAAAAGTTCTGGGGCAAAGTCATAGGCCCCCTGCGCTATCTGCCGGAAAAGGAAGCGCAGTTGAAGGCGTTATCCAGCACGCTGGAGGAATACAGACGCCGTAATGCCCCCAGTTGGTCCACCATCCAGCTTGCCGCCCTGCCGGAAGGTCTGGCGATTCTCTCCAATGCAAACCATGTGCGTCCGGACGACAAGTTCCACTCCAGTCGCAAGGACGACGACGGAGACCTGTGGAAAGACGACTGTTTCGAGCTTTTTTTCGAACTGCCGAACCAGGAAGTCTGCCGCCTGATCTTCAATGCGGCAGGAGCAAAAACCTTTCTGAGAAAAGGCGTTCCCGTTCCTGCGGGAAAAATCAGAAGTTTTGTGAAATCCCCCATCAATGCGTCCGGCGGAACCAGAGTCAAGCTGCTTGTTCCATGGAGCTATTTCGGCATGGAGGCACCTCCGGACCGGGGAACAGTCTGGAAGTTCAATGCAGGACGCGAATTTCATACCTACGGCATGATTCTTTCCTGGGCAAGAGTGTCAAGTTTCCACCAGCAGGAGAAATGGGGACACATCATCTTTTCCAACAACGACATCAAACCCCTGCCGGTAAACTGGTCAACACGTTCCCCAATCAATATGATCTTATGCCTCAATCACACGATCATAGGAGGAAACAATCTGGAATTCACAATCAATTATCATAAGGAAAAGGCAGGGAAAAACGGCATGAATGCTGTGCTCCGCCATGAAGACGGAACCAGAATCCCGCTCGGAGACTGCCCTGTTCCCGCGCAGACCGCCCGAATAGTTCTCAATACAGCAGGGCTCAAAGCGGGAAAATGGGAACTGACGCTGAAACACGGCGGACTCCCCGGCTCCAAACCGGCAAAGCTGAACTTTGAAATTCTGGCGTCTCCCTGCGGCTGAACAAGGAATCAATCCCTGCGGAACAACACGATGCGGTTCGTGTTCGTTCCCTTGGAATTGTTGTCCACACCCCAGCAGTTCGCCGTCTTGGTGAACTGCTGGCTGTTGATCAGAATCAGTTCGGGAGTGAAACCCGCGGCGACTCCGCAGGGAACCGTCTGTTCCTCAAGGTAGACGGAGCCATGCCGCACCTCCCCAACCTCGAAAGCCACATAACCGCCGTGTTTCACGATGCGCCCGAGCTCGCGGAAAACCGCGCTCATCGCTTTGCGCCAGCCCGCAAGCCCTTTCTCCATCGTGATGCGGACAGACTTCGGATCTATCCCCGCGAACCACGAACGAAGCCAGTTGTCCTGCTCATAATCCACCACATCCAGAAACGGCGGCGAGGTCACGACAAGCGACACGCTTTCATCCGGAATCTGCGGAGTTGCATCCGAAGAAGCGGTCAGAATCCATGGCGCGCCCTCCCCCGGAAGTCTCCTGCAACCGGACGGAACGCAGTCCTTCAGCAGGGATTTCGTCTTCTTGAGCATGATGCGTTTCACATCGCGCCGCGGCGGAACCTGCCCGCGTTTTTCATTGATTCTGCGCTGGGACTCCACGGAAACCGCCTGATTCGGCGGCAGGGTGTAAACCGAAAAGAAACCGGAGGAGTGCCCGGTAAGACGGTTCAGCGCGACCATGCGGAGCCAGGAATCAATCCGGTCGAGTTCATGGCTCAGGAAATATTCGCGCAGGGCGCAGAGTTCGCGCAAAGTCTCCTCATGGTAAAACACCAGCAGTTCTTCCGGGATCGCGCTGCGGCAGTTCAGTTCCAGAGACAGCAGGCGCTCCTCTATTTCCGGATATTCCGGCGGATTCAGGCGCGGTTCCAGCAGAAAACGGCTCAGGGGATTGACGTCGCACCCTGCGGGGACACGTCCGGAAAGCGCCGCCTCCAGCAACGTTGTGCCGCGCCCCATGAACGGATCGTAGACAACATCGCCGGGAGAAGTCAGGCGTTCGATGAAGAAACGCGGCAACTGAGGCTTGAAACAGGCGCGGTAGGAGATCTCATGCAGGGAGTGTGCGGCACGCTGGGCGGAGGTCCAGAACTCGTTCGTGAACGTCTCGACTTCAAGATTCAGCTCATGAATCGAAGTATGAGAGCAGAACGTCGCCCTGCCGAACTCCCGGAAACTGCGCAGTTCCTCTTTCAATCGATCCCCCTGTTCTTTTGAAAAATTTACCCGAGCACCGGCCACAAACGACCGTCGGGACGCGGATACAGTTTAATCGGGACGCCGAATGCGTCACTCAGATTTGCTTCGTTCAGGACGTCGCCACGCATCCCGCAGCTCGTGATTCTGCCGTTGCCGAGAATGATTCCGCGGTCGAAACTTGCCGTGATTTCTTCGATTCTCTGTGTGATGAAAAGCATGGTCGGAGAATTCTCCGCCGCGGCAAGAGCGTCAATCGCCTCCAGCAGAAACTCACGGCTCCTGAGATCCAGATAAACACAGGTCTCGTCAAGAATCACCAGTTCCGGCTTCGCGATCAGCGCACGCGCGATCAGAGCCTTGATCTGCTCGCCGGAGGAAAGACGGTCGAAATAACGGTCCGCCAGATGTTTCGCGCCGATCCGCTCCAGAGCGCTCAGCGCAAGCTCCATCTCCTCATCGGACGCCTTGCGGTAAAATCCGACGGTGGAATCCAGTCCGGAAAGCGCCACGTCAATGGTTTTCCAGCGGATCGAAGTATCGGCAGTCCATGCCTGGAGAAACGGGCTCGCCCACGCGACTTTTTTGCGGACTTCCGTAATGTCACACGCGCCGTAGCGGTTGCCGAGCACACAGACCTCCGCCCCGAACAGCGGCCACGCCATGCCGAGAATCATCTTGACAAGCGTTGTCTTGCCCGCCCCGTTGGGCCCGAGGATGAACCAGTGTTCCCCGCGTTCCACCCTCCAGTTGAAGTCATGGAGAATCTCATTGCCTTCCAGTTTCAAAGTTGCGTTTTTTATGACGAGAGCAGGTGTCGTTTCCATTTTCAAAATCCGGCTTTCTTAACTCTTTTAAGTTGCTGCCAACTCTTATACTCTTAACTCTTAACTCTTAACTTACTGAGCCTCGTCTCCGCAGGGATAACTGCCGAGAACGCGGAGCGCCTGCGTCTGCGGACGCAGATACTCGATGGCGCGCTTGACCTTCTCATTTTCGATATGTCCGAGCAGGTCGATGAAGAAGTAATATTCCCAGTTCTGCACTTTGGACGGACGGCTTTCGATCATCGTGAGCGTAATCCCCTCATTTTTGAACGGAAGCAGCGCATCGTAAAGCACGCCGACACGATCCTTGATCGCAAAACAGATCGACGTTTTGTCGTTGCCCGTCGGCAGCGGCATCTGATTGCCGAGAACCAGAAAACGGGTCGTGTTGTTCGGATTGTCCTCGATGTTCTGCGCGAGGATGTTCAGCCCGTAAATCTCGCCGGCGAACGCCCCTGCGATCGCGGCGGAATCGGGCTCCTGCGCGGCGGTCGCGGCGGCGCGGGAGTTGCTGGAACACTCGTGAATCTCGACGTCCGGCAGATATTCGCTGATCCATGCGCGGCACTGGCTCAGGGACTGCACATGGCTGTAAAGTTTCCTGATCGACTTCATCGGGAACTTCGACAGCAGGGAATGATGCACGCGCAGGTTGATCTCTGCGCAGATCTTCGCATCGGAATTCACAAAGATGTCAAGGGTATGGGAAACCACGCCCTCGGTTGAGTTCTCGACGGGAACACATCCGTAGTCGGCGCGCCCGTTGTGAACATCCGCAAAAATGTCGTCGATATTGCCTTTCGGGACGTAGGCGACGCTGTGCCCGAATTTGGAAACCGCCGCCAGATGGGTGAATGTGCCTTCCGGTCCGAGATATGCGATATTCAGCGGATGTTCGAGGGCAAGCGCACCGGACATGATCTCGCGGTAAACCGCCTTCAGAGTCGTCTGGCTCATCGGTCCCTGATTCAGCGCGGCGACTTTCTCAAATACGATTTTTTCGCGTTCCGGCACATAAAAAATGCCCGAGGAATTCTTTTTATGCCGTCCGACCTCGATCACGGTCTGATAACGTTCATTGAGAAGTTTTACGATTTCCGCATCAATCGAATCGATTTTTTTCCGCAATTCATCCAGAGCCATACGCAAAATCCTTATTTTTTAGAGTCATCTGTTTTATACAGCTGATTAATTTACCACATTTTCTTCATTATCTCAAGCAGATTACTTGATTTTCACGTAAAAATGACAATATTTACACACGTCAAAAATCAAGGGAGACAAAATCCATCATGGCTGTCATCATCAAAACGGTCCTTTTGCTGACCTGTTCCAATCTGTTCATGACCTTCGCATGGTATGCGCACCTCAAGAACATGTCCTCGAAACCGTGGTTCATCGCGGCGCTCGCAAGCTGGGGAATCGCATTTTTCGAATACATGATTCAGGTTCCGGCAAACCGGATCGGCTATACCCAACTGTCACTCGCCCAGCTCAAAATATTGCAGGAGGTCATCACCCTTTCCGTATTCGTGCCGTTTTCCATTCTTTACATGAAGGAAGGATTCAAGCTGGATTTCATCTGGGCGGGACTCTGTCTCGTCGGCGCAGTTTATTTTATGTTCCGCACTTGAAAAATGCAAAACTCGCACTATGCTACTTTTTAACAGCGGAAATGGCTGATGATTCTAACAAAGGGAGAGTAGAATGATTGACACCATTCTGAGCAATGTCGGCAATTTTCTCGCGGGCGCCCAGGCGATGATGATGTACTGGGGGCTCGCCATTCTCGGAACGATTTTCTTCGGAATCACATGCCTTTTAAGTCTATTCAGGCTCGGCGGCATCGACAATCCCGACTTCGACGCGGACGGTTCCGTTTTGGACCATGCGGACACCGGCTATCTTGACTTCAAACTTTTCTCCCTGCGTTCCGTGCTTGCCTTCCTGACAGTCTTCGGCTGGGGCGGCGTCATCTGGGGCAGCAAGGGAATCGCCGGATTTTTCCTTGCTCTGTTCTGCGGCTTCATCACGATGCTGATCACCGCTTCCATTCTCTATTTCACGATGCGCCTGCAGTACAGTGGCAATGTCAGAGCCGAAGATTTCAACGGCAAAGCCGGAACCGTCTACCTCAGCATACCCGGCGGCAGCGTGGAAGCGGGAAAAATCGTCGTCTCCATCGGCGGCGCCACGCATGAGCTTCAGGCCGTTGCGGAGGAACCGCTTCCGACAGGAACACCGATCGTTGTGGTCAAGTCTCTCGACGGCAAACGCTTTCTCGTGGAAAAAGTAAAATAACAACAGTCCCAATAAATAAAACAAAATGAAGGAGTCGTATATGGAATTGATTCCATTACTCGCAGCCCAACAGATCGGAGGCGGAGCGGTTCTGCTCATCGTCATCATCGCATTCGTGGCATTCGCCGTTTTCATCGGAGTCCTTGCCCGGATCAAAAAATGCCCGTCCGACCGGATCATGGTCATTTACGGTTCACAGATTTTCCACAAGGACAAAACAACGAAACATGCCGCACGCTGCATCCACGGCGGAACAGCTTTCATCTGGCCGGTCGTACAGGATTACGGTTTTCTCTCCCTGCGCCCGATCCAGCTTGAGGTGAATCTGCGCAACGCGCTCTGCAAACAGAACATCCGCATCAATGTGCCGTCGGTTTTTACGGTCGGCGTCAGCACGGATGAAATGCTCATGGGCAATGCGGCAAACCGTCTGCTGGGACTCCAGCCGGACGCCATCGGAGAACTGGCAAAAGACATCATCTTCGGTCAATTGCGCCTGGTGATCGCATCCATGACGATCGAGCAGATCAACTCCGACCGCGAAACGTTCCTGCGCAGCATCGAGCAGAACGTCGCGGAGGAACTCAACAAGATCGGGCTCCTGCTCCTGAACGTCAACATTACCGATATCACAGACGAAAGCGGATACATTGACGCAATCGGAAAGCGCGCGGCGTCGGAAGCCATCAACAAGGCGCGTATCGAGGTCGCGGAAGAAGAGCGCAAGGGCGGAATCGGTGAAGCCGAAGCACGCAAGGCGCAGCGTATCGCAGTATCCCAGGCGGAAGCCGAAGCACAGGCGGGAGAAGCCAACGCAGACAGAGAACGCCGCATTGCCGTGACTCAGGCGGAAGCGCAGGCGCAGTCCGGAGAAGCCGACGCAGACAAGCAGCGCCGCATCGCCATCAAGGAAGCCGAAGCGCAGGCGCAGATCGGCGAAGCCAACGCAGACAAGGAACGCCGTATTTCCATCAAACAGGCGGAGGCTCTTGCAATCGAAGGAGAAAACGTTTCCGCCATCGAGATTGCGAAGTCCAATGCGACAAGGGTGGAAAATGAAGCCGACGCATACCGTCAGGCGGAAGCCGCAAAGCGCATCGCGGAAGCCAAAATCAAACAGGCGGACTACGAAGCCGAAATGCTCGCCCAGATCGCACGCGCCAAAATGGAAACCGAAAAACAGAAGGCGGAAACGCTTGTCCATGCGGAAATAGAAAAGGAACAGGTCGTGATTCAAGCCGAGGCGGAAGCCGAAAAACGCAGGCGTGAAGCCAAAGGCGAAGCCGACGCCATCTATGCAAAGCTGGAGGCGGAGGCACGCGGAAACTATGAAATCCTCAAAGCCAAAGGCGATGGATACAATCAGATCATCGCCTCCTGCAACGGCAATGCGGACGCCGCCGGGAAAATGCTCCTCATCGAAAAACTGGAAGAACTCGTCAAGCTCCAGACCGAAGCGATCAAGAACATCAAGATCGACAAAGTCACTGTCTGGGACGGCGGACAGCAGGTCAACGGCAAGAGCTCCACAGCCAATTTTCTCAGCGGCATGATGCAGAGCATCCCTCCGCTTCATGACGTCGCCGGAATGGCTGGAATTGATCTGCCCGGCTACCTCGGCAAGATTCAGGAAGACAGCAATCAGAAGGAAACGCCTGCCCAGCAGCAGTAATCCGTTTCAATATACAGATTACCCTCTCCCGCATTGTCGTTGCGGAAGGGGGTAATCTGTTTTTCGGGCAAATGAATCAGCAACGCGATCCCCCGCATTGCGAAACTGAAAAAGCCGGGTTCCTTTCGAAAACCCGGCTTTATTCAATCTGACAGGAAACGAATCAGAACTTATAAACCTGCCTGGTCTTGACGGATTCAATCATGCCGAGGGCAATTTCAATGGAGTTGAAACCGTCCTGAACACCCGGCAGTTCGACTTTCCTGCCGAGAATATTATGGGCGAAATCAATGATCTCCTGCGTGTAGCCGGAGGCGACTTTGACTTCCTCCACGCCGATACCCGCATCTGCCGCAGCATCAACAGCGATCTCCTGTTTTTCCCCGCCGAGCGGACAGTAAGCGATTGTTTCGGCTCCGCTCAGGCTCAGGCAACCTTTCTCGCCGTAGATTTCCATCAGCTCATTGGAACGGCCGAATCTCTGCCATGTGCAGAACATATTGCAGATCACACCGTTTTTGTAGGTAATGATGCCATCCACCATATCGGAAGGTTCTTTCTGAGCCGGGTCCAGAAGCATACCGTCGGCATACACCCTCTCCGGCTTTCCGAAAAACCAGTTGGCAAGGTCGACATGATGCGCAAGCATATCCACGATGACACCGCCGCACTTATCGAAATCAGTAAACCAGTCGCCATATTCCCGACGGTACATTCCAAGGGGAAGATCCACATTGCAGAAACGGATTCTGCCGATCAGCCCCGAATCAAGCAGTTCCTTACATTTTTTGGTCTTCGCCATGGCGCGACGGACAAAACCGATCGCAAAAAACTTTTTGGACTTTTTGACGAGTTCAAGCATTTCAAGTGAATTCGTCAGATCGCGGCAGAGCGGCTTTTCACAGAAGATATGCTTATCTGCGGCGACTGCGGCACGGATTCCCTCCTGATGACAGTAAGTGGGCGACGCTATGACGACCGCATCCAGCTCCGGAATACCGGCAAGTTCTTCCGGCCCGGAACGGATGACCGCTCCGTATTTTTCGTGCATGTCCTTTGCGGCGGATTCCTTCGGATCATAAACTGCTGCGACTTGAGCGTCAATCCCTGCCAGTGTCTTCAACTGGGCGATGTTGCCGGCATGGACATTTCCAAGCCGGCCGGCTCCGATGATTCCGAACTTCAACATTTCGTTTCTCCGTTTTTTGTTATTGTTTTGCACATCGGCAATAATCACTTGGTAACACGTGACACCTATTATTATAATCCATTCCGGAATATTGTCAAGAGGGAAAACGGAAAAAATCAGGAGAGAAGTGAGAGAGATTGCGAGATTGCGAGGTTGC
>DPDG01000109.1 GCA_003526375.1 Lentisphaeria bacterium
TATTTAAGAGACGCTACACTAGATGAATTTCCTACTGATAGCTGGGATGCAATTTATATTTGTGGAGTCTCTTCCTCGGGATATACAAAACATCAGAATTATATTCACAATGTCCATATCGCATTGATCCCTGCTCCTGGTCGTCGTGATCATTGGGAATTTGAGAACTGGGTGATGGATCTTGAAAACGGTTATTTTGAGTATGTGCCATCTGAAAAAGAAATACCAGCAAAATATTTGTCGCTTCCTGAGCAATTCTGGACATGTCGGATGTTCCGTTGGGCAGTATGGCATTATCGAAAGCAAATTGGAGATTGCTGATGTTGTACAACATTTATTTGGGACATAACATCGCTATTTAACTCAATTTGCAGTTTCAAAGTGCTACACTTTGGAAAAAATCAACGACATGAAACTTCTTTGCCTGTCAGATCTGCATTTACGCTCGGAGGCGGTGGTTGCGGTCATCGACCGGCAGCGTCTGTCACCGTTTCTGGCGCAAATCGCGGCGACTGTGGCCGAGGTTTCACCGGATGCCATAGTCGTGACGGGGGACACCGTTTCCCCGGCGCAGGTGCGCCTGCTTTCCGCAACGCTGCGGACGTTCATCCCGGCTGACCTGCCAGTGGTCGCCACGCTGGGCAATCACGAGTTCTGGGGACGCACCTTCGAGGACACGCTGGCGAAGCTGAAGGAGCAGGCGCTGGCCGACCCGAACATCTTTTATCTCGACCTGATCGGCGCGGTCGAGCTCGACGGGGTGAACTTCGTTGGCGGGACGCTGTTCTTCGACGGTTCCATGCGGATTCGGGACAATCAACGGATCGACCAGTGGGACGGCTGGCAGGACTGGCGCATCGTTGACATCGAATCCCGCTACATGGAATTCAACACATACTATGTCGACATGATCCGCGCGAAGATGAAACCAGGGATGCCGACTGCGCTTTGCACACATCACGTTCCGCACGTCCGGCTGAACGGGCACGAGCCGAGCCATTACAGCTTTTACACAGGGATGAAGGATTTGGTCCATGAGCTGCCATTTGACCCGTTATTCAACAATTATCTGATCTGCGGGTACACCCATCGCCGGGTGATCGGAGAGGTCGTTCCAGGATTCATGGGCGTGAACGTTGGCAGCGACTATGACGACCTGAAGACTTTTACCATTGAAGTGTAGAGAACCGCTTGGCCGTTTCGTAAAACAGGGAGTTCAACGGCTCCCATGATGCCTGCCCGGCCGAAAGTCCGGAAATATCATGTAGAATTTTTGCTTTCTCCCTCGCGATGAAGTCCGATAAAATCTCCGGGAACGGAATGCGGCATTTTTCATCAGAGCGAGCCTTGGTTCCCTGCAGCCGTGAGATTTCATCGAAAATTTCGGCAGACACATATCCCGGCTTCAATAGTTCGACGAATGGTGTCGGCGGCATGGCTTTCGTTTCGGCTGTCCACATGGCCGCAAGAAGGCCGCGCAGCGCGTAAAAAAGTTTTTTGACGGCAATGGTTCCGTCTTGTTGCCGATCCTCAAGAGCCTTGGCGGACAGTGCCAGATAATGATGCACAGTCCGGACCGGATTGAAATAGACCGGAATCAGACTCCGCGTTTCATCGGCGAATTTCGGGTCGGCATAATAGATGATCGGACTGCCGAGCCATTCGTTCAGCGAGGGATTGCATCCGGCAAAAAGACGCAGTGTTTTCCGGAGTTCCCACGCGGAAACATCCAGCTCCCCGGGCTGCATGGCATTGAAGGTATCCGGCTGCTTGGCATCCAGCGACCAGTAC
Source organism: Lentisphaeria bacterium (assembly GCA_003526375.1). Taxonomy (GTDB): domain Bacteria; phylum Verrucomicrobiota; class Lentisphaeria; order Victivallales; family UBA1829; genus UBA11452. The sequence goes on from DPDG01000109.1 coordinate 1,792, forward strand.
CATGCTTCCGGTTTGACGTAAATCATCCGTACATCGTAATCGCTGTCCGGAGACGCAAAGCCCCATGCGCGGCTGCCGGACTCGGCGGCAAAAAGAACCTTGAAATCCTGCTGTCGTTCCAACTCATGCAGAACGCCGACTATTTTATCATACATGATCGGGCTCCCATTTTTCCGTGATGGACAGAAGAAGACGGTTCACGATGTCCATATCCGCGGTTTCCGGCAACACCGACTTTTTTTGCACGGATTGCAGTTCATCGGAAAGAACGGCGACTTTTGCCAGCAGTTCATCATAAGTGAATTTTCCAGCGCGGATCGCCATCAGTTCCCGGAGCTTCTCGCCGGAAAACCGTATCAGCGGCTCCCCGAACTTCATGATGTTCAGCCACGAATACAGCAGCCGGAACGTGTGCATCAGGTTCTTGGCATCGTAATCCATTTCACCGGATTCCTGACTGCGCCAGCGTGCATCGTTGCGATGTCTGCGCCAGTCCCAATACTGGCGATGCTCCGACTTCGCTTTTTCGAACGCATTCTTGTTGAACAGCATCAAACCAATGAACCGGGTCCTTTCGTCCTCCTTCGGGATACTCTCGCAAACCAGCATCCCGTTGCGGAAAACGCCTTTCGCCTGAGTCCCGTAATCGTACAACCGGTATAACTCCGAGGCATTTTCCACCGTGGAAACATGACAGTGCTTCAAATCGATCCCTGCGTCTGCCAGCATCAGCGGCCGCCCCGGCATTCCTGAGGCATTCGGGAGCAGCACCCGGCAGAACCCTTCTTCCGTGGGCGGTTCTTCCGGCTGAGGATTGTGGACCCGCTTGTTGCAGCCTCTTGCTTTTTTGATCTGTGACATGGCGTATTCACAGTAGGTCTTGCTTGCCTGACGAGAAACGAAAATCCTCCGCTGCTCCTGCAGCATCTGCCAGTACACGGTCGTTTTCAGAATGCAGTCCGGCGGGAGAAAAAGAGAATCCAGAATGTTCGGATTTGCATTGGCCGCCAGCTCCAGATAGTTTTTCAGCGTATAGAAACGATTGTCGTTCCCTGTATCCGCGATTTGCCTGACAGGATCTCCTATGGCAAGATAGTGGTGCTGCTCCATCATGAATACACCGATGGTGTCGCGGTCGCTTTCCGGGGTATTGGTCCCGTAGGCATAACTGCCCCAGATCCCACGGAAAATCACACGGTCAGAAGCCGGGGAGAGCAGTTTCTCAAAAGATATATCATCCATTTTCCACCTGCAGTCTTTGTGTCTGCCGCCGGACTAGACTGGTGATCTGTTCCTGCATTTCCTGCGGCAGGAATGATGCCTGCAATACAGTCGGCAATGCTTCGGACACGGCCAGGACAAGATGACTAACCGCCTTCCGGATCTGGATTTCGGAAAGCTGCAGTGCTGCCCCGAATCGCTCGAAATCGGCTCGTTTCAGATTGCTTTTCTTGCCTTGCAAAGTCAGCGCAAGATCCTCTTGGTCTTCCGGCATGATAATCCTGACCGGCACAAGATCGTATGCCGGGGAAAGTTCATAATGCCCATCCGGAAGGCGGATCAGCGAGAAGTTCTTGAGGTGCATGTCGGAATTGCCTGTCAGAAAACAGAAGACCGCGAGTTCGAAAAAGCGGATCAAGTCCAGCCCGGCAACATCGGAATATGACCGGATCGCTTTTCCGATCTGTTCCATGGAGCCGTTATATTTCTGGTCGGTCATCTTGTTCAGGATCTGACAGAAATCCTCCATGTGCAAAGCTCCTTTTTCCGTGCGGTCCATGCGTCGGGTGATGTAGGCAAGTTCACCGGATTTCAGCGGAATCAAACCGAATTCGGCCGTTGTGATGCCGCACTTCCGCGCCAACAGCATGCAGAAATGTTCAGCTTCCGGCAGGCTGGGCCATTGAGGTGTTTGCGGTTTGAGGATATAGTCACCTTCCAGTCCGACCAGCGTCAGGCGGGAACGGCCTTGCGCTTCACCCTGTTCCAGATGCAACGAGAGTTTCGGCTGGACGCCGGGAACGGAAATCCGGTTCAGAATCGTTTCTCTGGCAAGCGTATTCAGTTCGTCCTGGGTGTAATTCAGCGCCGGGATATGCATGGAGCGGAACAGTTTCTTCATACACCTGGCATGATAAAAGTTTTCCTCTTCCTTCAGAATTTCACCACAGCAGAGGCAGCGGGCAGTTTTCATTCTTGCACCTCCCGAATGCTGGCGGCTCCGATACAGTCGCGACAGCAGGCAAGCAGAAGCCCCATGCGGTCATTCGGATTCAATTTCCAGTTTTTGGCGGCGATATCCAGCAGCCACCCCTCCGGGATCAGACCATCGAAAAACGGGAACAGCACTTTGTCATGAAAGGCTTCTTTCCGCAGCGGCAGGTTGACACTGAGCCGAACGGGATTCTCATTCAGGTATTCCGCATCATACTGAAAGGTGTAGCCGGTTTCATCTTCCGTCAGACGTCCGGCCTGCCGATCATATAAATAAACATCCGCCTGGCGCATGGTTTACCTCTCCTCCCGTTCCGGCACGGCTCCCAGGCGATGGCCGAACATGTCCAGAACCACATTGACCTTGTCCATGCGGAGCGTCGGTTTCCCACCTTCCAATTCCCGGATGAAGCGGATGCCCACCCCGGCGCGGTCGGCCAGGTCACGCTGCGTCAGTTTGTGGAGTTTACGCTGCTGGCGGACAAAGTCTTTTATTTCCATTTTTATACCCTTTCGGTGATAAATTTTATGTTATGTAGATAATTTACACCCTTTCGGGTATAAAATCAAGTGCAGTTGCGAAAAATATCCCCTATCGGGTGCATTTTTGCAAAATCGCTTTGAGATGGGCGCTTGGTTTTATTCGAGCGTGGAATACACCGGACCCTGCCATCAATCACGTCAGCAACTTGTTGACGGTTTGCACTTTTTCGTAAGCAAGGATTCAGTCGCCCTGGCGCAAATCGGCTGGGGTGTCGTGATACTCCAGCAGGTCCTCAATGCGGCATGACAGCGCAATGGAAAGCGCGCGCAACGTTGCCCCCACCGCCTTGTTGATGTCCTTGGAACGCCGCTCATACTGCTGGATTGTGCGGAGATTCACGCCAGATTTTTCGCTCAATTCACGCTGGGTGATCCCGCAGTCCTTCCGTCTGCGCTGAAGGTGGGTCGGCAGGGATTTGCCACGGATCGTCCGATTCAGGGTATCAATGGCTCGATCTTCGGAGACTTCGTGAAGGATCGGGTAAAGCCGGAGGATTTCCCGCATGGAAAGCGACTCCCGGATGTTCTGGAACGACCGTCCAGTGTCCCATTGGAAACAGGCTGTGATCCAGCCGGTCCAGTATTCGGGGGAACAGGAGTATTCCGTCCGTGCCGCAGGATTTTCGACCGGCACTCCGGATTTCTGCAGGATTTCCAATGCCAGCTCCGTGCCGGACATGCCGGACACGTATTTGGGAACACCGCGCTCAAACTGAAAGGCGATACCCGTGGAGATCATCATGGACAGGAAATTATCCAGCTCCACCTGACAGACGTTGGCTGCGAAGTCGAACGCCTCGCCCAGATTGAGCATGGCGTCGTTCAGATACTTTTTATCGTATGCGCGGATCATCTGGCAGCCGCTCCTTCGCAGATTGAACCGATCGCACAGAGCGGAATATCGATCAGCTGATCTTCCCGCGGCAGCTTTTTGTTTTCCGATGGCGGATATGAAACGACCTGCCGGTAATAATAATGCATGGATGTTCTGACCGCGATATACGGACGAAATTTTTCGCAGAACGCTTTCAAACTTTTCGCTTGCAGATTCCGCTCGGCCTTGACCTCCAGCGGAATGACCCCGCCATCGGTCTCAATGAGAAAATCCACCTCGGCCTTGTTCTTGCCTGCAGTCCAGTAAAACGAATGGAGCCCTGTCCCGGCAAGTATCTGCTGCTGAACGTATTGCTCAGTCAGTGCACCCTTGAACTCCTGAAATATGCGGTTGCCGTCGATAATGACTCTGGCACCGAGATCGGCCTTTGCCGCAAGCAGTCCGACGTCAACGAAAAACACCTTGAACGCATCGTCTTTATAAGAATCAAGCGGGATGGACGGTTTCGACACCCGGCATACATGCGTGATGAGCCCGGCATCAAGCAGCCAGCGCATAGCGGGTTCGAGTTCTCGCGCGCCCGCGCCGGGTTGAACGCCGCTGTAGATAGGAGAAATCTCAATATTTACTAAATTTCACGGGGGAGTTATACCTGCCTCAAACGTAAAATAGCAGGGGAGTTTTATGAGACAGCGATGCCGGGATCTTGGCAGGTTCTATTGCGCGCCCTCGATTTTTGCGTGATTTTCATCGCAAATCTCAATAGACTTTTGCAAATTTCCTCATATTCCCCGAAAGACATGCCCCGGCATAATGGCTGTTTTTCAGGGAAGTTTTCGTTAAGCGGGAATACTCCACCATTTTTTTGTCTTTTCACTCTATGCTTTCTGATTTTTCAATTTCCGATTCATGATGTATCGCATTCGGGAGAACTTTTCAGGGATATAAGTCTGTGAAAATTTCGTTTAAATGTCATGTTCTGACAGATTGAAAAGTTTATAAATGCCGATATATTATTGAAAAAGTTGAACGCAATGTTATATCATATAGATAAATATTTTATTTTTAACTATTTAGAATTCAGACTGTTATGTCGGAATTTACCAGGGTGATGCAAAAGGACAAATGATGCCAATGAAAAGACTTCGGACATTTCTGCTGCTCATGATCTTATTGGTTTTGGGGAACGGTGTCTTTGCCGAAAGTTCGAAGAAAGTTTCAGTCAAACGTATTCTGATCATAGACTCTTTTTCTTCTCTCGATACTTGGACTAATGAACTGAAACAGGGACTGAAAAGTTATCTGAACCGCGATGATCAACTTCTGACTACTTTTGAAACCTATGAGCTGGCAGTGCGTTTCAAACCGAATTTCCAGCCGGCGCCGGAAGATATTGCAGCTTTAAAGATAAAACTGAAAAATTCCGGATATGATATGATTGTCCTGACCAATAATGCCGCGGTTGATCTTTTTTTAAGCGGCAGGCTGGCTGTTCCGGAGAGGATTCCGCTTCTGGCCGCTTCCTATCACGGACCGTTGCAGGCAAGAATTCCGAAAGGAATGAATATGACGGGCGTGGAAACTCCGAACACGCTTTACAGGAATGTCAAACTCGGCAGCCAGTTGCTTCCGGACAACCGCCGGGTCACGATTATCGCAGAAGCATCGGCGGATGTTTCCGCGATACAGAAAATATTCAATCGCCAGCGGCAGGAAGCGTGGGCACGTGATCTGGATATTCACTTTATCAGCGGACGGGATTACACCACACAGGAAATGCTGAACTGCATTGCCGCCCTGCCGTCCACCTCGCTGCTGGTGTTTCATTCGTGGAACTCACTTCAGGATAAAGAACCGCAGGACTATTTTTCCATATTGCCCCGTATTCGCGAAAAGTTTCAGGGGCTGATCATCAACCGCTATCGGGAAATGATCAGCCGTGGAGCTTCCGGGGGCATCATGGTTTCGGGGAATGAGCAAGGACGTCAGGCAGGAAGTCTTGCGCAACGGATATTCAACGGAGAACCGGCGGCCTCAATCCCGGTATTGCAGGGGACATTTCATTCCGTATTTGATTATCCCTCATTGCAGAGAGCCGGTATTGATCCAAAGCGGCTTCCTCCGGGAACAGAACTGACGAATCCCCCGGTGGATTTCATTACCCGTTATCAGGTCGAGATCATTTCTGTCCTGGCTGCAATCGGCCTGTTGCTGTTGCTGCTCCTGTTCCGCCAGGTCACTCTGGGACGGATGAAAAAAAGGATTGCTGTGCTCTTCCACAATCTGCCGTTGCGAATCTGTGTCGTAAACCGGTCCGGTCAGATTCTGTTTCAGCATCTTCCTCATGAAATGCCGTATCAGGAATGGAATGGCGCTTACAATATAAAACAGCTTACTGGCAAGATGCAGCAGGAGTTTTCCATCTGGGTTCAGGAGGTTTTCCAGACAGGGCGGCGTATGGAAAAGGATTATGAACTTGATGGAAAATACCGGCATGTCGAATTCATTCCACTTTCGGGGAACAACTCATTTCACGAAGATGTCGTGATGTGGATTTCCAGCGATCAGACCGAACTGCACCATGCCCATCGGGAAGTGTCACGTATTGCGGAACAATTCCGTCTGACGCTGGAATCCATTGGCGATGGCGTCATTGCAACCGATAAGGAAGAACGGATTACCCTGCTGAATCCGGTGGCGATCCATATGACCGGTTATGACATTGAAGAAGCGCGCGGCAAGAGACTGAATGAAATTTTCAACATTATCAGTTATATTGACGGTAAGCAGGTGGAATCGCCTTTAACCAAGGCGCTTTCAACCGGGAAGATTGTCGAACTTGCCAATCATACCGATCTTATCGCGAGGAACGGCACTTCCAGGCATATTGCGGACAGTGCGGCGCCGATTCGGGATATGGAAGGGAAAATCATCGGCGGAGTACTGGTGTTTCGCGATGTTACGGACGAGTATAACAAACGGGATCGTCTGCGCGCCAACAGCGTCATCCTTGCCAATGCGGCGAAGATTGCAAAATTTTTCTACTTTCAATGTGACAGCGACGGCCGGCTGACAGCGCTTTCCGAACAGAACTATCGACCGTTCCGGGAAGGTTGCCGGATGTTGTTGACGGAATGGCTTGCACCGGACAATCAGGAAGATTTCGATCGAAACTGGAAGCGTTTTCTTCTGGACGGTATTGCGGATGCCGCGCGGTGTTTTTCGGAGGTATTTGCATCAGGGGAACGCTATTTTGAACTCCGGGCGGAAAAATCGGTTAATGAGATCAACGGAAAATGGGAAATCTGCGGTGTCGTCCAGGACATCACGGAATTGTCCGAACAGCAGAAAAAACTGCAACAGGCGCTGGAACAGGCACAGGCGGCAGATCGTGCCAAAAGTTATTTCCTGGCAACAGTGAGCCATGAACTCCGGACACCGTTGAATGCGGTAATCGGTTTCAGCGAACTGCTGCAGGGAACGGATATTGACCCTCAGGAGCGGCAGGAATATCTCAACTCCATAAATTGTGCGGGCAATGCGCTGCTTGATCTGGTCAACGACGTTCTGGATCTTTCCAGGCTGGAGGCGGATCAGATGGAGCTGGATTATCAGCCTGTTGATCTGAAACGGTTAATCCGGGAAATCGTCGGCGTTTTCCGGTTGAAAGCTGTAGAAAAGAATCTCTCTTTGCAGGTTACTTATGCGGACTTGCCGTCGATTGTCTATCTGGATAATCTGCGAATCAGGCAGGTCTTGCTGAACCTGACGGGCAATGCCTTGAAATTTACTCATCGCGGAGGAGTAAGCGTTTCCGTAATATTCCACTTTGCCGGAGAAGCCAAATGCGGCACGTTGACTTTTGACATCACCGATACGGGGATTGGAATTTCTCCGGAAAAGATATCGCAGATATTCGAGCCATTCGTTCAGGACAGCGGCACCCGGGGAACTCGTGTTTACGAAGGGTCCGGTCTTGGCCTGGCAATTTCCAAGCGGCTGGTGGAAAAGATGGGCGGGAAGCTTTCCGTCGTGAGCAGCCCCGGAAAAGGCAGTACATTCACTGTGAAACTGGAAAATGTAAAATACCAGTTTCTTACTCCCGGCGAAGCGGCAACGCTCGGACTTGAGACTGAGTGCCTGAATTCTCCCTCCTCGCAAGGCATTCATGCTCTGCTGGTGGATGATGTGCCGATGAATCTGAAAGTTCTTCAGGCCATGCTGAAAAAACTGGATGTCAATTGCGTCCTTGCGGAATCTGCCGAGAAAGCTCTTGAGATTTTACAGCAGGGATGGCAGTTCGATATCATTCTGACAGATTTGTGGATGCCAGGGCTATCGGGAAGTGCATTTGCCGACCTGTTGAAAAGAAATGAGCAGACCGCCGGAATTCCTGTCGTTGCTGTGACTGCGGATACTCAGATCACGTCAGAAGATGCACAGAAATTCCGGCAGGTACTGACAAAGCCGATCACAAGGCAGGCGCTGATAGACGCATTCAGAGCCAACGGGTTGAATATCTGAATGTTTCTGAGAGAAATCTCCTGCGGAGGGCGTGTCAGCTTTCTTATGATTGCAGGATTCTTCAGCTATGATAAGGTCAGATGAAATTTTCCTGATTGCATTGATTCCCGGCACGGAAACTTCAGTTGGGAATATGTTTCCGTGCCGTTGCCATGCAAAAAAGTACGGAACGGCACGGAAGACTCAATACCGGAATCATTGATCGTGTGATATCAAGCTGAAAATGTTTCCGGATTTCCCTCTCACCGTTAACGGTATCCGGAGTTATTTTTCACGGTAATCCACAGTAACCCGTCTGATCTTGCCGTGAAACCAGCCTTTTTTACCGCCGCCGACGGCAGTGACGGTATCATACAGGCCAGGGCAACCGCATTTTGCCGAGAATGTTTTTCCATTGAGTTCCAGAGTCAGATGGTCCAGACCGTAATACAGTTTCAGGGTACACCATTCGCCTGCCGGAAGTTGCAGTCCGGTCTGGTGGCGGTAGGTACGCAGAGTATCCGTTGTGATTTCTGTTGCAATCCTGCCGTTTTCAGCCCAGACTTTCAGAAGTCCGGGGCTGCTGGCGCAGTTGTCAAGAATCGTCTGAACCCCTTTGCTGTCTGTTTGCATGAGTTCAATCGAGACTGTGAATGCCGTTCTGCGTGAGATGACGCCGACAGGCAGAGCGAGATGCTGCCCGATTCTTGTCAGGTTCCATGCTCCGTCTTTCAGGTCAACGGATGCAGTTTCCGCATTTTTCGGAAAATCTGACATGGTAATGAACACTGTGCTGTCACGGCGGGCGCCGAAACGTCCGCTTGTCTGGGCGGCATAACCGCCTGCCATTCCCCAGTAGCGGCGTCCTGCTTCTGCCCGGAGCGCTGTTCCCGCTGAAGAATCGAAGCGGTAATCAAAAACGGGGATCATGGTTTCCGGCATTTTCAGAACGGCTGGTTGCCCGGTTGTTTCGGAATATACTTTGATCCGGCCTGTTTTTTTCCCGTTTTTTGCCATCGCGACCGGGGCGCTCCGCCAGAACTTGCCGGATTCCGTGAGAACCTGCAGATGGATCACGGAATTTCTGCTTTGCGGTGTAAGCTCCGTTGCAAATGCTGTTGAGTTGCATTTCAATTTCACCGGCTGAAGCGTCTGGAAATCCTGCCGGGAGACAGACATGACCGGGATTGATTTTCCCGGTACGCCGAATACGCCGACGGAAAGAACCTGCGCCAGCGGCAGATCCTGATGGAAGAAGCCGGGAACCCGAATCTGAAGGACTGCATTTTCCGCATCTGCCGCCGGAATGGAGAAGAAGAAACGGTTTGCTTCGAGTTTCTGAACCTTGCGGAACTTCAGGCTGTTTTTCCGGAGCTCTTTTCCCATGACACTCGGCCAGGTGAAAGTGGTATCCTCCATCCAGAGCACATCATCCGAACCGGTGACAGTGAAACTGCCGTCAAGTACATGGCTGAATCTGCCGATGTTCTGAAGATGGATGCAGAATACTTTCCTGTCTGCGGATTCCTTCCAGTAGGGTTTTCCGTCACGGGTTGCCGCATAGACCGGCATATTGTCGTCCAGCAGTTCTGCATAAGCTATCGGTTCTTTTGCATCGAAAGAGACACGGAAACGGTTGCCGGCATCCACAGTGAACTTGACTTCCGGCGCATTGATCAGGTCACGCAGCGGCTGCTTGACGAACTGGTAGTCACTGTTTGATACCGGTTCGATCTTGATATACTGGAGACCGTCTCTGTAAACAGTTTTCCTTCCGTTGCGTGTCACTTCAAGCTCCGGTCGGACGAAAGTCAGTCCTGCCCAGGATTCCGTCGGCAGGGCAAAGCGGTAATCCTCCATCTTTTTCCCGGAGAACGTGACAGGTGCGGACTGGTGAAGAATGCGTCCATCCGGGGCTTTCAGGAGAAAGCGCACCTGTACCGTTCCGGCGGGATCGGGAAGGGAAACCAGTTCAAATTCCGGTTTTTCACCGGGGACGACAACTTTTCTGGTACTGATGATCAGGTTCGGAACCGTCTTGTCATCATGGGGCAGCTCCGGAGAGAGGCCGCGGAATACTCGTGTCAGGCGCATGAACGAGGACATATTATATACTGTGGGGCGCAGGCTTGTGTTTTCGTTCTGCTCATCCCATTCCGGTATCACGATGATATCCGGATTCACGGCAAGGGCGGCATTCATCGTTTCCCGGTAGCACCATGTTCCATAACTGCCGCGGATATACCCGACCCTGCTTGCATTTTCATGCCCGATACGTGCCGCAATCGCGAAAAGTTTGTCTTTGAATTCCGGCTCGCACATGACTTCCGACGCGATACGGATCATATATTTGAAAAAAGCAATATCCGTATGGCGGTCGGCATTGGAACGGACCGGAGCACAGGCAAGGTAAAGCCCGCCTGCCACCCGGGCATAGGAACGGAAATGTTCTTTCAGTTTTTCAGTCCATTCTTCCGTAACGTTTCCATTTTTCGCCTCATATTCGTCCCGCCAGCGATACCATGCGCGGCCGCATGGCCTTTCCAGAAGGGGCAGGAAGACAAAAACATCGCCTTCTGTCCGTCTGTAATCATCCAGAAGCGCTTTCCAGAATTCCGGAGGGCGGTCATCGGCATTATAGCTGGATATTACTGTCTTTCCTTTATATTTCAGTGTAATCCTGCTTTTTGCCGCGGAAAGGAAGACTGCATCCGTGAATTTGCGCATTGTGGCAAGAGATTCCGGTGAATCATAAATGCCGGTTCCCGTGGCATAGATTTCCGGCAAGAGCGTGAACGATGGAATCTGCGCCTTTTCCAGCTGCCGGATCAGCGCCGGTGTTCCTTTGCCGTAAAGACTTGCCAGCCCGTCCAGTCCGTACATGGCGGTGTTTCTTCCCATGGCTTGCAGGGCTTTGATGGATGTCGTCCCGGAAGGATGCGGGTCATTGAGTTCCGGATCGACAAGCAATGGGCGGTCTGCCCACCTGCCGCCATAGTTGAGAACGGGATTATAGTGATACTGCCCCCGGGAAAATATCATTGTCCGCGGATATTTCCTCTGATATTTCGCCGGTGTGTCTGCCGGGAGAAGAAACGGCAGGCAAAACAGCAACAGCGGTATTTTTTTCAGCATGGAGTCATTCTCCTTTTGTCGCGTTGAAATAATGGCGGATTGTTGCTGCGTCGCCTTTCTGGATGATCTCGTTCGGTTTTTCCTGCAAGGTCACATGTCCGTCGCTCCAGAGGATTACCGCACTGCCCCCGTGACAGGGATTGATCCGGTTGGAACGGTTGGAGACGATATTTCCGCTGATCAGGTGTCTGCCGAAACTGTTTGTTTTCCCGCCATTCCAGGCATCCGCCGCCATGATTTTGCCGGCAGGATTTTTGATGTCGGCAAGTTTCATGGTCACAAGTTCTTTTGCATTTCCGGAATGCCAGTTGCCGAAGTTCCCTGCAATATATTCGTGGTTGATCCCGTAGTTGATGAAGCGGTAACGTTCCAGGTATTTCTGCGGCTGGCTGATGCAGGTTTCCGTGCCATTCATACGGGAGCGCTGTTCTCCGAGAGTTCCCTTGAACAGCGGTGCGGCTGCCGGGCAGAAATAAGAAACGTTGTCTTTCAGAAACTGCCCGCTGCTCAGGGCGGACGCCCATGTTACGCGGGTTGCATTGCTGCCGCCTTCTCCCAGTTCATAATCCACATACGGGGCATGGCCGCCGTAAGCGGGGGCATAAGCGTAAAGAGCAATGGAAATCTGTTTCTGATTATTCATACAGGCTGTGACTGTGGTTTCCGTGACGGACTTTGCGTACAGCGCGGGCAGCATCAGCGCCATTGCCAGAAGCGGAATTGCCGATACGATCAGTTCTGCAAGAGTGAAATTCTGTTTTTTCATTTTGTCTTTTCCTTATCTGTTTTCAGGTTCTGTCATGATAAAAGTTCTTTCAGAAATACGACGCGGTTTTCTTCGCGGGAGAGTTCCGCCGCTTCTCCGATGGCAGTGGAAAGCATTCCCTGTTCGATGGTGGAGCGGTTGGATTCCAGTCCCTGAATAGTGCGCAGGAAGCTTTCCACCAGACGCGGATCCGCTCCCGCGTGTCCCCCGAGATTGATCGCGGGAATCTCATAAACGATCTTTTCGCCGCCCCATCTTTTCGTGACGGTGATTGTGCGTCCGGAAAGGCTCAGCGTTGCCAGTCCGTGTGTCCCGACAACCGTGTAGAAACGGTCTGACATGCCGGCAACGAAACACTCCATGTGGCATGCCCTTGCTCCGTTTTCATATTCCACGACGGCGAATCCGTTGTCATGTACGCTCAGATCGGAAAGATACATGCAGCTGTCCTTGACATATCCGTCTTTTTTCTGGGCTTCTTTTCCCCATTCTTCGCCCTGCCGGGGAGAGGCGTCTTTGCAGAGTCCGTTCTTCGCATAACGGCATTCCGCACATGCGGGTCCCGGCGCCTTTCCTTTCTCCGGAGTAAAAGGGAAACCGTCCGGGGTAAAGACATTCATACCGGCAAAAGCCGTAACCTTGCGCGGAGTCGGAAAACCGAGAATCCAGTTGAAGATATCAAAATCATGACTGCCTTTATGAATCCAGAGTCCGCCGCTGGAACTTTTTCTGCCGTTCCAGCGTGCCATGTAAGTCCGTCCGCCGTCATAAAACTCCCGGTTTTCGATCAGAAACACTTTGCCGAGCACACCTTCGTCCACGATTTCTTTCAGTTTCACCAGCAGAGGCGCATGACGGAGATTGAATCCCATCATTACGGTTTTTCCGCTTTTTTCCGCTTCCCGGATAATGTGTTTGCAGCCTTTGACGCTTGTTGCGAGAGGCTTGTCGATCAGGACATTGACCTTGTGTTTCAGAGCTGTGACCGCACATTCCTCATGCGCGGCATCCGGCGTGGTGATGATGACCGCATCCGGTTTTTCTTTTTTCAGCATCTGTTTCAGGTCAGCATAAAAGACCGGAACGTTCAGTTTTTCCGCCGCGAGTCTGCCTCTTACTTCATTGATGTCGCAGATTGCACTGATGGTGCAGTCCCGACGGCTTGCCAGATGTTTTCCAAAACAGGATATTCCGCGGCCGCCTGCACCGACAATGGCGACATTCAGTTTTTTCTTCATAATACACCTTCCGTTGGTTATTTATTTATCGTGACATTGAAGTATTTCTGTTGGTATGTTGTCCAGCCTGACGAGACCTGAAGTGTTTGATGCGGCGATTTCCAGTAAGATACATGCCCGTCACACCACAGAATATTGCTTCCGTTGCTGTGACATGCATGCATATTGTTACTGCCGCCAGGGTTATAATAAAAACCCAGTAAATGTCTTCCGCTGCCTCCACTGGATTCATTTCTTGTGTCTGCCGTCATCACTTTCCCCGCGGGATTTTTGATGCGCTCTACTTTCTGCGTAACTAATTCCGCTGTAGTTGTACTGTACCAGCCTCCCATATTGCTTGCCAAATAGTTATAATTGATTCCGTAATTAATAAATCTGTAATATTCCAGATTAGAATTTGGAAATTTAATGCACGTATTTGGACTGTCTTTTCTTGAGCGTTCTAAACCATAACTTCCGGCTAGTCCCGGAGCTGCCGCATCGCAAAAGAGAATATTGTTATTCTTGATATACCCACCTTCATAAAGAGAATAACACCATGTTACCCTTGAACCTCCGGATATAAGATCGCCATAACCAGCATAGGGAAAATATCCGTTCCAGTCGCCTGTATAACTCTGAAGAGCCAGTCCGATTTGTTTTTGATTGTTGATGCATGAAGATGCCAGAGCGCTGAGTTTCGCCTTGTTCAGCGCCGGCAGCAGCAATCCTGCAAGAATAGTGATGATCGCAACCACGATGAGGAGCTCTATGAGGGTGAAAATTCTTATTTTCACCCTTGAAGTAAGAACAGAGGAACATGGAACTTTGAAGTAAGAAGGAACGGGGAAACATTTGAACAATCGAACAATCGAACAATTCAGCAATTGAAGGAAGAAAGGGAAAATAAGGCAGGGAGCGAATTGACATCGCCGGAATGAAACACCATTTTTACAAGTTTTCTTCATGAGTAACTCCGACAGGGTGAAATCATCTCTTTTCATCCTGTCCATACACTTATTTTTCTGCTTGTTCATCCTTGTTTTTCCTTCTCTTACATTTTCAAATTTAATTCCGGAAAGTCCGTGCCGTTCGTGCTTGTCAGCTGCCTTTCTTATACGGCAAACTCATTTCGGCGGAGCCGATGTACTTTGCCCTTGAGTAAGTTACAAAGAAATCATATTTTCAGAATTCAACCTCCCGGGATAGTATGATTGATTTTTGTTTCCGCATTGCACCCAATTTGAAAAATTATCATAACGCCTTTTCCAGATTACCGCCGAAGAGGGCGAACAAATCTTTTCTGGCTGTTTCTATTCTGCCGCGTATGGCATCCGGTTCAACCAGATGAATGCCATCGCGTTTCATTACTTGCTCCGTACCGGCGATTTGTACGTTGGCATACTTGATGTCTGCAACGCCTCTGTGCTTCTCTGCGAACACGGCGCGTGGATTGTTGTAGATCATGTAAAGATTTTCCACCCTGCCTTTCTGTCTGTCATGCGCTTTTCCCGTCATCCACAGCGAGCCGGAAAAACTGTCCGCAAACATGTAGATATTCCTGAATGTATTGTTTGTCCCCGCGGTAAGATACAGTTCGCGGCCGGAAATACGCTCCGCATAAACATTTTCATGAGCGGCAACTGCTTCCTGGACATGGCAGACGACAGTGGAGCAGCCGATCGCAACCAGATTTTTTACGGAAATACTGCACTTTTCGTGGGCGCTGACCGCATCATCGCCGCAGTCGACCGCAGCAATATTCTCAAAATGAATACCGGTGCATTCGCCATGAATGTTGTATCCGTCATTGATGAAATTCCTGACGATCATATTGCGTAGAACAATATGGCTGACTTTTCCGTCAATGAGAACTCCGGAAGGTTTTTCGACAAGAGGTTCTTCCACTCCGGAGTTTTCCAGCTGTCTGCCTTCCGGCAGACGGACGAAGTATTCCGTTTCGAAATGAGGGTGAGGCTCCTTGGAGGGAACCTGTCTGCCGATCACGACCGTCCATTCTCCGGGGGCGAGCTCCGCCGGTTTTTTCAAGCTTTTTCCGGAAGCGGCGGCTTTCTGCAACCTGCCCATACGGTTTATCCTGCCGTCAAAGGTCAGATAGAAACGGCTTGACCAATTTCTGCCGGTGACGATCTTTTTCCGATAGAGCCCGGGGGAAACTTCCCGCCAGTCTTCCGGCGTGACCGGCACTGTCCCCAGAAAGATATTGTTCATGCCGTCGACCGTGACCGGCGCATCGGGTGTTCCGGAGAGATTGCAGATGCTGATATGGTCGCGGATCGGCTTGTCCGAAGGCAGAATGTAGACGGTATCCCCCGGTTTTACTTTTTCAAGCGCGTGGCGGAACGTCGGCAGGGGCGAGTCTTTGCTGCCGGAGTTGTGTTCCTTGCCCGTGTTGTAGTCGACATAAATGTCGGCGGCATAAACTGTTGTGGCGCAAAACAATGCAATCGCAAGTCTTTTGATCATTCCGGGGCTTTCCTTTCGATGCCGCCGCTGTCCGGATGAATGGACAGCGGTAGTTTGAAATTCCTTTGCTTCTTATTTGATCTGAAGTGCATAGACCGTTCCGTCAAACGCCGTGAGATAGATCATGTCTCCTGCGACTGCCGGATCTCCTTTGAACGCGCTGCCTGTAGACAGGATGGCTGTCGGGCGCGCGGTAGCGGGATCGACCCGGTAGACGCCGCCGTCATCTCCGGCTATGATCACTTTGTCATTGACAGTGACCGGAGCCGCCGTGTTTGCAAGAAACTGGTATTTGCTGCCTGCCGAAGCCGGCAGCGGCTGAAGATTCACACGGTTCAGGCGTTTTCCCGTCGCATCCTCGAGGTTGATGATGGCGTTGGTGGAGAATGCGAGCAGTTTGCCGTCTGGCGCCGGAGTGATGCCGCCGATGCTGTTGACGCTTCCCGGCATTCCCTGTTTCCAGATGATTTTTCCGGTTGCCGGGTCAACCTTGCGCAGGGATGCCCGAAGATAATAATAAACCGCGTTCCCGGCGATGACCGGAGCCGCTTTGCTGGATTTGATTCTTTCATTGGTTCTCCAGATATCGGTTCCGCTGTTCAGGTCCAGCGCTCCGTAACAGCCGGTTCCGATGAAGTATATCCTGCCGTCTGCGACATTGAAAGCATTGGCTCTTTCGCCAAAGCCCAGGAAAACAGGTTTTTCCCATAAGGCTTTTCCTGTAACGGGGTCGAAATATTGCAGATAGCCGGCGCCGTTGCGGAACAGGTGTATCAGCAGTTTGCCATTCACGAGCCGCATCGGAACCTGTACCAGCCTCCAGTAGGCATGTGACTCTTTCAAAGTGCCGAATTCCGGCGTCTGTTTCCGGAGCAGTCTGCCGTCCGCACAATCCAGAGTAAGCAGTTCCCCTTCATTGGTAAGTGCATAAACCGCCTTGCCGTCTGTGACTGCCGACGAAACATTGACTCCCTGCTGGACTCGCCAGAGCTGTTTTCCTGTCATTCTGTCCAGGCAGAGTACGCCGCCGGAGGTCTTGTCACGGTTTCCTGCGCTCAGTCCGAGGAACAGTTTGTCGCCATGGACAGATGGCACAGGATAATGGTGGAAAGTATTGCCGGTGGGATGGCTCCACAGCAGTTCCTTTGGAGAGGATGGAATGGTCTCCGCAGACCATTTTCCCGTTGCGGCTTCCACTTCAAATTTCAGCTTTTTCCCCCGGAATGTTTCCGGCAGTTTTGCGGTCCAGATGAATTCCCCGACCTGTTTCAGCTGTATTTTCTGTCCATCCGGAGCGATGCACCGGGCTTGTTCGGGAGCATGGACTGTATCATACAGAAATGCCGTCAGTCTGTTTTTTGCATCCAGAACGGCGTGAATCCGTTTGCGCTGATTGAGATAACGCATCTTTGTCTCCGGAATTCCGTCCCTGGCGGAACATCTGATCAGCCTGACTTTTTTCGTGAATGTGCCGGAATCATGTGATCTGAGCGGTGCATTGTAGAAAGAGGGGATTCCCCCGGACAGGAATGTATTGTCAAAGTGATAATGTGCTCCCAGCCATGCCAGAAGGCGCAACTTCTTTCCGGCAATGCTTTTTTTCATCTGTTCCCCGAGATACAGGGGGTCATGGGTGACGATAATGACCGGTGTGCCCGGTGCAAGAAGCGCAAGATCCGCTTCGATCCATTTGAACTGTCTCTCCCGTTCCGGGGCGGTCAGAAGCCGGACTTCCGAAATCGGGGCGATGAAATGAATGCCGGCATAATTCCATGAATAGTACGGCGCGCCCATGATCTGCGTGAAGTTTTTCAGTTTCGGTTTGGAGCGCAGCCCGTCATGGCCGCCCCAGATCGGGAAATGCGGAAAATCTGCCCGGTCCAGCTCTTCTTTGAGTATTTTCAACTGGTGCGGCTCCCCGAACTCCGTCATGTCGCCGGGAAAGGTGATGAACGTGCATTTGTGTTCCTTGATGATGTCCCGGAGTTCCTCCATGTCATTGCGCAGCTCTCCCCGTTTCTGCTGAAAATCATACTGGATATCGCTGCCGTGGATGAATGTGAATGCATCCGGTATGGAAAGCCTTTTTTTCAAGGTGAAGGAGAACTCGTTTTTCCCCGGTTTCAGAGCTTTTGTGAATGCTCCGTCCGCTTTCATTTCATCCGGGAAATAAAGATAAAGGAATGGTTCACATTCCGTATTCAGCGTGAATTCGCAGATGCCGTCACTTCCGACACGGTGAAACCGTTCGCCGTCGCAGATCATGACTTTTTTCAGATCCGGCGCTGTGATCCTGCATGTGACATGATATTCCGCCGCCCATCCGGAAAGCAGGAAAAGCAGCATTGCGATACCGGAAAAAATTTTACTCTTTTTCATGGTGCCATCTCCTTGTTTTTTTATATTGTTTCAAGTATGCCTGACTTAAATTTCATCATGAATGATTCATTACATTGCGCAATGCCGTTACAACATCATCCGCCTGCGGTACAACATAATCTTCCAGCACTTCACTGAAAGGCGTCGGGACGTCGCGGCCGCCGACTGCAAGCGGCGGCGCATCAAGCAGGTCGAATCCCTCTTCCGCAATCCGGCGTATGACTTCCGCTGCGACGCCGTTGATCAGCGGAGCTTCCTGCGCGACGATTACTCTCCCGGTTCTGGAGAGGGAAGCAAGGATCAGTTCCATATCAAGCGGCTTGATTGAGCGCAGGTCAATGATCTCAACCGAGATTTCATTGCTCAGCTTTTCCGCCGCTTCCAACGCTTTGTAACGCATATACCCCATGGTAAGCAGCGTCACATCGGAACCGGAACGGATGATCTCGCCTTTTCCGAACGGGATCAGATATTCTTCTTCCGGGACGGGCTGTTCGGTATAATAAACCCTGCGGCTTTCAATAAAAACAACCGGGGTATCAGTCCGGAGAGCCGTTTTCATCATTCCCTTGGCGTCCGCCGCCGTCGCAGGCATGACGACTTGGAATCCGGGCAGATGATTAAACCATGCTTCCAGGTTCTGCGAATGCTGTGCCGCCTCCCTGGTTCCTGTTCCGGAAGCGCACATGCGGAGAACTGCCGGCATTTTCACCTGATTCCCGAACATGAGCTTTGCCTTGGCGATCTGGTTTGCAACCTGATCCATTGCGACGTGGACAAAATCCACATACATGAAATGCACAACCGGGCGGAGACCGCACAATGCCGCTCCCGCCGCCAGCCCGGTGAATCCGGCTTCCGAGATCGGCGTACCTATGACTCTGCGGCTTCCGAAGCGTTCTTTCAGCCCCGCAGTTTCATTCCATACACCACCGTCAATATCCACGTCTTCTCCTATGACAAAGATATTTTCATCACGTTCCATTTCCTCATGCAGGGCTTCGTTCACTGCGTCAATATAAGTCAACAACTTCATTTCATCACACTCCGAATTCTTTCCGGAACACTTCCACATCGGGGAAAGGTGCGTTCATGGCTTGTTCCACCGCCGTTTCAACTGTTTCCTGCGCCGTCGCTTCACATTGCCGGAGATGTTCTTCCGTGAAAATCTCCGGATAACGGCGCGCAAGAACCAGCAGAGGATCTTTTTCTTCGCACCATTTCCGGTGGATTGTTTTGTCTCTGGTGTCTTTGATGATGCCGCAATGCGGTTCCATGCGGTAGGTCCGCAGGTCAAGCAGATAAGGACCTTTCCCGGAACGGATATGAGCCACCGCTTCCTGCGCCGCCGCGGCAACGGCTTCGACGTCATTGCCGTCTACGGTCTTTGCAGGAATATTGTAAGCCGCAGCCAGTTTACCCCGGTCGGCATCGGCAGTGACATGTTCCGTCAGTGTTGTCGCTCCCACTCCATTGTTCTCGCAGACGGCCAGATACGGGAGGCGTAACACACTGCACATGTTCAGTGTCTCATGCAGAACACCCTGATTTGCCGCGCCATCTCCGAAAAAAGCGGCGCCGATTGAAGTTTCCCCATGAAATTTTTTTGCAAATGCCGCACCCATTGCCAGCGGAATCCCCCCTCCCACAATACCGTTGCTGCCCAGGAAGCCCTTGCCTCTGTTGAACATATGCATACTGCCGCCGTGCCCGCGGGAACAGCCGGTTGCCCTGCCAAGCAGTTCCGCCATCGCGCCGTTGACATCATGGGTTTTAGCCAGATAATGGCCATGACTGCGATGTGTGCTGAAAATATAATCGTCATCCCGCAGAACACTGCATACTCCGACCGCAACCGCCTCTTCCCCGATATAGAGATGAAGCGCGCCTTGGAGCATCCCGGTTCTGTAAATGGCTTTTGCCCGTTCTTCGAACCTGCGCAGAATCAGCATCCACTGATAAAATTCAATTCTATTGAAGCTTTTGTGTTCCATTGTTATTCCCTGTTCAGGATTCTTCATCCCAGAGACTGTGATTGAAATTCAAACGGTAATCTTTTTCCAGGCTGCCTGTGCTGTTGATGCGGTAAAGGGAACGAATCGGGTGCTCCGAGCACCCGCAGCTTCCGCCGGTCCAAAGTTTCGGGGTGACGTCTATTTTACTCAGGATTACTCCGTTGATCTTTTTCCGGATGCGTTCGAGGATCAGTTCCGCGCATTGTTCCGCAATCTGATGGATCGGCTGAATCACTGTGGTCAGAGTCGGTGTCGTATATTCTATGAAACTGTTTCCGTCACATCCTGCAACTGCGATGTCGCCCGGAATGTTCCAGCCGGACATGCTGAGGCAGCGCATCACTTTGCCTGCCAGAAAGTCATTGGAACAGAACAATGCCGTAACTTTTTCTTTGCGGAGGATTTCTTTCAGGCGTTCCGCAGAACCTTCCAGAGACTGAAGATCAATGGATATCCCTCCGGCTCCATAGTCCTGCAGGGCGCGCTTCCAGCCGTTTTTTCTTAATCTTGTCCCTGAGTGATGAATTCCCAGATATGCAACAGTTTTATGACCGTGTTCAAGCAGATGCGCCGTTCCGATATAGCCGGTGTCTTCTCTGTTGACGTCGATATCGGAAGTGCCGTCTATGGTGCGGCAGAACACCAGGGGGATCTCCGGCATGAAAAGTTTCGCGGGAGTCCTCGGTGCACCTGCCACAATGATTCCGTCCACTCCGCGCGAGGCGAGAGACTGGCATACTTGAGGCAGTTCCGTAATTTCCGGTATCAGATCTGTTGCCAGATAGCTGTAACCGCGAGTCCGCAGGACCTGGCATATCTCTGCAAAAACCGCATCAGAGTACGGCATGCCCGGAGACGAGATAATACCGATCGTTTTTGTCGTTCCGCCTTTTAGACTGCGTGCAGCCGCATTGGGGATATAATTCAATTCACGTGCGACTTTCAGAACCTTTTCTCTGGTTTCCTGTGAGACTCTGGTGTGTCCATTGCCTTCCAGTGCGGCTGCGACAGCCTGCCGGGACACTCCGATCAGCGCTGCAATATCTTTCATGGTGACAGGCATAAAAAGACCTCATAAAGTATAATTAGATTGCTCGTGCAGTCATAATTATAAGGAAAAGTCTTTGAAATGCAAGGGGGGCAATCAAAAATATTTCATTTATTTTGCTGTTGAAGCCTGTTTTCCGTGACAGGAACAGGAAAATGCAGCACAGGGACAAACGGAAATCCAGCCGCTCCGCGAAACATTTCCATCCCATGCCCGCAGGCGGAAATGCGTTTCCTGATGGCAGCTTCAAAGGTGCGGGCATGCCTTTTCGAAGGCATCCAGGTCACTCATGAGTTTTGCTGTGACAAGCAATGCCGCTCCTACGGCTCCGCATTCTTCATCAGCGCCGCGGCAGATCAGTTTCAGCCCCTGCGAAGCAAAAGGGAAAAGCAGTGTGCGGATACGCTTTTCCAGTGCATGGAAAAACGTTTCTCCCAATTCTGTCAGTTCACCGGTCAGGATCAGATATCCGGGCGACAGATTGTTGATCTGATTTGCCAATGCGACAGAGAGAAAACGGAGAGGAATATCAAGCAGTTGTTCCGCTTTCCGGTCTCCATTGCGGTAGAGTTCCGCCAGAGCGGGGAAAGTCAGTTCCGGGTCCCGGAACGCTTTCTGCGCTTCCAGCAGTATCGCATCAGTGGAGCATCGTGTTTCAAGACACCCTTTTCTGCCGCAGGCGCATGGAATGCCATCCGGTTCACAGATATTGTGTCCCAGTTCTCCGCCATGGCGTTCTTTTCCATGAATAATCTTTCCATCGACCGCCATTGCCATGCCGATGCCGCTTCCGGCAGAGACCATCAGAGTGTTTCCCTGCCTGCTTTCCGGATGCCGGATCAGTTCGTCATACATGCGGCAGATCATCATATCGGAAAATTCCGGTTCAATCTGGAATTTTGCAACAAAAAAGTCCCGCAGGTTCAGATTGTTCAGTTCCGGAAAGTTGGCGATATCATTCAGATGTGTTCCGGACTCCATGCCCGCTCCGAAGGTAGATACGCCGACTCCCGCCAGTTTATCATCCGCGAAACGGATCAGGCGTCTTGTGATATTCTCCAGCGTTTCCAGAAAAAGAGAACGTGTGCGCTGCATCTGAAAGAACGCCTGTTCACGCACCTTGACTCTGCCGCGCAGATCAGTTACGGTCCCGATGATTCCATTGGGGTCCAGAGCGATGCCGATCACATATTTCCCGTCCGGATTCAGTGTAAGCTGTTCACGGGGCCTGCCGTGGCGCAATTCCGTTTTTCCGCTGGAAATCAGCAGTCCGCGTTCCAGGAGATCGCGTACCGCCCGCGTTACCGTGGTATTGTCGCAATTCATCTTGTGCGCCAGTTCGATCCGGGAAAGGGAATCATGCTGAAGCAGGAGTTCCAGCAGTGCCAGCATATTACGTGCTTTGATGTCATTCAGCTTCAGTATTTTTTCTTTTTTCATGGGAACCTTTCTATGCTTTGACCATGTAAAATACCATAGATTCTGCAATTTGTCAAAAAAATTGGAAAAGACGATTGACAAAAAAGGAAAGACGATATATAATAGATAAGAGAAAATAAATATCGGTTCTATAACAGACAGGAGTTGAAGCAATGAACGATATTCAAAAAGAAGAGTGCCTTGATTTGGCGCGGAAGGTCAGATTGCATTGTCTGAACATGGTTTACCGTGGAAAAAGCGGACACATTGGCAGTATGCTTTCAACTGCGGATGTTTATTCCGTTCTTTACACTCGGGTATTAAATGTTTTTCCGGAGCAGCCGGAAAAAGAAAGCCGTGACCGTTTTATCCTCAGCAAAGGGCACGGCGGAGCCGCTCTGCTGGCAACTCTCGCCGAGCGCGGTTTTTTCCCGATGGAATGGCTGAATGGTTATTATCAGGACAACGGCAAATTGAGCGGTCATATCTCCCATCACATTCCGGGAGTGGAGTTTTCCACCGGCTCCCTGGGGCATGGGCTGCCGGTCGCCTGCGGCATGGCGATGGCTGCAAAACAGGCAAAAAAGACTCACAGAGTATTCTGCATGGTCAGCGACGGCGATCTGAATGAAGGATCATCCTGGGAAGCGATCATGCTCGCCGGCCAGCACCGCTGGGACAATCTGATCATGTTGGTGGACTACAACCGTCTTCAGGCGCTCGGAGCATCGGAGGATATCATTGACCTGGAACCGCTTGCCCCGAAACTGGAAATGTTCGGCTGGAAAGTTGCGGCAGTCGACGGTCACGACTGCGAAGCGATCGAAGACGTTCTTCTGAAACTGCCGCTGGAATCCGGCAGACCGAGCGCCGTCATTTTCAAAACGGTAAAAGGCAAGGGAGTCAGCTTCATGGAAAACGACTACAAGTGGCATTACGGCGGTTTGACCGCTGAACTTCTCGAACAGGCAATCAAGGAAGTGGAAGGTGCGGAATGAGAAAAGCATTTAATCAGGAGTTGCTGAAAATCGCGGAGAAAGATCCCCGTGTGTTTATGATTCTTGCGGATATCGGGTATGGCGAAATCGAAGGATTTGCCAATGCGTTCCCGGATCGTTTCATCAACTGCGGTGTGGCGGAGCAGAATATGACCGGCGTCGCCTGCGGCGTAGCGATGGAAGGGAATATTGCAATCACTTACTCCATTGCGAACTTTCCGACTCTGCGCTGTCTGGAACAGATCCGCAACGATGTGTGCTATCACAATGCCAATGTCAAGATCGTAATCATCGGCGGCGGCGTTGCTTACGGCGAATTGGGAATTTCACACCATTCCACGGAGGATATTGCGGTTATGCGTGCCTTGCCGAATATGGTGGTGCTTGCCCCCTGCGATATTGCTGAAGCCCGTGCGGCAACCCATGCGATGATGGCTTACAACGGACCGGTCTACTACCGCTGCGGCTATAAGAACGAACCGGATATCCATGAACAGCCCGTTCAGTTCAGGATCGGCGGTTCGATCCGTGTCCGTGACGGGAATGCCGCAACAGTGTTCTTTTCCGGTACAGTCGGCATCAATGCCAAGCGTGCGGTGGACGCACTGGCGGCGGAAGGAATCCGCTGCCGTCTGGTGAGCTTGCACTCCATCAAGCCCATTGACAAAGAAGCGATTGTTTCCGCCGCAAAGGAAACCGGCGGAATTATCGTGGTGGAGGAGCATAACCTTTCCGGCGGAGTCGGAAGCGCGGTCGCTGAAGTGCTCATGGATGAAGGCTGCGGCAATATTCCTTTCCGGAGAATTGCATTTCAGGATGTGAATGTGACAAAAGTCGGTTCACAGATCTGGCTGCGCGATCAGTACGGACTTGGTGTCTGCGATATCGTCAACGCTGTGAAAAGCATCGGGAAACGGGGATGAAGAAGATCTGGCTCTTTCTGCCGGCGCTGCTGCTCGGAGGCTGTACTGCCCGGACTCCGGAAATGGCAGCAGGATATACGGATGATCCGGCTGTCATGGAGTCCGGAGACGCCTGGAAAAAAGCCGCGGCTTACGATCTTTACGGAGCTGCGGAACAGTTCAGGGATGCGCATCCGGAAATACGCAGACTCTATGACAACAAAGTGCAGTGTCCGGGGAAAGTGTCCCTGCTGTATGACAGCCGATATCTCTACGTCCATGCAGAACTTCAGGATGATGATCTGGTTGCGGAATCAGACGGCGACCAGGTCATGCTGTGCAATTTCGGGGATGTATTTGAAATCTTCCTGAAACCGGCGGATGCCAACCATTACTGGGAAATCCACATCTCACCGAAAAATCAGAAACTGGTTCTTTTTTATCCCGGGCGCGGATATCATTTCCTGCCCTCTGTCGGACCGCGGAAGAAAAGCCCGCTGCCGGGGCTGAAAAGTTCCGTGCGCCTGAACGGGACACTGAACCGGCGCATGGACAAAGACCGGTCCTGGAGTGTCACAGTTGCAATTCCGCTTGCCGAACTTGCGGCGCAGGGAATCGGATTGAAACCGGGAAGCAGATGGAAAATACTGACTGCCCGCTACAACTATTCCAGTCATCAGCCGAACAGGGAGCTGACAACCTGTCCACAGTTGAAGAAACTGAATTTTCATGCTCATGAAGAATATGCAGAGCTTATTCTGAAAGATGCAGAATGAATCCTGCTGCCACTCGTTGCAGAGTTTATCCAGAGGCTCTCTGAGACCCGGCAGGAATCATTGATCTTTTCTGCATCGCAGTTTCCGGATTCCGCCATGGGGCGGGGAATTGATTATAGACGGCGGTTATGCCGCCATGGAAAGGAAAAATCGAATTTATGAAACGTCTTGAAGGAAAAACGGTGCTGATTACCGGGGGAGCCCAGGGAATCGGACGCGCCGGTGCGGAACTTTTCGCCAAAGAAGGTGCAAAAGTTGTAATTGCAGATATCAATGAAAAACTCGGTGCGGAAACGGCACAGGCAATCGGAGCGGAATTTATCCGCTGTGATGTATCGCGCTCGGAAGATGTGCGGTCCCTGATCGACAGTCTCCCCGCATTGGATGTCATCTACAACAACGCATCAATCTACTGGGTAGGACATGATACCCGGATTACGGATATTGCAGAGGAAGACTGGGACCGGATCATTGCGATCAATCTCAAGAGCGTTTATCTGTTCTGCAAATACGGGATTCCCCGCCTGATGGAACGCGGCGGGTCGGTAATCAATACGGCATCCAGCGCCGGCGTGATCGGTATTCCGGGCTGCGATGCCTATACCGCAGCCAAAGGCGCCACGGTGCAGTTGACAAAATCCATGGCTGCCGAATACGGCAGATACGGAATCCGGGTGAACTGCATTGCTCCTGCGGCGATTATGACCCCCATGATGCGGCAGAGCAATCCGGAGAATTCGACGTTTGATGAGGAACGTTTTCTGAAACTGCGTACTCCGCTGCGCCGTTACGGGACGCCGGAGGAAATCGCAAAGATCGCGCTTTTCCTTGCGTCCGATGAATCAAGTTATCTGAATGGTGCGATTATTGTGGCAGATGGCGGGATCACGATCAACGGAGATTTATCCTATCCGGATCAGGCCGTTTGAAAATGCGGAGGATAAACCGGCAAAGGCTTTATAATGGAGAAATGGTTATGGCTGATAGGCAGTCATAACCATTTTTCTGCTTATATATCCGCAACCATATTCTGACCGGCTCCGGAACCCTGAATACGCAAACCTGCGTCTGACCGCTTGCAGTAAACTCTGCAAGAGGCGCAGTGGAGATGAGTCTGGCTTATCCGGGTAAGTGAAAGGGATATCTCCTGTCATTTGTTCTGAAAAGTCCTGAATTTCGAACAAAACACCCTGCAAAATTAAGTTCCGGGATCATTTCAGCGTTATATTCAAATACCGGTTGAGTATCATATTTTTTCAGAAAGCAGTTTGAAAAAAATTATTTTTAAGCTATCTTCCGGAATATTACTTTTAACTGACAGAATATTGAGGGTGATAAAATGACAGCGGGTAATGTCCCTGTCTATATGCAAACATATAAACAGCTGCTGAAAGAGATCCGGGATGGTGTCTGGAAAACTGGTGACCGTCTTCCGGCGGATATGGTTTTTGCAAAAAAACTGGGAATTAACCATTTGACTCTGAAGAAAGCAATGATCCGCCTTGCCGCGGAAGGGTATCTGACCAGAACCCGCGGGCGCGGGACGTTCGTCGCTGATGTGTTACCGAAAGCAAAGAGCTTGGCTTCAGGAAAACGGGTGGCTGTAATTTATGACATTGTACATGAAAGTTCCTTTCAAAGTGATATTTTCCTCAGTATTTATAAAGAAGTGGGAGAAATGGGGCTGAATTTAGAACTTCTTTCTGCCAATCAGAGCCGGACGACACAGTTCAGGCAGATCATTTCACTGTTTTCCGATTCAGATTCCGCAGGTTGTATTGTCTGGTCACTGATGGATCTCCGGCAGTTGGAAAAACTGGCTGCGGCAAAACCTCAGGGCTATCCTCTGATTTTTATTAATCATAAACCGGAACAGGATATTCAAGGATTTGATTTTTCCGGATACGATGATTTTGGTTCCGGCCGCCGGATGGGGGAATATATCAGTTCTCTTGGTTTTAAACATTGTATTATCTGTCAGGCGGCGGATTACAGAAAACGGATTACGAATCTGCAACGGATAACAGGGCTGCGTTCCAGTCTGAAAAATCCCCCAGAGCTGTTTTGCCGTTATGGCGCGGATAAACAGGAACCCTTGCTTTCTTTTCTGCAAGAACGAAAAAAACAGGAGAAAACAGCTGTTGTTTTTATTGCCGATACGGATTATTCCGCTTCCCTGAACAGCCTTCAGCAGACACAGCTGACACCTTTTGTTTTTTTTACGGCATTGGCACCCTGCTGCCGCGGGATACTCTTATCCTGCAAAGAGATGGGAACTAATGCCGTTAAAATTTTGAAGACCCGCCGCAACGGAGACGACAGTTTTTCCATTTCCCTCCGTGCCGCAGGCAAAATTATCTGATTATTCTGCTTTTCTGATTTCAAATGGAGCCAGAGTCAAACTGAGTTTTTTTCCGCAGAACAGGATATGGCAGGTGTATTCTTCTCCTGAAGTATTTTCCAGATACAGGGTTCCGTTTTCATCGGAATGGGCGCGGATCTGTCCCGGCAGATTGGAAATCATGCAGGATTCGGCAGCAAAACCGGGTTTGCTTGTCAACGCTGTTGCATTTTCCCATGCCTGATGAGCCAGTGCAGTACTGAATTTTTCCGGCAACAGAAACAGAGAGTATTCGAAAGTGTCCAAGACAGGGAACCAGGCTGGAGCATCTGTATTGCAGATATTATTAAACAGCATTGCGAAGATAAAGTTGCTTTCCGGTTCAAGCGGTAAACTTTTTTTCCATTGAGCTGTATGAAGTCCGCCGAATTCGATAACAGGAGCGTCCGGACAGCAGAGGATTGCGGAAAAACGATTTGTTTCCAATGCGGTATAACGGGAGCAGTAAAACAGATCCTGCATGGCTCCGGGCAACAGTTCGGACAAGGTTGCTGTTCCGCAGTTCTGATCAAAATAAAATTTGCCTTTTTTTCCGGTAAACGGGAATGCTGTATAAAAACAGCTTTTCAGAGGGCTTTCCGGTTTATTGATCCGAATGGAAAAATCAATTCTCGGCAGTTGTTTCCAGACACGGAAACGGATCTCGACTGCCGCATTGCCAATTCTGCCGCTTTGAAGGATTGTGCAGAACAACTCTCCGTCTGCCTCTGTTCTGCCGTGTTTGCCTTCCATTCTCATCAAACTGCGCTGTTTACTTGGCTTTAAACCGCAATTCTCTCCGGCCGTACCGGAATCATGCAGGACTTCACAGAAAACTTCTCCCATAGTAAAACCGGAATTCACGCAATAACTTTTGCCGTTTTTGTCGTGAATGTTATATAAGGTGCCATCATCTGCAAATTCAAATGTGAAATAGGAGGTAATCAATGCCGCCGGTATTTTTTCATCCGGCGGAGTGGGCGGTACATCATACCTGTCGGAAAAAACTGGAGTGCAGCGCCGGATTCCCCATGCTGGAACATTTTCTGCATAAAGCATCCAGCGGTTCAAACCGATGTATTGACGCGGAATTTCCTTTCCACTGCAGTTTTTCAATGAGATCAACTGCGGCGCGTAAGAACCCAGGTAAAGTTCTGTTGTTCCGGATGTCTCATGTTCTGCATGATTTCGGATTACGATTGCTTCCGTTTCACACTGTGCGGCGGAACTTTCAGTATGTAATTCCAAATCATGAGTCATGCGGTTGGCAGATTCCGCGTAGGCAGCCTTGCATGCCCAACTGGTTCTGCAACGGTCAAAACAGGATGCCTGCAACCCGTCAGGACTGTTTTCCGCCAGTTTCTGCCAGCCCCAGTGATTGAGTCCGAACGTATGATCTGCCATAAGCATAAGATTTTCCAGCAGGACTTCGTTTTTTCCATTCCGGATACGCTGGGAATCATATCTTCTTTGAGCGGAGCGATATTGTTTCAGTGAGGAGGGAATTGCATTCATCCGCAGATTCCAGGGGTCCGTCAACAGTCCCTGGATTTCCGGAATGACAGACGCATATTTCTGTTCCATTTGATGAAAGAAGTGACAGGGTGTCGTCAATATGATTTCCGGGAAATCACCTGTGGCATTGATCCGCCGGACTAATTCGGCTGCATGGGGGGAGGGAGCCCGGTTATCACCTCCATATTGAAGCATGATTTCTTCATAAGGATAATTTTCCTGCTGCAAGCGGTCCAGAAGTATTTGAAGAACCTCTTTTGCCCGGAACCGTTTCTCTGGATTTTCTCCGTGCATCAGAGGCTTAATGCCCATATCGGAACAGCCTGTAAATTCAGGCATGCCATGATAAGCGATAAAGTGACTGCCGAGTCCGTATACGGGGAACGGATAGTTTGATTCGCAGGAGTTTTCAGAACGGTCATTTCCGATGTTCCAGACAAGAATGCGCCCGCCGCTTTTGGATTTCAGATAGAACAGATGCGGCAGATCCGCCCAGGGCAGCTCCGTCTGGAATGCACCTGTTCCGGCGATGAGATAACGCAATCCGGCTTCATTCATCAGCCGGGGCAGTTCACCGGCAAATCCGCCGATATCATCAAGAATGGCACATTTCACGGGGAATCCGTATTTTTTACCCAATTCAACAGGGCGCGCCACATTGGCGAGAAGCTCTGCAAAGGAAGCGGTTTCAGTCAGCATTTGCATATCGAATGCCCCGGCTTCCATCTGACCGTTCCGCAACAGTTTCAGCAAACGCTCCCTCATGTTTTGCGGGCGGCATTTCAGATAATTCCTTACCAGGCTGCCGCTTTCGATTGTCCAGTGATATTCCGGATCCGCCTCACAGTAACGGATTCCCTGATCCAATGCATGGAGCTGCTGGGAAATGACTTCTTCTGCCAGATCCGTAAAACCAATATCGAAGTGCGTATGATGAATCAGATGGATCTTTTTAATCATTTCTTATGTTCTTCCTGTTCTGTATTATTTCCATATTGTCCTGTTGAAAATATCCGGTTCCTTCTGCATTATTTTCACAGCAAAATCAATGATTTGACCGCGCTGACTGTCAGCGGCAGAACGGTTTTTCTTTACGCTCCAGAGAGATAAATTATCTTGTTCGCCGCCAAGTTCTGCAAGAACGTTTTTCCGGATGGAATCAAGCAGTTTTGATGCCTCTTCCGCATAGGGGGAATGTTTCTTTTTCAATTCCGCGACCAGTGTTTTCAGTAACAGCATATATTCATAATCTTCTCTGCCTTCCAGCAGTGCTTCTGTCTGGCGGCTGACAAAAATCTGGTTTCCTTCAAAATACCAGGTACTGAAAATACGTCCGGTGTAATCC
The DNA here is from genome assembly GCA_003526375.1 of Lentisphaeria bacterium. Classification (GTDB taxonomy): domain Bacteria; phylum Verrucomicrobiota; class Lentisphaeria; order Victivallales; family UBA1829; genus UBA11452. The sequence goes on from DPDG01000109.1 coordinate 32,269, forward strand.
AGTTCACAAATATCACGGGGAGCAGTGGCAAGATTCCAGAATCCGGCGCCGCAGAAATTATTGAAGAGAATGCCGAGCCGGTAAATCATTCCGAAGTACATGTAAGCATCTCTCTGGCGAACCCTGTTGGCGCAGACATAAAGTCCTGTAATTCCTTTGGCACCGCGCAGTTGATCTGCCTTGATGAATGGTTCAATATCATTCCGGCGGTAAGTTCCGGGGTTCGGTTGAATAATATCCAGTTCCGGATAGGCATAGATTTCTTCTTTTTTCCCGAAAAAAGGATTTCCATAGCTGTAAAATCTTTTTCCGGAGGGAGAGATGGCGCCCCGTACTCCGTTGGACCAGAGACGGAGCAGTTGTTTCTGTTCCGGGGTGGATGCTTCATCAATAAAGTGAATCCGGAATTTGTCTGCCGGAAGTTTGTGTTTCTGTTCAATATGTGCGGCAAGGGCATTCAGGTAGGTTGTGAGGCGTTTTGTAAACTTTTCCGGATTTACTGTCGGTTTGAATCCGAAATTGAGCCGTTTATCCAAATGACCACCACCGAAGACAGCATAATATTGAAACCCTTTCATGGTGTTGAGCCATTCGTCCAGATTTGTAAAATTCAACGGTTTGATCAGCCTGCCGTCGGCATCAAACATATCCGGCGTGACAGGCGGCAATGCAATCTCGTGTCCCCAGCAAAGGTTCATCTGATAGGCTCGGATCAGTTTCATTGCCATATCAAAGTTGCTGGAATCAATCACTTGCCCATGACACTCGGGATTGTTCAGATAATCCCATGTGCCGTATTCGGCAGAAAGTCTTTCCGGGAACCTGAGTGCCGTGGCAGTGACCTTGACCGTTACGGTTTTTCCATCGGCGAAATTTATTTTGACAGGATAGATTCCGGCAACGGTATCCCGCGGCAACTGAAGACGGAAAAAGAGCTGACTGCTTTCCCCGGGAATCAGTTTGAACCTGTAAATCCCCTGTTCCGGCTGTATGGGCAGGAGTTTATTGGCATTGAAAAAGTTGTTCTGTTCAACGGAGGAAATACAGCGATTTACCTCAATTTTCAATTTGCTTTCAATGCTGAAATCGGCATTTATATTGTCATCGGAGGCATTGGCTGTATTGATAATAAAGCTTCTGGTTTCCCCCGGACTCATTTTCAAACCGGCATCAGCGCTTTTCTTTTCCGGGAATGTATAGGAGTTGAACGCATCCCAACGGTTGCCTCCCCAGATGACAAGCCCGTGATATCCGGCATCGGCAAGAAGTTTCTGCTGGAATTGTGCAAGATCAATCTGTGCCTGATTGATTGGAAAATCGCTGCTGTTCCCATGATGTGCAGTGACAGAGGCGGCATTGGCCATAAGTTTTGTTTTCAGAGGTTCGAGAGAACGCCTGCTTCCAGACAAACTGATATTTCCGGCAAGCTGTTTGAGATCAAGTTCAAGCCTGGTCTGTAATTTTGCAAATTTTATAAACTGTTTCGTCGAACCTTTGAATATGGGAAGTCTTTTTACCGGTACCGCATTTTTACCGGGGGCGACGGTAATCTCATCGGCAAAGAAAAAAGTCGAATCTTTGTGCGGCAGGGCAATAAATTTCAGATATCGCGCTTTCACAGGACGGTTTTTTGCCGTGATCCAGAAAATTTTGGGTCCGTCTTCATATTTCGGCAGATCAGGATTGGAAGCGATCATATCATCCAGCATGGCAAATTCATCAGGGGAATTGCCAGCCATGACAAACAGTGCTTCCGGCAGATGGACGCTGCCGTGACCGGTGGAAGTATGGAGCTTGATTTCTCCTATTTCCATTTCCCTGCCGAGATCGAAGTAAAATGAACAGAAAAAATGACCATACCAGCCGACACTCGATTTATAGAAGTGGACCAGCCAGTTGTTGATATGACCGTCAGTCAGATCTTTTGCATCATTTTTATCCGCAGTAAGCCTGTATGCCGGGGACTGCTCAAAAACAGCACTCTTGCCTGCCAGAATATTTTCTGACGCATTGACATGAAGAAAAAGTTCGGCAAACAATACCGGAGCCAGAACATGTTTCAATTTCATCGTTTTATTTCCTTTATATATTATGATTCTTAATTGTTGAAAATCAGTTTTTGCAATACCACGGCCCATTAAGCAGATAACGGTCCCAGTAACGGTCACTTGTTATATTGTCAACATGTCCATCGGCGTAGGACATATTAGCACGTCCATTATGCCGGGTGGTGTTCATTCTGCAAGAGTCCGTGCCGGCAGTATTTTGCGCTAATTCAGCCCTGTTGTTCGCGTAGACGTCGGCATAGGCGAACAATGTACTCGGAACAGGAATTTTTGTGACTTTCAATAAGCGCGGTGATACCTCATCCAGAGTCTGAGCCAGAAATATGCGGGAACTTCCATAGGTACTTCCTCTGAAAGAAAGTTCCCTGGACGGATCTGTAAAAAGACCGCCTTTGCCGCATCCTTTGTTTACACTCCCTGCCTCTTTGGCTGAAGATGGACATGTGAGCGCACCTTTCTGTAACGGCAGCTGGCTCCAGGTGTCTTCCATCCTGCTGTCCGGATCTCCCGGCAGGTAATTCAGAGATATCATAATCCGTGGCCAGTAGGCCGCAATGCCGGAATAAGCGTTCTTGGCTTCACTTGTCCTGTTTGGCACTGCATAATCGTTGTAATCCAGACTATACTGTAACGATGCCTGGATTACTTGTTTCAGATTGTTCATACAGGAAGTGCTTCGGGCCCGTTCCCGTGCACTGTTCAGGGCAGGCAGCAGCAGTCCCGCGAGAATCGCGATGATCGCTATAACGATCAACAACTCTATCAAGGTAAAATACTTACGCAGATGCATGGTTCCGACTCCTCTGTTTAGATTATAAGTTGATATATTTGATATATGTATTATTATAAATAAAAAAATCGTTTTGTCAAGATGCAGAAATAAGAAAAAATCGATTTTCCTGATACTCATATGGCATTTTCAGGCTTTTCTCCTTCAGACGGAATTGTTGCTGACTATATTCCAGCAACTTTTTGACAGCAGGAGTATACATACAAAATGGTGCAATGTTTCAACAAGGAGAAAAATACTTGTTTTTAAATACATCATCTTGACAAAACAAATCTTTTGTTTATAATATAAAGAGTATATTAAACTAAAGTTTTCCTGAAACTGG
>DPDG01000045.1:0-1575 GCA_003526375.1 Lentisphaeria bacterium
AAAACGCAATACCCCGTTCGCTGAACGGTCTTTCAAGGGGAGATTCGACGGGATTTGGATATTTTCTTTGGAATGAAGGCTCTTTCCAACTCAAAAATGCTCTCTGTTTCGCTTCCATTCGCGTTCCATAATGGACCCACCAAGCTCAACGCATGATATAGTCCGCCACGGATGCCGTAATCTTATTGTGCTGGTCATAGAAAATGTCAGTAATCTTCAGATGCATAACGAACCTCGTCTTTCTCAAAGAATTTCTTGATGGAATCAGGGACGCTCTGTCTTTTTCTCATATGCATTTCGACACTTTGTCTCAAGGCGTCCTTTGAGGCGAGAAGATTCTGTTCCGCCAATCTTGCTTTCAGATCCCGGTTCAGATATTCATCGGGATTCAGTTTTGGAGAATAGCTGGGCAGATAAAAGAGTTCCAGCATCCTGCTCCGGCTCTCCAGCCATGCTGCAAGATATCTGGTAGCATGGACTTTCAGATTATCCACGATAAGAAAAATCTTTCCTTTGATTTCCTTGTTCAGTCTCGTGAGGAAATCCTTGAATACATCGACATTCATTGCTCCCTCAAAGATCATAAATCTCATGTCTCCCCGGGCTGCTGACGACGGAAATCATAGTTGATAATAGTGCTGTTCACCCCACCAATTCAGGGGGATTTACAGCAAACGTGGAGCAGATACATTTCCCCGCAGAGCTGTTCACCCCACCAATTCAGGGGGGATTCACAGCACGAGGCGGAAGCTAAGCTTTCTTTATATAGCTGTTCACCACGCCAATTCAGGGGGGATTCACAGCATAACAGCAAAACAATACGATAACGCATATAGCTGTTCACCACGCCAATTCAGGGGGGATTCACAGCGACGTAGTAGAGTTATGCTAACATCAAGCAGCTGTTCACCACGCCAATTCAGGGGGGATTCACAGCGAGGATTCTTGTGAGAGGTACCTGGTACAAGCTGTTCACCACGCCAATTCAGGGGGGATTCACAGCATAACGGGTGTTGGTGGTATGGCATGCATAGCTGTTCACCACGCCAATTCAGGGGGGATTCACAGCTGCTCACTTTCTTTTTTATAGGAGAAGAGCTGTTCACCACGCCAATTCAGGGGGGATTCACAGCCGCACCAGGGCTTGTTAAACGTCGTCAGGGCTGTTCACCACGCCAATTCAGGGGGGATTCACAGCGCGAAGGTTGATAAAGTGATCGAGCACCAGGCTGTTCACCACGCCAATTCAGGGGGGATTCACAGCGTCAAAGGAAAAGACACAGAAGAGTATGGAGCTGTTCACCACGCCAATTCAGGGGGGATTCACAGCAGTACTGGAACTCCAAAAGAGATGCGATTGCTGTTCACCACGCCAATTCAGGGGGGATTCACAGCGGAATTGAGGAATACGCCGTTCACGATTAGCTGTTCACCACGCCAATTCAGGGGGGATTCACAGCCAGCACCTTACGCTGTTAAAACGACAAGCAGCTGTTCACCACGCCAATTCAGGGGGGATTCACAGCAGGCAGGTGTGCAGCAAGTTCGGTCAGCAGCTGTTCACCACGCCAATTC
>DPDG01000045.1:1824-25710 GCA_003526375.1 Lentisphaeria bacterium
AATTCAGGGGGGATTCACAGCTGTGGGCAATAGACTTGCTTACGAGATAAGCTGTTCACCACGCCAATTCAGGGGGGATTCACAGCTTAAACTGGGCTGAAATGTCGTCATCATTGGCTGTTCACCACGCCAATTCAGGGGGGATTCACAGCATAACAGCCCTGAGATTCTTCATGATAAAGGCTGTTCACCACGCCAATTCAGGGGGGATTCACAGCCGACAATAAAAAGACGGGAAAAGCGAAGCGCTGTTCACCACGCCAATTCAGGGGGGATTCACAGCAAACCGTTATGACAATGGAAAACAATATTGGCTGTTCACCACGCCAATTCAGGGGGGATTCACAGCTGTCAACTCCAGCTTCAATTATGATGTTCCGCTGTTCACCACGCCAATTCAGGGGGGATTCACAGCAGGTAATATTTGACTGATCATCCTGTCAGGCTGTTCACCACGCCAATTCAGGGGGGATTCACAGCAGTTGACATGTCCAAGTATCAAACCAGAGGGCTGTTCACCACGCCAATTCAGGGGGGATTCACAGCCAGGTACGCTTTCTTGGGCATCGGCTTCAGCTGTTCACCACGCCAATTCAGGGGGGATTCACAGCTCTGGCTCCGATCTTGGGCGGCACGTTGGGGCTGTTCACCACGCCAATTCAGGGGGGATTCACAGCCGTGTATAGCCTAATGTGGGCGGCGGAGGTGCTGTTCACCACGCCAATTCAGGGGGGATTCACAGCCTGCAGTACTGTCACGAGCACAACAAGCAAGCTGTTCACCACGCCAATTCAGGGGGGATTCACAGCTACGGTGAAGCTGTAAGTAATGCTAGGGCAGCTGTTCACCACGCCAATTCAGGGGGGATTCACAGCACAGACTGGACCTGCAGGAGATCCACATCGGCTGTTCACCACGCCAATTCAGGGGGGATTCACAGCAAACGAAAAGGCTTGCTGTTAGCACGCTGAGCTGTTCACCACGCCAATTCAGGGGGGATTCACAGCTATCAGTTGGAGCAGTTTCGACGAGGTCGACTGCTGTTCACCACGCCAATTCAGGGGGGATTCACAGCCCAGGCATCGGAGGCGAGCCCGGCTTTGCGGCTGTTCACCACGCCAATTCAGGGGGGATTCACAGCGATATTGATTTTGCTGTCTTTGTAGCGGACGCTGTTCACCACGCCAATTCAGGGGGGATTCACAGCAGATACCATTTATCCGGTTCATAATAAATGAATTCCGAATAAAAGAATCTTAAAAAAGACTCCATTGAGCTGAGTCTCTTTCTTAAAATAACCCTTTTTTTTAAAAAATCAACCACGGATCCGGAATTTTCGGCAGAGATTCAGGGATTGAATCCCGCACTTGAAGCGACTTCCGAAAAGAACGTTCGGAACACTGAAACAGCAGAAGATGTCCAGTTTTTACACCGGCCTTCAAACGATTGCGTATAGATTCCACTCTCTCCGGAGAATCTATCCAACGCCAGTAAAGCGATTTCTGCACCATATGAAAGCCACTGTAAATTAAAAGTTTCCGAAACGAACGATATCCTTTTTTATCCTCGACAGGAATGTCAAAAGCTACGATCAGCCACATCATTCATCTCCCAGCATCCGCGGCAGGATAAGGAGATCCGCATCGTTCTTCTCAAGTGCATGTTTATAGGAAATGACCATTCTGCCTACCGCGTCAAAAAGCCCCAGACTTTTCCCGTTGCAAGAAAGACGAATTCCATGAAGTCCCCGCATCAGCTCCGCTTTCCGATCAGGAGTCAGACGCCATCTATCCGGATCGTCCCGCAGGAGAGTCAGCACCACACTGTCCCCATAAGGCCGGAACGGTTCCATCAAATCCGAAGCCAGACAGAACGGATTGTCCTGATTCCTGTGATGAAGACCAATATGCGGATTCAGCCCCGCAGAGCAGATCCGCCGCGCCACAGCGGCATATAGAACAGTATAGACATAATTGAACATGCCATTTGCATTATCTGCCATTCGATCCCGTCGGGGAAAAAGTCCCAGTCCCGACCAGTAACGATGCGCCGCACTCGCCTCCAGATTGCTGGAATCCCCGCTGCAAACCAAACGGGACATCCTTTCCAGAGACCGATCCGAACGGAATACTTTCAGGTTAGCAGACTGTCCTGCGATTTTTGCACATACGATGCTGCGCCAGAGACGTTTCCGCAAAGGTTTCGCTGCCCGGAGCTGATGTTCCATCACATGAAAAAATTCCCTTCCCTCCCGGTAAAGCGGACAGAGCAATCCTGACGGCAGATACCTCCTGTCACAGACAATCAGCGGAATTCTCCGGTTCGCAAGCTCCGCAAGAAGAACACCGGATATCCTGACCGCCGGTTCCATCAGAATCACAGCATCCAGCTCATCCAGCAGAACATATCCTCCCCGATCATCGTTTCCGCTGACAACAAGGCAACCAGAATCAAATGAAAGCACTGTCTTCCGCTCCGAAAGTTCCAGCGTCCGGAACATTTGTTTTCCCCTTTCAAATCATAATTTGAACAAGGAACCGCTTTCTTGCGGTTCCTGAACAAAAGACGTTCTGTTTTACGCCACTAAAATGCTGCTCCGTTTTTTCACCATTTTTTTTGAAAATAATGGTTTTGAAAAGAATTACGACAGACTTTATCTTTCTCCGATCTCGGTAAATTCAGAAGACCGTAAATCTCCAGAATCTTGAGTGCAGCATCAATTTCCAAACGGAATCCGCGGTGAAAGACCTGATTCCGTATATCCGCAAGTGTGTTGTAATCCTCAAAAGTCAATTTTTTCCACTTCTTCTGATAGAATTCAAATTCCATTTTCCGGATTTTCGCCGATTTTTCTGCCTTATCCTTTGCCTTGATATCATATTTTTCCTGCGGAATACTAACATTCTCTTCAAACTTCCGGATCAGAGGAATAATCACCTTCCGTTTCCTTGTATCCTCCGCCTGAATTCTCCGATATGCGACAAGCATTTCGCGAAAATCAAAAATCTGTGCTTTTTCCGTTTTTCCCTTTTCCATGAAATCGGCAATTTCGGAAGAATACCGCAGAATCTGGGCAAGAATCGGACGATTGATGTCATTCGGCATGATCCGAATTTTCCTGTTTCCTTTATTAAATTTGATCTTTACTTCTGTTTTGAAAAATTCATTGACAGGAAAATCTGATATGAAATCAGGAATTGTTTCCCGATTGCATTCAAAAGAGCTTGCATTGCGGAACTCCTGCCAATACGTGACGGCGAGTTTCGCCAGAATCCGATCCTGATTTCCGACCTCCTTGACCTCCCGGATTGCACGGTTGATTCCCGCTCTGGAAAAATCCAGAGTCTTTTCAGGAGTGGATGAGTTTAGACCGGCAATACCGGAAACACTTTTCCCTGCACGGACCGCTTCACAAGCTTTAATCAACGGCGTTACATTGTAAAAATCCCGGGGCAGAATCTCCAATTTCATGGTGGAAAACGCCTTATTGAAATCGAATTTCCCGGTTTCCGGATGAAAAAACTTCCGCAAGCTCTCGTTTCTTGTATCCCGCATCACACGCTGCGCAAAATCCGCAGGAAATGGAATCTGAGAAACAGGGTGCCCTTCTTCTTCCAGCAGGCGGTTTTCATGAGGACGGTTCTGCTCATAATCAAATGCAGAAGACCATTTTCCTAGATCAATGTGCAAAACGGTTTTCAACAGCGAATTACGATCGTAAGGCAATCCAGTCCGGACATTGAACTTTTTGCAGAGAGCAAGAAGCCATTCCCGTGGCAGATTTCCTTTCTCCAATCTCTGCAGCTTTTCTTCGCAGTAATTGATATAGCAGCTTGCCGCCGCTTTAGCAAGATCAGAAAGAGAATGCATTACCGGTCGAGCCCTCCGGATATTTTTATCGAACTTCCGTGACGGGCTTTGGAACGTTTTAAGCTCTTTTTTCAGATCATGAAAAGCAGGATACAATTCCGGACGTTGTCTCTCAAGATATGTTTGCAGTGCTTTGGGATCCATGGAGTAGTTGCCGATCATGGCATGGACAAGCTGATACTCGTGATCCTTTATTCCGCCCCTATGCTGCATTCCCCGGGGAAGCTGACGAAACTTCTGACTGTCATCTAGAAATAGATTGAAATAGCGGAATACCCATGCGATCATATCGCCATCGGAGATATTGCAGGTTCGCGGCGGATTTTTCACATCTTCCGGTGAACAGACAGGTGGTGAAAGTTTGGCATCGGCATCTTTCTCCCGGATTTCTTTCAACCTTTTCAGCCAGACTTCCTTGACATTCAGGCGGTTGATGAAATCAGCAGCACGATCCCAGTTTGTCCGGATACGGGAGTCGAGCTTCTGAGTTAGTTCATTAAAATCTGGTCTAGACTCATCTCCCGAAAAGAAACGAAGCAGATTTTTCGGAAAGAAGGGCTGAAGAAGATTGACATCCTCCATCAAGTTATTCTTGGAACAGCCGGAAACCGTGATGAAATCATCAAGAAGGAGACCTTCCAGATACAGGTCATTCGGATCCTTCGTATTGATTACCGTTTCAAGAATGCGATGATATGCGGTGAAATAGTCATTGACCATCTTTTCCGCATTTTTCTCTTCTTTGAGTTTTGCAAAAAGGAGCTGTTTCATAGTGTCTGCGCTGACTGCACTGCGGAGAGAGTCGATGTGGATTTCTCCATAATGCTTTTCGGGTATCCAGGCAAAGCGGATGGCATTGTCCTTGATCTGATAATGACGGTCCATGTGAACACGGTTGTCATTCTCCTTTCCAAAGGCATAACGTTTTCTTCCTTCGGATTCGGAAATGTCAAGACGCTTAAATTTCATACACGGGAACGCATCGAAATCCTCGCACCATGAGGCGACAAAGGACAGAAAGCGATTACGGAAGCGCTTATGAAGCTTGTATTTGAACTCCTTGTTTTCTTCGGACTCCGTGGATTGGGACTTTTCAAGAGTCAGTCTTGCATTTTCCGCTTCAAGAGTCAGGTAATCCATGGCTGCTGGCGGAACTTTGTTCAAATAACCGATGATGTCGGCAAACGAGAGATATGAGAGGCAGGAGTGAATCGTCCCGGGATCGGAAGATTCCTCCGTAAAAAAATTGACGGAGCGTCCACGTCGAAGACTATAACAGGTAAAAAACTCGATAAAAGCCCGCGCACTGCCGGGTTTACAGACAGATACGTTTTCTTCGGAACAATGAGTCATGCAATCATCAAATGAAATACTGTTTTTCGGGCAGACCGGAAGTTTCATGTCTTCCAGACACTGCGTAAATTCCATTGCGTCATCCCGATACAACGCCAGACAAATCAGGAAAATCAGTCCTTTCCGGGTAAACTCATAGGTCTGCAATGATTGATTCCGATTGAACAGCTTCATTTTGAACAGCTTATCCATACGAATCCCGGGACGCATGATCTGTTCCTTCACCTTTGCGGCAAGACAGCCTTCCACAAAAACGTAAAATTCCCGGGAGACAACAAGCGGCGTTTTAAAATTTTGTTCAAGATGGGAAAAATAGTTACGAAGCTCATAAATTTTCTCCACAATCATCAGCGTTTTTTCTTCATAATCCGGAAAATCACGCATTGGATCTTCTGCCTGAAAGAGCCAGAAGAAGTTCGCCAGCTTCCGAATTACTGCCGACTCTTTCTTTCTGATTTCCCGGCAAGCAGTGGCCCCATTATTGATTTCCGGTCCAATCCCGGTGATATCACAGATGTTGTTGACCGCATAGTTCAGATAGAGCAGAAAATACGACGATTCATCTGTCTTAAGTTTATGAGTGGGATTGATGTAGAGAACTTTAAGTGCAGCCATACGGTTTTCAGGGAGTGTTTTTTCAGATATCATCATTTGAAGTCTTCTTTCTTTTTTTAATGATTTTCTTTGTTTTTTGTCTAGCCACGCCCAAAGGACGTGGTTTTCTGATTCGCAATAAAATATCAAAATTCCGGAACTCACGGTCTTGAGCTATACGGATAGTTAAGGTAACTTCGCCTCGATCATGGCTTTAAAAGTATCAAACATACTCTTCCACTTCATCTTACCATGGGAGCAGATCGACTTTTCCCTCTGCGTTTTTTGGGAATTCTACAGCTTAATTTCCAACATTTCTCTATAAGATGGATATCTTTTATATTTTCTCATAGGCAAAGGCGTAACAGTAGGTTGTTTTCTAAAATCTGATTCCCATTTATTCTTGCATTTTTTCAATAATTTTTCATGTATTTACTCCTCCGAATGCTCAATACCAGTAGTTCAGCCCCGGATATGCTGTTTTGTTTAGCAGGTAGTTCTGCCAGGGTGTCGACGCGGTGATATATTTGTTTGACAAGTGGTTAAAGGAAGCTAAAGCGGCCTCCCGCCAGTTCTCACTTCGGAGCGACTGATATGCTTCTGCAAGAGTGGTCATGCGAATAAAGGCTATAATATTATCTTCAACGCCTTGCTCAAGCAACACGGACGCTTTCATGAAATATTGTTCAGCAATCTCTTTCTCTCCATTTGCGGCGGCAATCGCCGCCAGGTACTTTTTGACAAGAGCCTGAAGCCAAAACACTGCCTCTTCCGGCAGATCTTCCGCATGGTAATCCACAGGATCTATTTCCCCCGATGTGAGGAGTTGCCGATAGAGGGCCTGCAGTTTGAAGCGCTGTAAAAAATACCTGTTCTTCTTTTGGCTTTGCGGATATGATTGCAGGTTCCGCTCGATGTGGTCATGGGCTTGGGCGTATGCGAGTGCGGCTTTAGCAGAAACGGGGTCAAAAAGGACATACCACAGGTAGTTGTAATTCAAATCTTGTGCGATATCCTGTTCGGATTCAAGTTTCTGCGCATGGCGAAGCGCCTGTGTGAAACACTTTTGAGCCGCATCCCGTTCGAATCCGGGAATTCCCGACAGAAAACCATAGCAATGCGCCTGCCCCAGCGTTCCATAATATCTCATCAGTAAATCGTCATCTTCAAGACGCTCAAGTTCGGCTTTCAGCGTTCCAGCCAGCAGGCGGATCGAGTCAAAGTCCTCAACATCCTGCAAATCGACGAGTTCTTCGATTTCAAGACGGCGGAGATGTTTTTCAAGATGAAGACTCTTTGCTTTTTCCTTGGCTTCCCTGTTGAATTTCAGCGCCTCTACTGTATTGCCCATATGGCAGTGCATGGCACTCTTCAGCATGAGACAAAGTAGATATGATTCAGGGGAACGATCCTGCGAAAGCTGAATAGCGTCCATATTGGTCTGCAATCGTGCAAGCATGATTTCCCAGCGGTCTTGATTTGCATGCCGGGTTTCGTAATCCAATTGTTCCAACCTTCTTTTTGCATCTTGGAAAGTCGGAATGACAAGACCTTTGGCCTCAATCTGTCTGCGAACCTCCTCCAAAATCGCATCAAGATCGAAGGCAATGTTCAAGGGGACAGAATTCCGTTCTTCGGAATGGATTTGGGAACTTTCCGGAAAGAAAAGATACGCATTGGAAAAGCACAGATTGAGCGCTTGCTGCTTTTCTTTTATTTCCACAGCCTTGAGATGCCCCATCTCGATCGCGCCGGTGGACAGCAGGCGTAGCTGGTTATACGCCGGGAGGCTGCCCGATTTGCGCTGGCAGGCGAGGTAGAGAGGAAGCATCAGACTGTGGCCGGAAAATGGAGGCAGATAAGGATTCTGACGGCAACGCACAATGCAGCGATATTTCGGATTTTCGCCGAAAAGGGCAAGATACGGGTCCGTCCAGTTTTCAACCCGAACTCCGGCGGAATCCCCGATCAAAGGCATACGGTCATTATCCACAAGGCGGAATGACAGGAAAAAAGCATCCTTTCCTGAATACACGGGGATAAAACCGTCAGTCTCCAGCAAATCCGCCAGACGCTTGCGCATGGCGACTTCACAGCGTGCGAGAAACGGATCTGCACTGCTCCAGAGCTTTTGTGGCAGACCGGCAGCAGTTGGTATTGCAAAAATCTCCTGTTCCTTGAGTTTTTTGAGTGAATGCCATTCCTTCGCAGGGAAAGCAGAGTCAAGGCAGTCCTCGATTTCAGCGGATGGCTTCAAGTACCAGCGGACAACCAGTTCCGCGAGACATTCCAGTCGGCAGTCTTCGGAGTATCTTTCCATCGCATCAGATACAACAGCAATCAGCCTGTCCCCGGAGAAAAAAATCAGATTCTCCGGGGCTGTCCTCGTCGTTTGCTCAATCTGCGCAAAAGGAAGAAAAGACATTAATTAACTCCTGATGTTTTCAAGAATGATGACTGAATGGTTCACTGGATTCCTCAATGCACATTTTCCATCAAAGGATTCAACATCGCGCACGATGCAAAAACCATCGTGAACCGAGGCCAAAACAGTGCAATCTTCGGAAATAAACTCCCACGAATCAAAGGTGTGGGAGACATCTCTCTGGTCTGCGGTATAGATATTGACACGCAAAGTCTTTTCTCTCGGAGAGAATACGATGGAGACAAACTCATCGTACCCGTATGGCGTACATTCGGCAATAAAATCCTGCTTTTCATCCCCGGCCGCGAGTGCGATTTCTTCCTCCTGCCACAACGGTGGCAATTCGATCCGGTTAAACCAGATGGCGGTATCCGATTCTTCCGTCAGTTCCGCATCGTCAAGCTGGTCAAAGGCAGCAAGTTCCTCTTTCATATACTGAATACGAGGATCATCCGATAACGTAATCGGAAGTCCGGTTTTCTCCAAAAGCTCGGATTTGAGATCCCGGCCCGTCATGAGATGTTCCCAGAAATCCCAGGCATCGGAACAGTCCGATGCGGGCAGATTTCCGATCAGCCAGCTTTTTTTCAAAGTTTCATCTTGGAGGGTTCTGGTATTCCATGCCTGAAGAGTGTTGAGATACATTCCTCCATCGAATTGGGGTTTGAATTCTTCGTCCGTGGCAGGAAAGTCATAGTGGGAAAAAGTCATGACGACGAAGGCATTTTCTTCCCAGCGGCGAAGCAGGACGACATATGTGATTCGGTCCAATTGACTCAGAAGACGAATTTGCCCCTCTTTGAGGTTCGTGTCAAAGGGATTCTGCGGATGCAGTTTCACAGATTTCCCTGTCTGCATATTCTGGGTCTCATCAAAGCCGCAGACCTCGCTCATTCTCTTTTGTATCTTGTAAGAACAAAGAAAATGATTGGTGTTTTTCTCGCGCTTCATATTCATGTCACTCATCGTCAGTTCTCCTCTCCCGTTGAGTTTTTCATTCCATCATTTACACGTTGTAAGAGTGGGAAAGCTCTTTTTTCCGGTCTGATTTGCTCCATCATCAAAAAAATAAGAAAATCACTGGCTCCGGAGGCGGACATCGCCTGCAAACACTCTTTGGGGAGCGTCTGAATTTGGGGAAGGATGACATTGTTGAGCCGATCATACAATGGACTGGTGGAGGACAAGCCGACAAATTCCTGAAGTTCCGGAATCGCTATTGACACTTTTCTCCTGAACAGTGTCGAGAAACCGGTCAAATAAACAAGAAAAATGGCCGCATTGTCATTGGGCAGCAAATTCTGGAAACAGTTCCGCAGCAAAACCTCATCAGTTTTATCCAGTTTGCTGCCCTGGAGAACCACGGACTTATCTTCAAAAACGTCCTCCAGCGTCCCAGAATCCTCATCATCCGGTCCAACGGGAGTTTGAAGAGAAGTCTGTTTTTCCCATATCTGATGAAAATTATTGCGCAAAAAGCGTTCTGCGATTTCATTGATGATGCCTTGAAAACCCAATAGTTGGCCACGTATAATTTTCAAAGGTGGATCATCGCTTCGCTGAATACATTCCCAAGTATGATCCTTATAATTCTTGGGGCTTGTCGGAGAATTAGCCTTTTCTATAATCCCGCAGTCAAATTCATGAGCCCAATTAACGCGGTAATCCTTGGGATTGACCGGAGTATCAGATGTATCGTCCTGCTGTTCATTGCCGGAGTCATCTTGCGCGACAAAATCTTGTTCGCCGGACTCCGTGTCAGGTTCCATATTTTCCAAAGAAGCGTCTTCATCATCGTCTTCTGAAGATTCATCCGTTTTATAAAACAGAGAATCAGTGGGCAATCGTCCTGATTGGCTCGGAAGAACATCTTTCTCCTCGCTGTCATCGTTTTTTATTTCAACGCAATAATCGGGAGAAAACAATGAATCAAGTTGAGTCCCTATAACAGAATGGAATTTTTTCTTGAATGCTCGTGAGACCTCTACCATTAAAATTTTCTGCTGCTCAGCGAGACAACCGCAGATGGAGCAAATTGCTTTCCACTGATCCCAAGCGATCAATGCTTTCTCATTCCAATTTTCATTATGATTAGTCATCAAAGCGGATACCTCCCTTCCGAAGCCAGGCCTTTAACTCAGAAATTTCGTCTTGCTCCAAGCGAGGCTTATATTCGTTCTGTTCTATGGCACGTTGCGATCCTGCTGCATCAACAGCACTGAAAAGATAAGGTCTGATTTTGAAAAAACTCGGCTTTTTTTTCTTGCCAGGGGCAAAATTCCGGATCGGGAATCCCGATTTGTGGGAATGAGAACCGAGCAACATTGGGACTGTTTGATAAAGTGATGTCAGATTCTTCTTTCCCAGGCAAACGGCCGGGTGATACTCATCATCATTTTTCGAGACAAAGCCATGAACGGCTTTTCGCCACAGAAAATTCTTGATTTTCCACAGTGTCCCAAAAGCAAAATAGTTGACAGCGTTAAACAAACTGACATATCGTTGTTCGTTAATATCCATTTTCGGACCCTCATCTGAAGTTGAATGGCAAAATCAAAGCGGCCAATTCAAGTGGTGCGTATTTGCGGCTAACATGCTCGCGCAAAATATTAACCCGGTTACCGAGAGCAGGGATTTCAACAGCACACTGTTCCACCAGCTCCAAATATTGCTTTTCTCTTTCCGGCTGGAGGAGAACCAGACTGCCAAGAATTACAGCGGCGATAACATGCAGGGTTCCTTCTCCGGTCATAGCAATGTCGTAGGCCTTTTGAAGATGCAGGATCTTTTTATCCGGGGCAGCGACAAGCAAGGCACGATAAAATTCAATCATCTCCCAAGGATGTCCCGCACCAACGGACCACTTTTCAGATGAATCCAAATATGCATTGCGTTCTTCGGGTGTTGATGCCGTGCCAGTGAGATAACGCAGCAGAATATGGTGTTGATACTTTGTTTTATCTTCCGTTGACACGCCGAGACGGGGTGCAACGTTCACGATTTTGCCGCCAAAGTATTTTTCGGCCTCTCTGCGGAAATCATCTGTCAAATCCGGCAAGCAATCCATCATGGATGTCAGAAGATAAGCTGAGGTCTGAAGGACATCCAAGAAGGCACTGCCCTTATCGCTTAATCTTCCGAAAGTATTGATGGCCTGCCTGAAAAATGGGATTGCATCAGCGTTTCTTCCAAGAAATGCCTCATGCTGACCATAACTGGAAAGCAGGCGTCCATAATACTGAAGACCGGGGACTTCGGGACGACGGGTTCTCCAGGAACTCAGTATTTTTTGAGCACTTTCAAAATCGTATTCATCTGTATACGAGACCGCCAGATTCAACGCAGCATTGCAGGTAAGGGGTGCATCTTCCTCGAAAAGATCCTCGGACAATCGGATGAACTCTTCCCGCTGCGCCGGGTGGGTTGCCACACTTCCCCGATGATTTTCCTCGGCGAGTTTTGCCGTAAGCCACATTAAGCGCAAACGGGGCGGCAATTCGCTTTCTAATGGCGCATTGCATGACAGCCAGCTCACCTGTTTTCCGAGCAAAGTCATATCGATTGCTTTGGAATTCAAGTGCATTACTGTATAGTCTAGATAATTCTTCCATACACCAGGAGCTTGTTTTGCAATCATCCCCAGATTTTTCAGCAATGATTTTTCAAGAGAATTCGTCTGTTCCGACGCGTTTTTCAATAATTCGGACCAATCGTCCGGGGAGATGACATCCTCATGTTCCATCGTGTCGATACAGTAGCGCAGGAAATACGGAGAGGACCCTATTAGGCAGGAACCCTCCCACCCCGATTCGTTCAAGATCATTTTCCCATTTGGACTTGACCAGCAAAATGCCACGGCATCAACATACCCGTTCCAGGGGTGATCTTCTTTCTTGATGATGTGAGACTCGATTTCAAACGCCTGGCTTCTCTCCGGAAAGGCACGAGACAGGTGAAACAAACAGTCATCACAAGTTTTTTGCAACAGATAATCGTCTTTTGCTGTAGCTTTGCCGCGTTGTTCCACATAAATTTTCAATTTTGTTTTGCCGTTAATGGGCAATAACCGCAAAATAAGATCAAGAAGCGTTTCAATGCAGGAAAACCATTGTTCAGCATGGATTCGGTACAATGCATTGACAGGAATTCCTATGATACCGCACTTGTGTGCAAGAAGGACTTGTTGCATTGCATGAACCTCGGAAAGCAAGAGATCGACGGAATGACAATAGTCCTTGCAGGGAGGAAGTTCCGTGTAGTCCGGAACCAAGAGCGCAATCATCCGCCCCAGCGATATTCCGGACACATTGCTACCGAAGGCAGTTTCCTTAAAATCCGTCCCTGTTTCGTCAAAGAGAATCGTCCATTCATTTGTCGCTGGCAACTCAGGAATACTGTTACGGTGGATGTGATCAAACGAAATCTCGTGAGTCTGGACAACGAATTCCGGTTCATTTTCAGGCTTTGTACTTCCCGCTGAGCTTGTTGCTGCGGACTTCTTTATCTTTTTTGTGAGCTCAATCTTGTCTTTCATCTTTCTGATAATGGAAATCTCATAGGGGGTGAATCCCTCCTTTTCCATTTTGCTCATTAACTCGGAAAGTTTCTCCGGATTTAAATGAACGGCCTGCGTTTTGTACTGGACGAGTCTCTCGCCTCGCGCTTTTCGTCGCTCCGCATCGGCTAAAGCCTGAGGATAGAATTTTCTGATCGCATCCATACAGGCGTTAAGTTGCTCGCGCCCACGCTTCCCCCACGTTGAAAGTCGAGTTATTTCTCCAAGAAGGAACTTTTTGGACTTGGGACTCTCTTCGGGACCGTTTTGATTTTCCTTTGCGCTTATTTCATCGTTATGCTCAATCACTGCCTGATCAAACTTTTGATAAAGGTAGGCAAGTGCATTGCCGCCAAGCGCTTTTGCTTTCGTTTTTAATGCATCGAATTCCAAACTGTCACGAGTTTTCCCCGCCTTGGCAAGGGTGATGGCTTCTTTCGCTATGGCGAAACATTGATCCCTCCATTCTTCCGCAGCCTTCAGAAAATTATTCATCTGCTCAGATGATAAATCAGCCTCCAATGCCTGCCGGAGACTGGAAATTTTATCCGCCTTTTGATAGAGGATGGAGTTTTTAAGGGCTTCGCGCACGCGATCAAGTTCAGTCTGGTTCATGATTTATCTCCTAAAGCATACAAATCTCCAATATACTATACACCATAAACAAGCGAGATTCAAGTCTTCACGATGCCTGTCGCCTCTTTTTCTCTTTTTTTATGGAAAAATGAGATTTACCCGAATTTTATCCGAAAAAATGCTTTACCACTTCCTTATCTCCTGTAGAAACCGCAAATGTGAGGAGATCAGAAGCATGAAAAACACCCCGTGTTTTGCCAAAACCGTCATAATGAACCGCGCTGTACCCGGATCAGGGAAAACGTCTCTTTCCCGCTGTATCACTGATGCCATCCGCACGGCAGGACTGACCATTGCCAATCATTCCACCGACGATTTTTTCATGGAAGACGGACGTTACTGCTTCGACCTGACAAAACTGGCGGTCTACCATTATTGGAACCTTGTCGGATTCCAACAATCTCTTCGACGTGGAGTCGACGTGGTTATCTGCGACAACACGAATCTGCAACCATGGCAGACTGCTCCGTATACGGATCAGGCCCGGCGGCATGGGTATCAAGTCATTTTCCTGAATCTGACACCTCGTGAGCTGTGGAAGCATGTGGCAGCTCAACAGGTAACTCCGGAAAAGCCCGATGCACATGGTGTACCGGAAGCGAGGCTGGTCGAGTTTATTCGTGATTTCAATGAATATGACGAACTTCTGAATCCGACCGCCGCAGTCGATCCGGCGAGACATCACCATTATGTATGGAATCAGCGGATTCTGCGCCCCGAAGTATCGGGCCCGGCTTTCCATTTCGACTTGGATCATCTGGTTACTGTTCGACCGGATGAATACCATGAGGCAAAAAAACACATAGGCATGGATTTTCTGGATTTGATCCGCAAGAGCGCATAAAATAGAGAATGAAGGAGGAGATTATGTCGAACGGACCGAAGATTACTGGAATAAAGCTGAACGGCTGGGGCCTTCTGGCGCTGGCAGTGATTGTTTTTTTCTTTTGGGAACCATTGCTGATTATTGGGGGCAGTTTGGCTATCGGCTGGCTGATTTATCGGAATTGGACCAAAATTCAGCACTTTTGGAACGAAATCACCGAAAAAAACTGAAGCCCACCCCTTATAATGAGCGTACCCCGAAGTGGGACTTGGAAAAAATAAACGAAGAAGACAATGTAATGGAGGAGAAAATGATGAACGAGAATGCGAAAGAAATGAACGACAACATGTTTGACCTTGCAAACGCGATGCCGCACTGTCCTGTGGTGCTGGTCCTTGACACCTCGCACAGCATGTGGGGACAAGGTCTCACCGACATGATGGCCTCGCTCAAGGCGTTTTATAAAACGATTGCCGACATTCAGTTTCTGAATGCGGAGGTGGACATCGCCGCCGTCAGCATGGGAGACAATCTCTGTATGCTGGAGGAGTTCACCCCGCTTCATTCGTCTGACCTGCCGAACCGCAGCATCCGTCCGAAAGGCGATACCCCGATCGGTGCGGCCCTGGAACTTGCCCAGGAAGCCCTCCAAGCTCAGATCAGTCGTTATCAGGCCGCCGGGATTGCCTTTGTGACGCCTAATCTGATTCTGCTTTCCGATGGGAAATCCACGGATGATTTTCAGGCGGCGGCCGAACACATCAACAGTGCCGTGGAATCCGGAAAGCTCATCTGCCGTGCCATCGCATTAGGACAAGATGCCGACATGGATGCTCTTGCTTCAATCGCCGGACGTGATCGGGTCATGATTCCCAACTTCGGAGGAATGCGGCAGACATTTGCCCAGGTCGGACAGATCGTCTCGCAGACCTATGAAGAGGAAGCGCAGGAGGTGATCACCGAACAGGCGATGCCCGTGGATCGGCACATAGGAGCGGAGTACCTGCTCGACGGGTCCAATATTCTTCACTGGGACGAATACCGGACCGGCATCTCGCTCAAACATTTGCTTGCCATCACGGACCATCTGAAAAAGATGAGGCAGCCGTTTCAGGTGTTTTTTGACGCGACCGCTCCGCATATTTTGAAGAAAAAAGCGCCGCAGGAGGTGGAAACCTACGAGAATCTGCTGAAGGTTGATCCGGCCCACTTCTGCCAGGTTCCGGCAGGAACCCGTGCGGATGACTTTCTGCTTCTTCAGGCGGATGTCAATAAAGAAGCGCTCATTCTGACGCAAGACCTGTTCCGTGACCATGTCGACAAATATCCGTGGCTCAAGACCGAGCGCCGGGTCATCCCCGGCATGGTCATGAACAATGTGATCTTTTTTCCGGAGATTTCTCTGCAAATCTCTCTGCCAACTCCGGAAAAAATCCCGATGGACAGCTTTTAATCAGTAAGCGCTCACCAAACGGGAGAAAATATCATGGGCATTTTTGATGGACTGCTGAACATGTTCAAGAATTCGAACACCGCAACACCTCCCACTCCGCCTGCGCCTGCCGCGACACACCAGACCGGCAATGCCGCCGGGCATCCGACTTATCGGACGGCTCCGCAGTATCAGCCTGTCCGTCCTCAGGCACAATCTCCGGCGAAACCCGCCGCTACGTCTTCCAATACCGGGGCTGCCAACTGGTTCAACGGGATCGGCACAGCTTCCGCATCAAAGCAGACGGACAGCCTCACGGTCTATTCCCTCAAGGGGACCCCATTACATCTGACGGCCTCGGATTGCAAGGCTTCTGGCGGAGAGGGAACGGTGTATGCAATTCCCGGAAAACCGAATGTTCTTGTCAAAATTTACAAAGATGACCTGCTTCAAAATCCGGCTAAGCGCGCTGAAATCGAAAAACGAATCTATGATATGCTTGCCATCAGCAAAGATATCGATCAGGCATCCTTTGCCTGGCCTCGCGCCGTTGTCTGCAACAGCCGGGGACAGGTGATCGGTTTTGCCATGAACAGATGCAGCGGAATCTCGTTTCAGGCTTTCAGCGGCGTGAAAAGCATACAGCAGCGTTTCCCCAAATGGACAAGACGCGAACTTGCTCTGGTCGCACAGGACTTCCTGACGAAACTTCAGTATTTAACCTCGAAAAAGATTCTGGTCAATGACTTCAATCCGGCCAACTTCCTTGTGAACCAGAAAGGTCACGTATCCTTCATTGACTGCGACAGTTACCAGATCCCCGGGGAAGGAAGCAGCACAGATATCACCAAGACATACTTTGCATCACATGTCGCACCCGAATTGCTGGAAAATCCCAAACTGCTTGCTCAGCCGCGCAACATTCACCATGTGGAATTCGGGGCGGCTCTGACGGTTTTCAATATCCTCATGTGTGGACTGCATCCATACAGCTACTTTGATCCGTCCAAGCAGTCGGCCTGCGGAACGCCCGATGAAAATCTGCGGAAGGGACGTTGCCCGCTGGGAACGGGAGCCCATTGCATGCTTCCTCGCGGGAACTGGTATAATCTGTGGAGCTATCTGACATTCAACCTGAAAAGTTCGTTTATCCGGACCTTCCGGGATGGTCACAAAGATCCAGCCAAAAGGGCGACGCTTGCCGATTTGCAGACCAATCTGCAGGAACTTCTCTCCATCATGAAGAAAGATCCTGTGAGACTGGATCTGAATCCCGTCAAAGCAAAGCCGAAGGCAAAGTCATCCTCTGCAGGCCACTCTTTTTCTATGGATTTTTGATAACAGAACCGGAAAAAGACAAACGAAACTCTTATAAGTAATAGGATCGGGGCTGAGAAAGGTTTCGACGGAGATGAAAGCCGAAGCGCACGTCTCCGGACGCGGGATCGATACCCGCCGGCTCCACAAAAAAAACAAAGGAGATTATAATTATGAATGTGAAATGCACGAAATGCGGGGGGAATGCCTACCTGAAACATCGCAATCGCGCTGTGGGAACGCTGGTTGGGGGCGGCGCTGGCGGTTATGCCGGCTGGGCAGCCGGAGCCGCAGGGGGAGCAAAAGCCGGAGCGCTGGTCGGATCGTTCCTAGGTCCGTTCGGCACGGCGGCAGGAGCAACAGTCGGCACTCTCCTGGGTGCGTTGACGGGTGCTGCTGCAGGGGCGGCCGCAGGCAATAAACTCGGCGGAATGATCGACGAAGACGTGATCGCGGCATACCACTGCCCCGACTGCGGGCATGAATTCAACCGGTAATCAAAACAGAGGAGTATTCTTATGACTGAAAAGATTTTGGTCGCAATCATCTCTGCCACGGCAGCCATTGCGGTTGCGGGAATCAACTGTTACGCCTCCTGTCACCGGGACAATGCCCGGCGGGCGGCAGACTGAAAAAAAACTGGAAAAAAATTCATCCGGGTCGGGAAGAAAAATAAAAGAACCGCTTATATACGATAAACACGGAACAGAAAAAGGTATTCGACAATGGACGTTCCCACAATTTTTGACATCATCAATAATGGCAACTGAAAAACGGGGCTGTGAAAGGATTCGACGGAGATGAAAGCCGAAGCGCACGTCTCCGGACGCGGGATCGTTACCCGCCAGCTCCACCAAAGAAACAGACCGGAAAAACAAAAAGTTCCAGTCTTATTAGAATCAGGAACAACAAGTGGCTAACCTAAACCCAGCAAAGAAAGGAATCGTGCTATGAGAAACTACAACGAAATGAACACCCTCGACGTCTCCAATCCCGCTCCCCGTTGCCCGGTCGTGCTTCTGCTGGACACCTCCTCCAGTATGGAAGGAGCACCGATTGACGAGCTTAACAAGGGGCTGAAACAGTTCCTGCGTGAAACCGCAGCCGATGAGGCGGCGTCCCGCAGCGTGGAACTGGAGGTCATCACCTTCGACAGTTCCGCCAATGTGGCCATGCCGTTCACTGCCATCGGAGATGTGGATCAGAATCCGGATCCGCTGGTCGCTGATGGCTGCACGTCGATGGGGGCGGGAATCCGTCTTGCACTTCGCGACCTGAAGGCACGGCGCAGAATGTACCGGAACAGCGGGATCTCCTCCTATCGCCCGTGGGTTGTTCTCATGACGGATGGTGGTCCGAATGATGACAACTGGGAACAGGCGGCCGAAGAGATGCGCGTCCTTGGTGAGAACGGGAAAATCCAGTATATCGGAATCGAAATCGGCGACGAAGCCGACCACGATACCATGTGTCAGATTCTTCCCTCGCAGCCCGGTCCCGTCAAGCTCAAGGGACTTCGCTTCAAACAGTTCTTCCGCTGGCTGACGGATTCCATGAAGAGTGTGTCTGCAAGCGCCGTGTCGGACCAGGACAACATCCGTTACCGGGGAATTGACGACTGGGGTGAACTGTGATGAGAACAAACACGGAACACAATAAAGGAGAAACGACTATAATGATAGCGCACGATAACGGAAAAAGCACCCGCTGGAACGGTTTTGCCGCCTCTGTTCCGGGCGGCGGTCATATTCGCCACGGGATTCCCTGTCAGGATGCTTCCGCGGTGATGACATCGCCTCGACCGGCAGTGATCGTGTGCGATGGTCGCGGCAGTGCAAAACTTTCCCATCTCGGTGCTCAAGGTGCTGTCGATTCCTTCCGTTTTCAAATGTCCATTTTGGAGCCGTTTCTGGTCAGCATTCTCGATGGGGAAGAAGAAAAAACGGAACAGTGGGTCAAATTCTGCCGGATCATGTACCGCACACTCATGCAGGTGAAGTATGACCTTGCAGAGAAACATAATGAGGAAGAAAAGGAATTTGACTGCACGGTCGCGTTCGCTATTGCCGGAGAAAGGCGCATCGGATGCTTCCAGGTCGGTGACGGCTCCATTGTCCTCCGGCAGAATGGCGTCTGCAAGACCGTTTTCCTCCCTGAAAAAGGCGAATTTGCCAACCAGACCCATTTTCTGCGTCCTGGCGGCGAAGAGCAGATGAAATTTCAGTATGCCTTGCTGGATGCCGAAGTAAATTCCGGGATCGCGATCACCTCCGACGGACCCGAACACCTGATGTTCCGTCTTTCGGATATGACCCCCGGCAAAATATTCGATATGTTTCTGGAGGATCTCCGTAAAGAAGAACTGTGCAGGCAGGATCTGATGGATTATCTGACTCGCCGTGAATGGGCGGATGATCCGCGCGGTTCCGATGACCGCTCCCTCGCGCTTCTGGCCCCTCTCCCGATCGGCGGCTCCTCTGAAAAAACGGAAGAATCCGCGTCTCGGGAAGAAGGGTATTCCGCATCCGGACATACCGTTTCCGAACCCGGAACGGAGGGCAAGCGGATTCCGGCCGCACCGCTTCCCGTCCCGAATGACACGGCCGAAAACACGGAACCTGCGCCTCCCGCCGAAAACCGGCTCTCTCCCGGCATGACGATCTGCTTCCTGATTCTGATCACAGTTTCCCTCCTGACTTTCGGATACGCGCTCCGGGAACGGAATGCGGTAGACGAGCTCGCATGCGAATTGGACAGCATCCGCATGGAACGGGATCGGATGGAGCAGCTGCTTCACCGGAAGGATACGGAGGGAAAAGAACTCCGGAAAGAGATCCGGGCACTGACAAATGCGCGGAAGATCCCGTGCGCGGAAGAGAGGAGGAGCAATCAATGAAAGTCCGGCACATTCATGCCAGTCCGGAGGAATACATTGCGGTTCACCGGGACGGCTCCGGTGGCTCCGGTGGCTCCGGTGGAGATTTCGAAGAAGACATGACGGGGTGTCTTATCGTGGCGATCATTGGATTCGCCGTGTATCTGATTATCACGTTCTGGAAGTTCATTCTCTGCGGAATTCTGCTGATTGCCGCAGGATGGCTCATCTGGAAATTCCGCGGTCCGATCCGGAGGTTTCTTGTCGCATCGTTCCTCCGGATTGTCAGCGTGATCCTTTCTCTCCAGCAGTATTTCCGGCAGAAGAGAAGCCTTCCGCAGCAGGGATCCCGGAAAACCCTCCCGAAACAGACTCACGATTCCGATTACGGAAAAATCATTCAGCGCAGATAAAAGGGAGGAACGGGATTCCGCTTCGTTCCGGTGAAGGATTGTTTCCGATAACATGTGGAAGCTGTTCCCGCGCAGCGATGTCCGCGAAACACAGACATTCTCCACCTCATCCGCGGGGCAAGCTCTTCAGAGAAGACATTCCCCCTCGTTTCCGCTCACGGGGAAAGGGATGGCGGATCCGCGTTTTTCTTCTCTTCAATAAGCGGGAGCTGCAATTCAGCCTTGTTTCGTTTTGTCCTTTTTCCATGCGGCACGGCACCGGGAAACACTCTTGACACCCAGCGGCATCAGAAGAATCACGATCAGGGCAGACAAGCCGTAACGCACCGGAGCGGAAAGCGTGTTGATGACACCCGCCGCGACGGCCGGATCCTTCACCCCCTCCCGCAATCCGTCAGAAATCCGTGCGGCGGCAAGAATGGCTGCCGTGGAAAGTCCGCCGGCCATGATATTCTTCCAGTTCAAAGCGTTGAGGAACTTCGACGGGTCCTTTGATTTCGCGCAGGTTTCGAGAAGCAGTTTCTTCGTTGCGGGAGAATCCGCCTTCGCCGCATAGCCGAGCAGTCGCGTAATATTTTCCGGGGACTGGGTGGAAAGCAGACGGATTCCGTCATCGCCGAATTCGCGGGCAGCCCGGACGGCCATGCCGGGAACTTTCGCTTCCACCCTCAGAACCTCCGGGCCGATTCGTTCCGCCAGCGGCAGAAGCTCATCCGCATGCAGCGCCAGACTCCTGGAGGCCTCCGGAACCTCCCGGCAGAGACGCCAGAAGCGGTCTCCGTGGCGGGCCCCCTGTTCCAGCACCTCCAGACCGCCCCGGCGGACCAGAACCAGAACATCATCGCCATATTTCGCACTCAGCTTCACCAGAGAGCGCTCCAGGTTCACCTTTGCAGTAGCGCTCAGAACCCGTCCGCTGCGACGGGCGGCGAATTCCAGAGTCTCCTCCATCACCCCGGCGGCCAGACGTCCTCCGGCCCCCTCCGCGGAGCAGACGCAGAAAAACAGCACGCCGCTCAGAACGCATTGGCTGATCCTTTTCATCCCGACACTTTCCTCCCGTTTCATATCCGGATTCCTCCTTATGAGTTCAACTGTTCCTCCAGCTGCGCACGAATGGCGGCTCCGGAAGACCGGTAGCTTTTCACCAGATTCTCGGCCAGGCCGCGCGACTCTTCCTGAAGTGTCTTCTCCGCGGCGGCGATCCCTTTATCCAGTTCCGCCGTCAGTTCCCGCGACATGACTTTGACGACCAGATAAATATCCCATGCCGTCCATGCGATGCCGCCGACCGCAAGCACGCCACCAACGATGTCGCCGACGGGAACAGGACCATCCGCCGCAGCACAGAGCGCGCCGACTCCGAGCGAGGAGCCGATTCGGGCTGCCGGTTTGGCGAAGAGTTTTCCAATCATCGAACAGCTCTGACAGATGAACAGAAGCTCAAACGCCGTACCGACTGTCGCGCCCGCCTGGGTAAGATGCAGCGTCTGGCACTTTCCGATGAATGCGGAGAGCGATTTCCGGAGCTCTGTCAGATCGGCGCGGGGAAGTTCCACTCCGGAATTGTTCTCTCCGCAGAGGAACGCCGCGTCCACGTTGTATTTTGCATGACGTTCCCGCAGACGAAGTTCCAGCGCCTGAAGCAGATCGCCCGCGATGTGGTTCGCGCGCAGACACGGCTGAATCACGGGTTCGTCCAGAATCGCCAGATACGCATCGGTAAAATCACTGGAGCCGGTGACTTTGTCCTTCGCCAGTTTATAACAGAGTTTTGCGCTGCATTTTACGCGGCACAAGTGATTCACCACATCGGGGACGGCACGCTTCGCGCAGGAGAACTCTCCGGCACTCTCCGTTTCCAGACGTTTTGTGAAATCACGCAGAAGCTGCTCGCAGTCGGCATCATAATCCGCCTGGAGCCGGTCAAACTGCCTGCGCAGTTCTCCGGGAGAGAGTCTCTCCTTTGCCGGGACCTGTTCCAGATTCCAATCCGCGATTTCCGGACGATGGAAACAGACGGCGGCGAACAGAACGAGCAGAAGAAGCGAGCCGACAACAAAAATCCGATTCATAAAAACAGTTCCTTTCCTGATTCCTGTCTTGTTTTCACTGCCGTGGCGGAGGAGATGTTCCCCCGTCTGCGGCATTTCTGGTGGAGGCGGCGGGTAACGATCCCGCATCCGGAGATTTGCACGTCGGCCTTTCTCTCCGTCGAAACCTTTCGCGCCCCCGTTTCTCAGTATATGGGAACCACTATCAATGCTTTTTTGATAGGAATCCCGTTTGTTTCTGTTTGAAGATCTCCAAATGAGATTTTCTGTACATTACGTTAGCATTTTGACTTCTCTTTTCAAGTCTCCACGACTGGAATAGCGATATTTTACTCGTTTTTCCTGTCCAAATCCTCCTTTTATGCGGTCTGTCTCATCAAAAAACAAAATCTCTCCATGTTGTATGCAATATTGCGTAATCCCAACTTCACTTCCGCTCTGCTTATCCCGACGGTTCTCAGAATGAGATTTCCGGTTCGCTGTGTCATGCACCCGAACACATGTTCTATTCTGGAACGGATCCTGGCTCTTGTCCGGTTTCCCTGTTTCTCCCATGAGGTCAGAGAATGTCCATTGCATCCTTTCCTCTGCAGATGCGCCCGGAATCTGCCCTTTTTCAGATTCGCCTCTCTTTCCCCTGAGCGATACGCGCTGTCCGCATAAACATCCCTGCTTGTGTTGTTTTCATCAAGGAGCTCTTCAAACACATTGCTGTCGTGAACGGAGGCATCCGTAACCTTGTAATTCCGAATGATTTTGTATTTGACATCCGCTTCCACATGGTTCTTGTAGCCGTAGTAGTTCTTCCCATTCTTCTGAACCCAGCGGGCGTCCGTGTCCTTCTGACGCTTCTTCGCTTCGCTCCAAGTTTCAGGAGGATTTCCTTCTTTGATCCCCTTGTTTTCATCGCGGGTATTGCGTTGCGTGGGAACTCGAACAATGGTTGCATCGACAATTTGACCCCTCTTCGCGACAAAGCCGGACTCGGCAAGAAACGCATTGAACTTGTCAAACAGCTTCCGCGTGAGCTTGTGTTCCTCCAGTTTCGAACGGAAGAGCCAGATTGTCTTCGCATCGGGAACACGGCTGTCAAGCGCCATATCCAGAAAACGCATAAAACTCAGACGATCCATGATCTGATATTCCATCTCGTCATCGCTCAAATTATACAACGACTGCAGAATCAGTATCTTGAACATCATCACCACATCAAATGGTCTGCGTCCGGCATTGCTCTTGCGATCATGGTCATATATGAACTCAAGTTCTCTGCGAAACTTTTCCCACGGCACAAGTTCTTTCAGCCGCGGAAGCATGTCGCCGTTCTCTGTCAAATAAGCCAGACGATTGTCTATGTCAAATAAGCCGTTCAGCATCCTGTTCTCCTGTCATTGATGCTGTAATATACCTTCTTTCGCATTCTTTTTCCTGTTGCAACTCAAATTTTCCTCAAATAAATAGAGGCACCCTATAGTTTTCAGGCGCATGGTTCCTCGTAATAGATTGTGTGGTAACAAAATATTACGCCATGCGCTA
>DPDG01000007.1:0-33781 GCA_003526375.1 Lentisphaeria bacterium
TGCGAAGTTGCGAGATTGCGAGATTGCGAGATAGCGAGAGTGCGAAGTTGCGAGAGTGCGAGATAACGCAAGACTTTCAGGCTATGGGCATCAAGCTATTAAGGACTGGAAAGACTGCAAGGACTTTCACTCTTTCACCAGACAGCCCACAATAGCAGAAATCACACACAAGCAACTTCGCAATCTCGCAATCTCGCAATCTCGCTATCTGTTTCTCAGGTTTTCTGGATGACTGCGATTGCTGTCTGGACGTTGCCGAAGGGGGCGCTGACCTGAACTCCGGCGACTTTATCGCGGATCGAAGCCACGGCTTCCCGTGCGATCCGGATTCCCTCGGCACGCTGTTCCTCTTTGGTCTTGCCTTTTGCCATGCGCTCCATAATGGAATCGGGGACGGTCACACCGGGGACTTCGTTGCGCATGAACTCGGCGTTGCGATAGCTGGCGAGCGGCCAGATTCCGGCAATGACGGGCAGATCGGAAAGTCCGGGAACCGCATCGATGAAACGGAGCAGGGGCGCTGTATCGAATACCGGCTGGGTAATCAGAAACTCAGCTCCCGCCTCAATCTTTTCGCGTGTCCTGCGGATTTCCCGCTTCATGTCAATTGCATTGGGGTCTGCGCCGACTCCGATCAACGCCTGTGTGACGGTGTCAATCGCCTTGCCGCCGAGGTCGATACCGCGGTTCAGGCGGCTTTGAATCCGTGCCATGCCGATGGAGTCCATATCGAATACGCCGGACGCGAACGGGTAGTCGCCGAGCTTCGGCGGGTCGCCCGTGATGAACAGGATGTTATGAATTCCCATTGCGGCACAGCCCAGCAGATCCGCCTGCATCCCGATCAGATTTTTATCACGGCAGCAGAAGTGCAGAATCGCTTCGATTCCGGCTTCCGACTGGATTTTGAATGCCGTCACCAGCGGAGATACGCGTGAACTTGCGCGCGGTCCGTCCGGAATATTGATTGCATCGAATCCGGCGTCCCGGCACTGTTTCGCCTTCTCAATGGTTTTTTCAAGAAGATAGCCCTGCGGCGGGACGATTTCCACGTTCGTAACCCATTGTCCCGTAGCGAGTTTTGCGGCGAAACGGGATTTCTCCTTCATCGGGACCGGCGTCTTTTCCGGCAACGCCGCCTCCGTGACGACCAGTCTGCCCGTGTTGTGTGCCGCCTTGTTCAGCGGATTGATGCTCCGCGCCATGTCCCTGATGTGTTCGGGGCCTGTGCCGCAGCATCCGCCGACGCCGTGAACGCCGAGTGCGGCAAAACGCATCGCGTATGTTGTGAAATATTCGGGACTGCACATATAAATCATGCGGTTGTCCACACTCTTGGGGCATCCCGCATTCGGCTGTGCAATGACCGGAAGATGGCAGAGCGGCATCAGAATTTCCAGTGCATTGAGCATTCCCTCCGGACCGATCCCGCAGTTGAGCCCGACGGCGACCGGTTTGAACTTGGCTTCGTCAATGATGGTCAGAAGACGTGCCGGAGAGTCTCCGGTTCTGGACTCCGCATCACGGTTGAGCGCGAAGCTCGTCACGGACGGCATATCGGGGCAGAGTTCCATTGCGAGAAGCGCCGCCTGAAGATCGCGTGCGCCTCCGAGAGATTCAAAGAGAATGAAATCCGGTTCTTCCGCGGCAAGCGCCGCAATCTGCTCCATGAGGATCGCGGCGATCCGGTTGACGTCCCATGCGCTTCCGTTCGGGATATCGCCTGCGGGACCGACGGACGCCGCCACAAGCAGTTCTTCTCCGGCGACCTCTTTCGCGATTCTGACCGCCGCGCGGTTGATCTCGCCCACCTTGTCTCCCAGCAGGAACTTGTTCAGAGTGTTGAAGTTCGCCCCGAACGAGTTGGTGGTCAGAACCTCCGCCCCCGCGTCCTTGTAGGACAGGTGAATTTCCCGGATGACCTTGGGATTGTTCAGGCAGAGACTCTCATAAGAGGTGTTGACGAAGAAGTTTTTCTTATAAATCTCGGTGCCGATCGCTCCGTCGAAGATCACCGTTTTTTCGCTCAGAAGCTTTTTCAGTCTGTCATTCATCATGGGATTCCTTATTTCTATGATCTGAATTCACTTTTAATTTATATCCGGAAATGACTTCCTGCCAGTCGGAAAAAGGAAAAAGATGCAAAAGACTGAAGAAAACATCTGCCGGGGGATCGGAATGCTTAACCCTTTTTCACCGGAACACGTTCCAGAGTGAAGACGTCGCGTTCCGTATCATAGAGGATGCGGGAGTAGAAACCATATTTTGTCAGGGAGCCGGCGGAGATCTCGCCGCGCCCGGAGGCGTTCAAAATCTCATAGGGCTTGTGGACGTGTCCGCAGAGCGAGAGGTCGATGACTCCGTCGCGGATCATTTCCGCGGCGACGGCTCCCCCATACAGGCGGTGGCGGGCGCGGCGGATCGGCATCCGCTCCAGAATGGGGAAGTGCCCGGCGCAGATCAACGGCTTTGTCTTGAGTCGTTCCGCCTCCCGTTTCAGGAACTCTCTGGTCTTTTTCTGCATGTAGCCGCAGGAGGAGACCGGCAGAGTCGGGCGCGAACAGTTCAATGCGACGATGCGGAAATGTTCCAGCTCGGCGGCATACGGATAGTCCGCCGGTTCATATTGACCGCGGGTCATGGCAAGGCAGAACTGCCGGAGAGCTTCTCTGCATGCGCGGTCTTTTACGTAGGCGTCATGGTTTCCCGGAGTGTAGATGAACGGGATGGAGCTTTTCAGGAGCGGCTCGAAAAGCGGCAGAACCCGCGCGAATTCACCGGGCTGTCCGCAGCTTGTGGCGTCACCGGTAAAAAGGATTGCATCCGGCTTTTCCGCCAGCATCATTTCGACTGCGGGCGCGATCAGCGCTCTGTCATAGCGCGACTTGCGGATGACATTGCTGTTGAAAAAACCGATGAGCCGTTTGTCGAAACAGGCGTGCCAGTGTTCCAGCGTGGCGATTTCATGGGTGTCGGAGAAATGGATCAGTTTGCACAGCATGTTGTTACGGCTCCACTTCCAGCAGGATTGAGAGGACGGTATTTGCCTGAACCGCCGCCGCGATGCCGACCCGCGGGGAGAACGGAGGCAGATTTTCGGCGATGCCGGAGGAGAGATCGCCGACAAGGTAACAGTTCCCCCCGACCTTGCGCAGTTTGACGGCATTGCTTTTCCCCCAGCCCGCAATTCCGCTTGCCGCAACGACTGTTCTGCCGTTTTCGGACATGAGGCGGATCAGCGTCATTTTGGAGTCCGGGTCGTCGAAACATTCCACGACGATATCGCAGCCGGAGAAGATAGCGGGCATATTTTCCGCAGTCAGGCGGCATGAATGCAGTTCCAGCTCCAGAGACGGTTCGATCCTGCGCAGATTTTCCGCCAGCGCCTCCACTTTGGAACGCCCGATCTGATCCGTAAAGAAAAACTGTCGGTTCAGGTTGCCCGCACTGACCGTGTCGAAGTCCGCAATGACAAATTTTCTGACGCCGCTGCGAACCAGGTGCATTGCGCAGTTGGAACCGAGACCGCCCGCGCCCGCGATTCCGATCACAGCGTGTTCCAGAATTGACTTCTCCTGTTCCGTAAGGTAACTGTTGACTGTCATGGCACTTCCCGTTTCATGTTGAAAAATGGGAATATATCTTGTCCCTGCCGTTTTTTCAAGTCGCGGAACGCAGGCTGCCGGGAACGGTAATCTTTTTCAGAATTCAATGACCTTTCCTGTATCGGCGGATTCCCTTGCCAGCAGACATGCGCGGGTCAGCTCGAAAGTTTCGGATTCCGTGACGAGACAGCGGCTTTTTCCGGTCAGGCTGTTTGCAAAATCGGAGAACAGTTCCCGTTCCGGCGGAGGGACGGGGAGCTCACGCCTGCCGTCCTTGTCGATCAGAATCACTTTGCCTCCGATGACTTCCAGTATGCCTTCGGTTCCCGCTACCCGGACCCGGTCGTCTCCGTGCGACGGCGCCGCCGCGGGGCGCAGAAAATCAATCGACGCCTGCCCCTGCACGCCGTTTTTCATGACGAACAGGCACTGGCAGGCGATTTCCAGATCGCCGTTTCCGAAATTATCTTCGGCTGTCTGTGTGGCATAGACCTGCCGGAAAGCGCTTCCGGCAAATGCCATGATCCAGTCGATCGCGTGGCTTCCGACCCACGGGATCGTGCCGCCGTAGCTCTCTCTGCGCCGGTAGTATTCCGGGCGTGTTCCCAGCCGGTAGGATTTCTGCGCCCTGACCATCTTGACTTTGCCGACCGCTCCGGCACGGACCAGTTGCAGGGCATATTGAAAGTCCGCCTGATAGCGCAGCCCCACCATCGAAATGATGCGGCAGCCGGAACGTTTCTGCGCCGCCATGATTCTGTCCAGATCCGTCAAGGTCAGGGCGATCGGTTTTTCGCAGAATACATGGATGCCGCGCTCAAGCGCATACGCCGCCATTTCCGCATGTTTGTCGAACGGGCCGTCCACTGCGACAAGACCGGGGGAGAGCCGGTCCAGCATCTGGCGCCAGTCGGAATAGAGTTCCGGCGTGAAACCTGCATCCGCCGAAGACCGCACAAGGCGCGCCGGATCGTCCTCGCAACCGGATGAAATGCCGTCAAGAGTGATTCCCGGAACTTTCCCGATGCTTTGAAACACGTAACCGATATGACCGCGCGAGCCGATAATGCAGAATTTCATTGTTGATTCCTTACCTGTCCTGTTTTCAAGAGTGATTTTCCATATACCGTAGCATGTTCCCGCAAAATTCTCCAATGCTTTTCCGGCTTTTTTTACATGTCTTTTGGCGGAAGTATCCAAAAGGCGGGAATGGCAGAGAATTTTTCTGTTTTTTCCATTTCAGGGTCTTGACAATTTTAATATTTTATTGTATAATCTAATATACAATAATTTTAATTTAGTGTCGGAACCATGATACAGAGTAAAATGAAACGGATTTTTGAGCCTCATGTGACGCTGGAGCCGGATTCTCCGGTGCCGCTGCACCACCAGCTGTCCGAAGGGATCATGCGTGAGCTGAGGCAATGCCGCGTTCCGGCGAAAACAGTGGTGCCGTCCATTCTGGCTCTGGCGCAGAGTCTGAACCTGAACCGGGACACGGTGCGCAAGGCGTATGCGGTGCTGGAGGAGGGGGAGGTCATCCGGCGGACTCCCGGAGGGCGCATTCTGGAAGTGACTGAGGAGTTTGTCCGGCGCAATGCCTCCGAATCTCTTTCCGCGATCGGCGTGGTTTTGCCGGAGTGCATGGAAAATCTGTTGAAACAGGAGACGGGAACGGCGCTGAAAACGGTTGCGGGGATTATGGACGGAGCTGCGGAACTTGGTTTTGCCGCAATGATCGTGCCGCTTCCTTCGGAGGACGATGAGGTGGAACGGCTGAGCGGCTGGCTGAAAAAGATGCTGTCCAAGCTGAACGGTCTGGTGTATCTGGGGGAGGACAGCCGGCATTCCCATGAGAAGGCTTTTGAAATTCTGCTTGCGGAACATTCTCTGCCGCAGGTATTTATCAGCGGGCACCGTTTTCAGGAACATCTCGGGATCGTGAAAGTGGACATGGAGTCCGGCTTTCAGGCGGCGGTTGATACTCTGTATGAACTTGGGCACCGCCGTTTTGCGGTATGCGGGCCG
Source organism: Lentisphaeria bacterium (assembly GCA_003526375.1). Taxonomy (GTDB): domain Bacteria; phylum Verrucomicrobiota; class Lentisphaeria; order Victivallales; family UBA1829; genus UBA11452. The sequence continues at coordinate 5,634 of DPDG01000007.1, forward strand.
AAAATCCCGAAGCGCAGGATTTTCCAGCTCCAGACTTACGACCGGATTCCGCTTCTCTGCAAGGCTGTCCGCTCCCGTGTGCCTCTGCATGATGATTTTGTTTTTGAGGCGGAACGCGGCGCTTCGGAGGTGATTCCGTGGCTGAAACGGCTCCTGAGCCTGCCGGAGCGCCCGACTGCGCTTCTCTGTGCGGATGATCAGGAGGCGCAGCGGATAGTTGAAATTGTAAGGGAAACGGGTTTGAAGATTCCGCAGGATGTCTCCGTGATCGGGTATGGCGACACCGGTTTGTTTCCGGGGCTTGCCTCCGTCCGCCATCCCTGGCTTCAGACGGGGCGCGCGGCGGTGGAGATGATTGCGGAGAGCTGGCGGCGTTCCATGCCCGTCCATCAGTTGGACCGGGTGTTGCAGGCTCCGTTGATCGTTCGCGAATCGGTAGGTGAGGCTCATGTTGTATCATAATATAAAAGAAAAGAAGGAGAAACTCAAATGAGGAAAAGAAGTGTTTTCACCTTGATCGAGTTGCTGATCGTGATTGCGATCATCGCGATTCTGGCGGCAATGCTTATGCCGGCTCTCGGGGCGGCGCGGAAGAAGGCGCAGGCGGTCAGTTGCCGCAGCAACGAGCGTCAGCTTGGTTTGGCGATGATCTCTTATGCAACGGACTACAATGACTGGATGATTTCGCGTGACCGGGTGGGAGCTGCCTCCGGTGAATGGAAAGGGCCGCGTTATACTGCCGTTCTCGGAAAGAAAGGAACCGACGGGACTTACAGCGGCCCCACTTATGCCGGTCAGGTTTATCTTGGATACATCAACTGGAAATATCAGCAGAATGATGTCATGATCGGTCTGATGACCTGTCCCGGAAGACAGCCGGTTCCACGTCTGGGACAGCCGTTCATGCCGAATCACAGACTTGCAAAAAAAGTAAATGCCGCTCCTTATAGTGAGGATTCATGGAGTAAAGCCACAGGAAATTACGGCTATTTCAAATTAAGCAGTATGAAACAGGCAAGTAAAATGGCTTCTCTGATTGAGGCGCCGATGACGGGCGATCAGGGTAAAGTGTGGTTTCCGCATAATATGAGTATGAATGTATTTTTTGTGGACGGGCATTCGGGGACTGTTTCCCGGCAGCGTTACAGTACCGATACCAAATACGTAGCACCGTATGGCGCTTATCTGGGTTTAGATTCAATTTGGAATTCTTATCCTTTCAATGGTTCAAATGAATAAAACAGTGACAGGAGGTAAAGTGATGAAACACTGGTTGCTGGGGGCGGCGCTTGTCGCCGTATGGCAGGGATTTGCCGCCGCGCCGGAACTGACGGCGGTTGCGGATCCGCTGGAAAGCTATTATCCGGTTCAGGGACGGATTGCCGGAACGCCGAAGATCCATTTGAATTTGTTTCACAGAGAATTCGGACTTGCGGCGCTGAGTCTGTATAATCCGACGCAGACGACAATGTACTGCAGGATTACGGCGTCAGGCTTTGCCGGATTGAAAGTGACGCTGCGCGAAGCAGTTCATATCCGCGCCCGTCTGGGGCAGCTCCCCGCCGACGTTCTGCCGGAACTCTCAAAAGACGGAGTGGTTGCCGTTCCCCCCAGAGAGAACCGGCAGATTTTCCTTGAATTCGATACGCGGAACGGAAAAGCGGGAACCTGCCGCGGTCTCGTGACGGCGGTCAATCTGAAAGACAACAGCGTCGTATCACGGGAAATTTTCCTTGATGTGATTGCACAGAGCCTGCCGTCGCGTCATCCCCTGCAGGTCATGACATGGGATTGCAGTCTGAGGCGGTCTTCTGGAAAGGAACGGGACAATCTGCTTGCCGAACTTCAGGATCATTATGTCAACAACTTTCATGTCCTGGAAATGGCTCCGTGGAAAGCCGATGCCGAGGGCAATTTAGTGGGAATACCCGATTTTTCAAAACTGGACCCGATGCTGAAATTCCTGAAAGGAAAGGGGATGCTGCTGTTGCGGTGCGCCGCTCCGAATACGAAGAATGCGCCGGATATCCGGAGTGCGGCGGGAGCGAAGGCATACGGAAATTTTGTCAAAGCGCTGGCTGCCCACATGCAGGAAATGGGATTCGATTACAGCGAGTATGCGCTTTATCCGCTGGATGAAAATACCGGAGATGTTTTCCATGCCCATGCCAAAGCCGCCAAAGCCGCCGACCCGAAGATCCTGATTTATGCGGACCCCGTTAAGAGCAAGGAAGAAATCAAACGTCTTACCGTCGATGGAAAATACTGTGAATATATGCAGTTCAATGCCGGTTTTCTCCGGCGTCAGGAGGTAATGGAGATGGCGCGTCCTCACCTGAAATTCATTTCCGCCTACTGGTGCCCGGTGATTCAGAAAAGACTCCGCCCGAACTGGTACCGGAACATGGGGCACGTCGCATGGCGTCTGAACTTGAACGGCATCGGTTACTGGACGAGCCTCTGGATGCCCGGCAGTGACAGATGGGGCGTGCCGTGGGATGATTTCCGGGGAAAGACGGCTTCCGCCGTGACCGTCTATCCTGCCCGGCATAATGAAAATGTGCCGAGCCGCCGCTGGAAGGCGTTTCGCGCCGGGTTGGAGGACTGGCTGGTGTTCGACCTGGTCCGCCGGAAAGGAAACGGGGCTCTGCTGAAAAAGATCGACGAGGCGCTTGACCCGAAAAAGGGATCGGCGGAAAAAGTGAAACGTGTTCGCGCCGAGTCGGTGGAATTTTTGAGGAAAGGAAATTGAAGCGATGAAAAATATATTCTGTCTTCTGCTTGCCGCTTTTGCTGTGACGGTCGCGGGAAATGAGCTGGCGACCGGCAGCAATGATATGGGGAAACTTGCGGCGTCCTGCCTGAAGAAAGGCGACGTCAAACCCTTTCGCGACGGCGACCGTGAGATTGCCCTGATCCGCGCTCACAACGGGTTCACCCGCATGACGCTCCGGATGCCGGAGGGCTCGCTTGGAAAATGCTATCTTCTGACTGTGACGGCAAAAGCCGATACCAGTGATGCGCAGATCATGCTTACGGAGGGATTCCTCTGGGGATCGAGCCAGAAAGTGAAACGGTTTATCCGCAAGGTCATTGCCGGAGACAATGAGTATGCGGAGTATGAAATCCCGTTTCAGGTGGAGGCTTTGCCGTTCTATGTGAATTTCGGCATTCTCTATGATGAAAAAGGGGAAATGCGGGTTGCCGGATTGAACCTTGCGGAGATTTCCGTTCAGAAGTTCAATGAACTGGCACGTGGAAACTCCGAATATCCCCGCGACCGGAGCCGGATCGAGCTTCTTGCCGCAGCAAAGGAGCGTCTGCTGAAGAGCACTGCCGCCATTGCCGGGAACTCAAAGCTTGCGCCTGCCCTGCGTGAATATGCAAAGAATCTTCACCGCAGGGTCAGCGCTCTCAGGATGGGTAAGGATGAAAAGTTGCTCAATGAGGCTGATCGCGTGATTGGCGATGCGGAGAAGATCGTTATCGTCGCCGGAAAAATCAACCCTGAAAAGGTTATGGCACGGAACGGCACGGTCCGCCTGCGGCTTTTCAACTTTCACGCGGAACATTCGGTATGGGCGCGTCTCGCGGCGGATGATCCGGGGGTGGAATACCGCATGGTTGCTCCGGACGGCGGCAAATATCTGCTGAACAATGCCGATCTTGTCAATCTGCCCGCCGGGGAAGGCGTGGAAGTGGAAATATCGGAACTCGGCAAATCCGCAGAGCTGACGGTGTATCCTCTGGATCATTTCGGCAGTGACGTCTGGCGCAGAGTGAAGATTGAAAATCAGTGAAGGAAGCAAACGGGAATGAAAGTCTTGTCCTGTGAATATGATTTTGTGGTGGTTGGCGGCGGAGTCGCCGGAACCGTGGCGGCGATTGCGGCGGCGCGCCTCGGCGTGAAGACCGCACTGGTGCAGAACCGTCCGGTGCTGGGCGGTCCCTCCGGCTCGGAGTGCTGTCAGAACAGCGACGGCGCGTTCATCACCGGCGCGCCGGAGTATGTGAACCGCGGTGCAATGGAGACCGGCATTCTGGAGGAGATGAGGCGCGAGGCGTATTATCGTTCCGCGAACGGCTGGCAGCAGCACTGGAGTCTCGTCATGCGGGAGTGGGCGGAGCGCGAAGTGAACCTGACGCTCCTGATGAATACGGAAGTCCATGAGGTTGAGACCGAAAAGCACCGGATTGTCTCATTGAAAGCGCGTACGCTGGGCAGTGAAACGGAATACGTGCTGAAAGCCCCGCTTTTCGCGGACTGTTCCGGCGATTCCTTTGTCGGTTTTTCCGCAGGCGCGGAGTACCGCATGGGACGCGAGGCGCAGAGTGAATTCGGGGAATCGCTTGCGCCGGAAAAGGCGGATAAAAAGACAATGGGTTCGTCCATTGCGTTCCGCGCGGTCGATATGGGGCGCCCGGTCCCGTTCAAAGCGCCGGAGTGGGCTTATAAGATCCATTCCGATGAAGACCTGCCGTACCGTCTGCACAACAATCCGAAGCAGGGCTACTGGTGGCTCGAATACGGCGGAGAACTTGATACGATTCATGACAACGAGGCGATCTATCAGAAACTCCTTTCAATTCTGTTCGGCATGTGGGATCATGTGAAGAACGGCGGCGACCACGGCGCGGCAAACTACGCGATCAACTGGATCTCCGCGATTCCTGCGAAACGGGAGTCGCGGCGGCTGACGGGCGATTACATCCTGACGCAGAACGATATCATGAATCATCCCGATTTTCCCGATGTGGTCGCATACGGCGGCTGGCCGATCGACATCCATCCGCCGGAAGGCGTGTTCGGCAAAGGGCATCCCGGCACGACTCCGCCTTTCATTTTTCCGGGCGTGTATTCCATTCCGTTCCGCTGTCTTTACTCGCGGAATATTGAAAATCTCCTGATGGCGGGACGCAATATCAGCGTGACGCATGTCGCCCTCGGTTCGACCCGTGTCATGGCGACCTGTGCCCTCTGCGGGCAGGCGGCGGGAAGCGCCGCGGCGCTCTGCATGAAATATGGATGCACCCCGCGTGAACTCTGCGGAAACCGTATGCGTGAACTGCAGGAGGTCCTTTACCGGCACGACCAGGTGCTGCCGTGGATGCCGCCGATGGAGGAAAAGATTTTCTCAAAGATCAGCGCGGACAGTGAAATGATTCTGAAAATCGAGTCGCCGGACGGTGAGCTGCCGCTGGTTCCGCCGGACGATGTTTCCGGAATTTATGATCCCTGCAATGTACCGCCCGCCGATCGCCGCCGCGGACAGATGTTTCCGGTTGCGTCGGATCATATCGACAGTATTGCAGTGCGTTTCCACAACCGTTCCGGCAGACCCGCAGCCGTGAAAGCGGTTCTGTATGAATCCCGTATTCCGGGCGTGTTCGAGGGAAAGGAACTTGCCGCAGGCGAGTGTCTTCTTCCTGTCGGAGAACATGTGGAAGGGGTGTTCCGATTTCATGTGCCGGTCTCCTGCCGGAGTGTGTTTTTGCTGCTGGAGGAGGTGCCGGGGGTATTTGTCTGCACGCGGAAACGGCATCTGCCGGGCGTTTACTGCAAGCCGGACGGATGCTATTTTTCCAATGACAATTTCTGTTTTACGGTTTTGCCGGAGCAGCATGTGTTCCAGCCGGAAAATGTCGCGGAGACACCGCCTCGTCCCGGCTTGAGCCCGAATCTCTGGATTTCAGATCCGGCTCAGGGGTTGCCGCAGACTTTGACGCTGACGTGCAGGGAGCCGCTGACATGTTCCTCCGTCGAACTCGTATTCGATACGAATCTCGATAAGAAGTCGCCGTATGGCGTTGCTGCGGAGTGCGTGAAGGACTACCGTCTTGAAGTTTTGCACGGGAATACCTGGTTCACCGTTGTGGAAGTCGCTGGCAATTATCAGCGTGTGCGCAGACATTCCTTTGCACCGGAGAAGATATCGGCATTCCGCCTGACCGTTCTTGCCACGAACGGCGATCCCTCCGCGCGCCTTTACAACTTCCGCGTGTTCCGGCAGATTTCCGGGTAAGGCTGGATTCCTTATGTTCCAGTGAGCCGGATTTTTTACTGGTGCTTTATGATTGCGGCGGTTTTATTTATCCGGTTGAATTTTTCTGAGCTGGAGCAGGATGGTAAGTTCCTGTCCCGGCTTTATCGTCTGCTTTGTGCCAATCAATTCAAGAGAAGGAATCCCGTCTCCTGTCCACAGATATGCTTTTTCGGGAGGCGGGTTTCCTTTCCAGTTGAGTTCCCACCTGTTTGCATATTCTATCTGCTGTACGCCGTCAGCCGGAATATATATGTTTATGTCATGAGTGCCGGAAAGATCCAGCTTTGTTTTTCCGAATTTCACGACGGCATTTTTCTTTGGAATATCGAACCTGTTATGATTCCAGTAGGCTATTTCAAGCGGTTTGCCGGATGTGTTTGCTATTCTGATTTCCGCCTGAATGTCAGAGAAATCCGGTGCAATGGTAAAAGTCTTCCTCAATACGAGTCCTGCAAGACGCGGGTCTCTCATGGGATGTGAAAAATCCATCTTCAGAGAGTCGTTTGCCAGTCTGGGTGTTCCCGGCTGGTATGTCGCTTTTGCGTCATAGTTCCAGCGTGCTTCCACCGGATAATGGAATAAGTCCCGGAATATTCCTCCTGTTCCCTTTTTCTCATAATGAACGCCTTTTGTTACGATTATTGCGCCATCGACATAGCGCACTTCCGCTTTGTTCCCATTTTTTTCGATATGGATTATTCCTTCTCCGTCATCTGAAATTTTCCAGCCTCCGACATTCAGGAGGACTTTTTTCCCCTCTGCCTTTTTTTCCGGCATGATTTCTGTTCCGGCGGCTTTCCACGTATCTTTTCGGATTTCAAAAAAACGGGCCGATGCTGGTTTTACTTCAATCCTTACGGTATCATTCTTCCCGAATACACGTTTTCCGTTCTCTGAAATGAGCATTTTCCCGTTCTCCGCATTCATGAGGGAGAACCCGTCAATACCGCTCTTGAACTCAAAGATTCCTGATGTATATTCATCGGGATTGATCACTGCAAGAAGACGTTTTCCACCGGATTCATAAATGCGTCCTTTTACAGGAGAATCGGGGATGATCCCGACCGTTTCCGCTTTTCCTCCGAAAAAGAAATCCTCATATTTGGCGATTGTCCCAAGCGCTTTCCGGAGAGCAAGTGCCTGACGTCCATCGAACGTATGATAACCGACGAACAGAACGATTTTTCTGGCTCCGAGCATGGCAGCCATGAGTGTTTCGAGATATACCGATTCCGGCGTAAGAAGACTGTAAGGAGGACTTGAACCGTTGCCGCGTTCATCGGATGTAAAGACAACCACGGATGTCGGATAATATTCCATCATGGATTCCAGAGGTTCCCACAGCTGAGTAGGGCGCTGATAAATCTGCGGTTGATACTCGTCAAGTATTTTGTCATATTCATTCAGATTGCCGAAACACCGTTTGAGGAACAGCATTGCTTCCGGAGTTCGTTTCGCGGGTGTCGTAAGCGAACAGACGGAGGCTTTGATCCCGGCAGTGTGGCAGAATTCCGCGTAACACTGCATGATGGAACGCATCTGGGCGTTTTTGAATGCAAGATATTCTTCAGGGAATCTGGCTTCCAGCTTTTTTCCATCAGTTATTCCTCCTGTATTTTTTCCTGAATATTTTTCAAATGCGTCGATGCAATCGGGGCACATGTGATAATATTCTCCGAGATTCGGTTCAAAATTCCAGTTTGCCGAGGCTTCTTTCAGTCCTTTTGCCCATTTGGCGATTCGGGCGACCCTTTTTCGCAGATCGTCCTGCTTCAATAGTTTCGTCAGGCATCTTTCTTTTGCCGCCAGCCAGAAACAGAACTGTGGGGCGATTCCCTGATCACTAATTTTTTTCATATATTCGGGATTCATGAAACTCGCAGAGACGATTCCCGAACGCATCATTGCGGAGCTCCACAATTCGAGTGCTTTTTCATCGTCCACATGTGCCAGAAACGGGGCATACCATCCACCGACACTGAATTTTTTCGGCAGTTTTTCCTGTCCGCTTTTTACCGGTTTCAATACAAATGTTCCGCCGTCAATGCGCTTGCCGTCTTTCAGAATTTTCCAGTCCAGCGTTCCTGCCCCACTGGAGTAAAGCAGTCCGGTCCCGATCATTTGATTTGAAGCGAACTGCTTCATCGGAAGAATGGATTTCGGATGAAGCGGAATCGTGATTTTTCTGCCGGAAACGGCTGCTTTGGTTCCGGCAGTCTGTACGCAGTAAAGCGGTGCTGCCGCCAGGAGCCGGAAATCCGCCGACGGTTCAAGTTCAAGCACATATCTGCCGGAAGATTCGGAGGAGTAGACGTAAAACAGCAGCGGATTTGCTTCATTTTCTATCGGATACAGCGTTTTTTCACTGTTGACCGAGGTCGGATAGAATTGGATAATATGTTTGTCGATGGCAACTTCCGTAACGGACGCATCATCATAGCGGATCTCCCCCTCGCCGGAAAAACCGAGATGCATTGAAATGAGCCATGAACCTTTTTCCGAGGCGGGCATAAGGTAGTCGATTATGGTTTCATGCCATTCATCTCCCGCCTTGACAACGGTGCTTTTTATACCTCCTATTCCGGCATACCCGCCCTCTGCATCATAACGGGTCAGTGTAAGAGTCCCTGCATTACCTTTGCTCCACACGGAAAACCTGTATTTTTTTCCCGCTTCGACTCTGATCTTGTTTGATGGCGTGAAATAGGCGGCAGCTTTCGGATTTCCCTCCGGAATGGATATGAGCGCACAGCGTTTCCCCGTACGTGCTTGTGAAGAATCAATGCTGTGGAATTGAAAGACTTCCTTGAATGAGCGTATGGACCAGTGGTTTACCGGACTGGAAAGCCGTCTGGGAATGCCTTCTTCAAACGATGGATTTCCGATGAGGTTTCCGGCATGGAGTGTGACGGAGAGAAAGAACGGGAGAAAATACGGCAACTTCTTTTTCATTGTTTTTCCTTTTATTTGTAAATGTGATATCTTGCAAAACCGATCATATTCATGGATTCGGCTCCATAGTGTCCCGCATGCCCGTCAAGAAAGAACATGGTGGCCTTCCTGCTATGTGCGAATGCGACAAGCCCATATCCTATTTGCATCCTGTTGTAGAAAAAGATATACGGCCCCGATACACTTTCGCGGTAAGTATCATTCAGATAATTGAATGTTGACGGCTTACGTATCCTGTTTCCGAATTTCGCATAATCCATCGGGTGGTAGTAGCCGCTTGTCGCCGATATTCCTGATGTCTGATACCATTGTATGGAATCGCAGGGAATGCCGTAGCCGTAGCTGTTGCTGTACCAGGCGCCGTCTCTCGCCTGTTCCTTCGGAAGCATTGTCGGACACATCGTTTTTGAATTGAAATGCCAGAATTCATAATATTTTGCATCACTCCGCGGAATGTATCCGGTATTCAGCAGTTTGACGTTATAGGCTTTTCCGTCCGGCATGCTCATCAGGCTCCAGCCTCCATAATCGTCGGTATATTCCATGGTTCTCAGCCCGAGTTGTTTTATCTGGTTGATGCATGCGATTCCGCGTGCCTTTTCCCGCGCTTTGTTGAGAGCCGGCAACAGCATTGCCGCCAGAATCGCAATAATTGAAATAACGATCAGAAGTTCGATTAATGTGAAAAATTTCATCGTGCGGAAGCAGAAAAACGGGGGGGTGTTGCTCTGGAATCCGGGAAAACGGAATTTTAATCTTTTTTTGTTCATGTTTCACTTCCTTGTATATTGATCTGTTTTAAAGAATCGCGTCTGATGATTTCTATCGGTTCGGGAACATATTCGACGGCTTCCGGCTGTTTGTGCCTTATTTTGGCGAGAAGGGTTCGGGAGGCACATTTTGTGAAACCGGAAATGTTCTGGGTGCAAGCGGCAAGCGGCGGATTGAGAGTGCGTATGAATTCGGAATCGTCAAATGCTATCACAGACAGATCTTTGGGAATTTTTATGCCGGAACGGGCTGCAAGATCATATACCATAATTGAAAGAGAATTATGTGTGAGGATCAGTGCCGTCGGCGGCGCGGCGGATTTCATGATCTCCGTAAAGCGAAAAAGATTATTGTCGAAATTCCATGCCGGATTGACCGGAAGGCCAAGTTCCCACATGGCTTCCTGATATCCTTTGGAACGCATCGAACCCGAAAAATTTGTCTGCGATACGATGGCGATTCTGCGGTGTCCCAGATTGTAAAGATACTTTACAACGGATTTTCCGGCATTCATATGGTCTGTTCCGAATGAAAATCCTGTTGATTCCGGATCGGCATATCCGACTGAAACGAGCGGCAGCCCCGCTTCTGCAAGTTCCCTGCTGTCCCGGAGAATTTCTTGCGAAGGGACAAGGATTAAAGCGCCTGCCAGTTCATAATCCCGCATCAGCTTTTCGTATTCGTTCGGATTGCATTTCAGTGAAACGACCTGATAACCGACAGCTGCCCAGAAATCGTAAAAGGTATTGAGGAACGGAGTGATGTAAGCTGAGTCGGGGATGATCACTTCATGACAGAAAAGACCGATGCGCTTTGATTCCGGCGAGGATTTTCCGGTAACGTAGGTGCCGGAACCGATACGCCGTTCAAGAAGCCCTTTCCTGACAAGTTCATTTATGCTGCGGCTGATGGTCACAGGAGTTGTCCCGAAATGTTTTGAAAGAAGCTTGTCTCCGGGAAAACGGCTGCCCGGTTCGGGTTTTTGAAGGCGCATCCATTCCTCCAGCAACATCGCATATCTGAGATATCTCGGAAAAGCGGATTTGCCATCATCATTCGTTTTCAGTGTGCTGAGTTTCATCGTTGCAAGCTTTCTTTATTTTACTATATAATTATATGCGAAAAAAGCTTTTTGTCAATAGTTAAATAGATATTTTCTTAAAATAAAGTTGCATAGTTAACTTTTGTGTGTTTCCCGTCTGCTTTGATTCGCAGCTCCTGTCAGAGAGTTTTTCCTGCAGGATGGGAAAACTCTCTGAACTGATGTCGGTGAACAGCGGTGTCCTGCATTCTGCCGTTGCCGGAAGTGCTTTCCGATATGTTTTCTGTTCCATGGATCATGCTTTTCGGCGGTTTGCCGTAAATCCGCTTGAAGATTCTGGAGTAATAAAACTCATTGGAAAAACCGACCTCCGGCGCAATGTTTTTCAGCCGCTTTCCGCTTTGCAGAAGCGGGAGCGACTGTTCCACGCGGATGCGGAGCAGGGTATCGAACAGCGTTTCGCCGGATTCCTGCCGGTAGCGATGGGAGAGCCCGGACTCGCTGACTCCGAGCGCCCTTGCAATCATTTTTACCGTGATCTGTCTTTTGAAATTCTGTTCCAGATATTCTTTCACCCTGCCGCTTAAATTTCCGGCGGCTGCATCGCCGCCGAGCTCATAAAGATAATCCGGCTTTCCTGAGGGTGGCAGACGTTCCAGCAGACCGAGGATTTTGCAGAACCAGGAACAGCTTTCCCAATAACCGCGGCTTCCTCTGGATGCGGCGGCAGCGGCTCCCTGCAAATATTTCTGAATCCTGCGTTCGGGGTCGAGAATCCGCGCGAATCCGCCTGAATTTTCCGTGAGTTTCCGCAGAACCGGATTTTCCCCTTCAAATATCAGGTATGCGGACCGGTAATTCTGTCTTTCCCTGAAATCTTCATAATATCTGCGTCCCGGCGGATAGAGGTGCCCGATTCCTCCCGGGCGCGGCAGCCATGAAGTGAATTCGGTTTTAACCAGTCCGCAGTCCGTGACGGAGTAGTCCAGCACCCATTTCCTCGGATGTGCGCAATGGTTGACATGAGGGACCGTGATCCGGTTTTCCCGTTCCATTGCGGTGTTGAGAAGCATGGGAGGAGGTGTTTCCGTAAAATGAAATCCGGACATTCCTTCTTCCTTTCATATTTGCAGGATCATATATGTTTTTGCAGTTTTCTTGATTTACGATAAGCCTGATTTCGCATATAATATATCATGTTTCATATAAAATCAAGACAATGAACCGTAAAAGGAGATGGTATGAAAAAGAAATGTGCAGTGTTCCACGGTCCGGGCAGAGAGTTTGAAGTCAGAGAATTCGAGGTTGCGCAACCTGCGGAAAACATGGTCGGGCTGAAACTGGTTTCAAGCGGAATCTGCGGGACGGATGTGCATATCCATCAGGGATATCTGAAAATGCCGGATTTCCCGCTGGTTCCAGGGCATGAATTCATCGGGGAAGTGGATTCCGTGGGGCAGGGGGCGGCGACGGACGCTTTGGGAAATGAGCTGCGCCTCGGCGACAGGGTGGTTGCATGTGTTGCAATCCCATGCGGCAAATGTTTCAACTGTCTGCGCGGGGAGACGGCAAGCTGTCTTGCTTTCGGCGTGACCTATGTGAAGAATGTGAATGACGCGCCTCATTTTCACGGCGGTTTTGCGGAATATCTCTACTCTCCCGCAAAGAATCTGGTCCGGCTTCCGGCGGGAGTGGAGCCGTTTGCCGCGGCGGCGTTCCCCTGCGGCGGACCGACGGTGATCCGTTCCTGCGCTTACGGCGGCGGACTTGAACAGGGGGAACTCGTAGTGATTCAGGGCAACGGTTCGCTCGGACTGTTTGCGCTTGCATGGGCGAAGTCGCAGGGGTGCCGCGTGATGCTGATCGGTTCCGCCTCGAATCCGGTTCGTGAAGAACTGACGCGGGCACTGGAACCGGATGCGTTTTTTGATTACCGCAGGAGCAGCAGTGAGGAGATTCGCGGGAACGTGGCGGCGTATGCCGCGGAGCTGGGGCGCGGAGACGGGGCGGATGTCGTGATCGAGACGAGCGGTTCTGCGGATGCGTTTCCGTTCGGTTTGACGCTTCTGCGGACACGCGGGCGTTACTTCGTGCCGGGGCAGTATTCCGACCGGGGGCCTGTTTCCATTGCGCCTCACATGATCACATTCCGTGCACTCCGGATTTTCGGAAGCGGGCAGTATACCATGGCGGACATCGGGACGTATCTGGAATTTTTGAAGACACATCCTGAGTTGCAGAAAATATTCGGGAAACTGATTGCGAAATACCGGATTGACGAAGTTAACCGCGCCATTGCGGACGCCGCCGCCGGAAATGTCGTCAAAGCTGTTTTTGCAGAAAACTAAAAGAAGAAGATAAAATGAAATTCAACCGGTTTGAATATGAGAGCGTTGTTGACGGCTTGAAAGACTGGTATTTGTTCCATGACGCAGGTGCAGGGACGGATTGTGTTGTAATCCTGCACGGTCATGGCTCCCACGGGGATCAGCTTCTGATACGTCCTGATCTTGCCCCGTGGCTTGCATCTCTGGACAGGTTCGGTGTCAGTGTCGCCGAACCTCCGGGACAATGCATGGATGTCGCCCGCCGCCGTTTCCGATTTGTCGCGTCTTCTTGAAGAAGGGAAGACGCGGCATCGTTGGCGTCGCATCGTCTTTGCTTCCGGTTCGATGGGGGGAACCGGAGCCCTGATCTTTGCGGTTCGCTGTCCCGACCTTGCCGATGCTTTGGTGATTCTCGGCGCGGCGACGGATATCGGGCGCTATTGCAACTGGTGCGCCGGGCAGACAAAGCCGGTTCTGAAAGAGATTCATGATGCGATCCGGTCTGTCTATGAAGGGGAAGATTATCCGCTTCATAATGTCTGCGTCCATGCGGCTTCGCTGACCATGCCGGTATGGCTTTATCACGGCGGGGCGGACAGGACGATTCCCGTCTCCGAAGCGCGGGCGCTGGCTGAAATCCTTGCAGGAAAAGAGGATTTTCATTATCATGAAATTGCCGGCGGGAACCACGATTCCCCGCTCTCTTTTTTTCAACAGGGACTGGAAGAATTTTTTACTGCACCGGGAGAAAGATCAAAATGAAAGACTGGCGTGAGATTCTGAAGCTGGAGCGGAAAACGGCGCAGCCGGGCGATCCCTTTGCCCCGCCGCGGCGCTGCAATCTCTGCAACTATTATCAGGGACGCTATTATGAACTGCATCCGTCCGCAGAACCGGAGTGCATTCAACATGCGAAAGCGCTTGCGTATGCGCTGGCACATCTGCCGCTGACGTTTCATCCGGAACAGGAGTTTTTCGGCGGAGCGGAAACTTTCCGCGCCGATGAACTTCCTCCGGAAATCACGCAGGAGATGTATGACGGCGCCCTGCGGAAATTTCAGGAACACGGAGTCCGTCATTTCGGAGTCAGTTGGTCGCATACGATTCCTGATTACAACGGGTTGATGCGGCATGGCATGGGGGCTTTCATTCTGCGTGCGGAAGAAGCGTTCCGGCGGAATTCCGCACCGGATGCGGAGGCGATGCTGATTGCATTGCAGGGGGTGTCGGCGTTTTTTCTGCGTGCGGCGGAATCCTGCGCCGAGTCACACCCGGAGGCGTCGGAGCGTCTGCGCCGGACTGCGTGGGACAAACCGGAAACATTTGCCGAGGGGCTCCAGTTGATGTGGCTGATCTTTGTGATTCTGGAGGCGGAGGGACGTTTTCACAATGCGCTGGGGCGTGTCGATCAGTATCTCCGTGAGTGTTACCGGAAAAGCAGTCCGGACCATGATGCCGCCCTGAACCTGTTATGCCATATCTGGGTGAAGGTGGAAGGGTTTCATGAGGTGACGAATCTCTGTATCGGAGGGGTGACGCCGGAGGGGGAGGACGCCGTCAATGAGTTGAGTTTTCTTGCGCTGGAGGCGACGGCTCTGGTGCATTCCGCCTCGACGAATCTTTCCGCGCGTCTGCACCGGAAATCGCCGGATCGCTTTCTGCTTGCCTGCATTGATCTGATCCGGACGGGAATCGGTTTTCCGGCAGTGTTCAACGACGAAGTGAACATCCCGATGCTGACCCGTCTCGGAATTCCTCTTGAGGCGGCGCGGGATTATGCGCTGGTCGGGTGTGTCGAAACGTTTCTGCCGGGACGCCAGCCCGCGTGGAGCGACGGCCGTTTCAATATGCCTGAAATTTTTTCGGATACGGTTCTGCATCTTTGCGAATTCGATTCTTACGAAGCGTTCCGGCAGGCGTTTGCGGATGGCATGCGCAAGGGGCTGGCGAGATATCGAGACAACTACAACCGGATGCTGGCGGAATATCCTTCGGACCGTTTCCCCGATCCTCTGCTTTCCGCATTGACCCGTGACTGCATCGCACGCGGCAGGGACATCAACGGCGGAGGAAGCGAGTTCTGCCGTCTGCACGGGATCGGGATGATGGGGCTGGCAACCTTGACGGACAGTCTTGCCGCCGTGAAAAAACTGGTCTTTGAGGAAAAGCGGATTTCTGCAAAGAGACTTGTAAATGCTTTGAGAAATGATTTCAGGGATGAGGAGGAGCTTCGGCTTACCCTGCTCAACTGCGCTCCGAAATATGGAAATGACGATGATTACTGCGATTCCATCGCCGCGGACATCGTGAAGCTCTGCGGAACTCTGACGGAGTCGTTCCGCACCAGAGACGGCGGTTATCTGCAAAGCTGCATGGCGTCCAACATTCAGAATATTTCCGCCGGAAAGGACGTAATGGCGACACCCGACGGCAGGCATGCGGGGACTCCGCTTTCCGATGCGGCTTCTCCGGGCGGCGGGCGCGACCGGAACGGGCCGACCGCTTTTGTGAATTCGATTGTGCGTCCCGATTATGCCGTCCAGAACTGCACCGTGGTCAATATGCGTTTCCTGCCGGAAATGTTTGATTCGGAAGCCGGATGCCGGAGGATGCTTGCGCTTCTGCGCCGCTTCATTGAGGGGAAGGGGCAGGAGATGCAGTTCAATGTGACGAATGACGCCGTATTGAGAAAGGCGGTTGCCGAACCGGAAAAGTATGCGGACCTGATTGTGCGGGTCAGCGGCTTTTCCGCATTCTTCACAAAACTTGCGCCGGAGGTTCAGCAGGATATTCTGCGGAGGCATGCTCATGGCGCGTGAACTTACGGGACGCATTTTCAACATTCAGCGCTATTGCGCCGGCGATGGTCCGGGGATCAGGACAACCGTGTTTTTTCAGGGATGTCCCCTGCATTGTGTCTGGTGCCATAATCCGGAATCGCATCCGTTTTCTCCGAGGGTGTCCTTTCAGAAAAATGCCTGTATCGGATGCGGACGCTGTAAGAACTTTCTTCCCGGAGAGAACTGCCGCCGCAGACCGGATGAATCATGTTCCGGCTGCGGGCTCTGCGTGAAAGAGTGTCCGGGCGCGGCATTGACTCTGCTGGGACGTTCCGTGAGCGTGGAAGATGTCATGCGGACTGTCCGGCGCGACAGGTTTTATTACGATGAGACCGGCGGCGGTCTGACTCTTTCCGGCGGGGAGCCGTTGGCACAGATGGAGTTTGCCCTGTCCCTGCTGTCCGCCGCAAAAGAGGAGGGAATTTCCACGGCGGTGGAAACCTCCGGCGCGGTTCCCCGGCGACAGTTTGAATGCGTGATCGGAAAATGCGATTTGTTTCTTTTTGACATCAAAGCCTCCCGCGCGCGTTATCAGGAATTGACCGGGGCGGATTTTGAGCTTGTCTACAGGAACCTGTGTTCTCTTTCGGCTGCCGGCTGCCGGATTTTCCTGCGTGTCCCGATGGTTCAGGGGAAGAATGCGGATGAGGACTTTCTTGCTTTGCTCAAAGAACTTTCCGGGCTTCCGCATGTGGAGTCGCTTGAACTGCTCCCTTACCATGACATGGGGCGCGGCAAGGCGGAGATGACGGGGCGGAACGAGGCGGATTGGGATGCCATGTCCGCGCCTCCGGTAAGTCAGCTTGAATTGTGGGACAGGATTCTGAAGTCCCGGATGCGCTGACATACTCCGTGACGGGCGCAATGCCGGACGCCTGAACGCTTCTGTAAAAGTGCTTTTCCATGGTTGCCGGATCACCCGGCTGGTTCGGCGCTCTTCTTTTTGATTCCTCCTTGAATTTTTGTTTCCGCGAGCCTATATTCCCATTGTAATCTTAACATTTCATTCAAAAGGGTCGACTATGGAAAAGCAGCATTCATGGCAGGGGGTCTGGATTACCGCTGAAGAAAAGGGTCCGCTTCTGAGACGTTCCTTCCAATATAAGAAATCCGGTGAAAGAGTTTATGCGCTGGTTGCCGGCCTCGGCTGGCATGAACTGTATGTCAACGGGAAAAAAGCCGATGACCGCGTGCTTGCGCCTGTTGTCACGCAGTATGAAAAACGTGTCTCCTACATCCGGTATGACATCACGGAACTTCTGGAGCCGGGAACCAATGCGCTCGGCGTGATGCTCGGCAATGGCTGGTACAACTGCCGTTATCCGCAGAATGCATGGAATTTTGAATGTGCATCGTGGATTGATCTCCCGAAGCTCCTCTGCAATGTCGTTGCGGATGGCAAGGTGATTCTGAAAACAGACTGTTCATGGAAGACGGCGGCAGGTCCGATTCTGTTCAATTCCCTGCGGAATGGTGAAACTTACGATGCAAGATGTGAGATTGACGGCTGGAGTATGCCGGAGTTTGACGATTCTTCATGGAAGAATGCGGTCCAGTATGCGCCTCCTCCGGGAATTCTTGTGGAAGAGGACATGGAACCATGCAAGGAATGCGAGTGTTTCCCCTGTATCAATGTGAAAACGCTCGGGGACGGTTCCAGGGTTTACGATTTCGGGCGAAATCTGACCGGGTGGGCGCGGATTCAAGTAAGGGGAAGTGCAGGCAGCACGCTTGTCCTGAAATATTCCGAATGTCTGGCGGCGGACGGAGATATTGACCAGGGCAATATTGATCTTTACATCAAGGAGGGCGAGTTCCAGACGGACCGCTATACCCTGAAAGGTGCGCCGGATGGAGAAGCATGGAGTCCGCGCTTTACTTATCACGGGTTCCGTTACCTGAAAATATCCGGCGTCACGGCTGATGTGGTCATTGAGAAAGTGGAGGCGCTGTTTGTTCATAACGCTTTCCCGTCCGCGGGGCTGTTCAAGTGCTCCTCGGAACTGCTGAACCGGTTGTCCAAGTGTGCGCGGCAGAGTTATCTTTCCAACTTTACGGGAATTCCGACGGATTGTCCGCACCGTGAAAAAAACGGCTGGACAGGTGATGCGCAGATTGCCTGCGAGGCGGGGCTCTGGAATTATAATTCCGTACGGGCGTATAAACATTTCATTCAGATGCTGGTCGATGCACAGCGTCCGAGCGGGCAGCTTCCGGGGATTGTTCCGACCGGCGGCTGGGGCTATAACTGGGGGAGCGGCCCCGCATGGGACAGCGCGCTGTTCGAGATTCCGTTCCGCGTCCTGCGTTATTACGGCGATGACGAGATGATCCGTCTGCATTACGAGGCGATGCGGCGCTATATTGATTTCTGTACCGGCATGTCGGAGAACTGCCTTGTAAATTTCGGGCTCGGAGACTGGTGTGCGCCGAACCGCGCTCCGGTCAATACTGTCGAACTTACTTCCAGCGCCTATTATTACTATGACACATGGCTCTTTTCCCGTTTTGCCACGCTGGTGGGGGAGGCGGAGAACGATGTGTACCTTTATTCCCGTCTTGCCGAGGATATCAAACTGAGCTTCAATACGAAATTCTATTGTGGCGACGGCGTTTACGGAGACGGTTCCTGGACCGCTCTCGCCGCGCCGCTTTACTTCGGGCTTGCTCCGAAAGGCGAGGAGCAGAAGATTGCGGACCTGCTTGCTTCGAAAGTCGCGGCGAACGGATACAAGGCGGACTTCGGCATTCTCGGCGCGAAATATGTGCCGCGTGTGCTCGCCGACTATGGCTATGCGGAGCACGCTTTCCGCCTGATCACGCAGGAGGAGTTTCCCGGCTGGGGGTACTGGATCCGCAAAGGGGCTACGACACTCTGGGAAGACTGGAGCGGCGGCA
The DNA here is from genome assembly GCA_003526375.1 of Lentisphaeria bacterium. Classification (GTDB taxonomy): domain Bacteria; phylum Verrucomicrobiota; class Lentisphaeria; order Victivallales; family UBA1829; genus UBA11452. The sequence continues at coordinate 24,508 of DPDG01000007.1, forward strand.
GTTCGCATAACCATATCATGTTCGGAGATGTTTCCGCATGGATGTTTGAATATCTGGCGGGAGTCAAGCCGCTGAAAAACGGTTTTGCCGAGTTCCGGGTTGCCCCGAATGTGGTCGGCGGGTTGACGAATCTGATCATGACGCATGATGCTCCCTGCGGCAAAATCGTGGTGGACTGGACTCGCGAGGAAAAGCGTTTCATTCTGACGCTGACTGTCCCGAAAGGCGCCACGGCGGAAGTGATTCTTCCCGGCGGCGGCAGCAGCCGGGCGGGGGAGGGCGTCCAGTTCTTCGAGGTGGAAATGGAGTGAAATATTCTACCGGTGAAGAATATTTCATGATTGTATTTTACGCTCAGATTTCCGGACGGGCATCACAATAAATGCCTGCCCGGCGCGTATCCAGATATTCTTCGAAGTCGCTCAGTTCATTCCGGCGCCAGAATTCAGCGAGATCCTTTTCCCAGGCGGTCTTCCTGTTCCGGCTGCTGCACGACAATGCCGCAAATTCCGCAATGCGTTTCGGGTCGCGGCAACCGTATTTTCCCAGAACGGCAAGGCAGCGTTCCGTCTGGAACTGTTCCAGTGTCTCTGCATGGAGCAGTTCATAGCGTATCCCGATATGATACCAGATTTTCGCCTGTTCCTCCATTTTGTCGGCGGCAGGGAGACGCAGTGCTTCGCCGGCAAGTTCCTCCAGCCGTTTCCGGTCCTTACTCAGAAGTGCGGAGTCGAGCGCATTGATAAAGAGACGCCACGGATGAACCGCCCATTTCGCCGGATTGCCTGCCGCAAGGAACGGCGGAATCAGCGCCTCCCACGGTCCGTAGAGGTTCCACAGGTTATTGGGTCTGCCCCATGTGGTATGGAGGACCGGCAGACCGGTTTTTTCCCAGTCTGCGATATTGTCGAGGCGGTCGCCCAGAATGTTCAACGCCTTCCAGTGGTGATTGATCCAGCCGCAGCGGATTGCGGAGGCGCCCCATACTTCAAAGCCTGCCGGGCGGATCAGGTCGAGATGCTCTGTCGTGTTTCTGCCGTATTTCCAGTGGATGAATACCGTTTCCCGCGGAAATGCGCCGCAGTACTTCAATGACTTCCCGTTGTCGCGGCAGAACATATCGTCCCAGATCATCGGGCGGAGATGTTTTTCCTCCCATGCGTAACGGCAGAGTGACGCCGCATGATCAATGAACAGTCCCATATTTCCACGTTGCGCCGGATCGTTTTCTACCGCCTTCCTGCACCGGGAACAGCTTCCGAGATGCCATGTTTCATCGCATCCAAGATGAATTTTTGAGGCATGGGGATGGAGTGCCGCAATCTCATCAATCCATTGACGCATTTTCGGAATGCTTTCCTCGTGACAGGGGCACAACTCATTCAGGATTCCGTTTTCGCGCAAAAAAGAATATGCGTCATGTTTCAGAATCCACTCCAGATGTCCATGCACCTGAATCAGAGGGACGATTTCAAAACCGAGGCTCTCTGCATATGCCGCGATTCGTTTCACGGCGTCTTTTGTGAACAGCGGGGCGCCGGCACCGTGCCAGGCATCCCACGGCACACGGCAGTCGTATTCCGGAAACAGACAGTCGAACCCGCATTTCCTGAACCATTCCAGCCATTGGAGCAGCTTCTTTTCCGATGGAACAATCCCTTTAAAATCCAGATGCAGCGCACGCATGTTTTTCTCCCTTATGATTCGGAATCTCTGTTCAGTTTGCCTTCCAGGTGCATCCGGCAGATCTCCTGAAACATTTCCAGATGAGTCGGACAGGTAAACAGATTTCCGGTGCGGAGGGCATAATCGGAATTGTCCGGATTGAAAAAATTCCGCGAGAAATCCCGCAGAATCTGACGGTATTCCGTCTCCCAGCGGAAACGGATATTCCGCTCCCATGCCTTCTGAAAGGCGGCGTCCTCCCGGAGCGGTGCGGAAATCTCCTGCAGGCCGGATGCGAAAGCGCTGAAATCCTTTTCATCCAGAGATTCCACCGTGTAGTTTTCCGTCATTTTGTAGGGGATGAGTGTCAGGCGGTTCAGATGATGGCGGCCGGCGGCAAGGGAAACCAGAAAACCGCGGTCGGTATTGGGATATGCCGCGACATAATCGGAATCGAAAACCAGATTCCCGAGACTGTATGCGATCCATCCGTTTCCATACTGCTCCACTCCCTGAATCACATGCGGATGATGTCCGATCACGAGATCCGCACCGGCGTCGATGAATGCGCGGCATGCCGACCTGATGCGCGGTGACGGAGTTGAAGTAAACTCATGCCCCGCATGGAGATAAATAATGAGAAAGTCATATTTCTCCCGCATTCCGGCAATGCGGGGCAGATTTCTTTCCGGAGAGAAAAAAGAGGAGCCGGGGGTATTTTCTCCTGCGCAGTTCAGCTCCTTTTCCGCCAGTATCCAGATTCCGATCCTGAGCCCGTTGCAGATTGTTTCGAGCGGTCTTTCCGCGTCTTCCAGATTTCTGCCCGCTCCCGCATGAAGCAGAGAGGCCTGTTCCAGTGTTTTCATTGTCTGGAAAAGACCCTCTGCGCGATAGTCGAGGATATGGTTGTTCGCCAGACCGACAGCGTCGATTCCGAGTGCTTTCAGCGTTTTTGCAATCCGCGGATCGCAGCGGAGCCCGAATCCCAGACGGCTCATCGTCGGCAGGGCGGGGGCGCATAACGGCGCTTCCAGGTTGACCAGCGTAAAATCGTGCTGATGAAACAGCCGTGACAGGCTGTCCGAAAAAATCCGGTCTCCGCGCAGCAGCCTTGTTTCATAGTTGCGCAGAGGGCAGAAGTCGCCGCCGATGAGAATATCCGCTGCCGGCGAAACCTCGTTTTTTTCGTACAGATGTATGATATTCAGATCATTCCATCTCATTTTTTTCAGAGGCTCCTTCATAGACGATACTGGCTTCCGACATGGTGGCGTGATAGATCGTGAGAGAGGCGTAAGCCGCGTTTTCCGGGCGGATGAAACGGAATTCCAGCATTCCTTGATTCTGCGGCGTCAGGCGGGTTACGGGGGATGTCCCGATCTTTTTCCATGCGGCGTCGTAGAATGTCAGGATGGAGTCCACACGGTTTCTGTTGTAACCGTTTCCGCGGAGCGTCAGCAGATAGGTTCCGGCGTTTTTCAGCGGAAAGCGGTTGGTTACGGCATAGAACCCGGTGAACAGTTGTGTTTTCCCGGATTCATCGGCGAGCAGGCGCCCCGCCTTGTCGTTGAATGCGGAGATCCCGGAATAATTATATGGTCCGAGCTCAAATTTCGGATTGATGTTCAAAGTCTTTTCTTCGGTCTCCTCTTTCAGAGAGACATCCGCGATGGAAAGGCGGACACCTTTCGGGACGCCGAAAGTCAGGCGCATGGATTCCGCACGCGGTGGCGCATAAAAGATGAAATCCTGTGTTTTCATTTCTCCGAACGGAATGGCGAAGAATGCCGCATCGGTCGGAAGACGTTTTTTGTCTTTGTCGAAAAACTGAAGGCGGCAGACCGGAAAAACATTTTCCCGGTGGGCGAAAATCTTCTGCGCCATTCCCGGATTTTTTTCAAGCGCTTCCGCTCCCTCCTGAGCGGCGGAAAAGGTGAGCCGGTATTTGATATCGGCTTTGACCGGGACTTCCTGAAACATGAATGCGATAGGAGACTGGAATACATACTTTCCGTTTTCCTTCTCAAGGAAGACAGCCCTCGTTTTCAGGCCTTTTGCATTGACGAAATAGGCTTCCGGGTCTTTCTTTTTAAAACTGTCTCCGTAAATGCCGGCTGTTTCCGCTCCCCGGATGCTTCCGCAGAGAATGAGCAGCAGACTCAACATCTTATAATTCATTTTTATCCTCCTTGCATGATTGTGTTTGGTTTGACTGTTTCAGAATGTGAGCGGCGTCTGGCGCTGCCCCGGGAAGATGCCTTTCGGAGTGCTTTCCTGCACTCTGGTTCCGTCGTGGGAGCGGCGGATCAGCAGGAGAGACGGAAAAGTGTTCCGGTTGCCCGGTTCGACTCCGAGAGCTTTCAGCGGGATTGCCAGCAGCGCCGTCCAGCCGTCGTTGTTCCGGGCTGTCAGAACCTTCCAGCCGGATTCCCATTTTCTGTCTGAATTGAGGGAGTCGTAACGATTGCCGTTTCCATCGACCGCAAAACAGAATGTTTTTCCCCTGTTTTCAAAACGTAATTCAATGTGATCGCCGGAAGGCCATAGGTCGGGGGCTGATTTTTCCATGAGTTCCGGAGATGGATTTTCCGCCGTGAGCCTGATGTAAAGCATTGTGCCATCCGTGAGCAGGCGCGCTTCTGTCCTGCGTGCTGCCGGCGTCGTCTTGCCCCAGTTGAAATAGCCGGGGAGACGGAAATCGTCGATAATCAGCGAGGTTTCGTAACAGGTCGCATGGAAATCCATGAACTTTTCTTCGCTCTCCATGCGGGGAACCGTATTCGCGCCCAGTCTGCTCCGGGCGGTGATCCATTGCTTCTTGAGGGAACGGATCATGGACAGCGAGTTCGGGTGCCGGGCTGTTTTTTCCGCCTCGCAAAGCGCGTCGAAACATTTCTTTTCGAGTCCTGTCTGAATGACGGTATGGATGAAATCGGGCCTTTTGCCGTCGCTTTTGCGGAACCCTTCGTCCAGCAGATCGTAAAAACGTTTCATCTGCGGAGCTGCCTCGCGGAATGTGCGTTCGAGGTAATAGTCGCGCAAGGCGCGCGGATTTTCCGCCGGATTCCAGATCAGCCGTGCCAGAATCCATGCGGAGACGCTGTTGGCGTCCCACTCCGATTTCATTGTATGGTTGCTGAACTTTCTTTCACTGTCCGGCGTCAGCTCCGAATTTACGCCGATTCCGCCCAGCCGTTTCAGATCCCGCAGATCGTGGACGATTTTCTGTTCTATGCCGGAAGTTCCGCTGATTTCCGCGAAGCCGCTGGCGTAGGACCGGTAGTATTCATAGAACAGGAGCCTTCCCGGAAAACGCTTTGACCATTGTTCCAGCCGCCGCTTCCAGACCGGCGACTGCCGTTTGTCCAGCAGGGGATACCTGCCGTTCACTCCGCCGATCGGACAGCAGGATACAATGACGGCGGGATCCAGTTCACAGGCGGGCGGCACCGCCGCATAAAAATACCCGGAACCGGCAAACATCGTTTCCGGAAAATCCTGTTTCAGGCGTTCCACGATCTGATTGACAAACAGCCAGTAGCGGGTGGAAAAATAAAGCGGGTCCTCCTGGGGATTATCGCTTTTCCTGATCAGAGTCCCCCCGCCGGAAAGCGGAATCGGCGCGAGGCATTTTTCGCACTGGCACATGGTCCATGAATCACGGAATCCGATGGTAAAGAGATCGGGTTTCTCCTTGAACGCCCTGATTCTTTTTTTCAGGTTTCCGACTGCGACCTCAAGCAATTCCGGATTGGTCAGGCACAGTGTTTCCGGTTCGCGCTTTCCGGTCAGTTTTGAGAAACCGAAAAATTCTGGATTCGTTTTGAAATAGCGGTCGGGATGCGCCATCCACCAATAGATGTGCCCACCTTCACAATTCAGGAAATTGAACTCGTTTCCCGCTTTGGCAGGAGAAGTCTGGTCCGCCCAGTTGCCCCGGTTGCGGAATACCCAGATGCCGGTGGGACGGTCCCGCCGGACTGCGACGACATTCCAGCCGTGGAATTTGAATGCGGGCTTTTCCAGAAAAGAGAGTTCCGTGAAGCGAAGATTGGGATTTCCGGAGAAAACACAGCCGGTCTTTTCGTCCGGCCGTGCCCAGATGATGTCCGTATTGCGTTCCAGAAGCGCCGCCGCGGCGTATGCGGAAGCGCGCGGGACACTGCCGAACAGATAGATCCGGCTGCCCACCGATCTGACCGCGAACCCGTCTGAACCGTTCAGTTCCGCGATCTCTTTTTGCCAGAGACGTTCCGCGAAGGTTTTTCCGATGAAAATCGTGGTGCCGCCTTCTTTTCCCGCCTCATTGACAATTGGCAGTTCCGCACCGGAAATTTCTCTGATCCAATGCTGAAGATCCTTTGCCGCGAACTGTTCCACGTAAGGCGCGTCCTTTGCGACCGCGATTCTTGCACAGGGCGCTCCGTTCCGGGTGATTTCCAACGCAGCCAGTGAGAAAAGGGTGCAGAATAAGAGTAATGCCGGTAGAATTTTATATTTCATTATACACCGTTCCTTTCATCACTTTGTATAGAGCGCGGATGGACGCCAGACGCCTTCTCCGCCGCCGGAATCATAGCCTCGGACAGCCAGCAGGTTGTCTTCGCCCTGCCTGAGCACATCCGTGACATCCATCTCAAAAGATTTGTTCCAGTTCCTCGGATCATCCTGCCGCCCGATTTCTCTGCCGTTCAGGAAAATGACTCCCGTATCGTCGATGGACCCGATGCGGAGGAATACTTTTTTCCCTGCGGGAAACTTCGGCGCCCTGAATCTGACGCGATAGTAAAAATACCCTCCGGTCTGATTGGCGTAACCTTGTCCGCTCGGCGTATTCCATGTGGAGATTTCCTGAAAATCCTTTGAGTCGTCATATTCCGGTTTTACCAGCCCGCGTGTTTCTCCCGAGGCATCCGCATCAATATGAAACTTCCAGTTTTCCGGCAGGGGGAAAAGATTTTCGGGGTTCTCCGGCGGACGGATTCCGGCAAACAGCTCCTGAAGGTAGCGAAGGTCGCCGGCGCGTTTCCCTGCGAGTTCTTTTCTCGGACGAGGATTCAATGAGTTGAAGTCGGTCTTGAGAAGCATTCCCGCCAGATCGTAAAGTGTTCTGTCTCCGGAAGATATTTCATCCATCTTTTCCCTGATCCAGTATTTCCGGATATCTTCCGCGCGTCTCCGGAAATCGGCGATGTCGTCTGTTTTGCGCGTGTTCAATGCTTTTGCATAGCTCCGGTAAGTTTCCGCCATGCGGAACATGCCTTCCATGGCGCGTCGGAAACGATCAAGACGGATCTTTTCTTTTCCGGAAGCATTGCGGGCGAGTCTGGAAAGCAGCGGGCGGTATTCCGCAATGAAAGAGTCGGGCAGCAGATATGCCGTATCCGCCGCACTGCCGAAATTGATCCGTTCCATGACATGGGAGTTGCGTGTCATGCCGACATAAAATTCATAGATGGAGTCGCCCGCCTCTTTCCCGAAATATTCTCTGCAGAACGTTTGCAGGCATTCCTCCGGACTTTTGGACGAATTCCACGTATATTGTGCGAGGCTCCGGATCAGAGGCCAGACATATTCCGCGCGGTTCATGTTTTCCACTTCGAACATGGACATGCCCATCTCCCGGCACCGCGCCGCGGCGGACAGAATCTGCATTGTGGTAGGGCTCCAGGGAAAATTCGTGTAACAGTAGAAACTCAGCTTCGCACCCGCATCTCTGATCTGCCGGAGTTCCCTGCTGTAAGTTCCGGAAAACGGGTAGGACGGCTCATTCAGGGCGTTTTTTTCATGGCTGTAAACGAAACATGCCATGCAGTAGATATTCTTCTCCGCCTTGAATCCGGCAGGCGGGCATTTCAGTTCCAGATAAGGCGAGTGAACCGTTATGAAGCGGTGCGGGTATTTTTCCGAAACGGCTTTTGCCACCCGGTTGTAGAAGGTCCAGACCAGGCGATCCTTACTGTAAGGCTCTGTTCCGGCGGTTTTTGCGCACTCCGGGCATTCGCAGATCCCTTCCGTGTCCGAAAGCCCCAGCGGAACCGTAAGGAGAGACGCCAGGTCGTCCTTATTGTTTTCATGACGTTTGCAGTATGCCAAAGCGTTTTTGACCGCGGCGTCCAGATTCCGGGGATTGGAGAAACAGATCTGACCGTCATGATAACGGCGTCTGCGGACAAAATCCGCGCCTGTCACGAGAGCGAAACGCTCCGGTTCCTTTTCCATCAGCCCCTGCCTGACCGCTTTGGGAGTCAAATCCGTCATGGGCTTGATGTAATGCCCCGCAATATAGGGGGACTTTCCGAAATCGAATCCTTTTGCCGCAAAGCGTGAGAGATGCGCCCTGTTTCTGAGCAGCCAGAGCTGGTAGTCTCTGACGGCGGAAGGGCCGTTCCCCGCAAAATGGTTGTCCGCCGTTGACGACAGGGAAAAGGTTCGCATCTCAAAGGAGGGGGTATATTTCTTTTTTCCTTTTACGACTCTGACGCCGTCCGTTCCGGGAATGTTGGTGCCTGATTCGCCGGGAGCCAGAAAGCGTATGCCGAGATTTTCGAGATACTGATAGACCCCGTACAGAACCGCCAGCGAAGTATTGCCGCGGATCGTCACGAGAGGATATGGACGTTCCTGCGTTTCGATGGTGAACGCCTGCGGAGACTCTTTCCCTTTCCATTCAGCTTCCTGCCTGACTTCCAATACGATTCCGCTTTCACTGCGTCCCCGGGGACCCCATGCAAACGGCAGGTGTGCGCCGGACATCTGCTCCAGAAAGTTCTGAAGTTCCAGAGATGCGAGCTGGAGCGCTTTGCCGTATCCCGGCGGCAGAAAGATTTTTCCGTCGCTCCGGGAATCTTTGATCAGCCACGCATCTGCGGAGAGAACGGCGGAGAGAAGGAACATTGCCAGAACGGAGATGAGTTTTGATCTTGTCATTGCTGAATCCTTTCTTCTTGTCCGATCAGGGGTTTTTCATGAGAATGTCAAGCTCTTTTCCGACAGGCGGCCTTGTCAGGAGAGCTCCGTGGAAATCTGCAAAAAATGCCGTCACACTGTTGCTGTGCCGTGTATAGGGGATTCGTTCCATTTCGATTTTTGTTTGACTGATTGAACCGATTCCGCTGGAGGAGGATGCGCCGGAATGGCATTCCAGCAGAAGAAAGGTTTTGGAGGGAATGAGCAGACGTTTCAGCGGAGTTCTTGTCGCTGCATTGTCTACGGCACCGTTGATGCGTGGAAATATACTGGTGTTGGCGGTCCAGTCGGCTTCTTCATTCATGTAAGCGCCTTCCACCTTGATCGCGGCGGGGCAGCGGTAGATTTTCCATTTGGAGGAATCCGGACCGATATTCTTCAGATAGGGTCTTCCCTTGACGGAGATATGCAGATAATCGGTGATCAGGGAGTCGTGCCATCGGAGAGTGGAGGTTGCTCCGGTCGGTTTGCAGTAACAGAATGGCAGTTCATTGTAGTCATTATCATACATTGCCAGTCCCTTGCCCCACTGGTTGAGACGTCCCAGACAGGATATCGTATAAGCCTTTTCTCTTGCTTTTCCCAAAGCCGGCAGAAGCATTGCGGCGAGAATGGCGATGATCGCAATCACGATGAGGAG
>DPDG01000007.1:33940-75380 GCA_003526375.1 Lentisphaeria bacterium
GATCGCAATCACGATGAGGAGCTCGATCAGGGTGAAAATTTTTGTTTTCACCCTGAAAGTAAGAACAGAAGAACAGGGAACAGGAAAGGAAGAAGTAAGAAAACATTTGAACAATTGAACATTGGAACAATTCAACAATGGAAAGAAGAAGGGAGAAGTCAGGCAGGGCAGGGATTGATTCCGTCTTCTTTGAGAGATCATTCCCCGCCGTGAATTATGACAGATTTCGGCATCGGGAACAAAATCATGGCGGGGAACTTGTTCCGCGAGACACTGAAAACCATTTCCATCATGACATAATTCCGAATCCAGGTTCAGACTTGTTGTTTGTGTTACGTTCCTCAGGTGCTCATTGTCTTTGATTGACAGGGGAGAAGCGTGATCCGCAGCGCGGAACGGTCTCCGGAAAAGAGTACAGACGATCTGCCTCCAGTCTCTATCGTCAGCATGAAATCCGGAGAAAGCTTCCGCCGCAGCGGTATTTCCCTTGTTTTTATTCATAAAAAACTCCTTTCCGTTTCGTTATTAATTATAATCGGAACGTTCCGATTTGTCAAGGTGAAAAACGGAAAAATCATGGACTTTTTCAGGAATTCTGCATATTTCCATTGTCCAGCCTGAGATTGTCAGGCTCTTTCGCCGTCTCCGCCGCAGCTCAGCATGCCTTCCCCGGACATCCAGCGGAAGTTTTCCCTAAGTCCCGATTCCAGCGGAATTTCCGGGCGCCAGGCAAGCTCGCGTTCCGCTTTGGCGATGTCTGCACACATATGTTGGCAGACGAAGCGAAGTCCATATTCACTGATTTTCGGAAAGCGTTTCCGCAGTTCTTCCTGAGAGACGTATTCGATTCTGATTTCCCGTCCGAGGATTTTTGCCTGAAGCCGCACATAATCTTTGAGCATCAGGCTCCAGTCGCCACCGATGTTGTAGACCTGTCCAATGGATGCGGGACGCTTTGCCGCATGCAGAAATGCCCTTCCAAGATCTTTGACGTGTCCCGGCTGAAGCAGCGCCCGTCCGTTTTCCGGCAGAGGGATCGTCTTTCCCTCCAGAATCATCCGGAAGAAAAGCGGGTTTCTGCCGCCCCAGCCGTCGAGCGGAATATCGCCGGGGCCGTAGATATTGCTCATCCGCAGGATTGTCGCGGGGAAGCTCTTCTCCTGAAATGCGCGCATCAGTACCTGATCCTGCGCGATTTTGTCATTGAATACGATTTCTTCGGAAAGATCCCCTTGCGCCATCGGCAACCATTCCGGTGCGGGGATTCTGCGTGCGTCTCCGTAGACGCCGATGGAGCCGGTGTGGATGAAGTGCCCGACGCGTCCGGTCAGTGCGTCGATTGCAAATTCCAGATCATTGTCTTTCAGGATGGTGTCGATGACGATGTCCCAGGAACGGCTTGTGAGAATGCGCCCGAATTCCGGCCGGTCGTTCTTGTCGCATCGGAACTGTTCCGTGATTCCCCTGTTCGGCGGACGGGTTCCCCGGTTCAGTTCAAATACCCGGTAAGTTCCGTCCTGAAGAAATGCCTCCGCGATTGTTTTGCCGAGAAAACGGTTGCCGCCGATAATCAGTACATTGGTCATATTTTCTGCTCCTTGTTCTGTTTTTGAAGATATTATAATCGGAACGTTCCGAAAATCAAGGCGGACAATTGATTTTTTTGGGGGGGTTCATACCCCGGTCCCCGGATCGGGCTTGAAACGGAAGAATACGTGAGCATTCCTTTCAAGTCGGAGGTTCTGTCCTTGCCGCGGTACAGTGTGAACCTCTGCTTTTTCCGAGACAGTTCTTCAGATGGAGTCGCGGATAATCAGTTCCGGCATCAGGGAGAGACTCATGAACGCGGCGTCGGGATTTTCCATGCGGCGGAACAGGAGTGAAATCAGCTTTTCCGCGATTTGATCGGGCGGAACGAAAAACGTGGTCAGGCTCGGGTGAAGATATTCGCTTTCCGGAATTCCGTCGAATCCGACGAACTTCATCTGTTCAGGAATGCGGATTCCGTTTTTCATGGCCTCCGCCATTGCCGCCAGCGCGATGTAATCATTGTTGGCGAGAACGGCATCCGGCAGTGTCCCGCCTCGCAGCAGGAGCTGCATTGCCTCGCAGGCTTTGTGCGGCGAGGTTACGCCGTCGATCAGGAACTCGTCCCGGAGAGGGATTCGTTTTCTGCGGAACAATTTTCTGATGATGGCTGCCCGTCCCGCATCCAGGGCGTTGGTGATGAGCGCGTAATTTCTGCATCCCTTGCTTTGCAGAATCTCAAGCAGACGTTCATAAGCATTCTCCATGTGGGGAAAACTGCTGAAGGAATCATAGTCGCCGGGCTCCTGCCAGCGGATCACGGGAACGCCGCATTTCTCAAAGTGAACGCCTGAAAGCTGCCCGGTGATGATTCCGTCAACCCCGCGTGACAACAGCATGTCGAGTGCCCGCTGAATGGTCTCCACGTCGTCATAGGTTTCCCAGAATGCAAAAAGAGCTGTGTATCCGTGTCTGGCGAGCTGCCGCTGGAGACTCAATACGATGTTGCCGTAGAAACTGTTCGCCGGTTCCGGCAGCATGACGCCGATGGTATAAGTCCTGCGGAGGCGCAGCGCTTTGGCGGAACGGTTGGGCAGATAGCCGAGACGGCGGACTGCTTCATAGATTTTCTCGCGTGTTTTCTGCGCCACCTTGTGCGCCGTCCGTTCATCCATGGCGCAGGCGACTGTTGTCTTTGAGCAGCCGCATTCTTCGGCAATGTCTATGATTGTGATTCGTCCCTGCTGTCCCCGCATGATGCTTCTCCTGTCAACATCAGAAATATACCGGATTATATATACATCATAAAAGAGAAAATGCAATCAGGAAGTCAAAAGAAATCAGGACGGATCGGAATGAACTCGTCTGCCGGCTGGAAGAAAAAGAAAAGAATTCCGTTTCAATACTTGAAATATTTTCTTTTAAGCTATATTTTATAATGAAATATATGATTTAAGAATATTTTTCAATCAGGAGTAATTCAAATGGAAAGATGCAATGTGCTGGTGACGGGCGGCGCACGCGGAATCGGTGCGGGAATTGTGGAGGCTCTGGCGAAGGAAGGGCATAACGTGGCATTCTGCGGCCGCGCGGAGTCGGAATCCTGTGCGGCGTTCCTCGCAAAGCTCAAAGCGGAGTATCCGGGAAAATTTGCCTATTACCGCTGTGACGTGTCTTCCGCCGCCGACCGTGAGAAGATGCTGGATGCGTTCGAGGCTGATTTCGGCGCGCTTGACGTGCTGGTGAACAATGCCGGAGTCGCCCCGGACGTCCGGGCTGACCTGCTGGATATGAGCGAGGAAAGTTTCGAGCGTGTGCTCAACATCAATCTCCGCGGGCCGTTCTTCCTGACGCAGGCGGCGGCAAAGCGCATCATTGCGAATAAGAACGGCAGATTCCACTGCATCATCAACACAGGTTCCGTTTCGGCGGACTATGCCAGCATCAACCGCGGCGAATACTGTCTTTCCAAAGCCGGCGTGGCGATGGCGACCAAGCTCTGGGCGGTGCGTCTGGCGGATCTCGGTATTTGTGTCTATGAGCTGCGCCCGGGGGTGATCCGCAGCGACATGACAAGCTGCGTTTCCGCAAAGTATGACAAGATGATCGCGGACGGCCTGACGCTTCAGAGACGCTGGGGCGAGCCTGCCGACATCGGGCGTGCCGTGGCAATGCTTGTCGCCGGTTCTCTCGCTTATTCCACGGGACAGGTCATCAATATTGACGGCGGCCTGACAATCGAACGGTTCTGAGGGATTCATGGATACACTCAGACTCAATACCCTTGTGATCGGAAGCGGTGCCGCCGGGCTTGCCGCCGCAGTGCGCCTCCATGCGCTCGGCGTGGAGAATCTCGCCGTCTTTACCGAGGGGCTCCGCATGGGGACTTCAATCAACACGGGAAGCGACAAGCAGACTTACTACAAGCTCGGCATGTACGGCGCGGAGCCCGATTCTCCGTTTCTGATGGCGCAGGACCTTGCGCGCGGCGGTTCCGTTCACGGAGACATCGCGCTGGTGGAGGCGGCGCTCTCTCCGCTTGCGTTCGGACACCTGACGACGCTCGGCGTGCCGTTTCCGCACGATCCTTTCGGACAGTACATCGGTTATAAGACAGACCATGACCCGAAGCGCCGCGCGACGAGCTGCGGTCCCTATACATCCCGCGATATGTGCCTGGCGCTGACTGCCGAGCTCAAACGCCGCAATATTCCGGTATATGAACATCGCGTGGCGGTGAAACTCCTGACCGATGAGGGAAGGACGCGTTCCATCGGAGCCATATTCGTCAATGCGGACACCGGCGAATTCGAGTCCGTGCAGTCTGAAAATACCGTGTTTGCCACCGGCGGCCCCGGCGGGCTCTACGAGACAAGCGTCTACCCGAAGGTCCATACGGGAGCCATCGGGCTTGCGCTGGAGGCGGGAGCGAAAGCCTGCAATCTTGCCGAGTCGCAGTTCGGGCTCGCCTCGATCAAGTTCCGCTGGAATGTGTCCGGCAGTTACATGCAGGTTCTGCCTCGCTTCATTTCCACGGACCGGGACGGGGGCGGCGAACGGGAGTTCCTGCGGGAATATTTCAAGGCTCCGGCGGAGATGTATGATGCGATTTTCCTGAAAGGCTACCAGTGGCCGTTTTCCGCGGGGCATGTCCCCGGTTCCTCGCTGATTGATATTTTCACATACATCGAAACCGTCGAGCGCGGGCGGCGTGTCTGGCTTGATTACCGTACCGACCCGGCGGACCTGGATTTCAGCGCATTGAACGGAGAGACGCACGGTTATCTGGAGCGTTCCGGCGCATTGGCGGATTCTCCGCTGAAACGTCTGGAAATCCTGAATGCGCCCGCGATTGAGCTTTACCGGAAACATAAGATCGATCTCTCGAAAGAGCCGCTTGAAATTGCGGTCTGCGCCCAGCATAACAACGGCGGACTCGCCGGAAACGTCTGGTGGGAGTCGGTCAACCTGAAACATCTTTTCCCGGTGGGCGAGGTGAACGGTTCCCACGGCGTGACGCGCCCCGGAGGAACCGCACTGAACGCCGGGCAGGTCGGCGCATTCCGGGCTTCGGAGTTCATCGCCGCGAAATACCGCGAAAACACGTTTCCGGAAACGGAATTTGACGCGGCTGCGGAAAAGGTTCTTGCCGTCCTGAATGCCCTGCGTTCCGTTCCCGCGAAACTCGACTGGCGGGAGGAACGCGCCGCGCTTCAGCACAGAATGAGCGAAAGCGGGGCATTTGTACGGTCGTCCGGGAAAGTGGTTGAGGCGCTGGACGGTGTCTACCGGCAGTTCGCATCGCTGAATGCGGACGGGCTTGGATGCCTGGACGCGCAGTCCCTTGCCGAAAATCTGCGGAACCGCCAGCTTTGCACCGCCCAGATTTTCTATCTGGAAAGCATTCTGATGCAGATCGATTACATCGGTTCGCGCGGCGGTTCGATCGTGCTTTCGGAAAAAGGGAGTCCCATCCATCCGGCGCTGAATGAGAAGTGGCGCATGGCGGAGGAGAAGACTTCGTTCCGCAGACAGATCATGATGTGCGGTTATGGAGCGAACGGATATCCCGAAATTTCATGGTGCGACTGCCGTCCCATACCGGAAACGGACGGATGGTTTGAAACCGTCTGGAGCGATTGCCGCACCGGGAAAATCTACGGAGAAGACGCATGAAACATCAGGAGCTGATTTGCGATTTCGGGATTCTGCGCGAGCTCAGGAAGCGGGAGAATATGAGCATCGCGGAGCTTTCCGAACAGAGCGGCGTTTCCGCAAGCGTGATTTCAAAGCTGGAGCGCAATCAGAATACGGCGGAGATGGATACGCTTTACCGGATAGCGCGCGTTTTCGGGCTGACGCTTTCGGATTTGATCTCACTTGCCGAAAACAAAACTTCGCACTGCGTTGAGGCGGAACGCTACAAGTCCGGCGATTTCGATTTCGACCGTGTCAATTACGGCAATATGCGCTGTATGCATGCATCCGCGAAGAAAGGCGCAAAACTCTCCTCGCCGGAGCTTCATCGTGACGATTATGAACTTTGCTGGGTGTTGAAGGGGCGCCTGCGCTTCTCGCTGCCGAACGAATCCTACGAATTGACGCGCGGCATGTCGATTCAGTTCGACGCGCTTCTGCCGCATACTTACGAAACTCTCGAAGAAACGGAAATCATCATAGTGCATCTGCGGAAAGGAAAAAGGTTCTGAACATGGCGAAAACTTATCGTAAGGTGGCTGAATTCAAGACTGTAGAGGATTTTTCTGCCTATCTGAAAAGCGAAAACATCAATATCGGGCTTGTCCCGGGAGTGCCGGCGGACGGTTCTGCCGCGCTTGCGCGGAAAGCCGTATGCAAGGGACGCACGATCGGCAACCGCTGGGCGATTCTCCCGATGGAGGGGTGGGACTGCATGGCGGACGGGACACCGAGCGAGTTCACCCGCCGCCGCTGGCTCAACTTCGCTGCCAGCGGCGCGAAGCTTCTTTACGGCACCGAAGCTGCGGCTGTCATGCACTCCGGGCGGAGCAATCCGCGCCAGCTTCTCGTTGCCGATCACACCGCCGATGCCCTGGCTTCGATCTGTGCGGAGATGAGGCAGGCGCACAAAGACCGGTTTGGGCGGAACGATGACTTGGTGATCGGTTTGCAGCTGACCCATTCCGGGCGTTACTCCCACCCAAACAAGCCGGATGTGCTGGAGTCCAAAACCGCATATTCGCATCCGCTTCTGGATAAAAAATTCGGCAACGACGCCTCGAATGTCGTGACGGACGAGGAGGTCGGGGAGATCGTCCGGCATTTCATCAAGGCGGCGGTCATCGCGCAGAAAGCCGGATTCGATTTCGTCGACATCAAACACGCGCACGGTTATCTCGGGCATGAATTCCTGACGGCGCATGACCGCCCCGGTCCCTATGGCGGTTCTTTCGAGAACCGCACCCGCTTTTTCCGCGAGATTGCCGAAGGCATCCGGAAAGCCGCGCCGGGACTGGAACTCTCCGCGCGCATCAGCATTTTCGACATTCTTCCGTTTGTGAAAGGGGAGGACGGCGTCGGGAAGCCGATGGAATGGAGCGGCGGGCGTTATCCCTATGCTTTCGGCGGGGACGGCTCCGGTATGAGGATGGACCCTGAACTGACGGAGACCGTTCAATTCGTGAAATTGATGGAGGAATACGGAGTCGGACTCATCTGCGCGACGATCGGAAGCCCCTACTACAACGTGCATATGCAGAGGCCCGCCTACTATCCGGTTTCCGACGGCTACCTGATGCCGGAACATCCGCTTTACAATGTTTCGCGCCATCTGGAGGCGGTACGCGAACTCAAGAAACGGTGCCCGGAAATGCTGATCGTCGGTTCCGGCTACACCTGTCTTCAGGAGTATCTCCCGAATGCCGCCGAGTATGCCGTGGCGCACGGCGAGGCGGATTTCGCCGGCATCGGGCGCATGGTGCTCTCTTATCCGGAGATGTGCGCGGACTCGCTGAACGGAAAGACTCTGAACCGCTGCAAAATCTGCCGGACTTTCGGGGACTGCACGAATGCGCCCAGAAACGGGATGATCTCCGGCTGTTATCCGCTCGACAGTTTTTACAAACAGCTTCCCGAGGCGGCGCGTCTCCGTGAGATCAAAAAGGCGGCAAAGGGGTAAAAAGTTTTTTCCGGCGCTTGTTAAATGGAAAAACAAGACTACTTTTATACAGCAATACAATTCTGTTTCGGAGGCATTTGTGATATATTTTTTTGCAGACAATCATTACGGGGTTCATCCGGGCAAGGTCATTTACGAGCACCTGCCCGTTGAACTGAAAGAGAAGATTACATTTTTCAACGATGAGTGGGAACCGCTGGAGCACTCGGACTGGAATCGGGACTGCGAGCTTCTGATCCTGAATATGATCGGCGCGACCTGCGACCAGCCGCATCCGGGCGCGGATGCCGAAAAACGGGTGCGCTCCTATCTGGAACGCGGCGGTGACGTCCTGCTTCTGCATGGTTCCAGCGCCGCATTCTGGATGTGGGACTGGTGGCGTCCCCTGGTCGGAGAACGCTGGGTGCGCCCGAACGATCCGGACGGCATGGAGGCTTCCACGCACCCGAAAAAGCCGTATCTGGTGACGCGTTCCAAGACTCGCCATCCGCTTGCGGCGAGACTCCGTGAGATGAATCTCCCGACGGATGAAATCTATACGAATCTGGAAAATACGTGTCCGTGCGTGCGACTCATGGAAACCCATATCGAAGAAGGCACTTTCGTGCAATGCTGCGAAGCAATTTCCCCATGGGGCGGCAGGCTGGTCAGCTTTATTCCCGGACATGAACCCGCAGTAACGTCCAACCCCGGCCTGATCGCCAACATCGTGACGATCATTGATTATCTTCAGGAAAAGAAAGTAAAATGAAAAAATACAAAGCAGCGGTTCTGTCCGTAAATCCATCCCAGATTGATTATGTCTATACCGCAGACCAACTCAGGGAAATTGAGTCTGTGACGGATTTCCTGCCGGGGATTTACGGCGTGAAAGATGTCGAGGACGGCAAACTGAAAGAAGCAGAGGTCATTTTTTCCACATGGGGCATGGCGTGCCTGACCGATTCCCAGCTTGACCGGATGCCTTCCCTGAAAGCGGTCTTTTATGCGGCGGGCGCCACGGATTATTTCGCCCGTCCTCTCTTTGCCCGCGGAATCCATGTGTTCAGCGCGTGGCGCGCCAATGCGATTCCCGTGGCGGAGTTCTGCATCGCGCAGATCATACTCGGGCTCAAGGGATATTTCCGTGCGTCCCGCATGTTGAAATCCCCGGAATTTTATAATCATAAATACGGCAGCCGCGGCGTTTACGGCGAGACCGTCGCCCTGATCGGCGCCGGTGCGATTTCCAATATGGTGCAGGAGCTTCTGAAAGCCTACAACGTGAATGTCGTGGTGGTTCCCTCGCGCAGGGAGAAGCGTACTGTTTCTCTGGAAGAGGTGTTCAAAAAGGCTCTGGTGATCAGCAATCATCTGCCGGATCGCGACGATAATGTGGGAGTCTTGAACGGTGAGTTGTTCCGTTCGATGCGTGAAGGCGCAGTGTTCATCAATACCGGGCGCGGACGGCAGGTCAATGAACCGGAAATGATTGAAGTCCTTGAAGAGCGCGACGACCTGACCGCTCTGCTGGATGTCGTATATCCTGAGCCTCCGGTTGCCGGATCGAAGCTGTATACGCTTCCGAATGTCCGGCTTTCCCCGCATATCGCGGGTTCAATGAATGACGAGGTTCACCGCATGTCCGATTACATGATCAGTGAATACAAACGTTTTGCATCGGGCGAGCCCTGCCTTTACGAAGTCAGCGAGTCCATGCTTCTGACCTCAAAAGCATAATCCCCCGGTCATATGCTGCGTACTTTTTACGGTGCGTCCCGGTGGGGGCGCACTGTATTTTCTGAATCAGATCAGTATCATTCATGATTCCCTGTCTTTGCAGGTGGAAAGCACCGCGAAAAATGTGTGCTTCAAGTTTTTTCTGCAAAAAAATGCTGTAAAATGGCGAATGAATCTTGCAATAAAGATGATTTTTGATATAATTAAAAGAAAGACGCGGAGCGTGGATGCCTGGTTTTGAAACGGCTTCGGTTTTACTCAACATAATTCAAGCCGGAGGAGAGAGCCGATGAAACTTGAATGTCCGCATTGCGGCCAGAGACTGGAAGCCGATGATGAGCAGGCGGGAGAGATTGTCGCATGCCCGAAATGTAATCAGGATATGACTCTGCCGGGACCGCCGGAAAAGAGTCCTGAGACGGATTTGCCGTCTTCCGGTTTCGGGACCTGCCCGGAATGCGGTGCCGGGCTGAAGGTTCAAAATCCCGTGATCTGCGTGAACTGCGGGCATCGTTTCAGGGAAAATCCACAGGAAAATAAATCCGGCAAAAAGAAAAAAGATGCCGAAGCTCCCCGTATTTCTCCTCTGGAACTGCGCATGAAGATGCTGCTTTGGCTGATTCCGGGGTTTTTCGGATATTTCATCGCTTATTTCGGTTCCGGATTCATCTGCTTCGTCGGCTTTTTCCTGAAACCGTTGATTGCGGCGACCATTCCCGGATTTCTGGCGGCGGGATGGGCGAAATTCCTGCTGCTCAGGGCTGGCTTCAAAACCGGGCTTCTGGCGGCTGGCATCCTGTTCCTTGCCGTCGGCGGAACTACGCTTTTCTCTACATGGCGGACTGCTGTCGCCGAGGAACGCGCCGGTATGATCCGGACAATCATTGATGACCCGAAAGCGGCGGAGAAATATCCTGCGAGTCCGTTCCGGGATGAAGTTGTGAAGGCATCGGTTGATTTGCAGAACCGCGGCGCCGGACTTGCAGAGTTTGACCGTATGGCGGAGGAACTGAAACTGATCCGGAAATTGAACCGGAGGAGCGGCGGCGCTTTTTCACTGCTTGAGCAGACCGGCATCGTTTACCGTTACATCGCCGGTCACTGGATCATTTTTCTGCTGAATCTTTTTGTATGGAATATTTTCAATTTTGCGCTGGCGTATTCCTTTGCCGCGATTCCCTCCGCATTCTGCATGATCCCGCGCCTGGAGATTGAATGGGACGCCGATATCCCCGGACCGGCATCGGGCTCCGGAGATGACGGTTATTCCGATCCGATGTTCCTGTTTTATCTTGCCGGCGTCATCGTGGACGTTCTGATTCTCTGCGTCGTGAATACGTTTTCGATTGCACTGATGCTGAGCAGTTGGAAACAGGGACTGACGGTTGCGCTTCTTGCAACTCTGGTGCTGGGATGGCCCGGCGCCTACTGCTTCAAACAATGCGAGGGACGCCGCCTGATCGCCGGTCTGTGCGCTTCGGGAGTTGTGCTTCTTTACGGCGGCGCGATCATTCTGATCCGTATTTTCGCGTAGTGTTTCAGCGGAATTTGCGCGGGCTTCTGCCCGTTGCGGCTTTGAAGACACGATTGAACTGGGAAATGCTTCCGAATCCGCTCAGAAATGCGATTTCGGAAATACCCGCCTCTGTCTCTTTCAGCATTTCCCCGGCTTTCATGACGCAGATTGATTTTCTGCCCTACGGTCTCCTGATCGAAGAGTATTGAACCGACAATATTTCCTGCGGGTAATGGTGAGAGTAATTTTCTTGTTTTTCTCTGAAAGCAGAGATGTCCTGATTGTGCTGCGTGGCTGGACGTAATGTGGAAACCGCGGGGAGATATCTTGTGATTGATTGGCGCGAAAGCTGTGATGGATACAGCTTCAGAATGATTGCCGGCAATAGGAAATTTTTCTTATTTTATTTCTGACAATGCCGGTTACTTGCGGCAGCGGTAGGCAAAGGCAGGCGGAATATTGCACCAGACGATTTTTGATTTTTCCACATGGGAGAAATATTTTTCAAGGCGGTGTTTGAATTTGATTCCCGTCGGGAGCCATGTCCCCTGAAGATAAGCGAATGTCGTGAAGTAGCCGCCGTCCGGCAGGGCTTCGAGAATCGCGGCAAGAATTTCTTCCTGAAGATGATCCGGAAAAGACGCCCACGGAAGCCCTGAGAGAATGACATCCACCTTGCGGATGGATTCTTTCTGCATGATCTGCTTGAGGTTTGCGGCACTGTCGTTGTAAAGCTTGACCTTCGGAAAACGTCTTTTGAATGCCGGAATGACGGCGTCGTTGAGTTCAACTGCGAAGAAGTTAGCATGCGGATTCATGGCTTTGAGAATCGCCTCCGTAATGGCGCCGGTTCCGGGGCCCAGTTCCGCGATGTTGAGCGCTTCGTCGATGTGAATGCACTCCGTCAGAGTCCGGGATAATTCGTGAGAGCTGGGGCAGATTGCGCCTGTTGTAAGCGGTTTCCTGAGAAATTGTACCAGAATACTGTCTTTCATGCTGGAGAAGCCCCGTTTTAGTTCAGAATTTACAAAAAACAATAGTTTAATATAAGCCGGAATCCCTGTTTTTTCAAGCTGTGAATTCCTTTTTCATCTGAAATGAGGATTGAAGCACGTTTGCGGAACTTTCAAGAGCGGGCAGACTTGTTTTGCCGAGGTGCAGGTGATACTTCCCTGCCGTAGAGTATGAGAGCGTGCAACCCTCATGTTCTTTTCCGCCCGGCGGCAGTTCCAACCGCTCAGGGACGGACACCAAAGGTGCGAGAGCCGCCGGAACAGGATATCAGTGGATTGAGATCGTTCCGGCGGGGGATTTCGTGTCGTGTACGGTCAACTTATGTTGTCGGATTGCGGCAGAGTCAGAATTTAGAAAGGAAATTCATGAAAAATTGTATGAACGCTCTTGACTTTTGCTTTCTTGAGAGGATATTCTTTATCATAGAAAGCAGAATTGCGATCAGAAAACAATAAACTGAAGGGGGGAACCATGAAAAAGGTTGTTGTTATCGGCAGTTCCAATACGGATATGGTGGTGAAGTCGGCTCGGATTCCTGTGCCGGGAGAGACAATCCTCGGCGGGCGTTTTATGATGAATCCCGGGGGAAAAGGAGCCAACCAGGCTGTCGCCGCCGCCCGCATGGGAGGAGATGTCACATTTATTGCCAAGGTCGGAAATGATCTGTTCGGCAAAGAAGCCAAAGCGCTCTGGCAGGAGGAGAAGATTCATACCGATCATGTGCTGATTGATCCGGAAAATCCTTCCGGCGTGGCATTGATCATGGTCGACGCCAAGGGGGAAAACTGTATTTCCGTCGCTTCGGGAGCCAATGCTTCCCTGAATCCGCAGGATCTGGACCCCGCCCGCGGTGCAATCGAATCTGCGGATGTTCTGCTCATGCAGCTTGAGACTCCTCTGGAGACGATTCTCTGCGCGGCGGAATGGGCTTCCGCCAGAGGTGTCCCCGTGGTTCTGAATCCTGCTCCGGCGGCGGAACTGCCGGAGGAAATTTATCCGTGTCTTTTCCTGATTACTCCGAATGAAACCGAGGCGGAACTCCTGACCGGAATCAAGGTGGAGGATGAACGGTCCGCACGGCTGGCGGCGGAGACGCTCTGCGCGAAAGGTGTCCGCTCTGTCATTATAACGATGGGATCGCGCGGTTCTTATCTCTATACGGAGGGACACGGCGAACAGATTCCGGTGCGTCCGGTCAAGCCGCTTGACACGACGGCGGCAGGCGATGTATTCAACGGCGCGCTGACGGTCGGGCTGTCCGAGGGAATGGGATTGCGCGAGGCGATTGCTCTGGCTTCCGAGGCAGCCACGATTTCCGTTACCCGCATGGGAGCGCAGAGTTCGGCGCCCTATCGCCATGAGTGCAGGATCACGCAGTAAACAGTGAAAAAGCCTGGACCGGAAAAGAATGGTTTTCCACTGTGTTTTCCGCAGGCTGTCGATATCATAAAACAAGGGGGGAATGAATCATGTTTTTTGTGGACAATTATGGATGGGCAGTATTCTTTTGCGTCGTGACGATGTTCTGCTGGGGTTCCTGGGGGAATACTCAGAAACTGGCAGGGAAAAACTGGCGCTATGAACTTTTCTACTGGGATTATGTGATCGGAGTATTGCTTCTCAGCATCGTTGCCGGATTGACGCTCGGCAGTTTCGGCAGCGCCGGACGGAGTTTTCTGCCGGATTTGCATCAGGCAAGCTGGGGCAGCATCGGCAGTGCGCTGGCGGGAGGTATTGTTTTCAATGCCGCGAACCTGCTGCTTTCCGCTTCGATCTCAATTGCGGGGATGTCGGTTGCGTTTCCGGTGGGAATCGGACTGGCGCTGATTCTCGGTGTGATCGTCAACTACATCGGAGCGCCCAAAGGGGATCCGTGGATTCTTTTCGGCGGTGTTTTCCTGATTGCGGTTGCCATTCTGATGAATGCCTATGCCTATAAGATCAAGGAGCCGGGCGGGAAAAAGGTTCCGATGAAAGGAATCGCGCTTGCTGTGATCTGCGGTGTGCTGATGGCATTTTTCTACCGTTTCATCGCCGCTTCCATGGATATGAACTTTACGGCGCCCGCGGCGGGGAAAATGACACCCTATTCGGCATTCTTCATTTTTTCCGTCGGTATTTTCCTGAGCACATTTGTATTTAATACGATTGCGATGAAACATCCGGTTTCGGGGGAGCCTCTGGCACTGACCGCCTATTTCAAAGGGAATCCGGCAATTCACCTTGTAGGACTGCTCGGCGGTGTCATCTGGGGCGTCGGCAATATTCTCAGCCTGGTAGCCGCAGGAAAGGCGGGACCGGCGATTTCCTACGGTCTCGGACAGGGGGCTACACTGGTGGCGGCACTTTGGGGAATCCTGATCTGGAAAGAGTTCCGCGGAGCACCGAAGCTCTCCCATTATCTGAACCTTGCAATGTTCGTGCTGTTCCTGGCAGGACTCGGGCTCCTGATCAAAGCCGGGGCGTAAACTGTCCTGAAATGTTTCCGCCTGAGGATGATGCGGGGGAGGAGGAGAGACCGGAGACTGCCGCACTCTCCATGCCGGAATGCGGCATGGAGAGGCGAGTTTGTGAATACCGGCGGTCAGAGCACCTTGATCAGCTCGACATCGAAGATGAGGGCGGCGCCCGGAGGAATGACGTTGCCTGCGCCGCGTTCGCCGTATGCGAGATCCGCAGGAATGAACAGGCGGTATTTGGAGCCTTCATTCATGAGCTGAAGCGCCTCGGTCCAGCCGGGGATGACCTGCGTCAACATGAATTCGGCAGGTTGCCCGCGCTCGACGGAGCTGTCGAATACGGTGCCGTCGAGGAGCTTGCCCGTGTAATGCACGCGGACCTTCCGGTTTTTTGACGGTCTGGCTCCCGAACCTTCCGTGATGACCTGATACTGCAAACCGCTTGCCGTGACTTTGACGCCGTCTTTTTTGGCGTTGGCTTCCAGAAATTCTTTTCCTGCTTTGGAATTGCCTTCCGCCATTTTCTTCATCTGGTCCTGACCCGCCTGCTGCATCTGCGCCTGAAGCTCATGCATGGCTTTCGCATATTCTTCAGGAGGGAGCCCGGGAGCGCCTGCGAGACAGTCCTTGAGTCCTTCGAGGACAAGTTCCGGTTTGACCGGAAGCGGAGATTTGAGCACATATTCTCCGACATTGATTCCCATTGCATAGCTCATTTTTTCCATGTCGGTCGCAAATGTCTTTGCCATAATAAAATACCATTTCCATATTATGCCTGCCGTATTCCAAATGCCCCGGATGGGCTCCCGGTTGTGCAAAGCTTTATTCCGGTAGTATAGCTGTATTTGCGGGGATAATCAAGGGATGAGCGGATTTCTTTTTGAAGAATCTCCCGCAGGGTGATTCGCCGCAGAACGGAGAACTGTTTCGCGATGGAAATAAAACGATATCGGGAAGATGAAAAAATCAATCCCGGTTTTTGAGATAGAGCATATCTGCTTTCTGTCTTGTTTCAATAGAAATCATCATATGCACGACATTCAACTGCCGGAACAATAATATAGAAATTGTTATCCGTGTTGATTATCATTTTTGAACAATACTTTTTGCGCATATGATTGCCCGGCTTGTCTTCCAGAAACAGGTAATTCCGGGGTTCTTTATTTTTAATGAGTCCGGCGCCATAATACAGATAACCGGGAAGGGGAGGAGTTGCCTTCATCCAATTTCCCGGACATTCCAAATTTTCGGGGGCCAGATATTGTTTCCTGCCATGGAGTAATCTTGATAATGTATCAGGATAGTTCCCATTATGGTCATCTGCATAGGAGATACAGGCTTCGTAAATTATTTTCATGTTCTTAATACATGCCGGCATGTCTGCAAGAACCTTTGGACCATCTTCTTTATATTCAAACAATGGAGAAGTACAAGGAAAGCAAAACAGGAAAAGAGAAGCGAGAAACCAGTAAATCATGATTTTATCCTGAAGCATTCGAACAATGATATAGCAGCAGAAGCATAGATAAAAAACTAAATAGAAACTTGTAAAGCTGAGTGGAGCATTCAAGGTCAGAATTGCATGAATATGCATGACCAGCAAGAAGAAATAGATTGCCATGCCGATAAGCAGCAGCGCCGCAATGAAACGATGCTTTGCCAATGCCTGCCTGAATGTCATGATCTTTTCTGCCCCGTTGATGCCATTCTGAAAAACGAAAACGTTTCTGTTTATTTTTATTTAAGTTACATGTGAAAGATGAAATAGTTAAATTGATTTTATTATTTATTTTATATTTTATTTTATATTTTATTTTATTTTGCCGACAGGAGGGTTTGTGTTGTTCGGGGGCTGTCTTTCCATTGGATTTCAAGTGTCGTGTATGTCAAGGGAGCATCATGCAATCATATTTTCTGTTCTATCCGGAAATCGTTTTTATCCAGAAACAGTTTTGACTGAAAACGTTTTTCTTTATGGTTGTACAATTTGTCCTGAAGCAGCAGATAATCCATGGGTTCTCTGCCTTTTATCAAGCCTGCCCCATAATAAAGATAATCGCAGCGTTCCTTTTGCCTTTTTCTGCATGCCGGACAATGCAATGTTTCTCTTTGCAGATATATTCTATCCCCTTTTAACAATAGTTGCAATGAAGACGGATAAAAACCAGCATGATCGTCTGCATAAGCAAGACATGCCGTATAGATGCTTCTCATATTGCTGATGCAGGCATGACGCTCTGAAAAAGGTCTTGCACTGCCGAATGCAGGTATTTGAGTCAATAATGTATAAAATGACAGAATAAGAACAAGGCAGAACCAGCGAAGTATTGGTTTAACCTGAATCATCCGGACTATAAGATATCCGCAAAGGCATAAATAAAAAATGAAATAGAAAAACAGAAAATCCACCGGGATATCCCTTATCAGAATATCATGAACATGTATAATCAGCAGTACCGAATGGATTGCCATGCCGATAATCAACAGTGCCGCAATGAAACGATGCTTTGCCAATGCCTGCCTGAATGTCATGATCTTTTCTACCCCGTTGATGCCATTCTGAAAAACGAAAACGTTTCTGTTTATTTTTATTTAAGTTACATGTGAAAGATGAAAAATCAAATTGAATTTTATTTTTTTAAGTTCCATACACAGGCCCTCAGATCGGCTTTGAGACGAAAGAATGTGTGAGCATTCTTCTCAAGTCAAGGGCAGAGTCCTGCTCCATACTATCCTTGTGCCTCCGTCGTTTTTCTGGATTCCCGATACTGCGCAGCTTACTTGCAGGGAGTCTATTTCGACAGCAGTTTCAGTCCCGCGATTCCGCAGAGAATCAGGATCAGGCACAAAATCCGCGGAATGGAAGCCGAATCATGAAAGAGAATGATTCCGGCGATGACGGTTCCGACTGCTCCGATTCCGGTCCAGACAGCATATGCGGTTCCAAGCGGAAGCGTTTTGACGGACAGCGCCAGCAGGAATACACTCAGCGCCATTGCGCCGGCAGTGAAGACGGACGGCCACAGGCGGGTGAATCCGTGTGAATATTTGAGTCCGACGGCCCAGCAGACTTCGAAAAGCCCTGCCAACAGCAGATAAATCCAGTTCATTCTTTCATCCAACAGTTTGCGGAGTCGTCTCCGGGTGATTCTGCCGGCAGGGTCGTCCCTGCCGGACGCATACTATATCACAGGCGTGGCGGAATGCAAACCGCGGAACGGTATTTCTTCATACCACGGGGCGGAACACCGCCCTGCCGTGAACCATGTCCAGAGAATCCAGCGCCAGATAGATGAAGTTGCCGATCTTGTATTCCGTATGTCCGCGCGAGGCTTTGAGCTTGCGCGATTTCCTGTTGTAATTCAATTCCATGGAAAGATACTTGGATGGAACAAAGCCGTAAATGCCCAGATCCGTTATATCGCAGAGCAGTCCGTTTGAACTCACTTTCGAGATGACGCCTTCGTATGTCGCGACCTGCTCCCCGTCGATTCCCTGCATGCGCAGATAGTGAATCTTCAACCTGTCGTTTGCCTCGAAATAGGCTTCGTCGTTCCGTTCTTCCCTGATGCTGCATTCGGAGGCGATTGCAGCCATGGTCTTTTTGGACTTCAACGTTTTGTTTGTGTCCGCCGCCCAAAGCTGGCGATGCACGACCAGATCGGGATAACGGCGGATCGGGCTTGTGAAATGAGCATAACGGTATTTGCCGAGACCGTAATGAAGCGCATTTTCCTCCAGATACGAGGCTCGCGGGAGAGAACGCAGGAAATTGGAAACGATTACCGGTTTGCGATGATCGTCCGGCAGTTTCTCCAGAAACCTGCAGCAGTTCGTGCGGTTCATCAGATCGCCGGTCCGGATGTGGAAAGACTTCTCCATGAAGAAAGAAAATTCATCCATTTTTTCCGGATCGGGTTCGGGATGCACACGGAAGATTCCGGGAATCTTACGTTCGATCAGTTCATTCGCAACGGCGGAATTCGCGGCGAGCATACACTCTTCGACGAGCTGATCCGCTTCCCGCTGAACCTTTCGCTCTATGCCTGTGATCTGTTTTGTCGCTTCATCGCAGAGAACACGGATTTCGCTGGTTTCAATTGCCAGGTATTCTTCGGTTTCGCGGCGCCGCCTGCGCATTTTCCGTGTGATGTCGATCAGCTTTGCAAGATTGCGTTTTACATTCGTCTTCCACTCTTTCGGGGCGGATTCCGGGTCCGCCATGAACGCCTGCACCTGATCGAAATTCATCCGGTATTTGACATGGATCACGGAGTGGAACCGTTCCGATTTCAGTATTTTACCGTCGGATTCCCGAATCGTGAAAATGACGGAGTGTGCATTGGAATCACGGTTTGCCTTGAGGCTGATCTGTGCTGTGAGCTTTTTCGGCAGCATCGGCAGGAACATGCCCGGAAGGTAGGAGGAGAAACAGCGTTTGTAAGCTTCTTTGTCGAATTTCGAGCCGGCGCGTATCCATGCCGCGACATCGGAAATATGGACTCCCAGCTTCAATTCACCTTTTTTTTCGCCTTTCCCGATGGAAATTGCATCGTCGAAATCCTTTGCATCATGCGGGTCGATCGTGACACAGAACAGTTTCGTCAGGTCGCGGCGTTCGATTTCCAAGGGCTTGATCTTTTCCGCTGCTTCATTGTCCGCTTCGGTATACGGGGGACAGAGTTGAAACTCGGAGGCGACGGCATGCAGATCGCTGTCGATTTCCCCCGCCTTGCCGTAGACCTCCTCCACGCTTCCGCGCAAGGCTTCGGTATGCTTCGAACCGTTGTCCAGCAGACGCACTTTGACCCAGTCGCCGCGTTTCGCGCCCTTCAGGGAGCCGCTGAGCTTGATATCGGCAATGAAATGGCTGTCCAGCGGTTTGAGCATCCGTTCGGAGATAATGCTTCCCGTAACGAATCTGCGTTCCCGTTCTTCTATTTCCATGATACGTCCGACGGGACCGCGTTCATCCCGGTTTTCGTTGATGATTTCCACCTTGACTTTATCCCCGTGCAGGGCTCCGTTCACATGCTTCGGAGGGATGAAAACATCTTTGCAGGAATGGTCGTCCGGAGTTACGAAACCGAATCCGCCGGCGTTGGCGGAAAATTTACCGTTTATGGTTCTGAGATGCTCTGTTTTCTGCCTTGCGGTCTGTCTCTTCCCGGCTTTCTCTGATCTTTTTCTGCTCATTTCTGTCCCCTCCTTATGATTTGACACTGTTGCTGCATTCAAAAGCAGCCTGAAAGGACACAAAGGACAAAAAGGACGCGCTTTCCTGTCTTCCCTGTCCTTCGAGCCCTTTCGCAGTGACTTTTTCTTCGTTCAATACAAATATGCCCTCTTATTTGGTGAATTTCAAATAAAAAACTTTGCGTAATGATATTTTCTGTGTTATTTTATTAAAATACTGATCCGCTTAATTTACGAGGTGAGAAATATGGGAACGATGAAAAAACCGACTGTTTCGCTTTTCCGCAGGATGAAAAATGAAGGCAGAAAGATCGTGATGCTGACTGCGTATGATGCGCCGACGGCAAAGCTTGCGCAGGAATGCGGAATCGATATCATTCTTGTGGGCGATTCTCTCGGCATGGCGGTTCTCGGTTATCAGAATACGCTGCCGGTCACGCTGGAACAGTCGCTTCATCATTGTGCGGCGGTCCGTCGCGGCGCTCCCGATGCGTTCGTGATCGGCGACATGCCGTTCATGACCTGCCATGCGAGCGAGACGGATGCTCTTAAAAATGCGGCGCGTTATTTGCAGGAAGCACAGTGCGACGCCGTCAAGATCGAAGGCGACGCCGCGCTTGCTCCGACTGTCGAGCGCATGGTTCATGCGGGAATTCCGGTGATGGGGCATATCGGACTTCTGCCTCAGCATATCAAGACCTCCGGCGTTTACCGTGTGACCGGCAGGAAGGAAGAGGAAGCCGAACGGATTATTGCCGATGCGAAGGCAATGGAAGCGGCAGGTGTATTTGCGATGGTGCTTGAGTGTATGCCCGCCGAGCTGGGGAAGCAGATCACGGAAGCGGTCAGCGTTCCGACCATTGGAATCGGGGCTGGAGTGCATTGTTCCGGGCAGGTTCAGGTGGTCAATGACCTGCTTGGGCTTTTTACGGATTTCCAGCCGAAACATGCGCGGCGTTATGCCAATCTTACCGATGAAATCCGCCGCGCTTTCACGGAATATGTTTCCGATGTGCGGGAGCAGAAGTTCCCCGGCCCGGAAAATTCATTCTGAGAAGATTCCTTGCGGACTGATGCGGATGAGCCGGAACGGAAAAGCGAAGGATTGACGCTTTTTTCCGGAACTTCATTTGCATGAATCTCAAAATGTGTTAGATTAACAGGCAAGAGAATAACAAGGGAAAGGAACTTCTATGGCAATCCATCCAACCGCTGTCGTGTCTCCGAATGCGGAGATCGGGAAAAATGTAGAGATCGGACCTTATGCCGTCATTGACGATGATGTGAGAATCGGCGATGACTGTTTTATTGATGCCCATGTCAAAATCGGGCAATATACCACAATCGGCCCGCGCTGCCGGATCTATTTCGGCGCCTTTGTCGGGGCGGAGCCGCAGGATCACAGATTTTACAAGGGAATCCAGTCTTATACGGAAATCGGTTCGGATACCGTGATCCGGGAATATGTGACGATTCACCGGCCGCCTTTTGAATTCCTGAAGACGACGATCGGCAATCATGTGCTGCTGATGGCGTTTGTCCATATCGGTCATGATGTGATTATCGGAGACAGAGTCACGATCGCAAACAATACCGCGCTTTCCGGTCATGTGCAGGTCGGGCAGGGAGCCGTTTTCAGCGGCTGTGTGCTGGTTCACCAGTTCTGCCGTATCGGCGCTCTTGCGATGGTCGGCCCCGGAGCCCATGTCGGGCAGGATATTCCGCCGTTCTGCATGTTGCGTGAGAGCAATGTGATCACGGGCCCCAATACGATCGGGCTCCGCCGTGCGGGAATGAGCAATGAACAGCGTCTGGCAATCCGCCGTGCGATCCGGACTTTCTTTTTCGAAGGGCTCAACGCCAAGAATGCGCTGGAGCAGATCGAACGCGGTGAAAACGTGCTGCCGGAGGTTCATATGTTTGTGAACTTCATCAAGGAATCGCACCGCGGAATCATGCCCGGCAATCCGAAATTCGTCGGAATTTCCGATGAACAGCGTGAATTGATTGAGTCGCAGACAACTTGATTTTTTTGAAATAATCCACGGTTCCGTCCCTGTTTCGCATACGGAACCGGTTAAAACAACAATTCATAACAACCGGGGGGTAAACTATGAATTTCAAAGCATTCCTGCCGCTTTTACTGCTGGCGTCACTTGCACTGTACGGAGCGGAACTCAATCCGTTCGCATTTCCACGGACAGAAAGATCCATCGCGATGGAGTATTACGGACTTCGCGGCGCGGAGGCTCTTTCACCGACTGAACTGCAGGTCGTTTTCGGCACCAGTTTGGGCGGGGATTACGATAAACCGGAGGCTTACAGCATCCTGAGCTTCGATGATCCCGCCTATGGTTATACGAAGTCAATCCGCCCGCGGAGTGTTTCGGTTATCAGACAGGAGCTTGAATTGAAAACTTCCTATGCCGGCAATTTCATGAAAACAGTTTTGAAGTTGACGCTGCCGCAGCCGATGAAGGAAGGATGCCGGTATGCCGTTGCTACGGAAGGCATTACATATGGCAGGACCGGAGCTTCTGTCATTTATCCGCAGGAAGCCGGGAAAACGGAGTTCGTTGAGAAGAATATGGAGGTGCTCGGGTTCCGTGGAATCGAGAATCTGGGCGAATCCTGCCTGCGACTGATGTTCGGTCCGGCATTCAATCCGGCGGAGGCGGCGAAAACGCAGAATTATCTGATCAAGATCAACGGCAGAGCCGTTCCTTTCGAGATGATTTCCACCCGTTCCGTGATTGACGGTCATCGTGCGCAGGGAAATCCTCTGGAGACGATTCTGCGGCATGACGTGTTTGTGAAATTGACGGATGCATCTGTGAAAGCGGGGGACCGGATTCATGTGGAAGTTGCGTGGAACGTCACGAGTTCTGCACAGGATGCGCTTCTGACCTTCCGCCCGGAGAGGACGTTTACGAGTGTGCTTCATATCGACGAATACGGTTATCTGGCGGATCAGGACAGCAAGGAGATGTATCTTTTCTGCTGGATGGGGGACTATCCGGCTGTATTCGGCGGCATCCAGTCGAAGCTTCCGCTTCCTCCCTCAAAACTTTCCATTGCCTACCCGGAAAACCTTCCTTTCAAGGTGTTCAGCGAGAGGGACGGCAAACTGATTTTTTCGGGAAAGATCAAACCGGTTCCGCAGTCCAGAGCAGCCGGTGTCTGGAACCGTGATTTCCCTTCGGAAAAGATTTATTCCATTGATCTGACGCCGCTCACTTTGCCGGGGACTTATTTCATCAGCATTGGCGGCATCGGGCGCAGCCTCCCGTTTCAGGTCAGGAAATGAATAAAAAGACATCATGCGCTGGCGCGGCGGATGAACTTTGTGTCAAAGCTTTTTTTGACGATCTTCTGGCTCTTGGAACGGATGATGGATATGACGGCGCGGTTCAGTTCTTCGATCGGATGGGCGACTGTGCTCAGTGCGGGATAGATCATGTGTCCGCTGTTATCATCGTCAAATCCCACGACTGCGATCCGTTCCGGGATCGGAATGTGATGTGCGGCGGCGTAGTTCATGAATCCGAGCGCCATCCGGTCCGTATCGAAAAAGACCGCGTCCGCGCCGGATTCCATGATACGGGGACCGAGTTCCATGCCTTCTTTGAAATCGGAATGGTATTTGATCCGGATGAACTCCGGGCGTTCCGACAGCGCGGTTTCCTCGAATGCCGCGGCAAGCCCGGAGTCGCGTGTGCCGACATCTCCGCAGCGCAGAATCTTTTTGCGCCCGCTTCGGATCAGGTGGATGATTGCGGAACGGATTCCTGTTGCGCGGTTGATATTCAGGGTATGGCATCCCTCGACGCCTTTCTGATCAATGAAGATCACTGTCAGAGGATACTGGCGGAGAATGTCCACGATTTCCGTTGAAACATCCTCCGTCACCGACGGCATCACCACCACGTGATTCGTTACGCCGGACCATTCCGTAAGCATATGCCGGATATTCTCCGGGTTGCAGTCAAGGCGCCCGATCAGCGGATAATACCCGCATGCTTCAAGCTGCATCACAAGATCATGGAGTTTCTTCACGCTGACTTCCTGCATCATGTTTGCACAGATGATCCCGACGATGTTCGTGCGGTTCAGGCGCAGGTTGCGTGCCGCCATGTTCGGGATGTAATGATGCTTCCGCGCAAGCTCCAGAATGAGATCGCGCTTCTCCGGGATCACATGCGCCTGTCCTTTCAGGACACGGCTCACGGTCCGGATGGAAAGTCCGGAAAGTTCGGATAACTGTTTGAGTGTGATGCCTGCCATGGTTCTCCCTTACAGAGTCACTCCGTCCTTGAAGATTGCGATCTCCTCGTAGGAGTGTTCCTCATTTTTCGCAGGTCTGCCGGATGCGGTATCCAGAACGAGCCGGTAGAAATCTTCATCAACTGCGGCTGGAGTTTTTTCCGACTCGACAAGCTGTCCCGCGTTGAAGTCGATCCAGTGGGGCTTTTTCTCCGCAAGCGCCGTGTTGGAAGCGATTTTCAGAGTCGGAACCACACCGCCGAACGGTGTGCCGCGCCCGGTGGTAAAAAGAACGATATGCGCTCCGGCGGCACTTAAAAGCGTCGTTGCCACCATGTCGTTGCCGGGACCGTTCAGCAGGTTCAGTCCCTTGACTTTGACCGTTTCGCCCATATCGAGAACATCGACCACGGTTCCGGCGCCGCCTTTCTGCGTGCAGCCGAGGGACTTGTCTTCCAGTGTGGAGATTCCGCCCTCCTTGTTGCCCGGAGACGGATTTTCATAAATGGTCTGTCCGTAGCGTGTGAAGTAATTCTTGAAGTCATTGATCATCTTCACGCATTTTTCAAACACTTCCGGTGTGATGCAGCGATTCATCAGGAGCGTTTCCGCGCCGAACATTTCCGGCACCTCGCTCAATATGCTGGTGCCTCCGGAAGCAGTCAGACGGTCCGAGAAACGTCCCACAAGCGCATTCGCGGTAATGCCGGAAAGTCCGTCCGAACCGCCGCACTTGAGTCCGACGACAAGCTCGGAAACAGGAACTTTCACACGCTGGTCGTTTTTTGCATTTTCAATGAGCTCCTCAAGCATTCTCATGCCGGTCTCGAACTCATCTTCCTCCTCCTGCGCGATCATGAAACGGACACGTTTTTCATCATGCGCGCCGACCTCTTTTTTGAATTCGGCAATCGTGTTATTCTCGCAGCCGAGTCCGGCGACAAGAACACCCCCGGCATTCGGGTGCCTTACGAAATCGGCGAGAATCCTGCGCGTCAGCGCATGATCCGTTCCAAGCTGGGAACAGCCATACGGATGGGGCAGGGCGATGACACGTTCCACGGCTCCGGCGGGCAGTTTTTCATTTGCCGCTTTTGCCAGGTTTTCCGCGAGCGTGTTGACACAGCCTACGGTCGGTATGATCCAGATGTTGTTGCGGATGCCGACGCGTCCGTCGAAACGGCGGTATCCCATGAAAAAGTCTTCATGTCCGTTGTGCGGCGCATGGGAGAGATCGGGATGATACTCATAATTCAGAACTCCGTCAAGACGTGTTCTGATGTTGTGCGTATGCACCTTCTCCCCTGCGGCGATGTCGGCTTTCGCCGTGCCGATGGGCATACCGTATTTGACGATATTTTCACCGTTCCTGATCGGGCGCAGGGCGAATTTGTGACCGCGCCCGATGTCCTCGCGGAGAATCACTCCGGCATTCTCGCCTGCCTTGAGGTTTTCAAGCGCAACGGCGACATTGTCGGAGGGATGTATCTGAATGAAACGCATACGGCACCTCAAAGAATTGTCTTGACGGCGCTGCGGATGCCGTCTTTGTTGATGAGCTCAAGTTTTGCGGTTGCGAATTCCGCCAGTCCGGGAACCGTGTTGAGATCCATACCCCAGAACTCTTTGTTTCCGAGGACGGACGCAACCAGCTTTGCAGTATTGCCGTCCGCCTTGAATTGTGCGGTGGCATCCGCAAAGAAGCGGAGCACATCCTCGGAGTCCGCCACGGGATAGGTTCTGCCGTCCACTGAGCCTTCCGCGGTGCCGTCTTTGAGTTCGAGCATATAGAACCGGATCAGAGCGGCGAGAGAGAATGCGAGCACTTCGGGCAGTCTGCCTTTCATCTGCACGTAGTCAAGCAGGCTCGGCATGACGCGGACTTTCCACTTGGAAACGGAGTTCAGGGAGATTGAAAGCAGTCTGTGCTGGGCGAAAGGATTCTTGAAACGCTCGATCACGGAGTCGGCGAAGAAACGTTTTTCTTCTTCGGGAAGCTGAACCGTGTGGAAAATCTCGTCGTTGATCGCCTTGCATACCATCCTGCCGAAGTCGGGATCGTTCATCATCTCGTCCACGAAGGTGAGCCCGCCGAGACTTGCGGCGAGAACGTCCGCGGTATGGGCGCCGTTCAGGAAACGGACTTTTCTCGTACGGTAGGGCGTCTGATTGTCGGTAATCACAACCTGGAGCCCCGCGTCAATGAGCGGCAGTTCTTTCGAGAGAGACTGCGGACCTTCGATCACGAAGAAATGGAAGATTTCACCGCAGTCGATCAGATTGTCGTTGTAACCGAGTTCCGCTTCGATTTTTGCGGCTTCGGCGCGCGGATATCCGGCAACGATACGGTCTACGAGTGTATTGACGAACAGGTTGGACTCATTGATCCATGCGGTGAATTCCGCGGGCAGATTCCAGTCTTTCGCATAGTTCAGGATGCATTTCTTCAGATTTGTGCCGTTCTTGTCGATCAGTTCGCAGGGGATCAGGACCAGCCCTTTGTCCGCCGCGCCGTTGAATGCTTTGAAACGTTCATACAGCAGGCTTGCGAGTTTTGCCGGATAGGTGTTCTGGCATTTTCCCGGCGTGTAGGGCTCCGGCTTGTATTCGATTCCGGCTTCGGTCGTATTGGAGAATACGAAACGCAGGTCTTTCCCGCAGGCGCAGGCAACGGTCTCCGCCCACTGGGAGTAGGGGTTCAGGCAGCCTTTGACGCATTCGATGATCTCGCGGTTTTCCTCGACTTTTCCGTTTGCCACGCCGCGCAGAATCAGAGTGTACAATCCGTCCTGTGCGTTGATCATGTCCCCCATTCCCTTTTCGAGCGGCTGGACAAGCTGGACCATGCCGTTGAATTTGCCCTGTTTATTCATTTCATTGATCATCCAGTCGATGAATGCACGCAGGAAGTTGCCTTCTCCGAACTGCATGACTTTTACCGGAAGTGCCGTGTCTTTTGTGCGTCTCAGAAGAGCCATGTTCCAAATCTCCCTCAATCTTGAGTTAAAAGTGATTGTTGATAAAATCACTGTTACTATATTTGCCATCGTTGGCAATTTCAAGAAGCAAAACAGTTTTTTTTCTCTTTTTCCGGATTGTCCCGCAGATTTCGTTCTTACGCTTCTCTGGAAAATGCGGGGGGATACGGTTGCGGATTCATGGCGCGGCAGCCATAAGCGCAGAAAGGGGGAGAGGCAAAAAGAGCGCCAGACGGAGACGGGATATGAAATCCGGGATGAATTCTGTTCTCTTTATTTGCAAAAAACGTATGCAGGGATTAAACTATTCATACATTTGCTTTATACGGAAAGGGCTGTTTATGAATTTATGCATGATGTCAATGATGATGGCTGGAAAGTTTACTCCTGCGGAAATCATTCAGACAACGCTTGACTGCGGCATGTCTGCAATCGACTGGGTCACAACACATGACACCCCGGCGGCGGAGCTCAGGAAACGCTGTGATGACGCGGGGCTTCCTGTGGCGGCGCATACTCCGCTGCTCCGGGGATTCATTGAGGAATCTGCCGAGGCGCTGGATGAGTTCAAACGTTCCGTGGATGATGCTGTCGCGCTGGGGGCGCCCGTGATGATGATCCCCCCGTTCGCGCATAAGCGCGTCATGACCCCGGAGGAGGATCGCAGACTCTGGATCGAGCAGTACCGGCAGATGATCCCGATTACGAAACAGGCGGGAATCACTCTTACCTTTGAAAGTACTGCTCTGGACAGGAGTCCGATCGTTACGGCGGATGAGGCTTTGGAGGTTCTGAACGCGGTTCCGGAGCTCCGCCTGACTTTCGACAACGGCAATGTCGCCACTGCGGAGAATGACGCGGAGTCTTACCGCAAGGTCCAGGACCGTGTGGTTCACGTGCATTTCAAGGACTGGATCATTACCGATGAACCGGTTCCGGGCTCCGACCGCAAGCGTGACGGACGTTATTATACCTTTGCGCTGATCGGGAAAGGCGGCATTGATTTTGCGGCGACATGGAAGGCGATCCGAGAAAGCGGCTATCAGGGATATGTCAATCTGGAGACCAGTGATCCGGAGATGCCCGTCCGCGATGCTTTAAAACTGGTCTGCGACCATTTGCGCGACTGGTGATTTCATGCCGGAGACCGGCGGATTTCTTACGGAAAAAGCTGTATGTCAGAATGAAAGTCCGGAATGCCGGGAACGGAAGGGCGGAAACTTTCCGCCTCCGTTCTGTTCCAGACCGCTTTTTCTGCTCTGCCCTTTCCGGCAGTCGCGTCCTGCAGGGGGCGTAATCTCATTTTTTTCCTTTTTTTTGCCGGTCCCGATACAATAAAACATGATCATTGCACGTTACAAAAGATAATCATATCATAAAAAAGGATGGGATCATTTATGAAATCAATTGTCAAACTCGTTATTCTGTTCCTGATTGCCGCCGCCATCATTGTTCTGGCTGTGTGGGGATACCGGAGTTATTCGGATACCGGGGAGAAGACGGTCTTCCGGACGGACCGTCTTGAAAAAACGGGACTGATGCGCACGATCAGTGCGACGGGAACCGTGGAACCGGAGGAGCTGGTCAATGTCGGCGCACAGGTGCAGGGAATGATCGCGCAGTTCGGGAAGGATACCGCAGGCAGAAGCGTTGACTACGGTTCCGTCATCAGGAACGGCGACGTTCTTGCCCTGATTGACGATTCTCTTTATGCCGCGGAGTTGAAATCCGCCGAGGCGGAACAGCTTCAGGCGAAGGCTGCGATTCAGAGCGCGAAAGCCAACATCCAGCAGTCCGAAGCAAAATGTAAACTGGCTCTCCAGGAGTGGACGCGCGCCCAGCAGCTCTACCCGACCAATGCCATCGCCAAGACAACCTACGACAGCGCCAGAGCGGATTACGACGCCGCAGTGGCGGACCTTGCCGTCCAGAAGGCGAGCCTGGCGCAGGCGGAGGCTTCGCTTGCCGCCGCAAACGCTGCGCAGGAACGTGCCGCCCGCAATCTCGGATACTGCACGATCAAATCGCCGGTGGACGGTGTGATCATCGACCGCCGCGTCAGTGTCGGGCAGACCGTTGTTTCAAGTATGAGCGCGCCGAGTCTGTTCCTGATTGCAAAAGACTTGCGGCGGATGCAGATCTGGGTTTCCGTCAATGAAGCCGACGTCGGCATGATCAAGGTCGGACAGCCGGTGATTTTTACTGTGGATGCTTTCCAGGGACGCGAATTCAAGGGCGAGGTCCAGAAAATCCGGCTTAATGCGACGATGTCACAGAACGTGGTCACATACGTTGTGGAGGTCGGCACCGACAATTCCGACGGCACGCTGCTGCCCTATCTGACAGCCAATGTCAAATTTATTTTGGATAAACGCGAAAATGCGTTTGCCGTTCCCAATGCCGCACTCCGTTTTACACCCGACGCTTCCGACCTCAAACCGGAATATCAGACTGTCCTGAATGAAAAGCCCGCAAAAGGCGAGCGCACCGTCTGGACCGTTGAAAACGAGGTACTGAAACCGTTGAAGGTCAGGACCGGGTTGAATACCGGAACGGAAACGGAGATCATTGCCGATGCGCTCAAGGAGGGACTCGTATATGTCACAGGCAAGGAGACGGTCAAGACCATTCAGAATGCGGGAGGCAATTCCGCCAGTCCGTTCCTGCCCACACCGCCGCACAGAAGGAACCAGAAGAAAAAATGAGTCTCATTGAACTGAAATCCATCACGAAGACCTATTTTCTCGGTGAGATCGATGTGCCTGTTCTCAAGGGCATTACGCTGAATATCGAGAAAGGGGAATACGTTGCCCTGATGGGGGCATCGGGTTCCGGCAAGAGCACGCTCATGAACATCCTGGGGTGTCTGGACCGTCCGACGGCCGGAGAATACTTTCTGAACGGGGAGGAGGTCGGCTCCCTTTCCGGCGACAGGCGGGCACAGGTGCGGAACAGGCACATCGGCTTTGTGTTTCAGAGCTTCAATCTTCTGCCGCGGACCAGTGCGCTGGAGAATGTGATCATGCCGCTGTTCTATACGGCGGGTTCGCTTTCGACCAGAGAGGCGCAGGAGCGCGGGCGCGCCATGCTGGCGCGGGTCGGTCTCGGAGACCGGATGGAGCACTATCCGTCGCAACTTTCCGGCGGTCAGCAGCAGCGTGTCGCGATCGCCCGCGCTCTGATCAACCGTCCGCCGGTTCTGTTTGCCGATGAACCGACCGGAAATCTGGATTCAAAGACCAGCGTGGATGTGATGAAGATTTTTGAAGAACTCAATCAGGAGGGGATTACGATCATCCTCGTCACGCACGCGAAGGAAGTCGCCGATTATGCCAGAAGGACGATTCATATTCATGACGGGCTTCTGGTCAGCGGCGCATACGGAGGTGAATGATATGTCATTGCTGAGAACCATGGAAGTTGCATTGAAGGCGCTCCGGCGCAATCCGACGCGCGCTCTGCTG
Organism: Lentisphaeria bacterium; assembly: GCA_003526375.1. GTDB lineage: Bacteria > Verrucomicrobiota > Lentisphaeria > Victivallales > UBA1829 > UBA11452. The sequence goes on from DPDG01000007.1 coordinate 64,234, forward strand.
ACCGCGCTCGGCATTGTGATCGGCATTGCGGCTGTGATTGCCATGATGGAGATCGGAAACGGTTCTTCGACCGCGATCCGTACCTCCATTGAGAAGATGGGGGCGAATTCGATTATGGTCCTGCCCGGTGCGCCGCGTGTCCCCGGAGGCGTCCGGCAGGGAATGGGCAACAGCATGTCGCTTACGCCGGAAGACTGTGAGGCGATCCTTGCGGAATGCCAGACGGTCGACAAGGCGGTTCCGATCGTGCGTGCCTCATCCACGCAGGTGATCGCCGGAAACAAGAACTGGATGCCGAACACCATTGTCGGGTCGGCGCCGGATTATTTTGATATCCGTGACTGGGATGTGACGGAAGGGCGTATTTTCACCCCCCGTGAAGTCGATACCCGTGCCCGCGTCTGCGTCGTCGGCACAAAGATCGTGCAGGAGCTTTTCGGCGGCAACTCTCCCATCGACTCGGAAATCCGGATCAAGAATGTGACTTTTACCGTGATCGGCGTTCTGCAGGCGAAGGGCGCCAATATGATGGGATTTGATGAAGACGACATCATCGTTGCGCCGTGGACCACGGTCCGTCTGCGTGTCACCGGACTGAAAACCGGGACGGCGTCCAATACGACGAGCGAGGCGACCACCTCTCCCAGTGCCCTTTATCCGGCGGAAGGGGTCGCGTTCTATCCGGAGCAGGCGGAAAATCTGGAGACCGATACGCTTCATACGCCGAAGTTTACACAGGTCGATCAGATCATGCTGACGGCGACTGTGCCGGAGAAGGTCAATGACGCGATTGATGAGGTCACGAATCTTCTGCGTGAGCGTCACCGGATCGGTCCCGACAAGGAGGATGACTTTCATGTCCGCAATTTTGCCGAATTCATGAAGACTCTGAACAGCACCTCGGCATTGATGACCAATCTGCTGCTGGTTGTGGCTATGATCTCGCTGGCGGTGGGCGGAGTCGGCATCATGAATATCATGCTGGTTTCTGTGACGGAACGTACGCGGGAGATCGGGCTGCGCATGGCGGTCGGGGCGCGTTCCCGCGATATCCTGAAACAGTTCCTCGTGGAATCCATCCTGCTCTGTCTTGTCGGCGGGCTGGTCGGTATTCTTCTCGGGCGCGGTGCGGCGATGCTGGTGAAATACCAGTTGAAATGGCCGATCGAACCCAGTCCCGGAGGAATGATTGCGGCGGTGCTGGTGTCGGCGGCTGTCGGCATTGTTTTCGGCTTCTACCCTGCATGGAAGGCTTCGAAACTCGATCCGATCGAAGCATTGCGTTACGAGTGATGCCGTTTTTCTGCAAAACGAAAATATAAAACAATCCCCGGTTGTGAATGGAGTGAAACACAACCGGGGATTGTTGCTGTTCAGGATTTCTTAAAGTGTGGCAAGCTGAACCGCCATCTTATCCGCGAGCGCCTGATCGGGCAGCACCAGATCAGGCAGACGGCAGAACGGGATCATTTCAACCGTGAACGGTCCCTTGTAGCCGATCTTGTCCAGCTCCGCAAACACGGCTTTGAAATCGACGACGCCCTTGAGCAGATCATCACCGAAGTCATGAAGCCCGCCTCCGCAGTCGTTTTCTTCAAAGTTCTTGAGATGCACCGCTTTGATATAGCTTCCGAGGATTTCCGGGAAATCCTGCGGACGGCAGTTCAAACAGGCATTGCCGACGTCGAAGTAGATGCCGACGTATTCGGATTTGAACTGATCCAGAAAGAGCTTCCATTCCATCGGAGAGATCAGGAAGCGGTTCCAGACGTTTTCAAGAGCCAGATTGACTTTCAGCTTTTCCGCAACCGGAACGAGCTCTCTGACGGATTTCGTGGTCTGTTCCCAGACCGTTTTATAGGTCAGGACGGGACGGCTCGGGTCCCATGCGACACGGGTTGCGCCGGGGACGACGAGGACGGTTTCCGCACCGATCCATGCCCCGATCTGAAGGTATTTTTTAACGAATTCGATTGCATTCCGGCGTTCGGTTTCATCCGCCGCGCCGAGATAGCAGCCCCATCCGGCACCGGTCGCGAGGGAGCGCAGCCCGATTTTCTTATCCGCCGCATACTTTGCGATTTTCCTGCACTCTTCTTCCGTGATATCCGGAGAAAGCGCATCGCCGACGGTCAGCTCGACGCCGTCCAATCCTTTTTCTGCCGCCCAGTCGATGAACTCATACGGTGTCTTCTGCCCGTCGAATCCGCCGAACACCCAGTAATTCAATGCTTTATACATGGGGAACCTCCTCAGTATTTGATCTCGACACGTTTGCCGCTGTCCACCGCTTCCTGCTCGGCGACATTGATCTTGAAACCGTCAAGCACAGATTCGAAATCCTGGTATTTGTCAGGCTTGATGCCGTTTTTGACACAATCGACGAAGTATGCGAGTTCGACGTGCCATCCGGTTGTGGCTTCCACTTCCGGTGTTTCGATTCTGCCGTCTGTCCAGTAGACCTTGAAGCCTTCCGCCATCAGGCGGATTGTGGCTTTTTCGCAGATGATCTGGAACGTCATTTCAAACGGCGTGGTATTGGGAGCCATCCAGGAGCCTTCCGCTTCCACGAGTGTGCCGTCGTCATAATGATAAAAAGAAATGACATGGTCCACGCCGCCCTTGCTGACGCCGCCGGTTACGCCGACGGATGTCACGGCCTTCGGGCGTCCGAAGAAGTAACGGACCGCGTCGGTGTCATGAAGATGCATGTCGAGAAGCGCTCCGCCGGAACGTTTGCCGTCCATGAACCAGTTGTCCCATGCGTTTCCGGCGATGTCCGGAGAGAGACGGCGGAAAGTCGCGGAACGGAGCTTGCCGTATTTCCCTGCTTTGAACTGCTCATAAGTATAACGGTATTCGGGCCATGCGCGGACGCACATGCCGAAGTTCAGGAATGTTTTGGCGTTCTTGTAGGCTTCCGCGATTTCTTTTGCCTGTTCGAGATTGCGGGCGAATGGCTTCTCCGCAAAGACATGCTTTCCGGCTTTGAGAGCGGCGACGATATAAGCGGCATGGTCGGGAGTCGGGCAGCAGATATCGACGACATCCACATTCGGATCGTTGATGAGGTCGAAGCCGGACTCGTAGGTTTTGATGCCTTCCATGTTCAGCGGCTGGGAGTTGTCCGCGTTGCCGATGTTGCCGACGACTTTGGAAATATCGCCTTTGCGCTTATTCGCATCGACGTCTGCAAGAGCGACGATCTGCGCGTCCTTCATTGCCTCGTAAATTCTGAAATGCGTGCTTCCCATGAAGCCCAGTCCGATGAGACCGATTCTGACTTTGTCCATGATCCTTCTCCTGTTTTTGGATGTTTCAACAAAGAAATTTTTCCGACTGTGCATAATTATACTTGAAAAACCGCTTTTCGTAAATAGATTAACAGGCAAATAAATGGACTTTTCTGCAAATATGCAGTTTTTTTGTTAAAAAAGGAGAGTGGGGATGCCGTCCGCGGACAACAATTTTTCTCTTGATCTGATTCTTCACAGCGAAGTGCAGAAACTGCTCGACAACTTTGCCTCCGTAATGCGTATCCACGTCATGTTCTACGGTCCGCAGGGGCAGGTTCTGCGACAGGGGCGGAGCGAGGGAAACTGCCGTTTCTGCCAGTTGATGCAGAATAAATTCTTTTCTCTTGAACGCTGTCTCAGGCTGGATCAGGAGAAGCAGGCGTTGAGCAGGGCAACGGGCAAATGCCAGTCCTACCTCTGCCATGCGCATTTATGGGAGGCGATCATGCCGGTGGTCTCCGACGGGAAACTGCTCGGGTATGTCATGTTCGGGCAGTTCCGGAGCACGGAGACTCTGCCTCCCGATCTGGCGGAAAAGGCTCGAAGCAAAACGGAACTTGCCGAACTCAAAAAGGCATTCCGCGATCTGCCCTATCTTTCTGCGGAAGGCATGGAAAACCTGATCGGGCTGATGGAGCTGCTGGTCGATTACATCGTCCGCCGCGAACTGATTACAATGGGCGGAGATCACCTTTACCGTTCGATTGTCCGTTATATCGAGGACAATATGACTTCGTCTTTGAAAATCTCCGCCGTTGCGCGCCGTCTGGGGCGCAGTGTCTCCACGATCTCGCATTTTCTCCAGAACCGTTCCGCCAAGAGTTTCAAAAAACTGGTCATAGAAAAACGTCTGGCGCGCGCGGAACAGCTCCTGAAAGAGCGTCCCGGACTCAGCATCGGGGAAGTCGCCGAACTGGTCGGGATTCAGGATCGTTATTATTTTTCACGCCTGTACAAAAAATACCGCGGAGTCACCCCCGGAGAATTCCGCCGTTCCCGGTAATGGACGGACTGACCTCCGGCATCTGACTGCGGGTCTGCGAAAAGAGCCAGCGCAGATTTTCATGATCTGCATAAGTCTGCGTCCATGAATTGTGATCGACGCCCGGATATTCTGTGTAGGTCACTTTTGTGCCGCCTGCCGCCCTGATTGCCGCAACCATGTCACGGGAACGTTTCACCATGACCGCACTGTCAACCTCCCCGTGGAAGACACGCAGCGGAATATTGACCAGCTTTGAAGCCTGCTTCACATCTCCGCCGCCGCAGATCGCAATTGCCGCAGTGAACAGGTCGGGACGGCGCGACAGGGCGTCCCATGTCCCGAAAGCCCCCATGGAAATGCCGCCGATATAAATCCGCTTTTCATCGCCGTTCTCCTGTTTGACTGTATTTTCCAGAAGTTCAATCGCGTGTTTCAATTGCGGAGTCGGCTCCTGGCTCATCGTATGTTCCGGCAGCGACCAGAGGGCATGAATCCACATCAGATTCTCCGGACACTGCGGAAACAGCAGGATGGCTTTCCTGTGTTCCGTCTCGCAGAATTCCACGAGATCCGATGCGCAATGCACGAGCTGCCGGTGATTGTCGTCGCCGCGCTCTCCTGCGCCGTGCAGAAACATCATGACAGCCGCCTTTTCCCTGCTTTGCAGGTCGCCTGTTTTCCTGATGCAGTAATTCAATGTCCCGCCGTCCGCGGAACAATACGTCTTCTGTTCCATTCCCAGCTTGCGTGCAAGGTTTTCGGTATTCATCAAACTCTCCCTGTTGTTGAAAGAACAGCCTTTCAATGTACACGGAAAGCCGGAATTTTCAATCGCCCGGAAAAAATCCTTGAAAAAACTCTCCGGCACAGTTGTATTTTTTTTGTCCCGGTATTACTTTATAATACCATGAAACGAAAACGTCTGACACCATCCTATTGTTTTCTGCTGGGAGCGGTTCTGCTGTTTGCATTCAGCGGCATCTGGCACCCTCTGCTTCATCATGTGTGCGTTTCTCATGAAAAACAGGAACTGCCCGCGATTCACCACGCTTCGCCGCATACTTCGTGTGCCATCTGCCACGGAATGCTGCAATCTGATGAAACTCCGTTGTTCAGTCTTTCCCTTCCGCACGGGAAACCGATCAGGAATATTGTTTTTTCCATAAGACAGTGCCGCCTGCCGGTTCCCGGGGAACATTCCCCGCGTGCCCCTCCGGTGTTTTGAGGCAAGAAAACGTATCGCATCCAATCCGGCGCAAAAGGTTCGAAAGGTTCCATATCGCCTTTTGAGCTGTCCAGCCTGAGTTCTTCCTGTGTGACGGAAGAATTCACCACATGTCTTGTTGTCTCAATTTCAGAAAGTGATAAACATGAAATTATTTTCTTCTGTGTCCATTTCCCGCTCCGGTTCCGGCGCGGATCACAATTCAATATATCATGAGACCAGTCCTGCTTCGCGGTCGGGAACGGTCTCCCAAAGAGGACGGAATCAATCCCTGCCCAACCCCGCTTCTTCCTTCTTCCTTCGATTGTTCAATTGTTTTGATGTTCGATTGTTCGATTGTTTCCCTGTTCCTTCTTACTTCCCCGTTCCTTGTTCTTCTGTTCTTACTTTCAGGGGAAAAACAAAAGTTTTCACCCTGATCGAGCTCCTCATCGTGATTGCGGTCATCGCAATTTTAGCGGGACTGCTTCTGCCGGCATTGAACCATGCCAGAGCCAAAGCAAATGCGATTGCATGCCTGAATAATCATAAACAGACCTATCTTGCCCTGAACTTTTATGCGGATGACTATCATGGAGTATTTCCGCAGATTCATACGGGGAGTTTTGCTGAGGAAGCGGCGGAGGAGGAACACTCCCACGGCGGAGAAGAATCGGGACATTCTCATGATGAACAGCAATGGTATACTCCGCTGATTGTTCATTACAATTACAAGACAATGTATCTGAAATGCAAAGCGGACCCGAAATTTCAGGAGGGGCACCGGCATGAAGATCATATGCACGACGCAGTGCAGAGTTATATCATCAATGCCATGTTCACATTCGGGCATAAACGCGATACTCTGAAACAGAGTTCATTTTATGTCCTCCTGTCCGAACGGGGCGAGGACGGCGACGGCAATGCGTATGAACACCAGTGCTATCACAGCATGTGCCCCGTAGCGGAATGGGAGGAGCATATTGCAAAAAAACGGCATGGCAACAATTCGAACTATCTGTTTGCAGATGGTCACGCCGCACCGCATCCGTTCCATGAAACGGTCGGTGACGGAACAGCGAAGCAGAACCGCCATTTTGTAAAGGAATGGTGCCCGGATTATTTGTGACCGGGAGCAGGGAAAAACATTCCCGCGGCGGATATTCAATTCTGCCGTCTGAATGTTTTTCCCGCATGAGGCGGGTTACTGCCTGATTGTTTTCATCCGTTTTGCGCGTTCCACGGCTGCTGTTCGACTCTGATGCCAGTCAATGCCGATCAGAGCGGCAAGCACGATGAAGCAGAACGGAATCAGGAAAAAGGAGTAGCGCAGTCCGCAATGATCTCCCAGAATTCCCATGACAGCGGTAAAGAATCCGCATCCGGGAATTCCCGCGGCGGAAAGCAGGATGAAAAGCATGGTATTGTCAACGGTCATGCGGGTGCTGCAATAGCTCTGGACGCTCGGCCAGAACGGTCCCGTTGCGATGCCTGTGAAAAAGAGCAGAACGAAGAGCATGGAAAGCGATTGGAGAAACGGGAAAAAGAGGCTGATTCCAGTTGCGGCAAGCGCTGTGTAAACCAGAAATTCCTTGAGTCTTTTCTGGCGGATCAGAATGCCACCGCCCATACGCCCGACGATCATGCCTCCGGCAAAGCTCGCGGTCCCGATTCCCGCCGCCCATGCCGATGCCGCATACTCGACCTGGATGAAACTGGCGCACCAGAACGTGAGGCAGAATTCGCCGCCTCCGGCAAAGAACATCGCTGCAAAAAAGAGCCAGAAACGCGGGATGCGGACAATGTTCCGGAAATCTCCGCAGACTTCGGTCCATTTCTTGATCTCTCCACACTCGGGATAAGGGTGCTTTCTGCTCGGAAACAGAAGCAGGAAAGCCGGAAACAAACCGAGGACGCCGCAGGCGCCTACGATATAGCGCCAGCTCACTCCGTTTGCAAGAAGTGCGCCTGCGACAAGTACGATCGACACCACGCCGACCGACCAGAAGGAATGAGTGAAGTTGATGTACCGTCCCGGTTCCTCATCATGCAGATCCTGGACGAACGGCGTCGCGAGCCCCTCGATGATCCCTTCCCCGAATCCGGCAATCATCAGGGCGGAAAACATGATGCCGTAGACCGGCGAAAATGCGGCGAGCAGGATGCCGAGAGCCATGCAGAGCATTGCGAAACCGAGCGACCGGCACTTGCCCCAGCTTCCCGAAAAGAATCCGCACAGGATCAGTGCCGCCACCATGGGCACGGCGCGTCCGATCTGCAGGATTCCGCCTAATCCCATGCCGCCTTCCGTCAGCGGAAAATGAAGATCCTTTGCAATCGGAACCAATGACACGGGAACGATAATGGAGCACATGGCGTATGATGCAAAGCAGAGAAACGCTGCATAATCATAACGTCCGAAAATCAGTTTTCTGGCCATACTTCACCTTGTTTGTTTTTTCTGCCGTCAGCGGAAATGCCGTAACTGTAACATGGAATATCGGAATTGCAAGAAGCCGGGAAAGAAATCTCCGGGGATTGTGCCTGAATGCCGAACTGCGTTCCGGCATTCAGGCACCTAAAAATGAAAAATTTCATCGAAGAAAGTGATGAACACGAGGAAATTATAAAAACCGTGAAGCCCGATTGCCGCCGCGAAATACCAGAGGGCATCCCTCAGATTGAACGGCATGAAGTGTCCCATGTGGCGTTTCCAGGCATGGCACAGCCCGGCGGAGGCGATCAGGGAGCAGGTCAGGTGAAGTCCTGTGCAGACGATCCAGCGGAATCCCATGATGTAGGCAAGGTCGCTCCCCTCCATGTCCGCGAGATGATGATAGCGGTAGATCAGGTTTTCGAGGACGGCGAATGTCAGGCCGCTGAGTGCTCCGGCAAGAGGGAACTGCCATGTGAACCGCAGGAGCCACGTCCGTTTTTCCAGCAGGTAAATCAGCCCGATCTGTTTGAAGAGCTCCTCCATGAACGGCGAGAAAAAGAAGATGTTCAGGATTACGAGCCAGGGACCTTCCGGACGGAAAAATGCCCCGATCACTGCAATGATTCCGCTGAGGAGTCCTGCAAGAACGGTCGCTGGAACGATTTTGAACATCGGATGGTGGGCAAAGAGATCCTTGAACCAGAGTTCATAATAAGAGTCCCCGGAGTTATTACAGATACTTCGGGGTGAAGACAATGAGTGTTCCTGCCTGCTGGTTACATTGGAAAGATCGTCTTTCTTCATGTTCCGTTTGTTCCGCCCATCTGGAAATATAGAAAATTCAGATAAGGGACAATACCATGATAAACGGCAAATTGCAAATCATTCCCTTCGATATTCCGGAAAACTCTTGTGGAATTCCGGCAATGGAATTGTAAGATTTTCAGCGAAGACCGGCGCCGGTGCGGAAAACGGCGCAAGTCTTCTATTCTGTTTGCCGCGACACGCCGCGGGTCATTTTTTCATGGAGAACATTTCAAACGCCAGATTTCTTCTTTGCAGATACAGGATACAGTCTTCCCATGCTTTGACCTGTTCCGGGCGGTAATCCATACCGATTTTCTTCAGTTTTTCTGATGTGCGCTTTTGATTGAAATTGGCAAGCGGATAGAATAACATCAGCCGGGCTCCTTCTCTGACCTGTCTTGCGAAGTTTTTGCAGATCTGTTCCTTTGAAACGGAGTTTGCGCTGCCGTAACAGGTCAGTTCCACCATGCCGCCGGGGAGTTTGCCGTTCTTCAGGGCGGACGGCTTCAGTTTTGCCACATTGTGGGATCCCATATATCCGGCAACCAGATATTTCAATTGCGGTATTTCCGCGATTCTTGCCGGATTGAGTCCGGTTTCCCGGCAGAACCAGAAATCAGGAGCCGAGACCATGGTTCCCTGCCAGTCCGGATTGTCTGAAAAGATATCTTCCGCAAGCCTGATCTGCAACTCACAGACACGGGCCAGCAGATTTTCCCGCCATTCATACCATGCCTGCCACAGCGGAGAATCCGGCCATTGGTTGTCTTCCTCCAGGAAAGTTCTGTTTTCTGCGTCAAGCGGAATGGCAGGCAGTCCCATATTGGCTTTGGGATTTGCTTTGACTTCCCGGGTCGTGACGGGAAATTTTGCCTGATCCGCACCGGGAAAGTTCCGTTCCCTGAGAAAACTGCGGAATGATTTCAGGGCAGTTTCGGAATAAGTGGGACTTGTCCAGTATGCGCTCATTCTGTGGATATGGGCATTTTCCCCCGGAGAAATCAATATGAGTTCATCCACAAAAAACATTTCACGCGGTTTCAACGCTTTCATATAGCGTGCGTAATACTTTTCAAGTTCTTTCATCGCGAGCGGGTTTGCAAAATCCCAGTCTTTTCTGGTGAGACGCCTGCCGGTTTTGGGGTTCAGGGCCGCCGCATGCCAGTGTTCCGCATTTTTTACGGGAAGAAGTGTTGCCGGTGCCAGTCCCATAGCCACACCGATCCCGTTTTTGCGGACGATTTCCGCCGCATCCCGGTAAAATTGAAGACGTCTGGGATGGTTCAGGACATCTTTCTCCCAGTTTCCCGGATTTGCGGTCCACGAGATGTTGATTCCTTTGCCTTTGATTGCACGATAGAAGGTTCTGATGTTGTCCAGACTGGTTCCATAGTAAAATTCATCTCCCAGCCCCACTGTGAGCACTTTGTCTGCTGCCCAGAGGTTGGCCAGGAACAGTACGGCGGCGGCAGTGATCCATTGTTTCATTTGCAGATGTTTCATTTGCAGAAATCCTTTCTGTCTATGTTTTATTGTCCGGTCAGCCATTTTGCCGGTTGATAACTGTAACCGAAGTATTTATTGATGGGGACGGAAGTGGTGGAGGTCTTGTAACGCAGCTCCTTATAGCGCAGTGACGCCGCATGTCCGTCCGGAAAACCGGCATTTGCATTGCCGGAATGCCGGATGGAGGGAAGATTTCCAGATGTCCCCTCATAACAGATGACCCCGCTGTCTCGCGGAAGATCCATATAACCACGCTCTCCGTAGCAGAGCGTCAGGCTCGGAAACTTTACTTTGGTAATGCGTGAACCTGCACCATAACCGGCTGATTGTCCGGCTCCATTGTATCCTGCATATTTTGCTGCATTGTAGAACGCGTTATAACCGTAAGAGATTCCGGAATTATATAAAAATCCCTTTTTGTCGCTGGGACAGATCAGCATTGTCTTGGCTCCAGTCACTTTGAGAATGTCAACATTGATCCGTTCCCCCACGGACTTATACCACATATTATAGTTTTCCCAGTCGGAACCTAACGTCAGGTTGTTGGGAAAATAGTCATTGCTTTCATTGGCATACAGAATAAAACCGGAAGTCCATTGTCTGACCTGTCCCATACATTGAATTGATCTTGCCTTTTCTCTTGCTTTTCCCAAAGCCGGCAGAAGCATTGCGGCGAGAATGGCAATGATCTGTATTCTGTGAAGCAGATGAAAAGTTGCAAATCTTTCATTATTAGATAGTTTCATTTTTGATGCTTCATAAAATCAAAATTATTGTTGGAATTTCGTTTTACGCAGAAAAATCTCATGTTTTGTTCTGAGATGCCGCATGAAAAGCAAGTGAAGGCAAGGGATTGAGACCAGGTGCAGTTTGAGAAGAAAACAGGAACTTTCAGGGATGAGAAAATCATCG
>DPDG01000014.1 GCA_003526375.1 Lentisphaeria bacterium
GCAGCTCCGGCGCCTGTCGCGGCACCTGTTGCTGCGGCTCCCGTCGCGGCTCCGGCACCGGCGGCGGCAGCCCCCGCGAAGAAACCGGTCTCCCCGAGAGCCCGCGCCTTTGCAAAGGACTATCTGATCGACCTCAACAAGGTCCCCGGAACCGGCGGAGATGTCGGGCGCGTCACGGAAAAGGACGTGAAAGACTATCTTGAGGCTTCCGGCTACAACGCGAAGAAGATCACTCCCGCGGCGCTGAATGTCGCCAGGGAGAACAAGCTGGAACTGCTCAGCCTGAACGGCAGCGGCGAAGGCGGCAGAATCACGCTTGCGGACGTGAAAGACGCGGTTGCGGAACTCCCGAAACCGATGAGCACGATGCGCAAAGTGATTGCAAGACGTCTTTCCGAGTCCAAGCACGTCATGCCCCACTTCTATGTCACGGTTTCCATCGACATGAGTGCGGTCAAGGCGAAACGCGCGGCTCTGAAGAAACAGAATATCAGTATCAGCGTCAATGTGTTCATCGCGAAAGCGGTCGCACTTGCCCTGAAGGAATTCCCGAACATCAACGCCGAGTGCATCGGAGACGCCGTCGTCCACAAGACCAAAGTAAACCTCGGCATCGCGGTCAGCCTCGACAACGGGCTGGTCGTTCCGGTCATCCGCAATGCCGACAGAAAAGCATTGGATGAACTTGCGGACGAGATTGCGGAACAGGCCGGCAAGGCACGTTCCGGCAAACTCACTCCGGAAGACATGTCCGGAGGTTCCTTCACGATCTCCAACATGGGCATGATGAACGTGGAAAACTTCTGCGCGATCATCAACCCCGGCGAAAGCGGGATTCTTGCGGTATCCTCCGCAATCCCGACTCCGGTTGTGGACAAGGAAGGCAATATTGTCGTCCGCGACATGATGAAAATCACATTGAGCGTGGACCATCGCATTGTCGACGGCTCCGAAGGAGCGAAATTTGTGAACGCAGTCAAGGCAAAACTTGAAGATGCGGCACTTTGGGATTCATTGATCTGATCTTGCGCTGATCGCTGTTCCCTGCGGGAAAGGACAACCTGTTTTGTCCTTTCCCGCTTTATTTTTCCGCTTTTCATTTATATTTAACAATTTTATGTTAAATATAACATAAAAACAGGCTTGATTTTTCCTTTTTTCATTATATTATATGTTCTGACGCTGAATCATCCGTAAAAATAAACAAGGATCAATCTTATGAATATCAGTGATTTGCCGATGGGAAACGCACCGGTTCCGGTCCGTTTCGAACATTTTCCGGTCAAATGGCAGGCTTTCCTCTGGCGAAACTGGGAATACGTTCCGCCGGCGAAACTTGCAGAAATTCTTCAATGTCCGGAGCAGACCGTTCTTGATGCCGCGGCGGAGCTGGGACTTCCTATGACGCATGAAGTCAACCCGAAGTGGCTGCTTTTCGGCTACCTGACGATCATCCGCTCGAACTGGCACCTTCTCAACTACCGCCAGCTTCTCCAGCTTCTGGACTGGACTCCGGAACAGCTTGCCTACACGCTCAAAGAAGAAGATTTCTTCTGGGCGAAACTCGGCGCCCTCAAACCCGCCTGCGGGGAACTGAAATACATGCCGCTGACTCCGGAAGAACGCAAAGCTACGGCTCTTTTCCGTGAGCGGGTCCGCAAGCATATTCCGCAGGAATGTGAAATGAATTATTCGGAACAGCCTTTCACTTTTGCGGAGAAATACGCAGCGCAGAAATTCTCCGGCGGCACGGAACGGTTTGAATTGAATTTCATCCACTCCTATGCGGCAAGCTGCGGGGACATCTTCATCGACATCGAAAAGCGCGACCCGGTCCCGGAAAATCTGCTTCAGCAGTATGCCTCCATGGGAATCAGGGGGGTCTGGATGCACGCGATTCTTTATCTGCTCCATCCGGTGAAAGGTTCGGAGGAGTTCTCCAGGGGATATGAGACACGTCTCCGCAACCTCTCCGTTCTTGCGGAACGCTGTAAAAAATACGGGATCGGCATTTATCTGTATCTGAACGAGCCGCGCGGAATGCCCTATGCGTTTTATGAGAAAAACCCGGACTGGGCAGGAGTCGACGTTCCCAGAAATCATATGCGCGCCAACTGTACAAGCAGGCAAAAACCTCTGGAATGGCTTGAGGAGGCATGCGCGGCGGTATTCGAGGCGGCTCCGGCGCTTGCGGGCGCATTCATGATTACAATGTCGGAAAACCCGACGCACTGCAACTATGCGTTCAACAAGACGGCATGTCCGTTGTGCAGAGACCGGGACGGCGCGGATCTGATTGCGGAAGTCGTTGCGGCGGCGGAGAGAGGAATTCATGCATCCTCCCCCGGAGCGAAACTGCTGGTTTCCGACTGGGCATGGCGGGAAAAGGGAACCGATACGGATAACGCCGCATTCAAGCGGAAAGTCATTGACAGGCTTCCGAAGAATGTCTGGTTCATGAGCATCAGCGAATGGGGCAAAGAGACCGGCGCCGGAGGCGTCAAAGGCAGTGTCGTGGATTATTCGATCTCACAGGTCGGACCGAGCAGGGAGGCAGCCGAAGTCTGGCGTTACGCACAGTCACGCGGGCTCAAGACCGTGGCAAAGATTCAGATGAACAATTCGTGGGAACTTTCCGCGGTACCGTATCTTCCCGTCCCGTATCTGCTTCAGGAACACCTGGACAATCTTTCGCATCTCGGCGTGGACGGCCTGATGCTGAGCTGGACGCTCGGCGGCTATCCGGGCGGCAATCTTGAGCTTCTTTACAAGAATGTGGAAGTGCTCGCCGCCGATAAATTCAGCGTGAACGTCGCAGGAAAAATCTGCGAGGCGTGGCACCTGCTCAGCGACGCATTCCGCGAATTCCCGTTCAGTTGCCCTGTGATCTACGTCGGGCCGATGAACTACGGTTCCATGAATCTTCTGTATCTGAAGGACACCGGCTACCGGGCAACCATGATCGGTTATCCTTATGACGACCTGACCGGATGGAGGGACATTTATCCGGAAGACATTTTCGAGGATCAGTTCCGCAAGGTTACGGAGGGATGGAAAAAGGGGCTGGAGCTTCTGGCTTCACTCAAGGAACAACTGAAACCGTCGGATCAGGCTCCCTATGAGGAACTCCGCCGCATGGCGGAAGCATCCTACTGCCATCTGCGGAGCACATACCTGCAAATCCGTTTTGTGCGTCAGCGCAACGCCGGCGACAAAGCAGCGATGATCGCGACAGTCCAGGAGGAATTGTCTCTGGTTCATCAGCTTTACGAGTTGGCGCGTATGGATTCCCGGATCGGATTCGAGGCAAGCAATCACTATTACTACTCTCTGAACGACCTGATTGAAAAAATGGTCAACTGCGAGGATGTAATCGACCGTCTGTCGAATTAAACCAATTATTCGAACTGGCGGAACGGCGCGGAAGCTGACATGGCTCCCCCTGTTCCGCCAGTTGACGCAGCGGGAAAAACTACTCCTCCATCCCCTCCGCACGGACACGGAGCGAACCTTTGGAAAGACGGGCGGTCAACAGGGTTCCGGGAGGAGCTTCCAGTGCGTCCGTGACCGGTTTGCCGCGGGAATCGAAGATCATTGCATAACCGCGGTTCAGAATGCTGAACGGACTCAGGCTTTTCAGTTGCCCCTGCATCATGCGGAGCCGGGCGTCCGCATCGGACACGGCATTGTCCAGGGCGACGGACATATCTTTCAGAAGCGTGTCGATCTCCTGGCTCTTTTCCATAACGAAGTAGGAGGGACGGCGCAACGCCTCCGAGGAAATCAGGGAGTCCAGACGGCTCTTTGCACGTTCATACGCCAGGGAAATCGAGGCGAGAATCCGGGTCCGCATGGAATCCACGGTCTCATTCAGCGCCGCTTTATCGGGGACGATCATCTCCGCCGCACCGGAAGGGGTGGGCGCACGAAGATCCGCCGCAAAGTCGGCGATCGTGAAATCAATTTCATGCCCGACCGCACTCACGACGGGAATCCGGCTCGCCGCAATCGCACGCGCCACCACTTCTTCGTTGAACGGCCAGAGATCTTCCAGACTGCCGCCTCCGCGCGTTACCACGATCACGTCCACTTTTCCGTAACGGTTGAAAAAATTCACTCCGGCGGCAATATAGCGTTCCGCGCCCCTGCCCTGAACGGGAGCCGGGTAAATCTTGATGTCAAGCGTCGGAAAACGAGAAAGGGAAATTTTCAGAAAGTCATGCAGTGCGGCTCCGTCGGGAGATGTCACGAGCCCGATGCGCGCCGGAATATATGGAACCGGCTTTTTCCGGGATTCGTCGAACAGTCCCTCTGCGGCAAGACGCTGTTTCAGCAGTTCGAACTGACGCTGGAGATCGCCGAGCCCCATGGGGCGCAGACTGCGGATATTGAGCTGATACTCTCCGCGCTGCATATAAACGGACAGTTTGCCGTATGCTTCGATCTGGGAACCCTCGCGCACTTTGAGTTTGGCGCATTCATTCGCGCCGCCGAAGTAGACCGCCTTGATCTGGGATGAAGCGTCTTTCAATGTCATATAAGCATGACCGCTGCGGTGAAGCGTCAGGTTTCCGACCTCGCCGCTGACCCACATCGGGCGGAGCGAACCGTCGACGATGTCACGCATGATCCCGTTCAGTTCGGTCACGCTCCATATTTTCTCCTCCTCCGGCATCTTATGCGCCTCCGCCGATCAGATGTGCAATCAGGGATACCAGCAGAGAACCGATCACAAAAAGAAAATTGACTCCCAGAAAAGCGATAAGCATGATAAACAGCATGAATCCCTTGATGACTTCCGAGGATACGCTGTTCAATTTCGGGAAAATGCTCGCCAGAATATGCCAGCCGTCCAGCCCCGGCGCGGGAATCAGGTTGAAAGAGAGAAGAACAAAGTTGTAAATGCCGAAGAGAGCCAGAAACTGCTGAAGCATCGTTCTTGCCTGTTCCTCAAGCCCGGGAACCCGGTAGCTTATGCCGAGCAGAATGCCGCCGGCAAGGAAAAGCACGAAGTTGGCAAAGGGACCGGCAACGGATACCTTCAACATGCTCCAGCGTCCGCGGAGCAGCGTCGGATTCACGGGAACGCCTCCCCAGGCGATTCCGAAAAACGCCATCATCAGCAGAGACATGAAGCCCATCTGTTTCACCGGATTCAGGGTAAGATGATCCTGAAGAGTATAGTCCCCCTCCCTGACTCCCATCCATGCATGAAAATACTCGTGCAGGCATACCGAAAAAGTCACAATCAGGCACACGGTGAAGAAATAAACCGGATTGGTCCATAATGTCTGAATAAAAAGCACTTTTGTTCTCCCGTTACAGTTTCATGAAAAGCTTTATTATACAATCGGAACCCTCCGTTTTCAAGACGGAGCCTTCGCGGGAAATTCGCAATGCGCGGAAACGGCATTGATAATTTCATCGTTCAAGGCGAGAAAAGTCTGCCCGCGAATCGAAAAGAGACGCGGCGAGTCGAAATCCAGATCATAAAGCCTGTCGCAGATTTCACCGCTCAGCAGATCGTCCCCGGCGGGAGTCCTGCCGTGAAAGCCGAGAATGCGCAATGCCGGCAGCGATCCGGCAATATCCCAGATTTTGCATCCCGTGACATACGCCGCATCCTTGCCCAGCGCAAGTTCCACACAGGAATAAGCACAAGTCCCGATGGCGATGACCGGATTCGGGCCGCGGAAAAGTCCGCGCTTCACCATCGCCTGCGAAAGATTGATCACAGCCGCATCGTCAAAATGAATCTCCGGCGGAACCATCTCCCTCATATTGGAACGCAGGGAATCCGCGTCGGGAACTCCCGGCACATGCGAATAAAACGCCCTGCCGCCGGAAGTGATCATCATTTCGCCGAGCTCCGGCATGTAAACGCCGCCGTCCCGGATTACGCCGCCCTCGGCAAACGCAATGGAAATCCCCCACAACATGCGCTGATGCGCAAAATTGGCGGTTCCGTCCACGGGATCGATGATCCACGTCTTCCCCGTCAGAGCACGGGCAAGGTAGTCCGAACTTTTCTGACGGTGCGTTTCTTCCCCGAGAATATAAACTCCATTCGTTTCGTCGCCGAGCTCTGCGGCCAGAATCCGCTCAATGGTTCGATCCGCATCCGTAACAAGAGTCCGGTCATATTTCAGTGCGGCATTCGGATGTTTCTTGATTTCAAGAGCCTGTCTGCCGCACTCGGCAAACAGTTCTATGATGCGTCCGGCGTTCCAGAAATCCATTGGTCAGTCACCGATGATCTTGATCAGGGCGCGTTTTCTGCGGCCGCCGTCGAACTCGCCGTAAAAGACCTGTTCCCAGGGGCCGAAATCAAGTTTGCCGTTGGTGATCGCAATCACGACCTCGCGCCCCATGACCTGGCGTTTCATATGGGCGTCGGCGTTATCCTCGCCCGCCAGATTGTGAAGATAAGCTGTCGTAGGCTCATGCGGAGCAAGCTTTTCAAGCCACTTGTCATAGTCCTGATGAAGCCCGGATTCATCGTCGTTGATGAACACGGACGCCGTGATGTGCATGGCATTGCAGAGAAGCAGTCCCTCCCGGATGCCCGATTCTTCCAGCGCTTTCTGAATCTGCGGCGTGATGTTGACAAACCCCCTGCGTCCGGGGATGTTGAATACCAGTTCCTTTCTGTAACTCTTCATAACTGCAAATCTCCTGTTTTTCCTGAATTTACACTTGACACAGTAAGGAATGTAACACGAATCCGTCAAAAAGCCAGCATGATTTTACAACTTAGACTTGATTTCTCTGCAAACTGCTAATATTTTATTGGTTTTAACATTATGAAAGCAAGTCCTGCGAAAAGGAGAAAAGAATCGACAGGAGTCTCAGGAAGACCGTTTCTTTTCAGCCGCAGACAGAAATTTCAGGCGCCACAACGATATTTTGGAGAATCAGCATGAATCAGATCAAGATCGGCACCATAGTGCAGGCCAATGAAAAAGCCGCCTCCTACATCGAACAGATCATCCCCTATGGGTTCGAGTGTTTCACATTCACCTACGGCGGAGGAAAATTCAACGGCTTTGAGCCGGAGAAACTCGCGGATGCCGTCATGCCGGTCCTGCGGGAAAAACAGATTGAAGTATCCAACATCTCCGTCTTCGGAAACATGCTGGAACATACGGAAGAAGCGGAACACACGCGGCAGTGTTTCAAACACGCGATTGATACCGTCGCCCTGTTCGGCAGCAATCTGGTGACAGGTTTCACCGGACGCGAAACCGGGAAATCCATTCCCGACAGTATCGGGCGTTTCAGGGAAATCTGGCTCCCGCTGACGGAATACGCCGCATCCAAAGGAGTGAGAATCGCCTTTGAAAACTGCCTGATGGGCGGCAACTGGAATACCGGCAACTGGAATATTGCAATCAATCCCGATGCATGGGAGCTGATGTTCGATGCCGTCCCCCTGGACAATATCGGGCTGGAATGGGAGCCGTGCCATCAGATGGTTCAGCTGATTGACCCGCTTCCGCAGATCCGCGAATGGGGGAAAAGATTCTTCCATATCCACGGGAAGGACGCCACAATCCGCCGCGACGTCATCGCGAAACACGGTTTTCTCGGCAGGGAAGCGGCGTGCTGGCACAGAACGCCCGGCTTCGGAGATTCCAACTGGACGGACATCATTTCAGAACTGCGCCTCGCATCCTATCGCGGGAACATCGACATCGAAGGCTGGCACGATCCGGTTTACCGCGGCGATCTGGAAATGACCGGGCAGGTGGCGGCATTGAATTATCTGAAGAAATGCCGAGGCGATTCTTTCATCGCCAATCCGGTATGAGGAAATTGTGCAACCGTCAGCATTTTTGCCTTGCAGCAGAGTTTTTGCAGTCATGATTTTCAACGCATAGAAAAGCGGAGGTATGGATATGAGATGTCCCAGATGCGCTTGCCAGGATGATAAAGTAGTGGATTCCAGAGCCACCAAAGAAGGTGCGGGGGTTCGCAGACGCCGCGAATGCCTCAACTGCGGGCACCGTTTCACAACTTACGAGGAGATCATTCAGGCGGAACTGAAAGTCCTGAAACGGGACAACACCCATGAAGATTTCGACAGGGAAAAGTTGCGCCGCGGGATCGAAAAAGCCTGTTGGAAACGCAATATCCGCCCGGAGCAGATTGATACGCTTCTCTCGAAGATCGTCATGGAAATCGAAACAGAATATGACCGTGAAATTTCCAGCGTCGAAATCGGCACCAAAGCAATGGCGGCGCTGCGCCAGCTTGACAAAGTCGCCTATGTACGCTTTGCCTCCGTTTACCGGGATTTCAAGGACATTGAGGAATTCATCTCCGAGATCCGCACCATAGGAGCGAAAAAACGTTGACGGCATCATGAAATTTCTTCTGTTCACGAAAGAGCTCATTCAAAATTACTCCTTCATGGGAGTGATCCACCGCACACTCGGCGATAAAGGCTATATCCTTCTGTTGAGCATTGTCGTCGGAGTCATCTCCGGCACCGCGGCAGTACTTCTGAAACTCTTTGCACACGGCTGCCATGACCTTGCAAGACTGCTCGCCGAGCGCCTTCCGTGGATGATGTGGATTCTTCCCGTCGTTCCCGCAATCGGCATCTTCGGATGTATCGTGATCGTCCGGTTGTTTTTCAACAAGGGGCCTTATGAAAAAAGCCTGGCGGGAGTCATTATGGCGACCACCAACGGAACCAGCGACCTGCCGCGCAGCAAAACCTATTCCCATATCATCACCAGCGGACTCGCGGTCGGCATGGGCGCATCCGCCGGACTTGAGGCGCCGATCGCCCTGACCGGTTCCGCCATCGGTTCCAATGTGGCGAAAGTGCTCCAGCTCGGACGCGAAAGCAGGACGCTTCTTCTGGCGTGCGGAGGCGGCGCCGGCATCTCCGCCATCTTCAACAGCCCCGTTGCGGGAGCCCTTTTCGCCTGCGAAATCCTGCTTCCCGCATTTTCGGTTCCGGCATTGGTGCCGCTCCTGATGGCATCCGCAGCCGCCGCAGTCATTTCGGAAATCTTCTACAACCAGCATACGTTCATCCAGCTCAATGAGGGAACCGTATGGACCGTCACCAATATTCCATACTATGTGATCATCGGACTTGCCGCAGGGCTTGTCTCCGCCTTCGTCATCAGAACTTCTGTCATTACGGCAAAAAAATTTGAAAAGTATAAGAACGTCTGGATCCGCGGCGCGGTCGGCTGCCTGATTCTCTACGTTTTCTTTCTGCTGTTCCCGGCGCTGAAAGGCGAAGGCTACGGCTATGTTTCCGATCTTCTGCGCGGAAAGGAAAGCGTCATCGCCATCGGGAGCCCGATCTCATCTCTGTTCAGCGGACCGAATACTCTGGTGATCCTGCTGGGACTCCTGATCGTCATCAAGCCGTTTGTTTCGGCGGTGTCCGTCGAAAGCGGCGGCGACGGCGGTATTTTCGGACCGTCCATGTTCATAGGTGCTTTTCTCGGCTATTTCATTTCAAAAATCCTGAACCTTACAGGCATCACCGTGATTGACCCGGTCAACTGCATCGCAGTCGGCATGGGAGGCGTCCTTGCCGGAGTCATGCACGCGCCGCTGACAGGGATGTTCCTGATTGCGGAACTGACCGGCGGCTATAAACTGTTCGTCCCGCTGATGATCGTCGTAGCGCTTTCGAGCTTCATCAGCAAGCGCATTGCCAAACATAACGTATATAAATCCATGATTGTCATGAAAGGAGGCACGCCGGAGCAGAAAGACGATGCCGTCATGATGATGCACAAGCAGCTCCGCGACCTGATCGAAAACGATTATGTCCCTGTAAAACAGACGGATACCTTGCGGACTCTCCTGAAAGCTCTGATGAAATCCAAACGGAACATTTTCCCAGTGCTTTCCGATGACGGCGCAATCGTCGGTATCGTGCGTGTGGACAATATCCGCCCGTTTATTCTGGATACGGAACTGTATGACATGGTTCTGGTTTTCGACATCATGTCCCCGACAGGCCCGGCTCTTGAGGCAACGGATTCCCTGCATGATGCCACGAGACTGTTCGAGAGTCTGCGCGTCTGGAACCTTCCGGTCGTGGAAAACGGCAAATATCTGGGCTTTGTATCGAAAGCCGGCGTTTTCGACAGTTACCGCAAGATGCTCAGCACGAAACCGGACCTGTTCTGAAAAATCCCGTTTTCAACAATCTTTCCTGATCAGCACATTCCAGAGAATTTTTTGGAATATGAGGACATCCGTTCTCCCATGCTTCAGATTTTTCCGGGCTTTCCATATCCCGCGTTCATATTGTGAGAAGATCAACTGAAATATTTTTGATATTTTTTCTCTTTTGAGTTTGACATTTTGCGGACCGCCATGTATCTTACAGACCTATTCCCAAACGGCAGTAATGCCAAGTGGCGGGGTAGCTCAGTTGGTAGAGCAACGGACTGAAAATCCGTGTGTCACCGGTTCGATCCCGGTCCTTGCCACCATTTTTATATTTCCTTAACCTATTGATAATGAACTCTTTCCACTCAACTTGAAGCATTTGTTCCAGCTGTGTGGCTTTGCTATTTTTTCTTCCTTTTCTATTGATTTTCGACCCTGTGAAACAAACATTCGTCTACTATTCGTCCACCACTTTTTTGAATCTAATCCTCAAGTTACTTTTTTCAAGTTTTTTTCTTCGGGAATGGTCTAATCGCATGTCTCCATCTCTGCGACTCTGACAGGGTAATTGACTTCTCGGACGCTTCTCGGACGGATAGAAAGCTTGTAATTTGAGGCTCCTCGGACGTTTCGGACGCTTTGCCGTAATTTATTTTATATGCGCAACATGCGCGCACGCGCGAGAAACTGTGCAAAAAGGAAGGAGATCATCCCCCCTGCTGTATCTATGAGCCACCCCGAAGAGCCTTGCTGTACAGTAAAGCTGACTTGCGGATATCAGCCATGTCTCCGATTGTTTTATCCGTGGCTTCTTGGGACGGTAATAGGGACGGATTCAGAGCAGGCAAATAGCAGAGAAATGAGCGTGCGGTACGGATGTACGGATATTTTCGATTTATATACACGCGTGTAATGCGCGCAAGGCATCTTCATTCTCCGGACATTTCGGACGTATATTTTCAAGTCCTTATAAGAACAGAGGATAGGGGGGTGTCTTCTTTTCTCCGGACATTTCGGACAGTTTTTCAGAACTCTTATATAGACACCATTTTTCGATTCTATCTTTTCGGACATTACGGACGTGTATTTTACTTACGCGTGTGGGAAAAAGGTATACATAAAATAGTGGCAGGGGGGGAATATATATATATTGTTCCTAATAAGGAGTTCATGAAAAGTGTCCGTTTTGTCCGTGAACCTCCTGTCATACACCATAGCATCAGCTCACTGCATGGTAAAAAAAAGACGGAGGGAAGGTTTGCACTCCTTCGACCTCCGTAATGCTTTGGACACCCTCATGGCGCATCACTTCATGGGGCGGGTCTTCCGGACAGGAGGACGCAACAGGAGCCCTCCCTCCGGAATCTCTTCACGCAGGGAAGAGTCAGCGGGACCTTATGATTCTCTCGCAAATGGCATCAGCTCCAGAGCTCCGGACGGTTGCCGTCCAGGCCGAAGCAGCGGTTCAGAGCGGTGTAGGAGACGTCTACCCGTTGCGGGGTGTATTTCCTGACCGTCTCCGTGAAGGCATTCAACAGGCTCCATCTTGTCGGCTCCAAGAACTCCTCGTGCGATGGATTCTTGAATTCCTTGTACACCGGTACAATATCCGAGCTGTTGATTGCGCCGAGTTCTGCGGCTCTGACGATTCGGCTTCTGACTTCGTCGTCGTTGTCCAGATACGCCACTTTCAAGTCCTCGCAGACATTCTCCAGTATCAGGAACTCGTTTTCGAGCTCATCGACGGCGCGGTTCACCAGATCGCACAGCTCAATCCGCGAGGTATGGCGGCGCTTCAGAACCATGCTCCCGCCGAACGCCATGTTACTGCACACCATCACACTGATTCCGGCTGTCAGCCCCACGGAAAAAGTCTTGTCGTGGCTGTTTCTGAGCCCGATACAGCGACACCATTCCAGCGAGGAACTCCTGTTGATCTTCATCACGCCGAACAGCTTCGCACCCTCACGTGCCAATCCGAACTGCTCTTCCAGAATCACCCAGTGATGCGCCTGCACCACCTCCGTCACCGCCTCAATGACCTCATAATGCGGAACCGGCTTCCAGCTCGAAGTCGCCTCCGGCGTCGGAACCAGCGCGATTTCTTCCCGTGCGGCATAGTGTCCACCGCCGCCCATGCAAAGATGACTCATCGTCTCACCCCTTCCTCACGTGCCACAAACGGCACTTGGTTTTGTAAGGACAATCCGCGCAGGAAAAGCCTGTCTCGTTCGGATAGAACACCTCCCTCTGCACCGCCGATTCGATGGTCTGCGCCAGCAATTCAAAGCGTTGAAAGTCCTGCTCTCTGCGCTCGGAATAGTGCGACTCCACGCATGGCGTTCTGGTCTTCGTCACGATATCGAACCGGAACAGCGGACTCCTGCCAGTCTGTTTTGTACGGGCGTAACAAAAAGCGGTCGCCTGCAAGTCCTGATGCGCCTTACCCGGAGACCACTTCGCGCCTGCCGTTTTCCAATCGACGATACACTCATGACCGCCGTCCTCCACGATCAGATCATACTCTCCGATCAGCGGCTTCGACAGCCCCGGAATCTCCACGGAAAAACCTTCCTCCACGCTCCTGACCGCAAAGTCATCCTGCCAGTTTTCGAGGCAGACAGTGAGCATGGTGAACCCCGTTTGCAGCAGAGCCCCGTAATCCTCTTTCGGCTTGTAGACGAGGTGTTCCACGGCATTGATTTCCGCCTTGAAATACGCCTCGAACAGCTCTTTTGCATCTGCGATTTTCAGTTGCGGACCGCTCCTTGCACGCTGG
>DPDG01000072.1 GCA_003526375.1 Lentisphaeria bacterium
GAGGCGTTTGATTGAAACCGTCATAGCTCAATTGACTGAGCGTTTCAATGCCGAAAAAATCAGAGCCAGAGATTTATGGCATTTGACTGTTCGGATTAGCAGGAAAATGTTGGCACATTCCATCAATTGCTGTATCAACCAGAAATATGGGAATTCGCTTCTACAATTTGAACGGATTTTTTGTTAAAAAACTTGCACACGGCGTAAATATCTCTTGATTTTTCGGAAATTAGGTATTAGATTATCTTAAAATCTAATTAGCTAGCTTATCATAAGGTAAAAAAATGCGTGTTTTAGACAGGAACAGAAAATATATTGAAGACAGCATCAGAACTGGCTCTTTGCTACCGGGTATCGAAATTGCAATGTCATTCAGACCATGCTATTCTACTCTAAGAGTAGAGTCTGGCACAATGTTTCATCATATTGACTGAGAATTTATTCCCAAGGAGAAAGTGTCACCTGTTTTTACAAAAAACAGAAGCATTTGTTTCCGCACATGACAAATAAAGTAAGATACTGGGAGATTGAAAATGGTAGAAGAGATAAATTATGATTTCCGCAAACGTATTGACATCGTACATAAACCGGATATTTTTGACCGGACAAAGACTCCGGAGTCGGGAGAGATTGTCATCGATGATTCGTGGAAAATTATTTACACCGGTATTCTGTGTCAAGGTTGTGCTGCGCTGGATTTGCAGGATTATTTTCAGACTTGTATGGGTATCAGTCTGCCGATTGTCCGACATGCTACTGAAAAAAAATACTTTCTTTTGCGGGAAAAAACAGGCGATAAGGGTTTTGAGCTTGCGGTAACTGACTCCGGAGTGCTCATTACCGGCAATATCCGGAAGGGAGTTCATCGGCTTGAGGATATAATGAATTTTCGGGAGGCACCATATATTCCGGTGCAGGAAACACGATGCGACCCGATTTTTACACCACGCATGGTGCATTCCGGCTGGGGACACGATAGCTACCCGGATTCGCATCTGAATGCCATCAGTCATGCCGGATTTGATACCATTCTTATTTTTGTCACCGGTCCAGACAGAAATGCCAAAAGGGAATATGTTGACCTCAACGACCTTGTTGAACGGGCTGCAAAATACGGTCTGGGGGTCTATTTATACAGTTATCTGAACAGCTATAAACATCCGGATGATCCTGATGCAGAAGAATTTTTTGACCGCAATTTTGGCACTGTTTTCAAGCGATGTCCCAAAGCCGGTGGCATTATTCTGGTTGGAGAAAGCTGTGCTTTTCCCAGCAAGGATCCCCGATGCGGTACAGTCAAGCAGGACGGTCTGCGTCCCCGTTCCGGCTTCTTTCCCGCCGATGACTATCCGCAGTGGCTCAATGCGGTAAAAAAAGCTGTACGCAAATATTCTCCGGAAGCCGATGTGGTTTTTTGGACATACAATTGGGGCAACAATCCTCCGGAAGAGCGTCTGCCGCTTATCGCCAAACTACCGGAAGATATATCCGTAGAGGTCACCTACGAGATGTTTGAGCAGAGGCAGTATGAAAACTGTACATTGAAAGTGCCCGATTATACCATAACTTTTCCCGGTCCGGGGTCCTATTTTATCAGTGAAGCCGAGGCTGTTCACCGCCGGGGAATGCGTCTCTACACTATCACCAATACAGCCGGAGTTACGTGGGATTGCGGGGTGATGCCATACATGCCGGTGCCGCAGCAGTGGTTCAAGCGTTTCCGAACCATGCATGAAGCGCATCAGCGCTGGGGGCTTTCCGGTATTATGGATTCCCACCACAACGGCTGGTTTCCCGGACCGATTACGGAGTGTGCCAGGTGGTGCTTCAATACGCCATCGGCGGATCCGGATGAAATATTGCATAAAATAGCCGTGCGTGATTTTGGCGAAGATGCGGCGGAGGATGTAATAAAGGCATGGCAGATGTGGAGCGATGCCATGGCCTCTTATACTCCGGGCTTTGACGATCAGGCCGGACCTTTGCGTGTCGGTCCCTCATATCCGTTTATTTTCTATCCAATACTGTATCCTTTTGCAGAACAGGAGATGCACTTTCCGTTTTCGGATTACGCTTACCGCAGAGAGCGCATTTTGAATACGCTGTATAAACCTGAGCATGTGATTGGGCACACCTTTATCGGACGGCGTATCCGCGAAGATATAAAGATAATGACGGAAGCACTGAGAAAATGGCAGGAGGGTGAAGCGCTCATGGATATCGCTCTGGCAAAGGTGCCTGCGGCGAAAAAAGCGGGAGCGGCTTTGCAGATCGGCATAGGAAAGTTCTTTACCCATACCCTGCGTACCACAA
This sequence comes from Lentisphaeria bacterium, assembly GCA_003526375.1. Classification (GTDB taxonomy): domain Bacteria; phylum Verrucomicrobiota; class Lentisphaeria; order Victivallales; family UBA1829; genus UBA11452. Next base: position 2,314 of record DPDG01000072.1, read on the forward strand.
TCAACATGAAGAAGTGGTATCTGCTGAATCGTCAAATAGAGTTGACAAGCGATTTTGACGAGGCAAATACCATACTTGATGAGATGACCGCCATACTTGAGGATGAAAAACTGAATGCACTGGAAACCATACCTCTGGCAGAGGCGGATTCCCGGCTGGGCTGGGAACCCTCCATGGAGTATGCCTGCGACCGTGAACACATCGAGTGGAAGCTGGAAAAACTTGAGCGCATACTCCGTTACACCATTCCGCATTACCGGGATACGGTAAAAAAGTTTGAAGATGATACGATCATCGGAAAATATTTTCCCGAACTGAAATGAAACGGAACGGAACAGGCATGAATTTTCATTTTTTTTATTTTTTTGCAGATATCTCTTGATTTTTTGGAAATAGCCATTAGAATATCTTAAAACATAATTAGCTAGCTCATTATAAGGTGACAAAATGCGTGTGTTAGACAGGATCAGAAAATATATTGAAGACGGTATCAGGGACGGTTCTTTGCAACCGGGTACCCGCCTTCCTACCTGCCATGAATTCATGGAGATTTCAGAAGGCAGTTATACTACTGTACGCAACGCTCTCGCCAAATTGCAGAGCGAGGGGCTTATACTCGTGCGTAACGGAATCGGTACTTTTCTGGCCGGAGGTGACACCCTCACAGTCCGTTTGCATATTTTCAACAAAGCGCTGTCTGTCGAGAACTTTACCGAACTGGTCCGAAAGCACCGGCTGGAAGAGCGTCTGAATATTCATTTGAACATCCTCCCCACTGAAAAACTTGATGACCCGGATTACTACCATGAGATTTTGCAGAAAAAACAGGCGGTGCTCACTGTGTATTCCGAGTCTGAACGTCTGTATCACTTGCCGGCGGTTCAGCTCTCTGCCTTTCCTGATTACAGACAGGTGGTGTCGGATATGCAGATACAAGATGAACAGATAGCAAGACTTGCCCTGCCGTTTTCCAAAACGTATTTCTTTATGGTTGCCAACCGGAGACTTTTCCAGAAAATGGGACTGTCCACCGATGATATATCTTTCACCTCCGGTTGGTGGCAGACTTATCTTGATGCCTGTCAGAAACACGGCATTCATCCGGTTTCTCAGGCATGGCCGCCCAATACTATCAGTCGCTTCTCCTCGTTGTATGGACTGCTTTTTGCCATATTCAACTGCAAGGGCAAGGTAAGCAATGATGCTTTGCCTTTCTTTGACACTCCGGCGGGGCGCAAATTTCTGGATGTGGTGCGTTCCATCTATTTTTATCCGGTGGTGCCGAATCCCGGTTCATTTTTCTGCGGAGGTTCGGGAATCTGTCTTTATGTTGGAACATGGTTTTCCGTGCAGAATCATCTGCTGTCCCGTCCGGACGTGAGTGTGGATGATCCGGTGGTAGTCCCGTTTTGCATTCAGGACTGCAACATTTTCCCGTCCGGTCTTATGCGCATGGAAGCATACTGGGACAACGGCTTCCGCCAAGAGGACAAAAATCGAGTGTGGGAACTTATGAAAATTCTATTGTCGCGGGAATTTCAGCTTGACTACTCCAATAAAAGCGGTTTTCTTTCTCCCCGCCGGGATATTGATGTATCGGAATACAGCTGGAATGCCAATCACCAGTGGGATGCGGCAATTCCCGGCAAGGAAGATATTGTATTTTATGAACAGAACGTATTCTCTCCGGAGGTGACGGCTGCATTGACCGTGTTGCTGGAAGATTTTATGAGCGGCGACATCTCAAAAGACCGTCTGCTGCATCGCATGGACTTGAAAAAATCGGTAAAATATGTTAACCAATATAGATAGACATAGGAGGAGCCTGCAAGCAATAATTGTTTAAGCACTGAATATGACCGATGTTTTTAAGTTTTAAATAGAGCTCCAATTAATTGTGAGAAAGGAAAATTATGAGTGCGCCAAGCAAAGCTGGCATCTACAAGCTGGACAATCCAGCACGGACAAAGGTTAGCCGCCAGTCCGGAACGGAACTATGGACATAGCGAGGCAACGAGCCATGTCGAGCCATAGGAAAGGCGTTTTATCAGCCGCCGCGAAAGCTGAGGGATTGAGCCCCGAAATATCCATCGTGGTACGAGGTCAGGTGCTTCATTTCGCTGAAACCCGTGACGGACTGCGCGTAAAGAAAGGCGAGCGCGGTTACGGCGTGCCGGGGTCTGAGACCGTGGCGGGTAAAACAACTGTAATGTCGGAACTTGGGAGATCCACCCCACTCTCCGTGGAGGAGTACCGCGTAGAAGTCGAAATGACGACGAAACGGAATGGTGACCGGGTGGAAGTCGGACCAGCTCATAGTAGAGCAGGTGAAAAAGACTGTTCGAAGGGACTGGCGGAAGAGCATGGAGCAACGAACAGAACCATCCCGTACTCTGAGACGGAAACATGGAGGGTAAAGCGTAAGCTCATAACGCCGTATGGGGAAACTCATACGGGGGACGCTCAACCGAAGAGCCGTATGCGGGAAATCCGCACGTACGGTTCCGTGAGGGGTAGTCGTTTATACTCTTCATGGTTGGATATTGTGGCACTCCGCATATCGAAAGAGCGGAGAAACGGAAAAAACAAACTTAACCTAAAAGGAGTATAAACGATGCCTACTCGACAACAGAGAAAAATTGGTGTCCGGTCAAAGGGACTTGCGAGCAGAAAATTCTCGCTTATAGAACTGCTTATGAGGGAAAGTTGTAAAAGTGGTATTTTATTCCGGCAGCAAGGCTGGGCAGGACGTTGCCAGTCCCCTGGTCCTGCGTCTTCTTTCTTCCTTCGATTGTTCAAACGTTCTGATGTTGAATTGTTCCAATGTTTTTCTACTTCTTCCTTCCCTGTTTTCTGTTCGAGATTCTTACTTCGCAGTGTGAAAATAAGAATTTTTACACTGATCGAGCTCTTGATCGTAATTGCAATCATAGCAATTCTGGCAGGCATGTTGCTTCCGGCTCTGAATCTGGGACGAAAGACGGCACAGTCAATCCAGTGTCTGAATATGCAGAAACAGTTTGTCTATTGTCTGAATGGCTATACCGATGCCTATGATGACTGGGCGTTAAGCAGTTCTTACTATGATGACAGCAGGGCTCCTGTTGTCAACGGAACGAAACTGAGATACATAAGGGATATTCTGGCATCTGACGGTCTAGGGTTTGCACCGTGGAAACGTGGAGCAACTGATTCAAAAGGCTACAAAAAATACCTTTTCTGTCCGGCATACAACGAAAATATTTCGACATACAACTATGATGGCGGCGGAGTATCTTCCCTTGCGGTCTGCCCGGAACTTGGAAAAGGTGAAATCTCGAAAAATTGGAAATCTTCAGCAAACTGGGCTTTTTTCAAACGGGAGAGCATACGCAATGCAAGTCAGATGCACTACACCTCCTGCTGTCCCAGTTATCAGCATATTACATTTATCTTCTGGCATCAGAAAAAAGCCAATATGGTATTCATAGACGGACATGCTGCAAGTTGGGACGCCGGTCAGGTGGAGTGCGGCGGTACGGCAGATATTCCCGGATACAACAAGCCGATTTTTCTCGCAAATAATGCTAAACTTCCGTCTTACAGCAAAAAACCGTGCAAATAATCATACACTTCACGGTGGTGTCAGAGTCGACATGAAAGAAATCTGACGAGGAAGTTTGAGTTAACTGAAAAATCTGACGGCAAAAATGACGGAGGCAGCCATAAATGACGAACAAGCTAAAACGGGTATTCAGAAGCGTATTCATCCGGGCGCCGAGTCATTCACCGTGTCCGCTCCGGTTCCGACGAGTTGGACGCCCCATTCACGCCGGAGCTGCCCCTATGGATAACTCTGCGTAATTCGCAGTACAATCGGGGAAGGACCGATTCCATCGGTCGGCACCCGCTCAAATAACAACAAAACGAGCTCAACACACTCCGTGAGGAAGAGCAAGTGTTTGACAGAACCCACTTAACATAAAGGAAAACAAAAATGAACTTCAAAAAAGCCGCTTTCGCAATCGCCGGATTTACCATCGCACTTTCTGCATTTGCCGCCCCCGGAAAGGCTCTGGTTATCGGATCCAAAAACTACACTGACACATTTGCCGTATGGCTGGGCATGAAGGGATACTCCGTCGATAAGAGCACTCAGAAAAATACGGAAAAAGAGTGGAAACGACAGGGCTATGTCGTTCCCGGGGGGGAAGAACTTTCCAAGTATAAACTTGTAGTTATAACACCGCTTGCCAATGTGGAATCCGGTCACACCGAAACCATTGTCAACTACGTCAAAAACGGCGGCATCTTCATGATGAACTACGATGCTCTCAACGGCACCCATGAGAGAACAAAAGAATTCGGATTCGGGATTTGCGGATTTGACAAGATCAAGCAGCAATTCCTGCGTCCCTATCCCAAAGCGGGACCTATGACTCATAAGTTCAAATACACAGGGAAAATGGGGAAAAAACATGAGTTTGAGATAAAAACGCTTATGACCTACTATGCATCGGACCTGGTGGATGCCGAACCTCTCATCGTCAACGAGGCATTCCCCGGTCTGGCTATTGCCACCGTCACTCAGTTTGACAAAGGCAAGTTCATCTACTTCGGCAGTGAGAATCGTCAGTGCTTCTACGACATCATTGATGCCTGCGCTCCCGCCAAATAACCCTGTCAAATTTCAAATACCGCATATTTCGTATCTGCGGTATTTGAAATCAGCAAACAGGTATCATCGGACAGCAATCGTCCCGAAAGATATATGAATCAGGAAATTTCATTATGAAAAAAATACTTCCATTGCTCTCATCAGGAGTGCTTCTTACCAGTATATCATTTGCCGCTGAGGGAATTGTGGCGGATACTTCGATATACCCATACTTTGACCCGCCCAAGCCATTTTACGGCAAAAATTTCTGGAACAACGTCAGTATGCACCGCTATTCCAAAGAACTCCGGGAGGTGGCCAAAGAGCCCATGACGCAGAACGGTTTCGCCTATCTGGTCAATTATCCCACCAAACGCTCATTTTTTCTGAATCCGCCCCCGGACAATATCCGTCTCATCGTCCGCGAGATAGAGCTTTATTCCAACGGGAAAAATGTCGCCCGCTCTGCCGCAATCAAGGCAGAAGCACCCGGGGCGCAAATCCGTTATGCCGAAAGAGTCATCGACGGCAATGATACCAGACGCGGCATGAGCTACTCCGCTCCTGCGCAAATCAAGAAAAGTCAGCCGGGGAGCTATACGCTCACCTTCGCGCAGCCGCAGACAATCTCTTCCGCTGTACTGAAAAGCGGACAGGAGCGCTCCGAGGAAGACGGCACTTTCATCCATATTGCCTCCTGCTTCTCCATACAGTACAAGGACGCCTCCGGTAAATGGCAGACCATTCCCGGTACTGCGGTGAGCGCCAACTCCGCCCCGGAGTGCAAATTGGATTTTGCACCAGTGACAGCGAGAGAGTTCAGGGTGAATATAACCGGACAGGGCTCTCTGCTTAAACGCACCCCCGACTTCATAAAGAACAGCCCATCTGCCAAAGACCGCCCGTTTCAGATATCCACCCTCATCAACCGTCCGCCCTACAACTGTTTTGAAGAGAGCGTGCTTCTCGATAAAGACCTTGTCGCCTACCGTAAATGGCGCAATGACAACCCTATGTTCTGGGGCTTTTACATCGGGGAATGGGATAATGACATACTCCATATTTACAACAACCGCAAAAATATTAATGCCATGGTCAAAAAATACGCCTGTTCACCTGCCGTGGTACAGGTCATGCAGAAGTTGGCGGATGACATGAAGACCCGTGATGGTTTTATGAAAGCCCTTAAATTCTACTTCGATTCCGTGTCGGATAGCTGTTTCAAAGATCCCGCCAAGCTGAACTTCATTGACTGCTGTCTCTCTTTGAGTCACTACGCTCAGGAGTGGGGTGCCAAAAGCTACATCATGGAGACCTGCTGCAACGGCTATCAGCGTCACCAGCCCCAGATGTACTTCGTCCGCGGGGCAACCCGTCAATACGGGAACCAGTGGTTCTGGTATATCGCCCCCACATTGCTTACCAAAGGCATCTACACCGACCCGGACTACATCGGCAAATGGTCCCTTAATGCCGGGGGCGGCAACGGCGGCTTCTCGCCGTCCATGAGCAACCGTGACCGCTATCTGGCATGGCTCGCCGGAGCCTCCGGAGTATTCAACGAGGTGTGGCCGTTTGCCTACTGTCAGGACAAGGACAAAGACGGTGTCTGGGAACTCTCCCCGCACGGCGAGGGCATGAAGGAGTGGTGGAGCTATCTTACTGAAAACCCTGACCGCGGAGTCAGCTATGCCCCGGTTGCCATAGGAATGCAGTGGGATCACGGTTCAAGTGCAATCAACTACTCACTTCCTTTCTACGGGTTTCCCATGGAGCGCGGTGACCTGATGAACGAGGCAGTCATGCGTACGCTTGTGGGTTACAAATTCGGTCTTTCCGATCAGGACTGGGGCATGTCCGAAACTCCATATGGTGATATTGCAGACGTGATTCTTCCCGCGCCCCCCAGCGGTCCGGTGAAAATGGATGTGCTGAAAAATTACCGTGTAATGTTCCTCTGCGGTACATTCAATCCAGATGAGAAGCTGGCTGTACGTCTCAAAGAATATGTGGCACAGGGCGGTACATTGGCAATCAATGTAAGACAGCTGGGTGAATTCCTCGGCTCAGACTTTACCGGAGTAAAGCGTTCCGGGCGAACCATGCAGGTTGAAACTCCGGTGCTGGATGCTTCCGGCAAAAAAGCATTTGAATTGGATAAACCTTATGATTTTGAAAAGATTGAGCTTGCCGGAGCAAAAGTTCTCCTGACTGACTCCGGCAGAAATGTGCTGGTCGCCATTCACCGATTCGGCAAAGGCAATGTTATTCTTACCACTCCGGACCATCTGGTGCACCGCATGGAAACACCGTGGGTTAATCCTCTGTATGGTTCATGGCCGAGAAGCATGAAGTTCCCATTTATGGATTGGCTCTTCAGTAAATTCTCCGACGAACTGCTCCCGGTGAAAGTATTTGGGCACATCCAGTATGGAGTGAATATTCTTGACGACGGTCTGCTGGTTTATCTCTTCAACAACGAGGGGGTACACAAAACCTCTATGACCGCTCAAAAGCTTGACGAATCCAAGCGTGTCAATATCAGAATTGACTTGAAAAATCTGCAAGTTGCCTCCGTGGCGGAACAACGCTCCGGCAAAAAACTCAATGTTGCGTCTGACAACTCCGTCAATGTCTCCGTAGGACCCGGCGATATTGCCATTGTGAAGATCAATTGCGGGAGACTCAGGTAAATGAAAAGAATCATTCTTACCGCAATAATCTCCGCCGTATTTATCCCGGCTTTTGCCGGGGATACGCAGCGCACCAATCTGGCATTGCATTGTGCTGTATTTCCATCGTCCGGAGAGGGGGCGGAGTATGCTGTGGACGGAGTTCGCAAAGGCAGCTTCCACTCTTCCATGATATCTCCGAAACACTTTTTGGAGGTGGATTTGGGTGAAGTGCGCCATGTGGACGGAATAAAGGTTTTTTTCTACTGGGGAGACAGCCGTATTTACACCTTTTACGTCACCGGTTCCGCCGACGGCAAAAAGTGGGAGATGCTTGCTGATTTCCGCAAGCATGACATTGTCTCATCTGCAAACGGCTACGGTAAAGATTTTCCGGCAAGGAAACTGCGTTTTGTCAAAGTGCATGTGACCGGCAATACAGTGAACAAGGCAAGTCATATCAGGGAAATAGAGATTTACGGGAAGTAAAACATCATGAAAGAGAGACTGTTCAAATTGCGCATGGCACAGCTTGATCTTGCCCGTCAGATGGAAACTGTTGAGTATGTCCAGAACTTCATCGACTTTATATCCCGGTATGATTACAATGCTTTTTTTCTATATATTGAGTGGCGCATTCGTACTGATACATTCGACATCGGAGAGAAAAAAGGTCTCTCCAAAGACGAAATCCGGCAAATCGTTGCCTATGCTGCTGAACGCGGTGTGGATGTTATCCCCGCATTAAATTGCTTCGGTCACTCCGGAGAGCTTCTTTCCCGCCAGGAATATCATGAACTTGCAGAGCTGAAAGACGGTCAGACCGGATTGGAACACTCGGGCGACAAACATGTTTTCTGTCTCTCCAATCCCAAAAGCAAAGCCTTTATAGCCTCCTATATAAAGGAGGTGGCGGAGCTTTTCCCCGCTCAATATATTCATATCGGTTTTGATGAGGCTCTGGATGTGGGCTTCTGTCCGGAGTGTGCTGAAAAGTGCGCCGGAGCAGCCGGCGAACAGCGTCTGATATTGGAGCACCTTGAGTTCTGCCGTAATACTGCGGTTCAATGCGGCAAGCGGTCGATAATCTGGGACGATATGCTCCCAAACTATCCGCTTCTGTTGAAAGAACTCAGCCGGGATATTATTATTGCCTCGTGGCAGTATCACCAGAATGTTCCGGAGTTCACCTCTTACTGCTTCAACGCCACTTTCCGCAACACCTTGCAGGAATTCCGTGAAGCCGGATTTGATACCATTGTGGCCACTGCCGATTTGTCGTGGGTCAACAATGATACTTTCTCCTCCTATGGAAGACGGGAGGGAGCAATGGGCGGACTGATAACCGTGTGGGAACGTGCCAGAAGTTTTCAGGAACGGGGCAAGCTCACCATTGCCGCCGCCGGACTGTACTGGAGCGGCAGAGCAGTCACCTTTGACGAAGCCTTTGAAATGGCGGCAAAGGATATTTTCGGAGATATTTCTCCGGAAATGCTTTCTGCTCTTTTTCTGCTTCTGGCCTCCGGTTTCAAACCGGATCAAATTTCGTCTCCAGCCTCCATTATGCGTCATCAGTTTATGGGACCGAATGAAAGTCTGCTACGGCAGGCCGTAACAATTCAGACTATTCTCCGACCGAAACTGAACGATTATGTCAAGGGGTCACTTGCATGGAATATATTGCAGGATATGCTCATTGATGCCCGCACAAGGGAACTTTCGCTCCGTTCTCAAAAAGCGGCATATCGGATGCTTCACAGAATTGACGGCGAAAAACTATCCTGTATAGCCAAAGAAGTTCCCGGACTTTTTGCTGAAGCCATAGAGATGTGCGGAGCCTTGCGCCATGAGTGTGCCAAAGAGAACTTCATCAAGTCTCGTGACAGCTGGGTAAATACTCTGCTCTCCACCGAAAAGCGGCTTGCCGAACATCATACCTTATGCCGGGTGATGTTCTGTCTGCCCTTGACCTACGGCAATATGCTTACCAGAATCACCGCATACTATGGCGACAAAGCCATTCCCGTGACCGCCGGAAATTTCAAAATATCCAACGGTTACGAGATGTATACGGCACATTTTGAATGGTTCTTCATTCTTCCGGCTGATTTCAAGGCGGACAGAGTAAAAATAGAGACTGGCGGATTTACCGGTATTGGTGTCTCTTTTATCAACTTCACCTGCGGAGATAAGAGGTATGTACCGGAAAATATCATCGCCACGGCAGGAAAAGTTGCCGATCCCAGCTATATTCTTGCCGAGACGGATACGTTCTGTTACTTTGGCAGTCAGGACGGTTTTGAAACCGCCAGAGACCGCAAGGCATTTAACGCTACACACTCCGTGGAGTTAAGTTTGAAAGAAATAAGGAACTGAAGCAAAATGACAATTATTGACTGGATTATCTTCATTATTCCTATTGTCGCTGTAATGGGAGTGGGCATATACTGCCGGAAATATATAAAAAGCGTGGTGGACTTCCTCGCCGCAGGCCGGGTGGCCGGGCGTTTTGTGCTGAGTATCTCCTCGGTCACTGATGGCGCCATGGGGCTGATTATTCTGGTGGGATATGTGGAAGTCGCCTACAAGACCGGATTTGCCATAAATTTCTGGAATCATCTCCGGATGCCGCTGGCTATTATGCTGGCACTGGTAGGCTTTGTCACCTACCGTTATCGGGAAATGAAAGTGCTGTCATTCGGTCAGTTCATCGAAATGCGTTACAGCAAGACCTTGCGTATTTTTGCCGCGATACTGCGTTCTACTGCGGAGATTATGGCCAGTATGCTGGCTCCGGCTCTGGCTGCACGCTTTTTTATGTACATGTTCGGCTGGCCGCCCCAGTTTGATTTCTTCGGCATCACCTTTGATACCTATATTGTAATCGTAATTGTGGTGATTTCCATGGCCATGACGCTGATTCTATATGGCGGCATTCTTGGACTCATGGTGACGGACTGCATTATGGGGCTGATTCTCTTTCCCTGCATTGCCATTATGGTGCTTTTTATTGTAAGTAAATTTTCCTGGTTCAGTGAAATGGCTCCGGTTCTCATGGACCGGGTGCCGGGAGAAAGTTTCATCAATCCATACAGCGTGGAGAAATTACAGGACTTCAATCTCTTCAACTTTCTGGTATTCACCTTCGGCATGGTCTTTCATTACGCCAGCTGGATGGGGGGAGGCTCCTCAAGTGCAGCACGTTCGCCTCATGAACAGAAAATGGCGGGACTCCTAGGACGCTGGGGGCAGTCTCTCTTCTGGATGTTCTGCATGCTGCTCGGTATTATGCTGCTGACCTACTTCAACCATATTGATTTTTCCAAGGATGCCAAAGTCCTGCGGGATACTATCTCAAACAACGTGATACAGGAGATCGTGCCGGATAAGTCCATGCGTGCCAATTTCGCCAAAGCCATAGCCGCTGTGCCGGAGCAGAAGCATGTAATCGGCGTGGACGAGCCGCTTTCTCACAAAAAGAACCTTGATACTCCGCATCTTCAGGCTGTGGAAAATATGGTAAAGGAAAAAGGGCTTCCCATGTCCAAAATGCAGGAGTTTACCACCTTTTATCACCAACTGATGCTTCCGGTGACTCTGCGGCAGATTCTGCCCATAGGTTTGTTTGGTCTGTTTGCGCTGATGATGTTTCTTATGATGATATCCACCGATGACACGCGTATATACTGTTCGGGGGCGACCATCGCACAGGATATTATTCTGCCATTGCTTAAAAAGGCCCCGACACCGCAGCAGCACCTTTGGCTTCTGAAGGGATGTATGCTCTTTGTAGGATTGATGTTCTTCCTCGGTTCCACACTGATGAAGCAGATGGATTATATCAACCTTTTCATCACCATTGTCAGCTCAATATGGATGGGTGGCTGTGCTCCGGTCATGCTGGGCGGCTTGTACTGCAAATACGGCAACACCACCGGTGCATATTGTTCGCTGGTAAGCGGCATGTCCATTACTCTCGGCGGCATGTTTGCCCAGCGCAACTGGGCGGATATGATCTACCCGTGGCTTGAACGGCACGGACTGGTGGAAACTGCGGGAAATATTCTTACTGCATTGTCAAGTCCGTTCAACCCCATTATTGTCTGGGAGATGAACCCAAAAAAGTTTCCCGTAAACTCGGTGGAAATATACGCTATCGCCATGCTTGTAAGTCTGATATTCTATATGCTTGGTTCCATGCTCACCTACAAGGGGGCGTTCAATATGGATAAGATGCTCCACCGGGGGATTTACAATGAGGATAACGATGAGAAGCCGAAAACCGTCTGGAAGCTCTCTACAATCTTCAGTAATTTTGTCGGTATCGGACCGGAATACTCCAAGTGGGACAAACTGCTGGCATGGTTCTCTTTCTACCATCAGATAGTCTACGCCTTTCTAATCGGTTTTGTGCTAGTGGCTCTGTGGAACGGGGTGGTCCCGTGGTCGAATTCCGCATGGATCATTTATTTTTTGATATTCTCCCTTATCATGCCGGGTATTATTGCGGTTATATTTACCCCAATATATACCATAGGCGGCTGGAAGGATATTTTCCGCTTGTTCAAGGATTTGAAAAACCGGAAAGCTGATAACGAAAATGATAATGGCATGGTAATAAAATAAAAGGAGATGGTATGATAAAGTAGCTGTGACTAGCGGCATCTGCGTTTTGACGGTAAATTACTTGTAAAAAGGTTTACTGAAAAGATGCGGACAGGACTCAGGCAGAATGTTAATTTGGGACGTCCAGTGATGGCAACGACCTCGTGAAGGAGATTAGTCGGACCTGAGAACCGAAAGCGCCACCATAGAGAGCATATTGAGTTATGACTACTCTGCATAGGAGGCTGGTGAGACCGTGAAAGCAGTTCCGCTTCGATTCGGTAATCATAAAAACGGATCGGAGGAATTGATGGGAGCAAGGGATTATTTTGTCGGGGTGGATCTCCACCGTAATCAGTTTACGTATTGTGTCCGGTATTCCAAGGGAGAGGAAAAAGTTGGTAAGGAACCGATTGAAAATCTGGAACGTTTTGCACGTCGTCTCGGCAAGTATGCCACGGCAGTTGAGGCGATCGGCAATCCTTGGTCTGTCAGGTTCTGAAAAAATATGCCAGTCGGTTGGTTGTGGTCAATCCGAACCAGTTCAAAGTGATCAGTCACTCTGTGAAGAAGACGGATAAGAACGATGCAAAGGTCTTGACGGAATTTCTGGAGAAAGACCTGTTGCCGGAGGTGAGAATGAAAAATGAATTGCAGGCGAAAGTAGCCAGTTTGACGCAGACGCGTGAAAAACTTGTTCCGCTTCGGACGGTGCTGAAGAACAAGATCAACAATCTTTTTGCCTCCCGTCTTATCAACTTGAAACGGGAAGAACTTTCTTCTGAAAAGGGATTGTTGAAGGTTCTGTCATACCATTTTGATGGAATCAGCGATGTGGAACTGCGCGTCATGGTCGATCAGATCCGGAGTCTGAACAAGAGTATTGAAGAACTGGACCAGGCCATAGAAGACAGCGGTTCCAAAATGGATGGTTTTGACAATGTGACTAGTGTCAAGGGGATCGGAGCCAAAGGTGCTTCCACACTGTTGTCTGTGATCGGCAATGTGAACGATTTCCGTTCTGCCAAACAGCTTGCAGCATATATCGGAATCGTGCCACGGGTCAGCGACTCCAATGAAACCAGTCACCATGGAAGAATTACAAAATTGGGAAGCAAAATCGCACGGACAACCTTAGTTCAATGTTCCCTGATCGCGAAAAGATACAATCCGTATCTTCATGCGTTTCACGAAAGAATCAAAGCACGGCGGGGCGGGGCAAAAGCGAACATCGCTCTGGCACGGAAGTTCCTCGAAATTATTTATCGGATTCTCAAATACAAACTGGTCTTTGAGGATTTTACTGCTTTTAAGTTGAAAACTACTTGAAAAACAAGAAAAAAACTCCGAATCGGAGTGGAAATTTATCATAGGAGTTAATATGAAAGTAATAGTATTCGGCGGCACCGGTTATCTGGGTGGAGAAATTGTCCGTGACTTTGTAAAGCACGGTTATGATGTCACGGCATGTTCCCGGCAGAAAACATCCGCCGTTCGATGTGACAATGTGCGATACATAGCCGCAGATAAAACCAACACAACAGCGATGAAAAATATTTTCACCGAGCGTTACGACATTGTTATTGATACGGTGCCGACGATGAGTTCTTTGGTAAATATCGTAAATTGTGCCGGAGGAGTAAAACATTATCTCCATTGCAGTTCAGTGGCATTGTATACGCCGCTGCCCTATATACCCTGTGATGAAAAAGCGCCTTTCGAGGGAACACTTTTTCCCGACGGGTCCCCCAAAATTGATACTGACCGGGAGGCAATGCGTCTTTTTCATGAAAAAGGTTTTCCCGCTACGGTTATTCGCTCAGCCTACATCTGTTCTCCGGGATGTTATCCGCTTGACAATTTGGGCGATCGCAGACCGGGATTCGCCCTAGACATCGCAACGGGGAACCCGCTTGATGTGGTCAATGACGGTCAGGCTCTTGTCCAACCGATTCACATTCACGATTTGGCGGCATCTTTCCGGCTCGCTGTTGAAAATCGGGATACTTCTGTCGGAGAATGTTACAACATAGCTCAGGAAAAAGCGGTCACTCTCGACCGTTATTTCTCCATTATGGGAGAGGTGTTTGGACACAAACTTGAACTGCATCACTTGACCGTATCTGAAATGAAGAAAAAGTATGGGGATATGGTAGACGAATTCTGGCTGCGCTTCCACGCTATGCACATGTGCTTCACCATTAGCAAGGCTCAGCGGGATTTGGGTTATAAACCGCACAAGACCACCGAAGATGTCATAGAGACCACCATTCGCTGGGCATATGAACAGGTAAAAAAATAAGAAAGAAAAACTTTTTATGAACATAAATGAATTACCCAAAGGCGATTCACCTGTGCCGGTAAGTTATCCTCATTTCCCTGCCCAATGGCAGACTTTCCTGTGGCGCAACTGGAATCTGGTTCCGACAGATAAACTGGCGGACATATTGCAAACCACGAATGAGGTATTGCAGAAAGCGGCTCAGGATATGGGCTTGCCCCCGGCTGGAGAAATCGACCCGATGTGGCTGACGCACAGCTATCTCACTTTGATACGCAATAACTGGCATCTGCTCAACTATGAACAGCTTTTGCAATTTCTTGACTGGACACCGGAAAAACTGGCATACACTCTGAAAGAGGAAGATTTTCTCTTCGGCAAACTTGGCAGTCACAAGCCAGATTGCCAGCCTGTCCGCTATGAAGCCCTTACTGCTGAACAGGAAAAACAGACGGCATATTTGAAAGATGTAGCCCGGAAATTTTTTGACCCGGAACAGATGATTTATACTGATAAGCCGTTTGCTTTTGCGGAACGTTTCGCCGCGAGCAATTCTTCTGGAAATAGCGATTCATTTGATTTCAATATCATACATGCCTATTCTGCCAGCTGCGGCGATGTCTTGGGCAATGCACAGGAACTTGACCCGCTGCCTGAAAACCTTCTCTCACAATACGCATCAATGGGTATCAAAGGCATCTGGATGCACGCCCTTCTGCATTTGCTGTCTCCTATTCCCGGAGCAGAGGAATTTTCTTCCGGCGCAGAAAAACGCATGGCAAATCTGAAAATGCTGGTGACACGCTGCGCCGAATATGGCATCAAAATCTATCTCTATTTGAATGAGCCCCGTTGTATGCCTATGCCCTTTTATGATAAAAAGCCATTGTGGGCAGGGCTTCCTGCCGGACAGAGTATGACTATTTGTACCACCCATACTCCGGCCCCCCTGCAATGGCTGGAAAATGCCATGCACAATCTCTTTTCAGAAGCCAAAGGTTTGGGCGGAGTATTCTGCATCACTATGTCGGAAAACCCCACCAACTGTCATTATGCATTGCAATCCAAAGAGTGCCCGTATTGTTCAAAACATAAACCAGAAGAGATAATTGCCTCTATCATCTGCGCCATGGAGCGTGGCATGCATGCCGCCGCACCGGAAGCGAAGCTGATTGCTTACGACTGGGCATGGGCCAGAGCAGCTCAGCTGAGCGACAATTTCGAGTTCAAAAAATGCGTTATGGATCTTCTTCCCAAAAATGTTTACATCGCCACGGTCAGTGAATGGGGCATGCTTACCCATGTGGGAGGTGTGGAGCAATATCTTGTGGATTACTCCATATCACAGGTTGGTCCCAGTGAAGAAACGATGCGGACGTGGCGTTACGCCAACAAGATCGGTTTGAAAACAGTTGCTAAAATACAGATAAACAACTCCTGGGAACTTTCTGCAGTTCCATATATTCCGGTTCCCTATCTGGTTCGTGAACATCTGGACAATCTTAAAAAGGCCGGAGTAAATGGTCTTTTACTCAGCTGGACACTTGGCGGCTTCCCCGGAGGCAATCTGGAGCTGATAAATTCCACGCCGGAAGAAATTGCCGCATCAAAATTCCATCCGTCACTGGCGGATATGGTCTGCAAGGCATGGCGGCAATTCAGTGAAGCGTTCCGAGAATTTCCGTTCAATGTACACGTTATTTACAACGCCCCCATGAACTACGGACCTATGAATCTGCTCCATTTGCAAAACACCGGATATACCGCCACAATGATTGGTTTCCCTTACGATGATTTGGAAACATGGCGGGGACCGTATCCCGCAAAGGTTTTTGAAAACCAGTTCCGTATACTTGCCGAAAAATGGAAACAGGGACTTGAGACGTTAAAAGAGGCTGCTGAAGAGGTTGCGGAAGCGGAAAAAGCTGATTTTGCTGATGTCTGCGATATGGCGGAGGTCTCCTACTGCCACCTTCACAGCACCTATCTGCAAACAGCTTTTGTCAGAGCCGTAAATAACGGAGGCTGCAAAGCCTGTATGAAGGCATACGCTGAAGAGGAAATCGCTCTTGCTCTGCGACTGGCGGAGATAGTGCGGCGAGATTCTAGAATCGGATTTGAGGCCAGCAATCACTACTATTACACACTGAACGACCTTTACGAAAAAGTCATATCCTGTGCATATATCATAGAAAGGCTCGAGGCATGAATGTAAACAAAAGCCCCAGACGTTACCTTTTTTTCGGAGGACATCCGGACGACGGTGATGAGATGATGGGAGGTACAGCCATAAAACTTATCAATGGCGGACATATCGTAAAATTTGTCTCCGTCTGCAATGGAGACTGCGGTCATTACAGCATGACTCCGGAGGGCTTGGCAAAACGTCGTCTTGCCGAAGTAGAAAATGCCCGTGTTATTGCAGGATTATGCGAATATCAGATTATGGACAACCATGACTGCCGCACTTTTCCCGATCAGAAAAATCGGGATGATATAGTGCGAATAATTCGTCATTTTCAGCCGGACGTGATTATTTCGCATCGTATTTATGATTACCATGCCGATCACCGGGCAACGGCTCAACTAGTTCGGGATGCCGGTTATCTGCTCAAAGTTCCACTGTATTGTCCCGATGTTCCCATTCCGGAAAAAAATCCGGTTTTTGCCTATTCTTATGACCGGTTTGACGAATCACGCAAATTCAGAATTGATGCTGCTGTGGAAATAGACTCTGTGTTGGAGAAAAAAAAGGAAATGCTCAACTGTCACGAATCCCAGTATTTTGAATGGTTGCCGTGGGATCGGGGGCAGCGAAATTTCAATATAGATATGTCGGACAGGAAAATACGAATGGCTCATTTGGAAACATTTATCCAGTCAATGCACTGCCCGGTGGAACTGGCTCGTAAAATCTTGCTGGAAGAATATGGACCGGTCAAAGGGGCTGAAGTCTGCCATTGCGAAGTTTTTGAACTGTCCGACTACGGACGTAGTGTTTCTATACAGGAGTTCCGCGAGTTGTTAGGAGCATTTTAAAAAGGAGGGTATCTATGCGGGCATATCCACTTTATCCCAATAGAACAATCGTTGATTTGAACGGCAGCTGGCAGTTTCACTTTTGTGAAAATACATTCCTTGAAGATACTGATGAAAACTCATTTACACCAGATGATATTACGTGTTTACCGGGTATGTTTGATACCATTCCTACCTACCGTTATATAAAGAGATACAGCTTTGAACTGTAAAGAATTTAGGGTAACTCTATTTATTCGATGATAAATTTGAGATATGTTTGACAATAAAATGGGGTTCGGAGTATATTATAGTCAAGACAATCGTATGCCACCAGTGAAGCCCATCTGGAAATCGTCTAAAAGTTGTAATAAATTGCCTCTGGGACTCAAATCTGGAGGTGACGTACGGAACGCGAAAGACGGAGTCATGAATATTGGGAGCAGGAGTTGTCTGAATTATAAAAATCATGTGGAGGTTGATGTCAAATACAAAATCATCAGGACTTACAAAATTACGGATGCATCCGTCCACGATGGCAATGTGTTTGAAGACATTCTCGACAACAGCAACATCAGGTGGGATGTTTATGCGGACAGAGCCTACCGTTCAGCGGAACGCAAGATGAATCTGAAGGAAAACAAATTTCAAGCGCATTTACAGCGAAAAGGATGTAATGGACATCCTTTGACCTCATGGGAGAAACAGGGAAACCGGACAAGAGCCAAGGTTCACTCCAGAATAGAGCATGTGTTCGGAGCCATGAAGCAACGAGCCAAAGATGTCATTCTGAAGACAGTTGGAATAAAGAAGGCGGAAGTGAAGTTGGGATTACGCAATATCGCATATAACATGGAGAGATTCTGCTTTTTTGATGAGGCAGACCGCATAAAAGGAGGTTTGCAGCAGAAAAAACAATCGAAAAGTCGGCTTTTTCTATCCTGAAGACTTAAGGAAGAGAAGCCGGAAAGCTAAATTACAGCAATGAAAAATCTCATTCGGAGATTTTTAAACAGAAACAAACGGAATTCCTGTCAAAATGGTATTGATAGAGGTTCCCTGAAATATACTGAAACACAATGATAATGCCAATGAACAACAAAAGACAAAACGCTTTGAACAAATTAAAAAACAATTCCATTTTCTGGTCCCGCCTCGGCTTTGAAAACGATCCTCCCCGATACGATGACTGTGGTAATCTGATCGAATTTGGTGGTGATTACGATAAATTTGCTGCATACCATAAAGACATGTATGAACAGGGAGTCAAATTACAGACCAGTATTCTTTTCAGCGGCTGGGTGGGAGAGGATAAATATGATTATACTCTGACCGACAAGACTCTTGAAAAGCTCTTTGCCGTATTACCGGAAGATGCAGCATACATTCCCCGTGTCAAGCTCAATGCCCCTGTAGAGTGGAGTAAACTTCATCCGGAAGAACTTTGCGTCTATTACGGCGGCTGCAATGATCCGGAATATATTCGGACGAGAGTTGGTTCGCTCGAACATGACCTTCTTGGTTATGAGGCTCCGGATGGATACTATATGGGCAAAGACGAGCGTCCCAATATAAACGGTTTTTTCTCCAATCAGAGCTTTGCGTCTGAACGCTGGAAGAAAGATGCAGCAAAAGCGCTGGTAAATCTCATGCGCCATGTGTCTTCCAAACCATACGGCAAACGTATTATCGGCTGGCATATTGCCTATGGGGTGAGCGGCGAGACCTGCCTCTGGGGACGTTTCGGACGTGAATACGGAGATTACAGCCGGGTGTTTCAGAAAACATTTATCCAGTGGGGGAAAAAGCGGTATGGTTCACATGAGAGGCTACTTGACGCATGGGGTACACTGGAAATGCCGCCGCCTGCCATGCGGAAAGATGTATATGATTCCGTGGATGCTTTTTTGCGTAAACGCCCCTGTGATGTGATAGTCCGTGATCTTGATATATTCATGTCAGAATTGAATTCCTCCATTGCAGAGTTTTTCTGCAAGACAGTAAAAGATGAGTCGCCTGATGCTCTGACCGGTCTTTTTTATGGTTATATTCTGCAATGCGGAGATTCTGCCTACACTGGCTGGTTGGGTTTGGACAGGCTTTTGAATTCTCCATATGTGGATTTTCTTGCTGCGCCCACCAGCTACACCAGACGTGGAGCTGGAGAAAGCGGCGGCTTTATCGTGCCGGCTGCTTCGGTAGAACTGAAAAAAATCTGGGTCGATGAGCTTGATATACGTACCTATTTGGCAGAAAATACTCCGGCAGCGTGGAAAATACCGAAAAATGCTACCGAAACTGTCTTTTTTCGTGAGCTGGCCAAGAATCTTGCCGCTGATGCAGGATACTGGTGGATGGACTTGGGCGGCGGCTGGTTTGCTTCTGATTTCGTGCATAAAATCATACAAAAGGTAGAAAATACTGCCAAAATTATTCGTTCCCGAAAACATGAATCAACCGCCGATGTGCTTTTTTTGGTGGATGAAAAGACATTTATCGGGCATACAATATCGGAAGAGTTGTTTGATTTGAATTTGAATTTTCAAAGGGAGGCATCGCTTGCAGGTGTGATTTTTGATATTTATCGTCTTTCCGACATACCACTTATAGATATGAAACAATACAAACTAATAGTTTTCTGCGACTGTCCGGAAGCTCCGGCTATGCCGGAGGACAAGACAGTGCTATATTCCTATTTGGACGGCTTACCGGAAGGGCTTGCGGTCTCGGAAAAAACGGGAGTTTTTCCGGCGGGGACGGTTACGTTTGAAGGTATTTTTTCTGGCAGTGCAGAGTTGCCATCTCTATCTGTGCCGCAGGTGATTCCACAAATAACGGATAAGGTTGAAATCTTCGGTCGTTTTGCAGACGGCACGCCGGCAGTGGTTTCTGCCGGGAAAAAATTCTACACATCGCTGCTTTTTTGGCGTTGGAGGCAATTCCGTGAGCTTTGCGAATATGCGGGATGCCATACCTATGGAGAGGCTCCGTGTACTGTTTACGGAGACTCCCGTTTTACAGCCGTATTCAGCCACAATAAGCCGGAAAAATACTCATTTCAAATTCATTAAGCTAAGTTGCATAAATTTACATTGTAATATTGATGTTCTTTAAGTAACTTCATGAAAAATAAAGAAAGATTTTTCCAAAAATAGAAAGTATAAGCAAGTAAAATCAGAAATTTGAGTTCAAACTAATAGCAATGATCGCAATTACGATTAAAAGCTCTATTAATGTGAAGATTCCGCGTGTTTTCATACGATATTATTTCCTTTCCGTTGATTTATTGATGGATAATTCAGCTTTGCCGTAATAAGGTGCAGCCGAAGCGGATGCCTCGCCGCGGATATCTGAAAGCAAAAGATTGATGGCACATTCCGCCAGACTTGCGCTGTCAGAACGGATTGAGGTCAGCTTGGGGCGCAGCAGATTGGAAAAACGGTAGCGGCCTCCAAGCAGAATATCCTGAAACAGTACAATGCCGATTTCTTCCGGTGCGGACAACCCGGCAGCTTCCATTGCCTCAATGACATCTGAAACCAGCCAGGAATAACAGATATATGCCGTATTTCTGTTTTTACCGTCAAGCAGCAGCGATTGCAGTTTTCTGCATATATGGTCTCCGGCACGGGACGGCTTGAAGGCATGATCCGGTTCACCGCCAATCGGATATGATTCAAATGTCAGATTATTCCGGATGCAGGCGTTATGAAAAGTCCCGCGCTGCTGCTCCAATATTTTTTCCTGCGCCCCGGGGAAGACGAATACGACTTTTTCATAGTTCCGGCTTTTCAGATGTTCAATACAGGCTCTGAGCGCCGGCGTATAATCCGTCTGCACAACGGGAAACGATGCGCCGTTCACACCGCGTTCCAGCATGACCAGAGAGCGTTTTTCTTTTTTGATCTTATCCAGCAACGGCAGAAAAGAGGCATCGTCCGAACTGCTGGGCTCCCAGATGATCCCCTCCACATTCCAGTTGAGAAAGGATTGCAGCGCGGCTTGTTCCATGCCGGAACGCGGATGTGCCGTAAACTGAATCAGAAGTTTGAATCCATTTTCGCTGGCAATGCGCTCAATGCTGTCCATTACTTCCGGTTCGTTCCACGGGAGCATCAGACCGAGCAGTTTTGTCTTGTTGGTGCGGAGTGCGCATGACAACGGATTCTGGTGATAATCCAGTTTGGCGGCTGTATCAAGAATCAGCTTGCGCGTCGCGGGAGAAAAACGGGGATTGTCCGGATTGCGGATCACCTGGGAAACTGATCCGGCGGACAAACCGCAGCAACGCGCGATATCTTTCATGGTAACAGCCATTTTTCTTCCTTTCTTCTTTTTTCCGTTTTTAATTATAAGCTATTTTTTCGAAAAAACAAGATGCTTTTTCGAAAAAATAGAAAAATTTTATCAAAATAAAAATCATGTCAGGGAGAGCCGCACAAAATGGCGGGGCTTACTGCAGGGGGACTGATGATTCTTGCCGCGGGTGCCGGACTGTATCGGAATGCCGCCTCATTTCGATTCTGATGGGAAAGGACTGGAAAAGCAAAGGATATGACGCATCGGACAGGTTTTGTATTTTTTTTCAGTCCCCGTTTGGCTATTCCGCAAAGTTGTGGTAGATTACTTTCCTTAAACACTAAATTTCCAAGGAGGACGAAAATGGGAACAGAATGGATCGACAGGTGTCACAGATATACCTTCATTGACGGCGAAAGCGGATTTCAGATCAATTTTGCCGGAATGAATTTTGCGGATAAGGACATCGACGCTCTCAATGAGAAATTCGTCGGCGTGAATCTTGAAATGCAGAAAATCGAACAGGGCGAGATCAAAAATCCCGATGAGAACAGAAAGGTCACGCATTTCACGGACCGTTCCATTTATACCGGCTCCCCGATCTACAATGAGGTGGAGGACTTTGTCGAAAAGATCCGCACCGGCGCAATCAAGGGTTCCACCGGCAAACAGTTCGATGCGGCGATCATCAACGGCATCGGCGGTTCCGCGCTCGGCCCGCAGCTTCTCCAGATGGCGATCAACGGTCCCTACTGGAACGAGCTTTCCGCCGAAAAGCGCAATCATTATCTGCGTATTTATTTCCTTGACAACACCGATACTGCGGGGCTTTATGACGCGCTTCAGGTCTGCGACCTCGAAACGACTCTCGTGGTCAACGTCTCCAAATCCGGCGGCACGCAGGAAACCAAAAACAATATGATCGTCTGCATGGAGCAGTATGAGGCGAGAAAGATCGACTTCAGGAAGCATGCCTGCGCGATCACCATGCGCGGAAGTGAACTCGACAGTCTTGCGCGCGACAACAACTGGCTCAAGGTGTTCGAAATGGCGGAGTCCATCGGCGGGCGCACCAGCGAGACCAGCATCGTGGGGCATCTTCCGGCGGCTCTTGCAGGAATCGACTTCAAGAGCCTTCTCTGCGGCGCGTGCCACATGGACAAGCTTACGCGCAATCCCCAGCTCTCCCACAATCCCGCCTACATGCTTTCCGCCATGTGGTATCTTGCCGGCGAGGGCAAAGGCAACCGCAACATGGTCATTGTTCCGTATTCCGACCGTCTGATTCTCCTCTCCCGCTATCTCCAGCAGCTGGTCATGGAAAGCCTCGGCAAGGAAAAAGACCTGGACGGCAACACCGTTCATCAGGGCTTGAACGTTTTCGGCAACAAGGGCGGAACCGACGCACACGCCTTCATCCAGCAGCTCAACGACGGGCGCGACGATTTCTTCGTCACTTTCATCGAAGTCCTCGAAGACAAAATGCCCGCGCCGATCAGCGGCTCCATCGCGATGGGCGACTATCTCCACGGTTTTATGGTCGGGCTTTCCAACGCCCTGCGCAACAAGAAGCGCCAGGTCATTGAAATGCGCATCAACAAGGTGGATACGTTCAACGTCGGCATGTTGATTGCCCTTTACGAACGCGCTGTCGCCGCCTATGCGGAACTGATCCACATCAACGCATTCCACCAGCCCGGCGTCCAGGCTTACAAGCTTGCCAGCAAAGGCGTGATCAAGCTGTTGACCGATGTGGAATCCGGACTTGCATCCATTGTCCCGTTTACGGGCACCGCCGCCGAGCTTGCGGCAAAGCTCGGACTCTCCGACAGCGAGTATGAGCTGGAAGGTATCATGGCGAAGCTCTCCGGCAACAATGACAAACGCACGCTCGCAGTCAACGTCCGCCGCGAATGGAACAAGGACAAAGGCTGGGAATATACCGTTGCCGCCAGATAAGCGTCTCCGCAAAACGCAAAGGGCAGAAAGATGAAAGCGGGGGGGTTGCTCCCTGTTCCGCCGTCTTTTCTGTCCTTTCCGTTATTTTAAGGCAAAGCATTACCATGACTGAAACTCTTTCCGAAGAACTTCGCGCGGTCATCCGGACCTATCCGGTCAAGATAACTGCGCATTACAAGTCGCTGATCCGCGAAAAAGACGATCCAATCTGGCGGCAGTGCATGCCGTCAGAGGCGGAACTGGGCCCGCTTCAGGATGCTCTGCCCGACGACGGGCTCGGAGAAATTCCGCAGAGCCCGTGCCCGCACCTGATTCACCGTTACGCCGACCGTGTCGTGCTGTTGTCCACAAACCGATGCTTCGCGCTCTGCCGCTTCTGTTTCCGGAAACGCCTCTGGAAGGAGCCGCCGTTCATTGTGACGGAGGGGGAGCTGGACGAGGTTACGGGGTATCTGCGGAACCACCCGGAGGTCAGGGATATCCTGATTTCCGGCGGAGATCCGCTTACAATCCCGGACGAACAGTTTTTTCCCATCGTGGACCGTCTGGCGGCGGTTCCGTCCCTGGAAATCATCCGGGTTTGTTCCCGCGCTCCGGTTTTCGAGCCGTCACGGATCACGGAAGCGTTTGCCGAGCGTCTC
This sequence comes from Lentisphaeria bacterium, assembly GCA_003526375.1. GTDB lineage: Bacteria > Verrucomicrobiota > Lentisphaeria > Victivallales > UBA1829 > UBA11452. The sequence goes on from DPDG01000072.1 coordinate 26,425, forward strand.
GGCAGATGCGAAAAAACATGGTTCATGACTCATTTCAACCATCCGCGCGAACTGACGGCGGACTCTCTGGAAGCCTGCCGCCGGCTGCGCGCAAACGGAATTCCCGTCCTGAACCAGACCGTCCTCCTGAAAGGTGTCAACGACGATCCCGTGCTTCTCGCGGATTTCTTTCACGAGCTTGCCGCGCACAGGATTCTTCCCCACTATCTTTTCCATATTGATCCGATCCGGGGTGTCGCCCATTTTGCCACGGGGATGAAAAAAGGGCTGGAGATCATGGAATATTTCAGAAAACATCTTTCTTCCGTTGCGACACCGGTTTTTGCGCTTGATTTACCGGAAGGCGGTGGTAAAGTTCATCTGTTCCCGGATTACTCCGCAGGGGAAGAACAGTTGTTCTTCGGACTGGACGGGAAGAAGATCAGGCACCCGCTGGCATAAAAAACAGGAACAGGCGCATGGGAAAAACACAGGATCAGCCGGAAAACAACGCATCCAACAGAACGGTCAAAGTCCAGCCTGCCGGAAAAACCGGGAACGGGCAGAGCACAATCCGTGTTTCCGGCGCCTTTTCCGCCCATATCTTCAACAGGAAACGGGAAATCGACGATCTGCTTGTTTCAAAAAAACTTTCGGTGTATACATCCGGGGATCTGGAATCCTCTCCCGAACTCCCGGTAAAACTTACCGAACTTGATATCGAATACGCAACGCTGGAGAAATTCGCGGAAGGGGGGCAGGCGACGATTTCCGTGGCGCGCGATAAAAACCTGAAGCGGATCGTTGCGGTAAAATCCCTGAAGAAAAATCTCATGAATCAGGACAACGTCGAAGAGTCCTTTATTACGGAGGCGAAAGTTACGGCACAGTTGGACCATCCCGCGATCATTCCCATCTACGGGCTCAACAATGACAGCGACGACGGCATCCATCTGGTCATGAAACTGGTCAACGGCAAAACGCTCCGCGAATATCTGCGGAATGTCATCCTGAACTACCGGATGAAAGGAATCCGCTCTTTCGACGAGGAGGCGGCGCTCGGAAAGCGCCTTGAAATCTTTCTCCATGTCTGCGACGCCATCGCCTATGCGCATCACCGGAACATCATGCACCGCGACCTGAAACCGGAAAACATCATGCTCGGCGAATACATGGAGGTCTATGTCATGGACTGGGGCATCGCCAGAAAGATACGCACGCCGGAAAATTCACCGCCCCTGCCTCATGATGTGTCGGGGACTCCGCGTTATTTTTCGCCGGAAGCCCTGTGCGGAGAACAGTGCGATGAACGCTCCGATATTTTCACACTGGGGCTGATCCTTCAGGAGATCGTGACCCTTCAGTTTGCGGTCAGGGGGGAAAGCGATGAACAGCTGATGCACAGAATCGTCAACAACGAACTGGAGCCTGTGGAACATCTTTTCCACAGGAAGATCGATTCGAATCTCAAGGCGGTCATCCGCAAAGCCTGCGCCTATGAACCAGCGGAACGCTATGCGTCCGTAACGGAGCTTTCCGAAGATATCCGGCGGTATATGAACGGACTGTCGATTTCGGCGCGGCCGGATGATGTCTTCATGAAAACCGCGCGTTTCGCCTACCGGCACCGGCGGGGGATGCTGACTGCGTTTCTGGCTGTCATGCTTGCGGCGGTGTCCCTGGCGGCATATTCCATCTACGAGCGTCTGCGCCATGCGACGGAGATGAGCCACAGAAGCGAAGCCATGAATTCCGTCTACGGAAAAACCGCCGCATCCGCCGCGGACTTCGATATGACTGCGCTCCATATGCAGGACCTTCTCTGCTCCATCGCGCAGACTGCGAGTTATCTGCTCTGCTATAATACATCATACGAGACGATGGAAAACGCCTTTTATCCGTTTCAGCCGGACAACGACAGGACAAAATTTCCGCCGGGGCTGGTTTATTCGCCGTTCCACAAGCGCCAGACTTCATTTGAATGCGGAGTTTACAAAATTGCCCCGGACGCCGATCTGCCGGAGGTCCGGAAGTTTCTGGCGAAAGTCTCTCCGATTCTGCCGAATATGATCCGGACCGTGCTGGAAAGCCAGCCGGGAGTCCATCTGTCGCAGAAGAACTATGAGGAGAAGAAAAAGGAATGGCTGGAACACGGACTGCCTGTCAAGGCGGTGTTCGCCGCCTCGAAATACGGCGTCACGATGCTCTACCCGTGGCGCAATACCTATACGGAGGATTACGACCCGCGCAAGCGCCCGTGGTACCGCCATGCGCTTGAAAGCTGGAGTCCTGTCTGGGGGCAGCCCTATGTGGATGAAGATTCCGCCTCCGGGCTTTCGATTCCCTGTTCGATGCAGATCCGGGATATTCAGGGAAATTTTTACGGGGTTGCGGGACTGGATCTCTCGTTCAACAAACTGACGGAGAATCTTCTGAAAGCAGGCAATACCGGCAGCCATGTTCTGGAAAAAGCGATCATTGATCCGGAAGGACGTGTCATTCTTTCTTCCGCCTCGCAATATTTCAACAGGACATTCGATCCGAAGGACTATGTCAACCCCGAACTTGAGATGCCGCTGTTCAAAGATGACATTATCCGTACGATGATCCTGAAACAGGGCAAAACCTTCGGGCTTTTCCTGATCGAAGAAAACGGCCGGGAGGTTCTTTATTCCTTTGCCCATCTGAAGATCTTCAATCTTTATTATGTGGAGGTTATTGATTTTCAGAAACTTCTGATTAAAAACATAAGCATGGAATAATATCCCGGGCGGAACCGGCAGCTTTGTTCTTCATGTTCTCTGCGGCGATTCGATGATTTCGACTTCAGAGGGTGCCTTGATTTCCGGCTTTTTCCCTTTTTCCGCCGTGACTGTAACCGGTCCATGCGGAGTCGGGTAACGCACCGCGGCATATTCCAGATCGCAGAGATCGGGAGAAATTGAAATCGTTCCGCCTCCGGGTTCCAGAAAGCGAATTCCGGCAATCCGCCTGCTGAGGAACGAGGTCGGCCCGGACGCCCAGCCATGGCACAGGCTGTGCCGCAATCCCTTGTAGCAGTATGCGCCGAAATCCGCATGCAGGTCGTCCCTGCCGTGAACCGGCAGTTCTGAAATCGGAGAGGTATTCTTCAGCCAGTCCAGATCGAAATCCTCCCAGAAAGTCGTGGCTCCATAATCCAGCATCCCGCCCCAGTAGCGGCGGATGACTTCCAGAGCGTTCGGAGTCGGCTGGGCGTAAAGCATGTAACAGCCGTAGAACGTGCTGAGACCACGGAACGGGTTTCGGAGCAAAACCTGGGAACAGTCTGAAAGACCGCTGATGGTCATGATTGCCGCCGCGGCTTTGCACTCGCCGCAGTCCGGGATGTAACCGCGCAGTTTCTCCAGTGCCGTGCGGCAGAGCAAGGTGTCCGTTTCCAGCGAGCGGCAGATATTGAGTCCGCAGCGGAATGCCCAGTAGAGCAGTCCGTGAAGCCCGGCATGAAGCCCCTGCGGATTGTCGTTGTTCGGCCAGTCCAGGAAACGGCGCCCGACGATCCGTTCCGCGCCGCCGGGGGCAATCATCCCCGCAAAATGTTTTAACAATTCATCAATATATTCTTTCTGAGCCGCGAGATAATTCCGGTCGCCCGTATGCCGATAGTACTCCCAGTGGCTGATGATGAACCAGAGGGAGTAGGTAACGATGCCGTTCATCCAGCCGGGCAGCGGAGTCTGTTTCTTCAGATAATCCAGTGTCCTGCGGACAAGTGACGTATCGGAAAAGACAGCCAGAATCGTGCGCAGTTCCGGATTGAGGTCTCCCATCCACGGCAGACGGTCCCGCTTGGCGCCATCGTAAATATAATCCTGCATATTGAGCAGAACCGTATATGCGCCGGTCTTCCAGATGCGGTTCAGCCGTTCATCGGACGATTCAAAACTCCCCGTCCACTCAAGTTCCCGGTACAATGCCACGGCTAGAATATTCTGAAACGCCAGATTCTTTTCCGGTTCCAGAGAATCGATCCGGGCGAACCGGAACGCGGTATTGCCGTATTCGATCATTCCGTTCCGGGGCAGGAGCAGTTCCGTGTCATGGACAGCATGATCCTGATTCGGTTCCTGCATGGCTTCGCCGGCGGATTCTCCGAAGCGGAGGCGGATTTTCCCCGCTTCCCGTGAAAGCAGGCGGACGCCTCCGTGAAGTTCGATTCCGAAGTCAACCAGAATCCATCCGCCGGGCTGAATGGTGCATTCCGGTTTTGTTTTTCCCCACAGAAACAGTTGGACTTCAGGGTTGTTGACGACTGCTTCCGCACCAAGAAAGTTTTCTCCGGCCATGACGCGGTTCACCGGCAGATAGCGGCGCACCCGTTCATCCTCAATTGCATTGCTGTACAAGTTCATATCAGAGCACCAGTTCAAATTTGACAGTTGGGAATATTATTCCTTTGTCTGTTCTCAAGTCAAGACGGGCATTGCCTGCGGCAGTAGAATCCGGTAATGAGAACCAGATTTTGTTGCGACCGCCTTCCAGGGATATGGGAGGCATTTTAAAACTTCTGCCTTCACTGTCTGTCAGAGTTCCATACAGTAAGTTTATTTGATCCGGCTGTTTCAGGGCAATTTCGCAAGAAAAAATATTGCCGACGGAAACAAAACGCGGAGCTCCTGCAATTCTGCCATCGGCATGATCATTTTGCACTGCGGGATTTATGAAATTTAAAATTCCCCCGTCCCCCAGAGAACCGCGTCCCGTATGATATTGTACCCAGTCTGAAAGCTGTCCCCGCCAAAGACGACAAATATTTATCAGCCATTTTGTACCGTTTGCCGGTGCATCTTCAAGTCCGAAATCACTCCAGGGAATAAAGATTTCCTGGTCAATGCCGCCGTTTTTCCGGAAACGTGTCGCACATCTGATACTGTTTGTAATACTTTCCTGGTCACGAAGCCAGCAGTGGCGCCCTTTTGCATTGATGATGAAACGATAACGCGGTGTCAGCTCATCAAGAAAGAAGAAAATCTCAATGCTGTCGTCATAGCGCATATCACCATCTCCGTTTGTACGTTCCCTGCAAGCGGTCGGATTCACGTGGTTGCAACCGATATAGATGTACAATCCTTTCTCTCCGTGTAAAAAACGGGTACTTGTGCCGCTTGGAAGGAGTTTTTTAAACTCTTCTTCCGTCCGTCCTTTTTTCAGGCTTGGAATTGCACTGGTCTGCCACTGAAAATCTGTTGCGACATTGCCGGGTTTCCGCCAAAGGCGTTCCGGTACTCCATCTATCTGCGGCGGACCAGCGACAAATATGGAATCGACATTCCTCGGACGTACCAATGATTTCAGCGGTAACGCTTCTGCGGATAATTTCTTCTCTTTTTCGTTGATTGTTTTTTTCGGACGAAGCGGAGAAAGATTCATAATACGGCGGGCATAATCTATTTCCATAATAAATTTCCTGCGGATAGCATCCAGCTCGGCATCAGAAAGCATTCCAAGCATACGGTTGTAAGTGACACTGTTTTCCATAATGCCGAGAATCTTCATCCGTGATTTTTTCATCCGTTCCGCATCATCTTTTCTGCCTGTCTTGCGTAGAAACTCTTCCATCCTGATATGTTCTTCTCCATAGAACCAGTCACCAAAACCTTCCCGTTCCCGTTCAAGAGGAAGCGATGTAAAACATCCATCTGGAGTTGTCATGGAGTAAGTCCACATACTTTTCTGCCAATTGCACCAGTTATCCGCCCATTGATAATGTCCGTCGGAACCGCAGGCGAGCTGATAAAGACCGTTTGCTCTCCGTAAGCCGCTGTTATAAGTAAGAACAGAAGCTCCATTTTTCCGTGTACGTTCCAGTCCCTCCCGTGTCCAGAGAACATAGATGCGCTTTGCGATATTATAACGCTCCCCGCGATCATCCGGAATCCACCAGCCGCCATAAGGATTATCAATCATCGCAGTCTGTTCTGGTCCGGCAATATTCACAAGAACCGGAGTAAAAGCATCCACTCTTGCTTTTTTTTGTCCCGGAGTATTGTTCACCTCTTCATCCGCAAACAGGAAGACCGGACCCCAGTGATTTTTATCTGCAAATTCAAGCAAATCTTTGACAGCCTCCCTGAAATACTCTTTTGCTTGATCCGGATATGCCTCTGCTTGTGCAGCGTGTACCTCCTTTGGGGTAATACCGTCTTCTTTGAATAATCCTTTTGCCGCGCCGGAAACGGCGGCTGCGACCAGGCGGAGATCCAGCCCGGCAGGTCCTTCTATTCCAACTGAGCGAACCTCTTGAATTATCCTGTTGATTTCACTCCAGTCATATATTCCTTTCCCATTTTTAAACTTGATCTTTGGGGAAACATGATAAAAGATCGGACTGTTGTATCCCCGGCTTCTGAAAAAGCGGAAATAATGTTTTAAGTTTTCCTTGTTCCAAAAATCCGTACTCCAGTTATTTCCCCTTTTCTGGCTGTAAAGTACTCCCGGCAGAAAAAGCCCGCGCACTTTTCCTGGCCATTGGAAATCCAGATTCAAAACTTCTATTTCAAGTGTAATTGTCTCATGGCAGGTGCCATTTTCAATTATGATTTCTCCCTCATAAAATCCAGGCAGAGTATCTTTGGGAATTGCTATGGAAAGATAGAAAAAACTGGAATGCCCTTTTGCTAGTTTTGACGGCAGAGCATTCGAAAGAAACTCCGCTTTGAAAAGCTCTTTATAACGAGCTGGGGCCCCCTCAAAGGCTTTCACGGATTGAAGCAGCAGATGATCTGTCTCAATCCGCCGGCCAGAACTGCTTTTCAGGCTGCGGCAGACAAATCTCAGATGATTGAGATTTTGAAGCGCTCGGAGAACAAAAGAAAAAGTACGGATTTCACCCCGGGAAGCCTGGGCAGTAATTTTACGATTTAAAGAACCCGGTTTCTCCCATATAAAATCAGGTCTTGGTGTCACGGATATGTCCACTGCACCAACTGCAAATCCTCTGCAAATATCTTCTTTTGCCGGTTGCCAGCAACCGGAAGCACGAGAGGAATATCCGGGCTTGTTTTGGAAACCTGGAAAATCATGTGCAAGAACTCTGAAATATTCCGGAGACTCCGAGTGAAGCAGGAATGGAACTACACAGAATAACATAAGTAAACTTTTGGAAGATGATATATTCATAGAAAACCCCTTTCAATTACCAGACAAATTTTGTACCTGTATTTCCATAGACCGGATGCCAGTGTCCAATCCCTGGACCTGCATCCTTTTTGAATGTAATGATGCGTCCCTTGATTGAGATTACATGTCCATCCATAAATAATACATTGGTACCGACTCTGGAATATGGATCGGGCGGCACTCCGGAATCGTCTGGAATTGAAGGAATAAGACTATGCGGATGACGGTAACCAATACGACTGTGCCCTCCCATCGTAGCATTCATTGCAGTTATTGTGCCAATGCCTTCCACAAATAGAAAAGTTTTTGCCGGGAATTTTATAAAATTTTCCAAGCGTCCATCCAGATGTTCATTCAGGATGTAAGAGAGTCCGCCTTTTCCTGTCATATATTGATTCGTTGGCGAATCACTGAACAACGGTTTTTTGTCAGAGGGACACATCAGACTGCGAATAACCAGAGTAGAGTCAAGTTCAATTGACTCACCAAAACTTTTCGATGGAAATTTCAGATATGAGGCAAGCATGTGTGTCCAACTGTTAAACACTGGTGTGGAACCGCCCTTTCCGCGAAGTTTGGGAAGGAGCATTCCTGTATCTCCGGTATATTGTATCGCTCCGAATCCTAACTGCCTCATATTATTCATACAACTGACTCCCTGCACTTTTTCCCGTGCTTTATTTAATGCCGGAAGCAGCATGGCGGCAAGAATCGCGATGATTGCAATAACGATAAGAAGCTCTATCAGAGTGAAAGATTTCTTTTCCCTCTGTTTCCCGCTTTTCTTCCCTTTCGGCAAAGTCAGTCGCCAAGGATGGTTTCCTTGTAATTTTCTCATTTCAGATCTTTCCTGCATGTTTTTTCCTTTCCGTATGATTGATTCTGTTTGATTCCGTGGACTCGCTCCACACCAGATTGGCGCGGATATATTCAACCGGACTCCGGTCCGGCAGATCATCGGAAGATAGAGGCAGATGTTTCATGATTTGAACGGCGAGCTCCTCCGCATTGTAGCTGAATCCTGAAAAGGCAGGGTCCGCCAGTTCGGCGAATACGGAAAGTTCGGCGCTGAACAGGGCAATGTCATGCGGAACCCGCAAATGTGCTTTTTTCAGCTGTTTCAACGCCTTGAACATCATTTTCTCATTGGCGACGATCAACGCATCCGGTTTCAGATCAAGGAGTTCTGCAAAATGTTTGTCAAACGGCTCCGGTTTGACGAACCAGAATCCCTCCTCGAAAGGGACCCCGGCACCGGCATATGCCGCTTTGAATCCTTTTTCCGCTTTGAAGAAACTCGGATCACGGTAAGAGATTGTTCTGGCACAGCAGATGATCCGCTTTCTCCCGCGTGCGATCAGCCCTTTTGCCGCATGGAAATAATTCGCGTTATGATCCGATGCGACAACCGGAAAACGGGTCGGGCAAAGCGGTTCTTCCAGAAAGACCACATTCCGGAACGGTTCAAACATGGCGGGGATCTCCGCCCCAAAATCCGGATAATTATGAGTTGCGCAGACGACATAGCCGATCTGATTTCCGAGAAAATCGTTGACATACTGCCGGATTGAGTTCAGGTCGTTATGCACAATCCCGATTTGCAGGCGCCAGCCTTTGGCATTGGCAAGGCGTTCCAGTTCCCGGAGGACATCGCGGTAGAAGATCGGGGATTCGCTGTCGATCAGCATACCGATGACATTGTTCTTCCGGCTGGCGAGCTGACGTGCCGCCAGATTCGGATGGTATCCCAGTCTGCGTGCTGCTTCCTGCACCCTGTGCCGTGTCGCAGGGCTGGCATGATCCAGTCTTTTGCCGCTGATGATGTTGGAAGCCGTAATCATGCTGACTCCCGCCTCCTGTGCGACCTCTTTCAATGTGACCCGTTTTGCTATCATCCGGTACAGCCTGTCTGTTTTTTATCTGTTTGTTTAACGCTATACATAATTATATGTCAAAATCCTGTTTTTGTCAATAGGGCAAATGAAAAAAAACGGAAAATTTATTTGAAATAAAGATTTGAATGATGTCTTACTTCCAGCTTTGGGCAGTATGGTCTGATGGTACAGTGAAAAATAAAAATACCATAGCAGGGACCTTTGGCTCTGCTTCAATCCAGTGGAATACGCCGGCTGGCAAAGGCAGAATTTCCCGAAGTCGTTTTACGGGCGGCTGTTCAGGGGAGTGGCTGTGCGGAACGGTTCCTCATGCAGTTGAGGATCGTCAGGCAATGTGTTTCGCTGATCTTGTAGAAAATCCGGCGTCCGGAGCGGCGGCGGGAGATCAGCCCGCCCCGGCGCAGAAGATTCAGATCCTGCGAAACCGCCCCCTGCCGTCCGGCGACGCCCTCTACAATCTCCGATACGGCGGACTCGCCGCGCAGGTCCAGAAATTCAATGATGCGGAGCCGCTGGACGTTTCCCAGCAGTTTCAGCACCTCGCTCATCTGTGCAACATAATTTACCGGCAGAGTTTCCATATGCTTTTGCCGGAGCCCGGATATCCCGGCTCCGGCGTTTCCTTTTCAGATAAAGAGAGTCCTGCCGTTCTGCTTTGCAAGCTCGACGAAGCTGGCGACTCCCGCAACTTCATCGACTTCGACGAGTTCTTCACGGGAAATGCCCATAACGTTCATCGCCATCTCGCACGCAATGAATTTCACGCCCAGCGCCTTCGCCTGTTTCAGCAGGTCGGGAAGCGTCGCGACGTTCTGCTGCGCCATGACATGTTTCATCATTCCGGTTCCGAGCCCGCCCATGTTCATCTTGGAAAGTTTGAGCCGGGACGCGCCTTTCGGAAGCATCCAGCCGAACATTTTCGAGAGCGCGTTTTTCCGGACCGGGGGCGCCGGATTCCTCCGCAGGACACTCAGTCCCCAGAAGGTGAAGAAGATTCCGACTTTCATTCCGGAAGCCGCCATGCCGCATGCAATGATGAGCGCCGCCATCGCCTTGTCCAGATCGTTGCTGAACAATACGATTGCGCCGGTCTGTTCCGCGGGAGCCGCAGGCAGCGCATGAGACTCCGCGCCCGGAATCCTGCGACGGATGATGGCGGAGAGATAATCCGTTTTCATCTCCTGGCTGACCAGCTCGTTGCCGCTGGATTTGATCCAGTTCATCAGATCGACGTCGAAAGACTGCGGGGCAAGGAGCTCCAGGCTTTCTCCCGTGTTCAGATTGTCCATTTCCTGTTTCAGGCGGACAACCGGTCCGGGGCAGGCGAGGGCGCGGACATCAAGCTGCTTTTTACAGACTGCGAGCACCGGTCTGCCTGTCTCTTTCTTTACCGGATCAGGCGGAGTTGCCTGAAGCGGCTGGAACATCTTCCATGTCAGGTATCCGCCGGAAAGATTGACAGCGTCGAAGCTGTGCTGGGCAAGGATCCGCTCCGCCACATATCCGCGAAGCCCGGACTGGCAGAAGATATAGATCATGCGTCCGCGCGGCAGTTCCGCCAGACGTTTCCGCAGGTCGCCGAGAGGGATGTTGCGCGCGCCAGGGAGAGAGCCAAGCTCAAATTCGGCTTTCTCCCTTACGTCAAGCAGGAAACAGCCGTCCGGCAGAGAGTCGAAATGGGCGAGCCGGGTCAGTCCGCCGATGACATTCTCCCCGATCATTCCGGCAAGATTCACCGGATCCTTTGCCGAGGCATACGGAGGCGCGTAGGCAAGTTCCAGTTCCGCAAGCTCCTGAATCTTTTTACCGTTCCAGACCGCGCTTGAAATCACGTCGATCCGTTTATCCACACCCTTTGCGCCGACAATCTGTGCGCCGAACAGTTTGCCGTCATGCCCGAAGATGACTTTCATGTGGAGCTGTGCCCCGCCCGGATAGTATGACGCATTGGAATTCGGATGAAGATAGATTTTATGGTAAGGCACATCCATTGATGCCAGCCGCCGTTCAGAGTAACCGGTCATTCCGGCGGTCAGGCGACCGACTTTGATGACCGACGTGCCGATCGTGCCTTTGTATTGGCTGTGCCTGCCGGTGATGTTGTCCGCAGCCATGCGGCCCTGGCGGTTCGCCGGACCCGCAAGGGCAATGGCTGTCCTGCCGCCGAAAATCGGATCCGTGACCTCAATCACATCGCCGACGGCATAGATGTCGGGATCGCTGGTGCGGAGCTCCTGATCCGTGACGATATGTCCCCTTGTGCCGAGTTCCAGTCCGGCGGTTTTCGCCAGTTCCGAGTTCGGCTTGACGCCGATGCTCAGGACAGCCGTATCCGCCGGCAATTCCCGCCCGTTGCTGAGAATGGCGGAGAACCCTTTGCCTTCCGGCTGGAACGAGGTTACTTCCGTATCCATTTCCACCCGTATTCCCTGTCTGCGGAGTTCCGTCACCAGCAGGGAACTCATCTCGTAATCCAGCGTCGGCAGAAGCTGACGGCCGCGCTGAATCAGTGTGACTTCCAGTTTGCGTTCATTGAGATTCTCCGCAAGTTCAAGCCCGACGAATCCGCCGCCGATCACGAGTACTTTCTCTGCGCCGTTTCTGATATGCGCTTCCAGTTTGTCCATATCGGCAAGAGTCCAGAGATGAAATACCCCCGGATGATCCGCGCCGGGAATGGAGACCGGCGCCGGAGAGGAGCCGGTGGAAAGGATCAGTTTGTCATAAGTTTCACTGACCTCACTGCCGGAGACAAGGTCACGCAGGATGATTTTCTTATTGACCCGGTCGATGGATACCGCTTCGCAGCGGGTGCGGACATCCACGCGGAAGCGTGCATTGAATTTTTCCGGAGTCATGACGAGCAGATCATTCCGGTCCGGGATGACGTTTCCCAGATGGTAAGGCAACCCGCAGTTTGCGTAAGAGATGGACTCCCCGCGTTCCACAAGAATGATTTCCGCCTGTTCGTCCAGCCTGCGCAGACGCGCCGCCGCGCTTGCTCCCCCTGCGACTCCGCCGATGATGATTACTTTCATAAGCAATAACCCCCTATTTTCAGTTCAATATATTAATATATCATGATTTATTGATATGTCAAGCCGCATTTTGAAATCTCTGCGGGCACATTTGAAAGGGAGAATAAAATCCGTGCCCTGTTTTTCCGGGAGCTTTTCTTTTGTTTCTTTGGTTCAGGGTATCTTTTCTGCAATCCGGGCGGTAAAAAACGGAACGGCTCTTGAAAAACAGCGGAAAACAGACGATATTACGGCGTTTGAAATTTCATTTGCAACAGATGTTTCCGCCGGAGGTTTTTTTATGCGGTTCAGGTGTCCTTTCTGTTTTTATGCGATTAATGCGGATGAGTCGGCGCGCGGTTACAGTATGACATGTCCGAGCTGTGCCAAGACCGTGATGGTGCCTGTCGGCAGGTTCGAGGACGGATGCATTATCGGCGATTTCCTGATCAAATCCAAGATCGGAGAGGGTTCCATCGGCGCGGTCTATCTGGCGACCCAGCTTTCTCTGGAGCGGCAGGTTGCGCTCAAGATTCTTTCACCGGAATACAGTACGCATAAGGGAATCAACGACTTTTTGAACGAAGCACGCGCCGCCGCAAAACTCAGCCATATCAACCTGGTGCAATCCTTCGCGATCGGCGAGGAAGACAATATCTGCTATATGGCAATGACTTACATTACCGGGGAAACCGTCCGGAAGAGGATTCTTCGCGAAGGCAGGATTCCGGTTGATGAGTCGCTCCATATCATTCAGCAGGTCGCCGAGGCGCTCTATTACGCGTGGGAGGAGAGCCGTCTGATTCACCGCGATGTGAAGCCCGACAATATCATGATTACCGAAAACGGCATTGTCAAACTGACCGATCTCGGACTTGCCATGCAGACCAGTGAATGGAGCAAGGACATGGAGATTTCCGGAAGCCCCTCCTACATGAGTCCCGAACAGTTCTCCGGCGAGCCGCTGGATACCCGCAGCGACATCTATTCACTCGGCGTCACGCTTTACCAGATGATCTCCGGCAAACTTCCGTTCGATGCGGAAACGGTCCGCAGTGTGGCGCACCAGCACTTCGAGGAAGATGCCGTTCCGCTGAACAAAGTGGATACCGCCGTTCCTGTTCCCGTTGCGCGTCTCGTCAGAAAGATGATGGCGAAAAAGCCTGCCGACCGTTACCGCGATATGGAGGATCTGCTGAATGAAATCTGGACGATCCGCCAGAAAACCGCGCCCGACCGTTCCCTCGTGCCGGAGATTCACACAATCTCTCTGAAGCGCCTGGACTATGAAATGCAGCACGAATCTTCCGAAGCCAAAAAAAATGTGCTCAAACTGGAGGATGAAATCAGGGAACGCCGGAAATATCTGCGGATTCTTCTGGCGCTGATCCCTGTGGCGCTGATTCTCGGAATCATTGTGACTCTTTACTGGTATGGCAATACTCCGATCAATACATCCGTCGAGACGCGCATTGCACAGAAGACCGCCTATTTCAAACGGTTTGCAAATGACGGAAGTCTGCCTTTGAAAGTCATTCAGGAGGAGGGGGAAAAGATTCTCGCCGAGTTCGGAAAACCGCGCAGCCGCACCCAGCGGTTCATGCTTGACAATATCCGCGCGATCATGACCGAAGCCGCATACAGGCGTTCCCAGCTCGAAAACAGGAATCTGCTCAATTCCCTCCGGAATGCACGCCGTGACAACGCCGCGCTCAAAGCCGAGGCGGAGTCTTTGACCGTCCGTATGAAAGAAGCCGAAAACAAAGCGATTTCCGCCGAGGAGACCGCCCGGACCAGAAAGCTTTATGAGGAGAATCTGAAGAAACTCAATGCTCTCAATGCCACAATCAAATCTCTGGAGACGGAGCGGAATGCCCTGCAGGAGCGTGTGTCTTCCCTGGAATTGACTCTTGAGGAGAACTGGCGCGACATGATTCGGGCGGAGATCATGAAGCTTCGCCCTCAATTGCGTTTACGCGAGATCAGCGCGCTTCTTGCCGTGGAATCCGTTCAGTATCCCCGTCGCACCGGATGGCTGAATGAACGGGAACAGGAAAATCTGTTCCTCGGACGCATCTTGCTGGATATCGCTGAAAGTGGTACGAAATACTCTGCAAAGGAGTTGCCGGGACTTGGCAAAATCATTATGATTTCCAGCGGCTTTATTGATTATCAGGACCGGGACGGGCGGGTACGGCAGATGAAATGGAATGCGCTCCCTACTGATATCGCATGGCAGATCCTCTCGGACAATCCTCTGTTTACCGGGAAAGAGCGTGAAGTGCGCGCCGGTCTGGAGCTGTTGAAAGGCAATCTGGGAATGGCGCAGATGGCGAATCCGACGGATTTGGAAGTCAATGCCATGATTCGGATTTATTTGCAGAATACCGTCAGGGCAATGAAGTATATGGTGCCTGACAGCCGGAATGGAGCAAAAGAACTTTATGATACTGCTTTGAAAGTCTTGAATGGCGGTCTCGAATTTGAAAATATGAAGAACAATCTTTCCGCCATCCTCTCCCTCTAGGCAGGTCTTTCGACCTGCACCCTACCCGGATGCTTACGCATCCTGGTTTGTCCAGTGCTCCGCCGCAGTCCTGCGCGTGATCTTTGATTCATTGCCGGTCTTTAAGGCAGGTCTTTCGACCTGCACCCTACTCGGATGTTTACGCATGGTCTCCGAATTATTTGATAGGGATTGTTTGCAAACGTCATCCATGTAAGTGCATAATACTCATACGGAATTTTCTTTTCCGATATGGATTGCTCCATGCCAGTTCCTAACAATTCATCGTATTTACACTCAAATCTAATACCAAACTTCTCGTCTTGCTTTTTTAATGTACCATACACCTCTCCATAGAAGTAATCAGCATTTTTGCTTTTACGATCAAGCTCCAGTTCCACAAGGTCTTAATACTGGGGTTGGCTTCAAACGCTTCAACCATTTGGGTATTGAACAAATCACGCAACACGGATTTATCTGCAAGCCGATACTGTTGGTTTAGTAGCGTCTTTATTGCATCTAAAATGGTACTTTTTCCAGCTTCGTTCTCGCCAACAAGAATATTCATATGTTCGTTAAATTTTACATCAAGGTGCTGAAACTTTTTGAACCCCTCAATATGTAGAGCTTTAGAACTTATCCCTAAATAACAA
>DPDG01000024.1:0-72685 GCA_003526375.1 Lentisphaeria bacterium
ATGGCAGTGTCCCAGAAGCATATGAAAAATATCGCCGAACATCTTCGGAGAGCGGTGGGCATTGGCGTACGACAAGTTGGATTTAGTGGGAGCGGATTCCACACCAAGATGATTCAATTTGCCTCCGCAGGTTTTCAAACCTCCGCAAATCTCTCGCAGACTGTTGGCTTGTGCTAATTGGCAGAAAATCATTGAAACAAAGTGCGCCCAACAATCAAACGTCTGTTTATGCTTGTCACCGTTGTGTTTCATGATAATTTTCTCGAATTCATGCTTGGGAACCAGATCCAGGATTTGACGAAACAGACTTATCGAGGTATTTTTCATTACGGAGCCCTCCTTTGGGTTTAGGCAACCGTAATATACTGTTACGGACAAAGTTTGGCTCCGCCTTTTTGGCTAATTGTTAGGACACGTCTGATGATCACTCATAATTGAGTAATATAGCACGACTTTTATTCTTTGCGACCCAGAGGGTCGGGGAATTTACCCCCTTCGATTAAACAAAACGTCGGCTTTTTCGCTCATGGAGACTTGAAAAAGAGAAGTCAGAAAACTAAATGGCAACTCTGAAAAATCTCATTCGGAGATTTTCAGACATGAATAAACGGAATTTCTTTCAAAAAACTATTGATAGAGGTTCCCTTAAGGATATACTTTACATCCCCCCAAAATTTATTCTTATCCTGAGAATTCAACAGGATAAAAATCATGAGATTTGCCATCGTACATAATGATTATGGGAATTTTTCCGGGGAAGAAGCGGTTGTCAGGGACCATATCAACCTGCTCTCTTCCAATGGATGCGAAGTGGTTTCGTTCCGACGATCCTCCAGAGAACTGCATGGTCTGATCGGTGCGGCGAAAGTTTTTTTTTCCGGCATCTGGAATCCGGTCACTCAAAAGTATTTTGCTCGTTTCCTAGATCGGGAACGACCGGATATTGTTCATATTCACAATCTCTATCCATTAATTAATCCCTGCACTCTCCCGGAAGCAAAAAGGCGCAGGATACCTGTTGTCATGACCGTTCATAACTTCCGCCTTCTCTGTCCAAATGGACTTTTTACCATCCATAATCAAATCTGTGAAGAATGTACCATTCAAAAAAGCATCCTTCCCTGCCTCAAACGAAACTGTCTGCATTCCCCGTTGAAAACACTCGGTTACGCTCTGCGAACCGCATGTACTCAGAAAAACAGGTGGTTTCTTAATTGTGTGGATCGTTTTCTCTGCCTGACGGAATTTCAAAAAAGAAAACTCATTTTCTATGGAATTCCGGAAGAAAAATGCAGGGTCGTCCCCAATTTCATCAGTCCTTCATGGATGGATCAAGCAAGTCATGTTTCGCAGGGACAGGGAATACTATGTTGCTTATGCAGGACGACTAAGTGAAGAAAAGGGAATTGATCTCCTTCTGAATGCCGCGAAAAAATTGCCGGAAATTCCCTTTCTCCTTGCTGGAAACGGCGCGGAACAATACAGGGAAAATGCACCGGCAAATGTCCAGTTTACCGGATATCTGACAGGAAACATCCTTTTTGAATTCATGCGGAATGCAAGACTTCAAATCATGGCAAGCCGCAGCTATGAAAATTTTCCGACCTCTCTACTTCAGGGAATGGCTCTTGGTATTCCCGCTCTGGTTCCTAATTTGGGAGGAATGCCGGAGATCATCCGTGGTGCCGGCGAAAGTTGCGAATTCGAGCACCTTGTCGATTCCCTGCAATCGTTGTATTATGATCCGGAACGCTTGAAGACCTATCGGGAAGGAGCGTTTCGACGCACTCAGGATTTCTCTCCGGAAGTCTGCCGAAAGCTGCTGTTCCAAAACTATCAGGAGTGTCTGAATGAGAAAAATACAGAAGGAATCGTCAAATGAAACGAGTTTTCCTGCCATCTGTCAGCCTCCAAATCATTGATGAATCCTATGATTCAATCCTGAAACAATGGGATTGCAACCTGAAAGAATCTCATGGAGGATTTGCGGTTTTTCTGGAAGCAAATCTGCTTTCCTTGTGTTTGAAAAACAGTGAGGTCCGCTTATGCATTCAAACCGCGGACTGGATCTTTCCAGATGGCGTAGCCGTTAGCCGCCTTGCGGAACTTCAAGGAGGACATCCTGTGGAACGGATCTCCGGCCCCACCTTTTTTCTGAAAGCTCTCGACTATGGCCAGGAACGAAACTGGAAACATTTTTTATATGGCAGAACCCCGGAATCCCTGTGCGTTCTGACTGAAAAACTGAAACAGAAGTTCCCTCGAATTCAAATTGTCGGAAGTTACGCCCCTCCGTTCCGTCCTCTGTCACCGGAAGAGGATGCCGATGTCAAGCTACAAATCAACGCTTCCCACGCTGATTTCCTATGGGTCGGGCTGAGCGGTCCCAAACAGGAACTCTGGATCCACGCACATCAGAAAGAGTTGGCTGTACCGTTCCTGCTGGGCGTTGGAGCCGCCTTTGATTTTCACTCAGGAAGACGGTCATGGGCTCCTTCATTCATTCGAGAAATCGGAATGGAGTGGTTATGGCGCGCGTGTTCCGGCGGTAGAAAAACCTTCATCCGAAATCTCCGCTGCGTCAGTACGGTTGCCTTTCATCTTGCCCAAGAGTGGATTCGGCTGAAAATTCAAACGGGAAAAAACAGCGTGTCCTCTTTGTCTCAAAACAAATAACCCCATTCTGCTTTCTCTTTCCTTCCAGGGAAGAACCTACAATCCTGCCGAAAGATTTCGGTGCGTAGCCACATTTGTCTGTCGCATATAGACAAAAAATAAAATAAAAAAGTGATTTATCTCTTGACAATTCATGAATTTTATTTATAATATATAATGTTGAACATATTAATCTTGTTACAAGGAGATGTTATGCTGGAAGCACTGAGAAGCCAAACGTTGGCGGATGGGGTTGAAAATTCATTGCTTGAGTATATTCGCGGCAATAATATGCAGATCGGGGATACTTTGCCGAAGGAAGAAGATTTGGCGGAATCCCTTGGCGTCAGTCGCCATATTGTCCGGGAAGGGATCAGTCGTCTGAAAGCATTGGGGCTAGTGGAATCTCGGAAAAAGCGCGGTATGGTAATGAAACGACCTTGCGCTTTTGAAGGAATGAGAAAACTGACGGAAGCGAATTTGTTTCAAAAACAGGATCGCAAGGAGCTGATTGAGATGCGTGTGGCACTGGAGATAGGAATGACGGATTTCATTTATGCGCATAAGACGCCGGAACGGATCGCGGCACTCCGTAAAGTCGCCGGGGTGCCGGGTTCTTCGGTGCAGGATTGCGAAACGGAAATCAACTTTCATTCCGCGCTGATGGCGTTTGCGGAAAACCGTATGGTCATCCAGTTCCGGGCAATTCTCACCGAAGCGTTTGCCCCGCTGTACGAAGGAGACATGCAGCCGGATTTTGAGCGGAAGACTCCGACTCACAACGAGATCTGCGATGTGCTGGAAAACGGCACCGCCGATGAATTCCACAGTATCATGCGGAGTCATTTCCGCCCCTACATAGATTCTGAAATCATCCAAAAAAAATAAATTGACAGAAGGGAGACACCATGAACAAAATGCTGTTAGCGGCCATCTGCGCAATCCTGAGTTTTGCCGGACTCGGCGGGGAAGCGTTGCAGGCGCAGCAACTGAACGGAAGTATTTACCTGGACGGGAAGCTGGATGAACCGGCATGGAAGGAAGCACCGGCTTATACGCGCTTCTTCAAAGCAGGCACGCAGACTCCCGCCAGAAGCCGGACTGAAGTCCGGATTCTGTTTGATCTGAATGCGCTGTATGTAGGTATACGATGCAGCGAACCGGCAATCCATGAACTGGTTGTCCGGGATACTCCGCGCGACGGTGGTCTCTATCAGCAGGATTGTCTGGAAATAATGCTGGATCCGGGAGTCAGCAAGGAACGCTATTATCATTTCATGGTGAATGCCGCGGGGCAGCAGTATGACGCCTTCCGGGAACAGGGCGGCGGTATTCAGAATCCGTTCTGGAATGGAGTATGGACCGCCAAAACATTTATCGGCAAAGATTTCTGGAGCTGCGAAATCCGTATTCCGTTTTTCAATTTCTGCAGCCGGGACGCCAGTTCCGGAGACTGGGAAATCAATGTCTGCCGCGGACAGCGCACCAATCCGCGCGAAGATTCATCGTTCAGCGGCGAATATCACAAGATGGATAAATTTCTTACAGTCAAAGGAATACAGACTGACATGACGCCGTACCGACTGGATGTGGAAAACCCGTCCGGTAAAATCCGGCTGGGCGGCGGGGAACGTATTTTCGTGGAAAACAGCGCAGCTGTCGGAAATTTCAGCGGGAAGGAACGCACTCTGCTGGCGGATTGCTGGCTGACCGCTCCCGACGGTCAGGTCTACACCTCGCCGCAGACCCGGTTCACACTGAAAAACGGTGAATCCAAAACCGTTGTTCTGCCGAAAACAGAAATCCGGAAACAGGGCAAATATCTGAATTCTCTGCGGATCACTGATCTTTCCGGGAAACCGCTGGCATACCGCGACGTAATCCAGAACATTCTTTTTTCTCCGATCTCAATCCGGCTGACTGTGCCGTGGTACCGCCACAGCATTTTTGAATCCCAGGAAATCAAGACGGTCGAATTTGCGGTTCAGCTTGCTATGGAGCCGGCAATGCTGAAAGATAAATCACTGGAAATCAGCATTGGCAATGCGGAGCAGACCGTCTGGAAGAAAACGGTTCGCCCGGTACTGCCGATACAGCAGTTCACCGTGCCGAACGCGGAAATTCCGCATGGTCGTTATACGATTCAGGCAGTGTTAAAAGACGAAAACGGCAGAAAGATGGATTTCTGTGAAGCCGCGCAGCCTTTGTGGAAACTGCCGTTCAAAGCAAGTGAAGTCTGGAAAGGTCAGGACGGACGCTGGTTCATTGCCGGAAAGCCAGTCTTCATCAACTCACTTTGGACCAGTGGTTACGGGGAAAAATTCTACAATACACCGGCGCATAACATGCTCATGACCTATCATGACAAATGGAAAAATCTCAATCCCGGAGTCTACGCCATCTCCGCCAACGCCATCTTCGGTATTCTGAAAAAACCTGGCGTCCTCAAAGGTCTGCAGTCCGGCAGTCTGGACAAAAAAGAGCTGGATCTGTACCGCGAAAGTGTCCGTGCCGACCGGAATGCGCCGAATCTTTTCTGCTACTATCTGGCGGATGAACCGTCGAGTCTGAGCATTCATCCGGATGCGCTGGTGCAGGTGTATGAAACGATGAAAGAGGAAGATCCATGGCATCCGGTCATGCTCAGCGATTCGCCGCGCAACGAATATATTCTGGCGTGCGACATCAATGTGCATCACCCGTACCCGAACACGCTGCGCAGCGTCAAAGCCAACGACTGCACGCCGATCGTGTCGGCATTGGACAGCGGCAAAGTGAAGCTGGGCAGCGGCTATCACCAGACATCGTTCATCTTCATGGATATGGGGTTCAACAAGTTCGACTTCGGACTGGGGGACAAGGACGGACGCATTGCCACGTTTGACGAATTCCGCGACCACATGCTGATGGGCCTGGCGGCGGGAATGAAAGGGCTGATGCCGTTCATCAGTTCGAGTACCTGTTATCCGGAATGCGTGATCGGATTCCCGGCTCTGGCGCGGGAGGGTGCATGGCTGGGCGAGGCTGTGATCGGACCGGATACGCCGTTCCGTCCGAAAGCGGATTTTGACAAGGTCCGGTTTATTTCGAAAGACCGGCAGGGCGATACCGTGATCATCGCATCGAATGTCAGCATGAATGCCCGGAAGGTGGTTTTCAGCGGACTGCCGGCGAACATCCGCAAAGTCAATGTAATCGGCGAAGGACGCTCCATCGAAGTGAAAGACGGTGCGTTTGCCGATTTCTTCAAGGAATGTCAGGGACATGCCTACACCACAGGGAAATTGCCGGAACTGCCGACAGAAGCGGAAGTCAATGCGCAGATCGAAGCGGCATGGCGGAAACTGGCGAAACCCGGCAATCTGCTGTTCCAGCGGTACAAGGATGACACGGTGCGCATTACGGCGTCATCAGCTTTCGTGAATTTCAGCAATGGCGGTGCGGAATCAGCTCTGTGGCATCTCTGCGACGGCGACACTCGCCCGGAGAAAGGTTATTTCCTGCAGTTCTGGAGTTCGATTCCCGGCAAACTGCCGGCATGGATTCTGTTTGAACCGAAAAAAACTCCGCTGACAGTCGGACGCATTGTGATTTATCCGTATGAGCAATCGATCAAGAAAATCAATGTGGAGATTTTCGCAAACGGACAATGGAAAAAAGTTTACGAAAATGCGGACGCTTCCGGACTTGACCGTATTGAGGCGGTATTCCCGCCGAAAAAAATCACCAAATTCCGCATCAATGTGCTGTCAGCAGCGCCGCCGAAAAGAAAACTGCGCGACAAAGAAGTGATACGCGCCAGGATCGTTGAAGTTGAAGCCTACGGAAAATAAACATAACTTAGGAGAATCGAAATGCTGAAAAGAAATCTGAAACATCTGTTCGTGTTGTCTGTTCTGAGCCTGCTGCCCGCTCTTGCCGCGCAGGAAACCGAAAAGAAACTGGTGGCATATTGGAATTTCGATGAAAAGGATGGTGAAATCTGCCGAGATGTCTCCGGCAATCGTCATGATCTGAAAATCGCCAACAACATGCGCGGCGTCAAACGGGTCGAAGGCCGCAAGGGAATGGCTCTGCATTTCATCGCGGAAAAGAAAGGCGAGCGCAATCAGGCGGGCGCCGCTTCCATGATCAACAATTTCAATGTGGATTTCACAAAGGGATTTACCTTTGAATGCTGGGTGAAAATGGATGCAGACGCCGAATGGCCGCGCCGTACTTACAATATCTACACGAACGCGCCCGGCAATTACGGACCCGGCTTCATTGTCTTTTTCAACTGGCGTTACTACACTCTGCTGAACGGTCCCGGCGGAAAAGACGGACACAAGACCAAATGGGAAGCCGCCGCGCTGACTCCGGATCTGCGCGGACAATGGGTGCATCTGGCGGCAACCTACGACGGTAAGCGCGGCCGCATGTACGTGAACGGGGAATGCAAGGCGGAAACCAAAACGGATGTTCAGGCGTATGGACGTAAAAACAGCTGGCCGACCATCGGCTCCGGCTGGAACGGACTGCAGAACGGTTTTCCGGGAATCATTGACGAAGTCAGAATCTACAATTATGCGTTGACGCCGACGGAAATTGTGCAGCACGCGAAACTGGACGACTGAATTTCATATTGCCGCTCAAGAATCAATACGATAAGCCGACATGGAGAACCGAAAAATATAACAGCGAAAGGAGAAGTCAATGAGCAAACAGCGCAGATCACTCATTTCATATTTTATATTCCATAGCTCACATTTACAGCGTAATCCGTTGCGTTTTACCTTGGTGGAGCTCCTCATCGTCGTCGCTATCATAGCCATACTGGCAGGAATGCTGCTGCCGGCATTGAACAAAGCGCGAGACAAGGCAAAACAGATCAGCTGCACCGGCAACCAGAAACAGATCGGCGTTGCCGTACAGATGTATCGGCATGACAACCATGAGTTTTATCCGGTACACTTGGCTGCAAACAGCTATTCTGCGCAAAGTCCGACAAGTGTACCGCTCCATTTCAAAAGATGGTATCTTCTGATCGGTCAATACCTTTCCGGAAAAGTGCCGGACACCAAAGAAAAACAGCAGGCAAACCAGAAATCGCTGCTGTGTCCAGCGGAAGTCAACCCGGTGAATGTCGTCTGCGGGGCTGTTACGACAGAGCCGTGGCTGGTTTGCGATTACGGAATCAACTGGTATAATTTCGACGGATATGCGTACAGTGCCTGGAGCGGCTCCGACCGGTACGGAGTCCCATATCTGAAGAGCACAAGACTGAAACCGTCCGTCATGATGTTTGCGACTGACCTGCGGAGCAACAGTTACTACATTACAGCCAATATGCTGACCCCAACTCATGCACATTACCAGAAAAATAGCCCGTCGATTCTGCGACACAACCGGTCCACGAATGTGCTTTACGGCGATGGACATGTCGGCAGCATGAAAGAAAAAGCGGTTCCGCTGATCATCGGAATTTCAAACCATTCGGCGAATGTGATACCTGGCAATCTTTTCTGGTTCGGCGTGGAACACGATTAAAACAGCTGGGAGTGTGAAGAGTGAAAAAGAAAGTGTATTCAAAAGAAAATTTTCATACTACACATTCGGATGGACGTTATGACCGTACTCTCGGCTTTCTGTATGAGCAGTTCCGGCGCATGTCAGGCGCAAGGCTTCCCTCATTGGCAGGGAAACCCGACTGCGATCCGAACAGTTATCCGCTGCGAAACCGTCAGGCCTGGTGGTATGTAAAAGCAGGGATGATTGCACTCGCGGTGGAAAATCCGGCAACCGGGATCAACAGTGAACCGGACATTGCCTACGGGGAAGTGCAACTGCGCTGTCTTTCCCTGCTGCTGCAACTGGGACGCACTTATCACGGTTTCATCACAGAGCAGCGTCTGATGCTGTTGGATTTTCTGAAACAGTATCCGCTGGTTGATCCGGAACGGCTGGCTTGTTCGGGGCTTTCACTCGGTTGCGGGGGGACTCTCTATACCGCTGTACTGTCCGATGACGTCAAGGCGGTTGTCTACAATGATTTTGTCTGTCGAAATGTTGCCCGGCTGCTGTTGTCCACTACTGAAATTTCCACGAATCCGGTAATGGCGTGCAGTTTCATTCCGGGTGCGAACGAATGGTTTGATATTCAGCCGGACCTGATGGCGGCTCTGGCCCCCCGCCCGCTGCTTCTAGCGGAAGGCGGGTCTTGGAAAAACTGCATCGAAAAAGTGGTTCACGCCTATCGGATGCTGGGGAAGAAAAACAACCTGTCCGTGAAATATTATCCGAAATTCTCGGATCCTGCCAGCCGGAAGTTTGAAGATATTGATCTGCTAACGTGCGAAGGACTCACTCCGCAGGAGTTTCTGGAACGCTCCAACGTGGACGCATCCCAGCACAGTTTTCATCCGGAACTGGCAATTCCATGGCTCACCCGTCTGTTCCTTGGAACAGAATACAATGATTCGCCTCTGCTTGCGGAAATCAGAAGAGCAAAAGAGGAAAAAGAACGTTTTTTCAATGCGGATGACGAAGAAATCTTTCCCGGCAGAAAAAGCTGAATGCAGGAAAGATGGAATAGGTTTTCCGACAACTCGAAGATAAAAAGGATATGAGCAATGCAATTTGAAAACTGGAACGGCTGGATGGTTCTGTCCGGACTCGAACTGCCGCCGGACGGCGGAATCAAGGCGGAACTGTTGATGAACGGACGCTGGGAACCGGCATGCCTGTTTCCGAATCTGTCCGAAGAGATATTGTTTGAACCGAACAACAATCAGGACTGGAACTGGGCGACCGAATACCGCGGACTAGTGCCGGCAGTTTTGCTCCGGAACGACCGGGTTTACTGGAATTACTGTGTCAACTTCGCCGGAGTGCCGAAACCGGGCGGACAGTATCTGCGGATTACCCGGTTTGCGGCAGGCGGACGTGTCCTTTCCGTTTCCGAACATGAACTTTTCCCGGACCCGGGCAGCACCGTCATTCTGAACAACTGGCGGGAATGGGAAGGCGCCCCGGTTCATACCTGCAACGACATGGAACCGAACCGGCAGCATGATCCGGTAGACGCTGAACCGGGCTGGACAGTCGCCAACTGCACCTTCGGACAGCCCAGGCTGACTTTTTTCGGAACTGCCGAAGTGCCGCCGCTGTCCTACTGTCCCGCTCTGGACGGAGAATACGAACTGTATCTCTGCGTCAAGGAGGAACTGCTGGAATGCACGCTGGAACTGCCGGGGCAATCTGCGCCGGAATGGGTATATCTCCGCGCCGGAGTAATTCCGTTCAATAAATTCTGGAAAGAAATCCGCATCGGCCGTTATCAATTCCATAAGAATGACTGGATCACGATCCGCCGTTCGGAAACCAGCCGCTTCAATGCCCTGCGCCGATTCGGGGATCTGTTCTATCTCAAACTGATTCCCGCTGCTTCGGCAGAACCGGTGCGGAATAATATGAAAGTGCATTGTCCGAACATCACTTTCTACAGTGAGCCGTACAGTCTGGCGTATCTGCATCTGCTTCAGAATGAAGAAATGGTGAAAACAGTTGCGGATATTTATGCTTCGCTCGGCGTCAAACGGATCGTGGCACAGATGGGACGCATTGGTTCCTTCACGCTGTATCCCAGCAAGGTCGGAGCGCGGGGACGCGCCGGAGCCATCAAAGGGGATGACCAGCAATATTCCAACGGTGCGGAAAAAATGATGGCGCATCTGGACATTCTGGCGCTGCTGCCCAAACTTTGCCGGGAACGCGGAATTCTGTTTTCGGCAAATATGGCAATCAATTCGCCATACCGGGGCAGTCCGCTGGAAGCAAAATTTTCTATGGAGCATCCAGAATATTTTCATCATCACCTGCTGGATTTCGAACGTCCGGAGGTGGTGGACTTCGCGGCGGAACATTTCCGTGAAATGGCGGAGTATGAAATTGACGGACTGGATGTTTCGCATACCCGCTGGCCGTATTACCAGACAGCGGAATCCATCATTGCGTTTCACCGCAGAATAGTGGAAAAAATCGGCTGGAAACGCCGGAAGGAACTGGAATTGAGCATGAGCTTCACTGTTGATGATCCGGATTATTACCAGGCTGTCGAAGTGCTGCTGAAAGAAGACCTGATTGACGTGCTGACTCCGGGACGGCTGATGTGTCTGTACCCGGAAGTGAATCTGCGTCCGTACCTGGAACTGGCGCACCGGTACGGAAAGAAAGTCTATGCCCTGCTGGACGGCTGGGGATATTCATATTCCGGAATGAATACCCAGATTCAGCCGCGCCCGAACGAATACCGCAGACTGGCGGAAACATACCTGAACCAGGGAGCGGACGGCATTTATTTTTATCAGAGTGAACAAATTCTGAGCAATCCATTCCTGAAACGGGTGGTCCGGGAATTGAATGAGGAGTAAGCGGAAGTGAAAACGGAACAATGGATCACGGAAGGCTTCGAGGCATTCCGCCGCGGAACATTCGGGAACGGCGGGCAGAATCTCTATGTATCGGCGAAAGGCGTTCTTCAGCGCATTTACCAATATGACCTGACCCGGAACGGCTATTTCGATCTGGTTTTTGCCAACTGCCAGAATCATCACGAATCGGCGGAAAGCTATGTCTATTCGCTGGACGGCACACGGATTTCCAAACTGCCGGGACAAGGCGCACTCTCCGGATTTGCTGCCGATCTGGACGGCGACGGACAGCAGGAACTGGTGATTGCAGGATATTATGACATGGCGGCGCCGTATGCCTCCACTGATATTTACTGGGGCGGCAGCGGCATCTGTTCGGAAAACTTTCACAGCCGGCTGCCAACACCCTACACGGAAGACTGCTGCGCCGGACGTTTCAACGGCAAAAATCTGACGCTCGCCTTTGCCGAACCGCTGTATCATGCAGTCCGGCTGTTCACCCGGACGGAACTCGGTTTCGAGTGGGACCGCTATACAGATTTTCCTGCCCAGGCGGATCTGGTCTGCGCGTGCGATCTGGATGGCGACGGCTGCGATGAACTGATTGTCCGGCTTAAAGACTCCACGGAAACCACGGTCTACTGGGGCGGTCCGGAAGGTCTGAACCCTGAACGCAAGACGGTCTGTCCCGCCCTGCCGGATTCCGAAATTCTTCAGCCGGAAGAAGAAAAGACTTTGCAGAGCGACATGGAGAAAAAATTCCCCGCTCCGCGGCTGCTGGAAAATGTCCGCTGGAACGGACGGAATGCCTTCACGTTGTCAACCGGAAAGAAAGTGATCTTTTATTCCGCGGCGGCAGACCGGAAGCTGGAACGAATTCTCGAACTGGAAGTGCCGATGGCGCTTTCGGTGGCAGTCGGCGATCTGGACGGCGACGGGCTGGACGATATCGCGGTGGCGTCTCAGGTACGCAACAGCGGGAATGTCCACAAACAGAACAGTTTCGTAATCTGGAACGGTCCGGAAGGTCTCGACCGGAAACCGCGAACCGTCATTGATACTCAGCAGGCGTGCTGTGCCGCCATTCACGGACGGCATCTGCTGTTCGGACAGGCTAGTGCGGGACGGCGTTACACCAATCATGCGCTGCTGTTCATCTGGCCGGATTTTGAGACGCCGCGCAAATTCAAGTCGGAAGATTCACGCCGCGCCGGATTCCTCATTCATCCGGAAGGCGAACCGGATGTGTATGTCATCAACCATTATTCCCGTTCATCCGTGGGATATGACAAGGCGTTTGTCTACACCGGCGGACCGGACGGTTTTAACCCGGAACGGCATCTGGACGTGCCGGCATGGTGCGGAGTGGATTCGCTTTCCGCTGATCTGGATGACGATGGCTGGGCGGAACTGCTGATCGGCAACAACTCGGAAAATTCCCTGCATCTGGATCCGGGTCATCATCTGCTGCATTTCGGTCCGGAAGGATTTGAGCCGGAAAAGACACGGACGCTGAAAACGGATCTGGGCTGGGGTGTGCTTGCCGCCGATTTCAATCATGACGGATATCTGGAAATCGTAACTTCCTGCAATCACTGGGAAGATCTGCGCATCTATTACGGCAGGGACAATTACGAACGGTATGAAGACATTCCGCTGAACGGCAAGGGAAGTCCGCGCTGGATCTGCGCCGTGGACATCAACAGAAACGGCTGGCTGGATCTGGTGATACCGCTCATCACCAGCGGACGTTCGCTCATTTTATGGGGCGGTCCGGAAGGTTTTTCGCTGGAACGTTCGCAGGAATTGTCAGTGCTGTACGGTGTCTCCGCAGCAGCTGCCGACCTGACGCATAACGGATATCCGGACATCATCATCGGCGGACATACCGAGACTCCGAAGAACGGGAAAATGATTCCGCATCATCCGCATCACAGCTTCGTCTACATTTACTGGAACGGTCCGGAAGGATTGAGCGAAAGCCGGAAGTGCGTACTGCGCGGCGATGCGTCCTGCTCGCTGGCGGTGGCGGACTTCAACAACGACGGCTGGCTGGACATCTTCACCGGCAGTTATCACGGAGGCAAGGACCGTGATGTGGACTCGTTTCTGTACTGGAACCGCGAAGGACAGTTTCACGAACTGGATCGTCAGCGCATTCCCACGCATTCCGCATCCGGCTGTGTTGCGGCGGACTTCAACCGCGACGGCTGGGTCGATCTGGCTGTCGCCAACCATAAAGTGGAAGGCGATCACGCCGGATATTCGAGTGTCTGGTGGAACGGTCCGCACGGTTTCAATCCGGAGCGGCGAACCGATCTGCCTACTTTCGGTCCGCACGGCATGACTTCGGTGCAGGTCGGCAATCAGCTGGACCGTGGACCGGAAGAGTATTACGAATCCGCCCCCTGCCGGGCGGCGTTTGACTGTCAAGTGGAAAAAGCGGATTTTGAAGGCAAAATTCCGGACTCGACCTGGGTGAAGATTCATCTGCGCAGTGCCTCGTCGCCGGAAAATCTGGCGAAAGCGGAATGGCTGAAGCCGGAAGAATTTTTCTGCAGACAGGGCGATGTCATGCAGTACCGTTTGACTCTGGGCGCAGAACTTTCCCTGCGTTCTCCCCGGATCACCAAAGTTGCCATCTCTCTGAAACAGACATCTGACAGGATTGAAAAATGCTGAACGGCTGGAAAAAAGGCGCACTGCATACTCACAGTTTCTGGTCGGACGGCGAAGCATTTCCGGAACAGGTGGTGCTTCGTCATCTGGAACGAGGCTATGATTTTGTCTGCCTGACCGATCACAATAATCTGGGACTGGATCCGCAGCACTGGCTGTATGTGATTCAGCAGGAACAGGGACCGTTTCCGGAAGGTCTGCCCTATATCGGCGGCTGCACCTGGCAGACGGCGCTGGAACGGTATCAGACCGATTTTCCCGGAATTCCGGAAACCAAAACCATTGCCGCCAGAAAATATGTCCGCGTCCGGAGTCTCCCGGAGGTAAAGGAAATTTTCCGGGAACTGCAGAATTTTGCGGTGATCGGCGGAGAAGAACTGACCACCCGGCTGAAAACGCCGAACACCCGATATCAGCTGGACATGGGAGTCCTGAACCTGAAACAGCAGATGAATTATCTGTCCGGCGATACACTGCCGGAAACATTGAGGCTGAACAAGGAACTTTATGACCATCTCCGCAGTCAGCAGGAACAATCCTCGCTGTTCATCGTAAATCATCCGGGCGGATATTATTACGATCTAGCTCCGGAAGCCCTGATTGTTCAGGATGATATCCGGCATTTTGAACTCTGCAACAGCAATGTGGACGGTGCAGGCGGAGAAGGTTCGTTCCGTCATCCGCGGCTTTACGACAACGAAAAATTCTGGGATATTGTCAATGCACACCGGGCAGAGGACGGCAAGCAGCTTCTTCTGGGTGCGGCAAGCGATGATGCTCATTTCTATACTCCGGAACGGATTGATCTGCGGACCGGAGTCGGACGAGCCTGGGTCATGGTATACTGTCCCGGAGATTTCAATGAAAACACCGTTATAGACGCGATGAACCGCGGCGATTATTATCCGACACTGGGTGTACTCTTTGAATCCATCGTGTTTGAAAACGGCACATTGCGTGTCCGGATCAAAGCGGAAAAAGACCGGAAATATACGATCCGTTTTGTCGCGACGAAACGCGGATTTTCCCGTAAAGTCAGAACACTCGATCTCACGGATGACCGGCCGCGGCCTCCGCGAACCGTTTCGCTGTACTCGGATGAAATCGGACAAACCGTATTCGAATGTTCCGGCACGGAAGCGGAATACACCATGCAGCCGGATGATCTGTACATTCGTGCGGCGGCAGTTTCCGACAAACCGGTCCGCTGCCGCAGTTCCCGGCATCCAGCCTTTGAAACAGCCTGGACACAACCATACAAAATAAACTAATTTTCCCGAAAAATAAAGCAAGGAGAAATTTTTCATGAAAAAAGCAATCAGTGCAACCGTAACCCCGCTTAATGAGGACATGAGTCTGGACAAAGCAGGAATGCGCAATATTTTTGAACGCAATATCCGCCATGGACTGGACGGCGTTTTCCTGTTCGGCTCCATGGGCGAATGGGGCAGTTTTTTCGACGCGTTCAAGGAAGAAGCCGTTGAATATGCCGCTGAAATCATTCAGCACCGCATGGAACTGCTGGTCGGCATCAACGCGACCAGCGTGTACCGTTCGCTGGAAATCATGAACCGTTACCGCAAATATGATTTCGAAGCGTATGTTTTCATGCCGCCGGGCAAAACTTCGGCTTTGAATCCGGTCAAATCCGTCCTGAAAGTTCTGGACGCCGCGGACCGTCCGGTTTATCTGTATCACTGTCCGCCGAACAACGGAATCAATTTCTCTCTTGACGAATTCGAAACTCTTATGAAGCATCCGAATCTGAAAGGGATCAAGAATTCGTCGTCGAACATGTGGCTGCGGCGCGAACTGCTGCTTCTGCGCGAGGAAAAAGGATTCCGCACCCTGTTCTTCGAAGGACAAGAATGGGCGGCGGACGAGGCGTTGATCGCGGGCTGTGACGGCATGATCTGCGGCATGGGCGCGCTCTGTTCCAAAATGATGAAGAAACTGGCGGCATGTGTGGACGCGCATGACATTCCCGGCGCAGTGGCGGCGCAGAACAATATGATCCGGCTGTTCCACGGCGTCTACGGGCGAAATATCGGGAACTGCTGGAACGGACAGAAGTACGCTCTGATGAAGCTGGGACTGATCTCCACGCCGCTGACCCTGGCGCAGGAGATGGATTCACTGACCGATACAGCAAAAGCAAGGATTGAGAAATGTCTTGCCGACATGAAAGAGGAGCTTGACTGAAACCATGAATGTGCTGGACAGTTTCTCCTGCAAAGGGAAAGTGGCCCTTGTGACCGGCGGCGCCGGTCACAAAGGCGGGTACGGGGCACAGATTTCCGAAGCGTTATACGAGGCCGGCGCAACGGTATACGTCGCTTCCCGGAACAAGGAAAAACTGGAAGCGTTTGCTTCACGCTTTCCCGGAATGAAAACATCGGTATTGGATCTTTCCGATGATAAATTGATCTCGTCCTGCATGGAGACCATTCTTCAGGCGGAAGGGCGTCTGGACATTCTCGTCAACAATGCGGTCCTCCGCTGCGCTTTGGAGAAATGGGATCTTCCGATGGAGACTTACGATGAAAGTTTCCATACCAATGCATCGGGTCTTTTCCGGATCACCCGGCTTGCGGCAGAGGCCATGCGGAAACAGCGGTCCGGTTCCATCATCAACATAGCCAGTTATATGGGAATGCTGGGACTGGATGCGGCGAACTATGCCGGAACGGGTATGCAGACGGACAGTGATGTTTTGCCGTCTCCCGCATATCACTACGAGAAAGGCGGCGTCATCAATTTCACCCGCTGGGCGGCAAGCGTGCTGGGAAAATTCAATATCCGCGTGAACTCGGTTTCTCTGGTCGGCTACTGTGCGGAATGGGAAAAAAACCCGTCGGCGTTCACCAGGAATCATGCTGCCTGCACCCTGCTGGGACGTCTTTGCAATTCAACGGACCTGAAGGGCGGCATTGTTTATCTGGCATCAGACGCCTCGTTGTTTGTCACCGGGACGAATTTAGTGATCGACGGCGGTTATTCCGCGAAATAAGGAGCGCGGCTCAGATGGTTTTTTCTTTATCCTATACGGAATATGACCGGATGATTTGGGAAACGGAACTGTCGGATTTTGTGCCGGACAAGGTTTTCGACGCCCATGCCCATCTGTGGAGCGAGAAAAATGCCAATGCTTCGACCGCGGCAAGCGTTTTGCGTTATGAGGCGGACGCCGGAACACTTTTCCGCTGGGGGAATACGGTTTTCCCGGGGAGGCAGCTTGCATTCATGATGCTGGGGTCTCCGGTCCGCGGAGTCGATTTCGAGTCGGATCGGGAGTGGTGCGTGAAGGAATCCCTGCGCTGTCCGGGTTGTGTCTGCGGTGTCCTGCTGCCACCATGGATGGAACCGGAAAAACTGATTTCGGAATACCGGCGGCTTCATTTCAAGGCAGTCAAACCTTATTTTTCTTTTGCTGGACATGCCGCCGAAAGTCCGTTGCACGAACTGATTCCGGAACAGCTGGTCGAGGCGGCGGACCAGTGCAGTCTGGCAGTCGTGCTGCATATTGCCAAACCGGAATGTTTCAGCGATTCGGAAAATCTGCGCACGCTGGAATACTTCACCCGGAAGTATCCGCGCGTCACATGGCAGCTGGCCCATTGTGCCAGAAGTTTCAACAGCATACTGCTGGAAAAACCCCTCCGCCGGCTGAAGGGACTGGAGCATATCTGCTACGATCTTTCGGCGGTCTGCGATGATTATTCCATGTATCTGCTGTTCCGTCATGAGAACCGTTCACGGCTGATGTTCGGCACGGATGCGGTCGTGAACGGCGGCATGCGTGGCACTTATGCCGCATTCGGCCGGAGCTGGGGCCTCGCCGGAACGGACCGGAACGATGCCACACTGGTCTGCTATGAGCAGATCCGCGCCATGAGACGCGCCGCCGACATGGCGGGACTTTCGCAGGATGAACTCAACGCAATATTTTATGACAATGCGGTTGAAATTTATCGAAAGGATAAGGAATGAGCGTTTTTTCAAAACTGATGCTTGGGACCGTTCAATTCGGTCTGAATTACGGGGTGGCGAATACTGCCGGAAAGCCTTCGTTTGATACGGTCAAGGACATCCTGAAGACCGCATACGAGGGCGGCGTCACGACATTGGATACGGCTCCGGAATACGGCGACAGCGAAGAAGTGATCGGATGTGCGCTGAAGGAACTGGGGCTTTCCTCGAGATTTCAAGTGATCACCAAAATTCCGGGACTGCCTGCCGGAGCCGATCCGGAGCAGTTCATGGAAAACAGCATCCGGATGTCGCTTCAGCGTCTTCAGCAGAAATCCGTCGCCGCCGTACTCCTTCATGCAGAGAAAGACAGTCTGCACCTGGACGCATTGAAAAAGCAGAAAGACAGGGGACTCACAGAATTTGCGGGGATCTCGCTGAACTTGCAAGCCCATGCGGATGACGGAGAAACAGCGGACTGCCTGCAGGTCCCGGCAAGCATCCTGGATCATCGTTTCGACCATTGTTTCGGTAAGCCGGGGCGGCATTGCTTTATCCGGGGGGCTTGTATGCAGGGAATGCTGCTTATGCCGGAGGATAAAATCTTTATCCCTGAGGTCCTGGAACGCCGCCGCCGTCTTGAAAAACTTGGAATCCCCATGGTGGAGCTGGCTCTGCGTTATCTTTTTTCCAAACCGGAAAACAAAAGCATTCTGACCGGTGTGGAGACTGTTGCGCAACTGCGGGAAAACATCCGCATTTCGCGGCTTTCGCCTTTGAATGAAACCGACCTGAAACGGATTGACGAGATCGTGTTTCCGCCGCTGCCGGAAAACTGCGTCAGCCCGTTTTTCTGGGGCAAATATAAAAAGGAACACAATATTGCATAAAGGAATGTACCATGCTTCGTTATCAGGAAAACAATGAACTCCATCGCGATTTCCACAGCACCGCCAACACCACGCTGAACTACATTGCGGAACATTATGGTGTGGAGGCACTGAAGGAAATTCTCCGCAAAACCGGACATGACGTCTACAAATCCATTCGTGAGAAACTGGAAAGGGACGACACTTCCGAACTGATTGAACATCTGAACTGGTTTTTCCACCGGGAAGGCGCACCGTATCAGCTGACCGTTTCGGAGAATGAAATCAGGTTCGAATGTTTCGAATGCCCGGCGCAGAAACATTTGAAAAAATTAGGTCTGCCCGTTTCCCCGTACAGCTGTCTCCAGACCAGCGAGGTCAATGCGGGAATGTGTGAAAATACTCCATGGGAAAGTTCCGTGGAACACATCGCCCCCGGCCATTGCGTTCAAATTTTCAAGAGAAAGGTTTGCAAATGATTCCAAGCGATCACTTCGTCCGTTTTTACAATGAGGTCTTCAAATTTCTGGATGCCGAAAATAGTCTAGAAAAGTATTATGAAGAGATCAGCCTCCATCAGGATTTTCATTGTCTGGCAGATTTTCGCGAAAAAGGCTTGCGCGGCGTTTACAACTACTACCTGAAAATCAGGAAAGAAGAAAACTGTGAACTTGAAATCACATTGAATAACCATGAATTGGTCCTGATGATGACAAAATGTCCCAGTCTTTCGAAAGCCTTGAATAACGATGCGGGTGCGTGCCAGAAATATTGTCTACATTGTCCTGGTTGGACAATGGGAGTCTACCGCCGCGCCGGACTTTATCAGGTCTATGACATCATGGGGTTGGACAATCCGCAATGCTGTGAATGGATCTATGACAAACAGGAAGCGGCGCAGCTCAAATATCAGGAATTGTTGAAAAAACGTCCGGCTTCCATGATAAAAAAGAATTTTAATTGAAGCAGGAGTAAGTTGCCGGACAATTCTTCACGATTTTTTTTTAATGATACTCCGACATTTTTTTTGAAAAAAAAATCGGCAGAATATGCTATTGTAATACAAGTTTCAGGTTTCATATTTCCTCTCAGAAAATGAAACCTGAAACTTGTATTTCTTGTAATGTTATTCTATATTATTAAAGATCCAGCAGAACTTGCACCTTTGATGTTATTCAATTGTCTTCATGAAAAACAAAGAGAGATTTTTCCAAAAATAGAAAGTATAAGCAAGTAAAATCAGAAAAATGAGTTCAAGCTAATAGTGATCATCGCTATTCTGGCGGCGATGCTTCTGCCCGCTTTGAACAAGGCGAAATCTAAGGCGCAGGGAACGCTGTGCCTTGGCAATATGCGGCAGCTTTATATCGCATGGAGCGGTTATGCCACGGATAATTCGGAACGCATTATTACTTATTATACAGATCCCGGCACAACTGTGGGACAATATTCCGGCGCGTTTCCGTGGTATGAACAGTTCATGGTTCATGAGTGCATTCCGGGGATTGCAGGCGACAATCCGGAAGCGCGTGCGAAAGCGGGGAGGAAACTTTTCATCTGCCCTTCTGATTCAAAACCGAATTATGCCTATCAGAACTTCAAGACTTACATCAGTTACGGCTATAACCGCTACATGACCAGAAAGGGCGACGGGGGCATTTATGCTGCTCCTATGGATCGTTTGAGCGTCAAGAATCCGTATCCAGACAAAACGCATGTATTTGCCGACAACTGGGGACGGGCGGCAACCAAGAACAACGGAATGGCTTTGATTGCACTGAACATGGTTCCGGAATACAGTTTCCATGTGAATGCCGTTCACGGCAGGGGGATGAACAGTGTGTTTCTGGACGGTCATGCGGCGCAGGTCACGATGAGTTACTGGAATCTCTCGACTTGTGCCAATGATCTCTGGAACATCACGAATCCGGGCTATATGCAGCCGATTTATACAACCAATCTGTAATATGGAAAGGTGATTATGAAACTTCAAGCATTACTGGTTCTCTGCGGATTTCTGGGGATGCCGTTTGTCGGCGCCCAGACGATTTTACTGCCTGGCGCGCCCGAAAACACGGAACGGAAGGCGGCGGAGGAACTTGCGGAGCACTTCTCAAAGATGACAGGCGGCTCCATCGCAATCGGAAAAGAGGGAGAACCGTTCGACGGACCCGCGATTTATGTCGGCGATACGGCATTTGCAAGGAAACAGGGAATTGATTTCAGCAGCTTCGGCAAAGAGGAGTGGCTGATCCGTTCCAGTGGAAAAGACCTGATTGTCGGCGGAGGAAAACCGAGAGGAACCGTTTACGGCGTTCTGGAACTGCTGGAGCGTGAATACGGCGTCCTGTGGCTGGATGAACGCATGACGCGGATTCCGAAACGGGATAAGATCACGTGGCGGGAGAATCTGAACCTGCGCGGAAAAACGGCATTTGAAGTGCGCGGTCTTTACGCCTACTTCCGGGACCCGCATGAGGCGCGCCGCCGCTTCATGACGCGAAACCGTCAGAACCTGTTCCATGACGAGGGCGATGTGGCATACATCCGGCCGTGGGGCGTCTACCGTCCGTTCGGTTCGCCCAGAGCCTGCCATACTTTTTATGATTACACGAAGGACTGGGGACCGGAAGACGAGGAGTGTTTCTCTCTGGATACGGACGGCAAACGCAAGCGTGCCGTGAATGGTTCCGGGCCCGGACAGGTGTGTCTGACCAATCCCCGCACAAGGACGCTCTTTTCCGCGAAACTGAGGGAATTCATCAAGGCGGACCGGGCAAACTGTCCGAGTGGAAATTATCCGTGGATCTATGAGATTTCCGCCAACGACAACGATGCCGAATGCGTCTGTTCATCCTGTATGGCGGCGGCGGAGAAATATGGCGCTTACAGCGGTGTCGTGCTTGAATTTACAAACGCGATTGCGGACAGCATCGCGGAGGAGTATCCCGATATTGCCGTTGAGACGTTCGCCTATATGTTTTCGCAGAAGCCTCCGAAACATATCAAGGCGCGCCCGAATGTGCTGGTACGCATTGCGCAGCTCGGTTCCGAGTTCGCCCAGGGGAGCCGCGATACGCTGCGGGCGCTTTCCCATCCGAACAATCGGAACTCGAAAAAAGAGATTGAGGCATGGAGCAGGATTGCGCCCGTGGCAGTCTGGGATTACTGGATTCTGTATAAAAAAGATGGCGTCACCTCCTGCTTCAAAGCGATAACGGAAAACCTGAAATTCTACCGGAGCATCGGTGTGAAATCGGTCTTTGTCGAGGTGGAAAATCCGCTGAAAAACATCTTTTATCCCATGCGTGTCTGGCTCGGGTTCCGCTGCCTGAACAACCCGGAACGGAATGCTGAGCAGGAGATCGGGCTTTTCATGGATTGTTACTATGGACCCGCCGCGCCGAAAATGAGAGCTCTGCTTGAGCTGATCGAGAAAGGCAATGCGAAGATTGCGGAACGTTTGAATGACGTGACGCTCCGCCGCCGGACTGATATGGACGATGCTTTTTTTGCAGAAGCGGATCGGCTTTTAGATGAGGCGGAACAGCTTGCCGTGACGGAGGAGCAGCGCAGGCATATTGCCAAAGAGCGAGCCGTTGTGGATATGGTTCGCCTTGAGCGCCGCGGAGAGCTTGCTCCGTTCGATCTGGACCCGGTGATGAAGCGTCTTGAAAAAAATCACCGGATTGCGGCGGAGGATTATCTTTCCGGGGGCGGGGCTGTGGAGGAGGAGATGAAGAAACTCCATATCTTTTTCACAGGGCTGAGAGCCGATATCCGGCGTCCGGAGCAGTTCAAGAACTGTGATATCGCTGTGGACCTTGCATGGCCGCAGTTCAGTCCGCATTACCGTTCCCGCGTCATGGATGTTCCTGATGCGGCGGGCGGCAGAGCGATTGTCGTCAGCGACGAAAAAGACAGGGGCGTTCTGGAATTCGGCTTCTACGATGTCACGAACAAAAAGCAGGTGCATACCGTCAGCATCCCGAAAGAGCGTCTGCCGCAGGATGAGAAGTTCCACTTCTATCCGATCGGGAAAATCACGCTTGCCCCGAAGTGTTATATCTGGGCACATTCCAGTTGGAATATCCAGCGTGACATGGACGAGTTTTACGAGTGGAACGGTATTTCCAATGATTATGAGGCGTTCATTTCGATAAAAGCGGAGGGATCCGCATATGTCGCCGGTTCCGAAAAGGCAAACTCGGTCATGGTGGACCGTATTCTGCTGATCCGTTCTCAGGAGGGGGCGTCGGCTCCCTCCGGGGCGCCTCTGCCGGAGGAACTCGGAAATGACAGAATTATGCACGATATTACAGGTTTCCGGCTCAAAGAGCTTCCGGCGTTCCAGGTGAAACTGGTGCGCGATGCGGATTCCGCCGGCGGCCTTGCCATGAAGCTTGACACGAAAGAGGGCGATGCGTTTCAGGCGGGATTCTATGACGTGAAAAATAAAAAAATGGGGTATGTCAGAACCGTTCCGAAAGAGCGGATTCCCGCAGATGAAAAGTATCATCTGTATTTCCTCGGCACCGCCGAACTTTCGGAAGACTGTTATGTGTGGGCGCACCCGAGCAGCCGCATTCAATATAACCTGCGTGAATTCCGGCTCCCGTCCGGCGATAACACGTACCGGATTTATGTATCGCTGAAAGCGCAGGGACCCGCTTATGTGCCGGGCTCGGAAAAAGAAAATGCGGTTCTGCTGGACAGAATCCTGCTGGTGAGGTGACAGCCCATGCACATTCCGAAATTCGCTGTTTTTTATGACTTTCATACCATGCCCGCGTGTCCCGACGTGGGAGCGGGGTTTGACTGCGACGCCGCTGCGGAACAGCTCAAACGCTGCGGAGCCGATTTTACCATCTTTGCCGCGCGCTGCAACCTCGGCATGGCGTATTATGATACGAAAACAGGCATCCGGCATCCGGCGTTGAAGTATGATCTGTTCGGACGTTTTCTGGAAGCGTGCCATAAGCGGGGAATTGCCGTCAGCGCGTATATGAATGTCGGGCTCAGCCAGGAGGAAGGGCTGCGGCACCGCGACTGGCTTACGGTTTCGCCGGAGGGGGAGATTTACCGTCAGCCGTGCAATGTACATGAATATCGCACCATGTGTTACAATTCCCCTTACGGCGACCATGTGCTTGCGATGATTGATGAACTGCTTGAATATCCGGTGGACGGTTTCTTTTTCGATTGCCTGACCCCGCATCCCTGCATCGGCGCGGAGTGCATCCGTGAAATGCGGGAACGGAAGATGAATCCGTCCGAATTTGCGTGGTTCTCTCAGAAACGCATGGTGGACCGGATCGGCAGGAAAATCAAGGATTCCCGGCGCGACTTACTGCTCTACTACAATTGTGTGCGCCCGACGGATCAGTTGGAGTGGTCAACCTATCTGGAATACGAGTGCCTGCCGACAGGCGGCTGGGGATATGAGTCGCTCCAGCTCAATGCGAGGCATCTGCGGACTTTCGGCAAGCCGATGCTGAACATGACCGGGCGGTTCCATGAAACCTGGGGTGATTTCGGCGGCATCCGTACGCGTGCAAGTCTGCTGTATGACTGCATTACGGGGCTCGCGAATACTCTGCCGCCTAATATCGGCGATCATTTCCATCCGCGTGGCGATCTCAATCATGCGGTCTATGACCTGATTGCGGATGTTTATGGCGAGGTTCGCAGGCTGATGCCTTGGGCGGACGGCGCAAAGGCGGTTGCTGAGGTCGCCATGATCCAGCCTCCCGACACTCCCGACAACTCGCTTGAGGCGGTGCCTTCCATTTATTCCGCACAGGGCTGGGGACGCATTCTCTGCGAGCTGAAGTGTCAGTTTGACGTACTTCTGCCGCATCAGGATTTCACGAAATACAAAGTCATTGTTCTTGCGGACCGTGTCCGTTTCGACGAGACGCTGAAGGAGCGGATACGGTCCTATCTTGCGCAGGGCGGAAAAATCATTTCAAGCGGCTGGTCCGGGCTGGATGGCAGTGGAACGCATTTCGTACTGCCTGATGAATGGGGCGCGGAATATCTGGGGGAATCCCCTCACGACCCGGCATATTTCCGGCTTGCGGAAAAAACAGAAGGGATACCCGATATGCCTGTTACGCTGTATGAGAAAGGGATTTCCATGCGTGCCGCGGGTGCGGAAATACTGGCGGAGATCGTCGCGCCATACTACAATCGGCAATTTGACGGCGAGCACTATTATTCCTATCTGCCGCCGGATAGAAAGGATGGATGCGCCGCATTGACCCTCGCGGGACAGGTTGCCCACTTCAGCCATCCGGTCGGATTCGGTTACTACAAACACGCGCAGGTGCCTGTCAGGGAGCTGGTCGGGAATGTCCTGAAACGTTTTCTGCCGGAACCGCTTCTCGAAGTCAGGGGACTGCCTTCTTTCGGGCGCACTGCCGTGACCCGTCAGGGCAATCGCCATATGATCTGGCTGACGGCGTTCGTTCCTGAACGCCGCGGTGAAAAGATCGACATGATCGAGGAGGGGTGTGAGGTTTCCGGCCTTGAAATCGTTCTGCGGTTGAACGGGCAAAAGGTCAGCAGAGTCTATACCGCACCCGACTGCACGGAACTTTCCTTTACGGAGGTGGACGGCGGATACAAAATACTGCTTCCCTCGATGAAAGGCTATGCCGTGGTCGTGGCAGAATAAAAAGAGGAATGCGGCAGAGAGCTCTTTTTGCCGTATCCTCAGCTCTTTGCGAGCTCCTCCGCATAGTAGGAACTGCGGACAAGGGGACCGGAATTGACGTGTTCAAAACCGATCTCTTTTGCGTAGACGCCCCATGAATCGAAGACTGCCGGTTCCACATAACGCTCCAGCTTCCAGTGTTCCTTCGAGGGCGGCAGATACTGCCCGATCGTCAGAAACGTGGCGCCTGTTGCGCGGATGTCGCGGATTGTCTGAAGCACCTCGTCATCCGTTTCCCCCATGCCGACCATGATTCCGGATTTGACGGGGATGCGTCCGCCGGTGATGGAGTATGCGTTTTCCAGAACCGCCAGAGAACGGCGGTATTGGGCTTTGGAACGGATCAGGGGCGTCAGGCGCTCCACCGTTTCCACATTGTGGTTGTAAACATCGGGACCCGCGTCAAGGACGGTGCGCATGTCTTTCTCCACGAAATTGAAATCGGGAACCAGCACCTCAACCTTTACGCCCGGAATCCTGTTTTTCAGCGCCTGAATCGTCTTTGCAAAGTGCCCGGCGCCGCCGTCCGGCAGGTCATCGCGCGTGACGCTGGTCACAACGACGAACGCAAGCTTCATTTTTGCGGCGGCTTCGGCAAGATGCTCCGGCTCCATCGGGTCCGGGGGGAGAGGCTGCTCGACGTGCCCGACCGCACAGAATTTACAGTTGCGCGTACAGCGTTCCCCGAGAATCATGAATGCGGCGGTTCCGCGATGCCAGCATTCGCAGAGGTTCGGGCACTGTGCG
The DNA here is from genome assembly GCA_003526375.1 of Lentisphaeria bacterium. Classification (GTDB taxonomy): domain Bacteria; phylum Verrucomicrobiota; class Lentisphaeria; order Victivallales; family UBA1829; genus UBA11452. Next base: position 26,049 of record DPDG01000024.1, read on the forward strand.
CCGCGGCAGACCGTATTCAGGCTGTTCGTTTTCAGGAGCGCATCCACATGATCGCGCTGTTCGCCGCAGGGAACCTTGACCCGGATCCACGGAGGCAGTTTCGGGCGGAAATCGATTCTGTCGGAGCTCATTTCACACTCAGCATTTCGAGATCACGAGACTTGCATTGGAACCGCCGAACCCGAAACTGTTGCTCAGCGCATGTTTGATTTCAACGTTTCTTCTGGTTTCCCGGACAAGATCCGCCCATGCGAAAGAGTCGTCGGGATCGTCCAGATTCGCGGACTTGCTGATGAAAGAGTGTTCCAGCATCAAAGTCGTGAAGATCGCTTCGACCGCACCTGCCGCGCCGATCATGTGCCCGGTCATGGATTTTGTGCTGTTGATTGCGACTTCGTGGTCGTTTCCGAAAACTTTTTTGATGCCTTCGAGCTCGATGGGGTCTCCCACCGGCGTGGAAGTTCCGTGTGTATTGACATAGGCTACATCGGTGCTTTTGAGCCCCGCGGATTCCAGCGCGCGGGACATGACTTCCGCCGTCGATTCCGCGTTCGGTACAACCATATCCACCGCGTTGCTGTTGGAGTAATAACCGGAAATGATCGCTTTCGGCGCCGCTCCGCGTTTCGCCGCGTGCTCCTCGCTTTCGAGAACAAGCATCCCCGCGCCTTCGGCAAGCACGAAACCGTCACGTGTTTTATCGAACGGACGGCTTGCCTTTTCCGGCGTTTCGTTGAAACTGTGGGAGAGGGCGCGCATTGTGTTGAATCCGAGCGCCTGACCCCAGCTCAGTTCTTCGGAGCCGCCGACGATCACCATTTCATATTCGCCGGATTTGATGAGCCGCGCACCGGCGATGATCGCCAGTGCGCTTCCCGTACAGGCGGCGCTGATGTTGTAGCTTTCCCCTGTGATTCCGTAAAGGAGCGAGATATTGGCGACTGCGGAGGACGGCATGATTTTAGGTACCGAGAAAGGAGAGACGCTGCGGAGACGGTGCGTCGTGTCGAATGCCTTCATATTTTTGTAGACCGTCATGTAGGAACTTCCGGCGCATCCGTTGATGAGCGCGATTCTGCGGTTTGGAAGGTCTTCGGGAGTGAACCCGGCTTCGACCAGTGCTTCATAAACCGCGGCTGCCGCCATACGGGAATTCGGAGACATGAAACGCAGATTTTTCACATTGAACATCGGACACTGCACCTCGTTGTCGGAAACTCCGGCAACCTGGCTTTCCAGTCCCATCTCGCGCCATTCGGGCATGAATACGGTTCCGGTTTTTCCGTCCATCAGACTCTGCACGTTTTGCGCCAGTCCATTACCGAGCGGAGTTACGAGTCCGCGTCCCGTTACGACAACTCTCTTGGTCATAGTATGCAAATCCTTTCCGGGCAATATTTCCTATATTTTATCACGGCAATATAACCTTTTACCCTGTCGATTTCAACGCGGCAACCATCTTCCGGATGCTTTTTTTGCCGTTTTTTAACGTTTCGGATGCGACAGGCGGAGCATAACCGGAGAGAGAAAGAGACCGGGAAGTGAAAAGATGCCGGATTCCGCAAAACTTGTTTCCCTGTCTTGAAAAAATTTCTTTCCTGTATTATACTTTTGTAAACCGGGAGTTCTGGAATGGTGACGGAGGAGTTTCAAAATCTGATTTATTCTCTTGTGAGGGCGATTCCCCGCGGGCGTGTCGCCACGTATGGGCAGCTCGCGCTTCTTGCCGGATATCCGGAACGTTCGCGGATGGTCGGCAGGGCTTTGCGCGATGTCCCGCGGAATTTGAAGGTGCCCTGCCACAGGGTGGTCAACGCCGCAGGACGCTGTGCGCCGGGATGGGCGGAACAGGCGATTCTGCTCCGCAGGGAACATGTCGTTTTCCGTCCGAACGGGAATGTGGATCTTGACCAATGCCTCTGGGATTGTTTTGAAGAATGACTTTTTCCATTTTCTTTCGATTTGCAAACAGGATGTGCCCGTGCTAAATTATCGGGTCATATTTTATTTTGAAATCGCAGAGAGGAAAGTAAAATGGATTACAGAAGTTATTTCAAGCAGTATCCCGACAAAAACGGGCGCTACGGCGAATATGGCGGAGCGATTCTTCCGCCGGAACTCGTCCCCGTGTTCAAAGAGATTACGGAGGCTTATAACGCAATCTGCCATTCCGCGCAGTTCATCAACGAACTCCGCCGCATCCGGAAGGAATTTCAGGGGCGTCCGACTCCTGTTTATCATTGCGACCGGCTTTCACGCAAGCTGAAGACGGGGTGCCAGATTTATCTCAAGCGCGAGGATTTGAATCATACCGGCGCTCATAAGCTCAATCACTGCATGGGGGAGGGACTTCTTGCAAAATTCATGGGCAAGAAGAAACTGATCGCCGAGACCGGTGCCGGGCAGCATGGCGTGGCACTTGCGACGGCCGCCGCGTATTTCGGCTTGAAGTGTGATATTTACATGGGCGAGGTCGATATCGCGAAACAGGCGCCGAACGTGACGCGCATGAAGATCCTCGGCGCAAATGTCGTCCCTGTGACTCACGGGCTTAAGACCCTGAAAGAGGCGGTCGATGCCGCTTTCGATGCTTATCTGAAAGAATACAAAGAGGCGATTTACTGCATCGGCTCCGCGCTCGGTCCGCACCCGTTCCCGCAGATGGTGCGGGATTTCCAGATGTGCGTCGGGCTTGAAGCGCGCGAGCAGTTCCTGGAAATGACGGGAATCTTCCCGGATGTCGTCTGCGCCTGTGTCGGCGGCGGCAGCAATGCCGCGGGAATGTTCTCCGCGTTTCTCAACGATCCCGTTGAAATCTGTGGTGTCGAGCCGCTCGGCAGAGGTCCGAAAACAGGGGATCATGCCGCTTCCATGGCATTCGGCAAGCGCGGCGTTCTCCACGGCTTTGACAGCATTCTGCTCCAGGAAAAGGACGGATCGCCGTCTCCGGTCTATTCGATTGCCAGCGGTCTGGATTACCCCGGCGTCGGTCCTGAACATGCTTTCTGGCGTGACCTCGGCAGAGTCAATTATGTTACGGCGACCGACGAGGAGGCGATTGACGCGTTCTTCAAATTGTCCCGCTATGAAGGAATCATTCCCGCGCTGGAAAGTTCCCATGCGATTGCATATGCGATGAAGCGCGCACGGGAAATGAACAGCGGCGCGATTCTGGTCAACTGCAGCGGCCGCGGTGACAAAGACGTGGATTATGTTGTCGAGCACTACGGTTACGGCGAACAGTTCATGTTCAAAGATTGACCATTGTTACCCTGAGTTTCAGATCCGGCAGAATGTTCCGCACGGATATTCCTGCCGGATTTTTTGTTTATTGCCCTGCATCATGAAAAAATCCATTTTATAGTGTTTTCCGGCTTTGGTAAGAATATACAACAGGGAGTTGAACACGGATGAAAACATGTTTTTTCTTTCTCGGCTTTTCCTTCTTTTTGTTGTGGAACCTTTCTGCGACGGAAGAAAAGTTTTTCCGTGTCGAACTACATGAAAAGTTTTTTTCTGCGGAGTATTCTCCGGAATTTTTTGAACGGTATGTCGCTTTGCTGGGAAAAGACTTCAGGCTTGTTGAAAGACCGCCTCGCAATCTGTGCTTGAGACGCAATTTTTATCTTTGCAGTCGCAGAGGAATGGTGAGTCCAGGCTGGGAGAGCGGGAGTGTTACAGGGGGTGATTTCACGGTTGGAAAACATAATGTGAAATTGCCGTGTTCTGTTGTTGCAGACGTGAAGACTGTTCCTTTTGCCGACGGGATTGCATGGGTTCTGTTTGAAGTCAGAATCACGGGTCCGGTCAGAGTGACGTATCAATATGGCGTGGCTGTCAGGCAGGTGATCAGGGATGGGAGGTATACTTTGGGAATTACTGGAGAAGTTCGTGGATTTCCTGCGTCCTGCCTGCTGATTTCTGCCGGTAAAGGTGAAGAATGAAAGTTTTCCGGAACAGTACCGGAAGAAATAACAAGATTGATTTAACCCGTATTCATCTTTGTTTGGTTTCATTGCTTACGGTTAGTTCATCAAAAAACGGCAAAAGGAGCCGATGGCAAAAATTAAGTTTTCATCTTGTCTTTCGGCTTTTATGAAAAATCAGCGTTCCGCGTTGTGTGTTTTTTTTGCCATTTTCTCTTCTTCTTTTTCCACTTTTTCGGCTTTCCATTGGAAAAAATGGACTTCTGCATGTAAATTAGCTGTGATGAAACATAACAGAAAGGATTTTTGAATGCGTTTCTATAATACTCTGGGACGTAATATGCAGGATTTTCAGCCGATCGAAGAAAAGGTCGCGAAGATGTACACCTGCGGCCCGACAGTCTATAATTATGCTCATATCGGAAATTTCCGCGCTTATTTGTTCGAGGACCTGCTCCGCCGTTCTCTGGAGTATCATGGATACAAAGTCACGCAGGTCATGAACCTGACGGATGTTGACGACAAGACGATCCGTGATTCCCGGGCTGCCGGACTGAAACTTCAGGATTTTACCCGCAAGTATAAAGATGCGTTTTTTGAAGATCTCAAGACGCTCCGCATTGAGCCCGCCGAGCATTATCCCGAGGCGACGACGCATATTCCTGAAATGATTGAAATGATCCGGATTCTCTTTGAGAAAGGATTTGCCTACAAGTCCGAGGACGGTTCCGTCTATTTTTCCATCGCCAAATTCAAGGATTATGGAAAACTGGCGAAAATCGATATGGAGCAGCAGCGTTCCGGCGTCCGCATCAACAATGACGAGTATGACAAGGATTCCGTTGCCGATTTCGCGCTCTGGAAAGCATGGAGCGAGAGCGACGGCGATGTCAAGTGGGACAGCCCGTGGGGACCGGGGCGTCCCGGCTGGCACCTCGAATGCAGCGCCATGAGCATGAAATATCTCGGCAGGACATTCGACATTCATACGGGGGGCATCGACAACATGTTCCCGCATCACGAGGACGAGATTGCACAGAGCGAAGCCGCAAACTCCTGCAAATTCGTGAACTACTGGCTTCATTGCGAACATCTGACGATCGATAAGAAGAAAATGTCGAAATCTCTCGGCAATTTCTATACGCTGCGCGACCTGCTGAACAAAGGATATTCCGGAAAAGAGGTCCGCTGGGCGCTTATCGGAACCCATTACCGTTCCAAACTGAACTTCAATCTCGGTCTCTGCGATCAGGCTCGCTCGACCTTGAAGAAATTTGCCGATTTCTTCGGTCGCCTGAAAGCACTGCCGCAGGGAACGGCGGGAAAAGAGGAGGCTCTCAGGCTTGCCGCCGATGCCGACAGAAAATTTGCGGATGCGATCGGAGACGATCTGAACATTGCCGAAGCGCTGTCCGCCGTTTTTACACTGGAACGTGCAGTGAATACGGCACTTGCTTCCAATTCTCTCCAGTCCGAAGCCGGCGGGGTGATCCTGGAACAATTCCGCCGTTTTGACAGAGTGCTTGCCGTTTTCGATGTGGACGCCGCCGCCTCGGAAGAAGCGGAAGATGTCCCTGCCGGGATCATGGCTCTTGCGCAGAAGCGGATCGAAGCAAGAAAGGCAAAGGATTTCAAGACGGCTGATGAGATTCGCGATTCCCTGAAAGCGCAGGGGTGGGTCATCATCGATACGCCGCAGGGAATGAAAGTCAAAAAGGCTTGACGGGAGGCGCCGGGTAAAAAATAGTGCAATATTTTCTACCATGGATGTTTATCGCAGGTTGAATAATGCGCCATGCGATATACATTATAAGGTTTTGTGGTAGTTTGACAATAAAAAATAAGGGTTGGTCATGGTTATAAGAAAAATGAATACGGTGCTGGTGAAGCACAACAAGATTCTCTTTGGTGCATTTTCCATCATTATCATTATCTCTTTCGTCTGGTTTTTCACTCCCGGCATTGACGGTTCGCTGCTTTTCGGAAACAGGATGTCTCCGAATTCGGTAGTCGGAAAAGTCTTCGGCAAAAAGGTGAAGCTGAAAGACTATCAGAAAGCTGTGGACAACAAGAGCCTCCTGCTTTCCCTTTACAATCCCGCCGCTCCCGCTGAGCTCAGAGATTACGTGATCGCCAATATCTTCACCGATATCGCTCTTGAGGCGGCGGCTGAAAATGCCGGAATCACGGTTCCCGATGAGGACGTGATTGCCGAAATCAAGCGGATTCCCGTGTTCAACTCCGAAAAAGGTTTCGATCACGAGCGTTATGAAGCTTTCATCAAGAGCTACGTCGAGCCGTCCGGGTTGACCACGGCTGATTTTGAAGAATCCATCCGCAAGTTCATCGCGACCAGAAAACTGCTTCAGGGCGCATCTCTCAATGTTATCGTGGTTCCCGATGAGCTGGATCAGTTCATGAATCATCGTCTGGAAAAGATCAAGGCTTCCGCGATCCGTTTCCCGTTTGCGTCCTACAAGCCCGGCAAGATATCGGAACAGGAGCTGGAGGATTTTTACAAGAAGAATACTCAGTTGTTCATGACTGCGCCTCAGTTGATGACGGAAGTCGTGAGATTCGACTACAAGAATTACATGAAAGATGTAAAGGTCACGGACAAGCAGGTTGAGGATTATTACAAAGCGTCCGAAGACAAATTCAAGAAAGACGGCAAAGTGCAGCCGCTGGCGGCTGTCAAGGCGCAGATCGTCGGCGAACTCAAACTGGAGGAGGCGAAGAGCAAGGCGATGGATGCCGCCCGCGAATTTCGCAATGAGCTTTATAATGCCGCGTCCGAAGTTTCCACCGGCGCCGGGCAGATTGAAGTCTTCAATACGATTGCCGGAAAACATGGTTTCCAGTTGGTCAAGCCGGTGTCCTGGTTGACTGCGTCTTCGGAACTGATCGACAAGATCGGCAGAGAACCTGCTCTTGTTGCCGCGCTGTTCCATACAACGGAACGTTATCCGATTACGAAGAGTGTTGCCGGGAAACGTGCCGCCTATGTTGCGGTTGCCGTAAAGAGACAGCCTTCCGTTCCGGCTCCGTTTGCCGAGGTAAAGGCGAAAGTCGAGGAGATGCTTGCCCTTCAGAGAGCAAGAGCTGCGGCAAAAGAGGCGGCTTCCAACTTTGCCGCAAAGCTTGCCGCAAGCAAGAATCCGCAGGCGGAACTTGCCGCGGCAGCAAAGAATCCGGGAATTCAGATCAAGCCGATCAAGGAATTTTCCCGCCAGACTGTCAACCCTGCCGATTATGAAGCCCGCTATGCTTTGATGGCAACGGACAACATTACGCCCGTCGTGCCGATGGCGGATGGAATGATGATGATTCTGATTGAAAAACGGACCCCGCCGACTGCGGCGGAAAAGCAGGCTCTCAAGGATACTCTCACTTCTGAATTTCAGGCTGAAAAGAGAGCGTTGGCGGAGACCGCATTTCTTGACTGGGTGCGCGCCAATACGGAAAGTTACCTTTCCAACGAGCCGCAACAGCAATAATTGTTTTTCTGTTTGAAACTTAAAGCCTTCCGGGAAGAAAATTCCGGAAGGCTTTTTTCTTGCATCTCAGATGTCCGGCATGTGGCTTTGCGGTCTGTGCCTGTCTGATACTTGCTTCGAGGAGGGATGCCTTTGAGACGAAAGAGTGCTCTTGAATCAAGGGCTTTGCCGTTGCTGCCATGGCTTCCCGCTGCCGGCGGCGGGGGAGTTTATTCCTCGGCTTTCCTTCGATACCATTCGGGCGTAATGCCGTAACTGTTGATCTTGTAATGAATGACGCGCGGAGAAAGATCCAGATCACGGGCGGCGGCGGACATGTTGCCGTTATTCTTTTTCAACGCCTCTACAATCAGCTCCCGCTCGAATGATTCCACCATTGTGTTGAACGACGCTTTTCCTTCCGGCAGTATTTCATAACCCGCATCTTTACCGGTCTGAAGCGATGGCGGCAGATTGTAGCTGTGAATGCAGTCGTCGGCGGAAGTCAGGACGGCGCGTTCTATGCAGTTCTCCAGTTCGCGGACGTTTCCCGGCCAGTGGTATGCCATCAGCATGTTGACTGCGGGAGTGGAAAGCCGTTTGACATTTTTCCCATAGCGGAGATTGTGTTTGCTGATGAAGTGTTCCGCCAGCAGAACGATGTCGCTTCTGCGTTTGGAAAGGTCCGGCAGAAGAATCGGGAAAATGTTCAGACGATAATAAAGGTCCTCGCGGAATTTTCCCTCCGCCATCAGTTGTTCAAGGTTCCGGCTGGTCGCGGCAAGGAGACGCACATCGGCTTTGATTTCTTCATTGCTTCCGATTCGTGAAAACGTGCGTTCCTGAATGAATCGCAGAAGCTTGACCTGCACCGGCAGGCTGAGATCTCCGATTTCGTCCAGAAACAGAGTGCCTCCATCCGCCGCCTCCGCGCGCCCGATCCTGCGGCTGACTGCCCCTGTGAAAGCCCCTTTTTCGTGGCCGAACAGTTCGCTTTCGACCAGATTTTCCGGGAGAGCAGCGCAGTTCAGAGTGACGAACGGTTTGTCCGCGCGCGGGCTGAGCTGGCGGATTGCCTTTGCAACCAGTTCCTTGCCGGTTCCTGAACTGCCGCGGATCAGTACCGTCGCATTGCTGGGGGCGACTTGCCGGATCAGCGCATAGATGTTCTGCATTGCGCGGCAGTTCCCGATCAGTTCGCCGGGATTGCCGCCCTCGGTCAATGCCTCGCGCAGACGTTTGTTCTCCGCAAGAAGGCTTTCGCGCTCCTCCCATTCCTGATGGTAGACCGCAACCGCGTCCGCCATCAGGTTGCCTACGATTTCCAGCAGTTTCAGATCCTCGTCCAGTTGAACTCCCGGTACAACCTTGCGGTCGATTCCGAGCGTCGCGATTACTTTTTCGTCCTGAATGACCGGAACGCACAGGAACGCAACCGGATTGCTGTCGAGCTGATGGCGTCCGGTCCGGCTCAGGAAGCGTTTGTCTCTGGAGATATCCGGCACCAGGCAGGGAATTCCCGTTGCGGCAACATGCCCCGTGATGCCTTCCCCGAGTTTGTATCTGCCGCGTTTCTTCTCGTTTTCATCAAGCCCCTGCGAAGCTTCTATGATGAAGATATCTCCCTGGCGCAGGGTGAAAGTGCCGCGCACCATTCCCATTTTCCTGTTCAGGATATCAAGCACTTTTCCCAGCAGAGCGCCGACATTGCGTTCATGGACGACAGCGGAACTGATTTCCTGCAGAACTGCGATTTCCGTCTTCAATTGATCCGGCATAATGTTTCCCGATTGGCAACAGGCGTCAGAACAGCAGGAACTTGCAGAGCTGCGCCACAAGAATTGTCCCCGCCGCCATGACGAGAGAGTCCGGCAGCAGAGGAGAGTTTGTTAATTTCGCAAGACAGCGGAAAGCAAAAAATCCGGCGGCGAGCCAGCCGACCCACGGAATCATCAGGAGCAGTGTGCAGAACAGCCCGACCGCGATCGACACAGACAATGTGGATCTTACCCGGACGTTTGCAAGAAACATGGATGTCTTCAGCGCCGCAATCATTACGGCAAGCAGAATCAGGAATCGAACTAAGACCCATATCATATCCATGATGGACTCCTCCGGCTTCCGGGGTTGCCCCCGCGGTTGTATTTCTATCGAATCCCGTCCGGAGAATGGTCTCCTCCGGACGGGAGGTAATCCTGAAGATTATCTGGAAAGCTTTTCGCAGAATCTTGCGATTCGCGCGGCGGCTTCCCTGATGGTCTCCTCGGAACAGGCATAGGAGACACGGAGACTGTGATCGTCGCCGAATGCCTTGCCCGGAACTCCCGCGACCTTTTCTTCCTCCAGCAGACGGTTGACGAAATCTGTCGAGTTCAAGCCGAAGCTGGAAACGTCGAAGAACAGGTAGAACGCGCCGGACGGACGGATCGTTTTGATTCCGGGAATTGCGGAAATCAGCGAGTAGATCAGGTCGCGGCGCTTTGCAAACGCCTGCCGCATCTGTTCGACGGGCTCCTGTGTTCCGGTCAGCGCGGCGAGCGCGCCATACTGCGCAAAACTCGTCGGATTGGAGGTCGTATGGCTCTGGAACGCAATGATGCGGTCCGCCAGCCATTTCGGGGCGGCGAGATAGCCCAGCCTCCAGCCCGGCATGGAATATGCCTTGCTGAACCCGTTGATCGTGATCGTGAGTTCATTCATCTCAGGAGAAACCGAGGCGATGCTCTTATGCCGGAACTCCGGATCGTAAACCAGTTTTTCATAAATTTCGTCGGACATGACCATGATGTTGTTTTTCAGCGCGATTTCCGCGATTTTTTCAATCGTGGAAACACGGTAGACAGCACCGGTCGGGTTCGACGGCGAGTTGAGGATCAGCAGTTTCGTGCGGGGGGTGATCGCCGCCTGAAGCTGTTCCGGCTCAAGCTCGTAATTGTTTTCCGCCCTGCATTTGACGATGACCGCGGTTGCGCCTGCGGCCTTGATCATTTCCGTATAGCTGACCCAGTAGGGAGCGGGGACGATGACCTCATCGCCGGGGCCGCACAGAGTGCAGATTGCTGCAAATCCGCTGAATTTTGCGCCGGGGGAGACAATGACCTGACTGGGTTCGACCTTGATCCCGTTGTCGTTCAGGAATTTTTCCGCAATCGCCTTTTTGAGTGCGGGGATGCCGGAGGCCGGTGTATATTTCGTCTCGCCTTTCATGAGTGCATCGACTGCCGCCTGTTTGATATGTGCGGGCGTATCGAAGTCGGGTTCACCGGCTCCCATAGCACACACATTTTCACCTGCCGCTTTCAGGGCCTTTGCCTTTGCTGCAATTGCAAGAGTTTCGGACGGGGACAGGAACGCCATCGTTCCCTTGGTTGCCTTCAGATCATTCATTTAGGCGTGTTCCTTTACTATTGTTTCATTGATGCGAGATGAGCGCGGATGATCGCGGCCATCGGATTATTTTGAATCTTGATGATCTTGGTTTCGCGTTCAAAACTTTCTTTTGAGTCGGACGCATGAGCCGTATTGACCATGACGTCATGGCCGAATTCACGGCGGATCGTGCCGCCGGGCGCCTTGGTCGGGTCCGTCGGACCGAGCACGTCGCGGATCTTCCTGACCGCATCGGGGCCTTCATAGATCAGGATCATGCATTTGACCTTGCCCGGACGGTTCAGTTCTTCCGTCGGGCACTCGTCGGGACGGCGCCCGGACATGAACTCGACGATCTTGTTGAACTGGTCGTCCGCGTAATCCCTGCCGATGGATTCTGTAAGCATCTGTTCGGAAGCCGGATGGAATTTGAGCCCGAATTCCTCGGAGAGTTTGTCATAGGCCTTTTTGCCGATGACGGGAGCCAGTTTCTTGCGCAGGGCATTCTGAACCGGACCGTAAAATTCCAGCGCTTCCGCAACGGACATCTGGTAAATTTTGCATCCGACGATGCGCAGTCCGGTGCGGCTCAGCATATCAATGATGTTGCCGGGTTTGACGCTCGGGCATCGCCAGTTGTCGGGCTTGATGATGACCAGGGTGCGTTCGCTGTTCGGTTCCTGATGAGTCGTATTCGTCACGATGTTTTCGCTTGCTTCCGCAAAATCAGCAAGCATTCCGAGGCGCTCCTGACAGGCGTCATACAGCGGCGGCGTGAAAACGGCGGGCTCGAAGTAGTTGAGCGAGCCGTCGCGGTTGAAAACGAGGTCTGCATAAGTGTCGCGGATGGTTTCGCCGATGATATTGGTTTTGCGGTTCTTGGCGTTCGGGAGCTGCCCGACGACGGCGGAAAGTTTGGCACAGGCATCTTCGCCCTTGAAGAGGAGCATAAGGACGCGTTCGCGTGAGCCGTCGGGAAGCGGTGAAAGATTGTCAAGCATGTAATCGCTGAAAAGTTTTGCGGCGAATTCGTCGCGTTTTCCGACATGTTTTCTCATGGATGCGGCGTAAGTCTCTGCGAATTCCTTGGACGGAGTGAGCATTTGAGCTCCGACGAGATCAAGGTCCGTCCGTGAAAGCAGTCGTGCGATGATGCCGCCCGTTCTGGATTTCATGAGCGAGTAAGGGGTGATCAGAACGAATGAAAGTTCCACTGCCATAGTAACAAATTTCTCCTCTTTAATTTGTTGATCTTGGTAATCTACCACAATTTCCCGCTACAATCAAGCGGGATTTATGTTGACTCCGTGATTTTTACGGAAAAATACACCGTGCGGCACCGTTGTGGGATTCCTGACAGCGGGAAAGTGAAAGAAGGCTGGAAGGAACAGTGGGTTCTGAATTCAATTTTTCTCTGTTCCGGTTCCGGATTTTTTATTCTTTTTTGGTATCAGCATCCTGATCTGTGAGTCGGCTTTGAGACGGAGGATGCGCCGGCATTCTTCTTGAGTCAAGGGCTCTGCTCTTGTCGTGGTCCGGCGGCGAACCGCTGGTCGTGCATAGCGCGAGAGTTCCGGGCGCTGCCATATTGCGGAAAATACGAACATTTGACCGTTTTATGTGTCCAAACACAAGGGATGGTCTGAAAAAAGCCGAAAAAAGCGAAAAAAAATGAGATTATGACTTGCGATATCATGGAAAACGTGGTATAAAAAGGAAAGAACAGAAAACAGGCGTAAAACTATAGATTTTGGAGTCTTGAGAACGATGAAGACGAAACGATCCGCATTCAACCTGATAGAGCTCACACTGGCGATCGCCGTCGTCGGTATCGGCATAGCCAGCGTCATGGCGCTTTTCATCCCCGCCATGAATGCCTCGAAAGCTTCCGTAGCGGATAATTACCTGCCTGATATCGCCGACACTTTGATGACGTTTGTCAAGATGAATCCTGGTGCAGAGCAGATTCAGAGTGGAAAACCGAACGCAACCACATTGAACAAGTTGAATACTGCGGAGTATGCAACATTAGAGAATATCACTGATGTTACAGATCGTTATAATCTTTACAAGACAAAAGCAGACAGCAAAATAATGGGGGTTAAAATCGGCAGAGACGGAGCTGATTTCACCGGACATATTCTGATGTGGTACACGGATGATGTAAAGGATTTGTATGACAATGCCCCCAATGCTTCCACAATGAAATCAAATCACCGACGCTATTATATCGAAGTTTCGTGGCCGCTTATTGTGCCGTATGCGCAGCGTGAAAAGCGTCTGTATGTGACTGAACTTTCCATGCAAGATGCAATTACTCCGGAGAGGTGACAAGATGAGCAGACCGAGAAGAATTTGCCGTTTTACTCTGCTGGAGCTCCTCGTTTCCATGGGAGTCTTTGCGATTCTGATGCTTGCGCTGATGCAGTTTTTCACTTCCGCACAGGGGATCTGGAGCCGTTCCAATTCCAAATCGGATATTTTTTCCGATGCCAGAATCGCGATGAATTTTTTCTCCCAGGCATTTACCTCCCGATATTACAATGCGGATGATATGAATGCAAAAACCGGGACGGACCCGATTTTTTGGAAATATCTTGAATCTTCTGGAGAACATGCCTTTGCGGTTCTGACGCTGGATACTGACAGCAAAGGGGTGATTTCTGAAAATGATCCCTATTCGCCGTATCGGATCAAATATTTCCACTTTGTAAAAGAAGATGACAGAATAAAGCTGAAATATGCTGTTGCCAGTGATCGGAAAGAGGATAGTTCTAAAACTGCCAGAAGTTCAGATTGGATTACAGAGCTTTTGAAGGAGCCTGAAAAATTGCCGGACGATTTGACTGCGACTGTTATTCTGGATAACATCTGCAATGTGACCGTTTATTTCAATGGTTCCGCCCCTTCAAGTCCCACAGTGGATCAGTCTGGAGTTTTGACAGTGGCTTTTTCCGTTGTTGATGCGGATACCGTCACCCGTTTGAAAGCGATGGGGAAAAGTCTTGCGGAGGCTTATTCCGAATACAGCGCCGGAGATGATACCGTTGCGGCGGGTCTGATTGCCGGATCAATCCAGACTTTTCAAGTGACAGTGAATTTAGAGTAATCAATGCTGATTGAGGTGTTTTATGAGAAAGATACAGAACATTTTCCGTATGAAAAAAGGTAAAATCCGCAATCAGCGCGGCGTTGCCTTGATTTTTACACTTGGAATTCTCGGATTGCTGACCGTGATGGCTTTGGGATTTGCCTCCACTGCGATGCTGAACCAGAAGATAGCCTCCAATTCAGCCGGTGCGTCATCCGCCAGAATGCTGGCGCAGGTTGGTGTTCAGAGAGCTTTGACTGCGGTTGCCCTTTATACTGCCGATGCGGCGAACAACGCTGTCGGATTCAGCGATATCTTTTCCCGGGAGTATGGGAGCGGTAAAACGGGAAACCAAAATACCTGCGATTTCATCTGGAAACTGACCACAAAGATCAATGACATTCCTTTATATGAACTGCCGGTGGATTATGACAATAAGTCAGGGGTTACATGGCAGTATGTCACGGACCCGTCTGATACGACAAATAATACGCTGATCGGACGTTATGCCTATGTGGTTGTTCCTTACTACGGCGCCCTTGACCCATCCGTGAATTACGGGCAAAGCTTCACCGATTCTACTGCCAATCCTGACAACAAACTCTTTACTGTCTATAATATTGACATGGACAAAGGTATTTCCAAAGGTTTGAAAGATACTTTCGGGATTACTTCTCTTGAGAAAACGGATGGTGCGATCAAGACGTCTCTTGACGATGTTTACGGGAAGCGTTTTTATGATTTAAGTGATTATGTGAAGCATATTCTGTATGACAAAAGCTGGGGGGAAGCCACCGGATTCGAAAATATGCTGAAGCGCATGAAACTTTTTTATTATCTGAAAAATATCTTTGCCGTGAATCCCTATGCATATCCGGAGGCATACTGGATTTGTGACAAGACCGGCAGCGATCAGAAGCGTGCTTCCGATCATTATCTCCATCGTCTGTCGCTTGATGCATTGGTGACAGATTGGGAAGGAGTTTCCGATGGCAATTACGCATCGAAAATTGATTCATTGACAAATGCCGACAATATTACTTCTCTCCAATATTCTTCGACGGCTCCGGGTGTTTCCCCGCTTCCATGGCTTGCCGCCTGGCAGGGACCGGAAAGCAGTGATCTGGAAAGTGCCAATTGGACTGCTGATTTGCAGAAAAAACAGATTGCAGCGAATCTGATTCAGTATAATTTAGGTGCCGACAAGCCCAGTGTTTCCAATGTAGCTACCAATGCTTTTTCCGATACAGACGTGAAAGGACCTGAATTGGAATATTTGGGAATCGGGCGCCATCCGTATATCAACGAGATCGGTGTGGAGGCTCGTGTTGTTGCTACTGGAACTTTTGATTCAACAGATCCTACTGTAGTTCGGACGTTGTCATATACATTAAAGCCGTCCTTGAGTTTTCAGGCAGAACTGGTTAATATGTATGATACAGTTGCTATTGATGTGTCTAAATATAAATTATACTTTTATGGCAGATTTTCTTTTACTTGCAAAAAGACACCTGATGGAACGGATGATACGATAACCTGGTCTACAAGTGGAAGCGGAACAGAAAATCATGTCCTTCTTGGTTCAGTTGTTCCGGGAGCATTCAGTAGTGGTTATTCCTCGATGATTCTGCCCGCTGATGATTCTATTTTATCTACCAGTGTCAAGACCGAATGCTCCAGTCCTAGTTTGACAGGCACGTTGACTGTACCGGCAAATACGGTAGATTATGAAAATAAGTTTTTACTGATTACAGGGATGAATCTTCAGATCACAAAAGTAGTTCTTGTCGCGGACTCTACTCTGATTCGTGATTATGCGATGCCGGAGGCCGCAGCCGTAACAGAAACAAATGTGGGAAATATTCCGACTCTTGTTGCAGAACCGAATTATTATGTAAAATCATACCAGACAGCAGATCCCCGTGTAAATCATTATCCGTCTGACTGGAAAAAAGGAGAAAAATATAATACTCCTCAGAATTATTCGGCAGCTGTTTTGGCTAAAATTGATGCTGATGGCATAACGGCAGTTACTCCGGGAGCAAAAAATACTGAGCTTCTTGAAAAATATACCGATAAATTCAATGGAACGGATTATGACAAGGAAACTGTCACGGAGATTGCCTGCACCGGAACTGCCACCGGCAGATTGTCATCCGCGATGATCCGGCACGGCAAGATGCGGTCTCTTGCGGAATTAGGGTTGATTCATCGTGCATCCCCATTCCAGACACTGAACCTGAAAAAAGCCAGATACATCAAACGGGATACGGAGTTGAAAAAAGCAGGCGGCGCATCCTATAAGGAGGGAGACGCCAATATTCTGGATCAGTTGAAACTGCGCGGTAATGATGTCATGAAACAGTATGGAAAAGTGAATATCAATACGGCGTCCCATGAGACGTTGCAGGCGCTGTTCAACAGTGTGCCGTATCAGAAACTTGTCGATTCACCTCTCCCTGCTGATGCCAATGCCTATGAAATATTTAAAACAGCACCGGTAGCGGCAAAATATGTCAAAGATGTGGCCGACGCCGAGGTGACTGGAGCACGGAAAGCATGCGGGAACTACCACCCGACGGCATCCGGCGATCATCCGTCCTGTCTGGCATGTTCCATTATCAACCGGAGGGAAGTGCTTCAATTTAAAGCGAGAAGTGATCTTATGCTTGACTTGAATGATTCTGCCGTATGGAGCAATTTTAACGGTGACAATGAAAACTTTTATCATGTTCCGGCTCTTCCCGGCGGCGCCACTTCCAAAGCGGATGCTTTGAAAGCGATTTCCGTATCCGGGCAGATGACGCAGGGACCGGCGGAAACAAGCACCGAAATTACAGATGTATCCGTGGAAAACGATTGGGAGCAGGAGCAATTGATCGGGCATCTTGCCGATGTGATCACCGCCGAGCCGCCTGATCTCTGCATCATTGCGATCGGGCAGACTTTGAAAGATATAGGCGGCTCCAAAGTATACCGGAATTGGGGGATGAGCTCCATTCCTTCCATAAAGGATGATTATTATTCATCGTCTGATGATACTTACAGACTTTATCGGAAGGCTGGTTACATTCGACCGGGGCAGACAAATGATTATCTGGAAAATAATCAGTCTTCCAGTGTTCTCGGAAAAGGTATTTTGAAGGTTGCCGACACTCCCATCAGCAAGGATAAAGATGTGGAGCTTGGTGTTTACGACGTCGGTTTCGATAAAATTACAGGGGAATCCAAGATGATTGTGTGGGTCAGAAAAGATCCTGTGACTCAGAAATGGAAAGTAGTGAGGACGATGTATGCGGAATAACTGTTTACTGATTTTGTGCCTTTGTCTGCTGGCAGAGGGGATTTATGCCCAGAATGCCGATAAGGGAAAAAATGTGACGAAAAATTCCGTTTCAACGGCACAGAAAACGAATGCGGCATTGAGAGAGGCGCGGTTCGACCCCCGGAAACCGCAGTTGTCCGCGGATCAGGTGAAACAGGTGGACAACCGGATAAGAAGAGAGTTTTTGCAGTATCAGTTTCCGGCAACTCTTGAGGAATACGGAAAACAGGAAAAGCGCATGACGGAAATTACCGCTTTCCGGACTGCAACCTCTTTGCGTCACATGATTTCCCATCCTGATTTGGAAGAAGTGATGAAAGTCCCGAAAGCGTGGTATCAGAGCTACTATGCACAGGTGTCTTCTTTTGAAAAGATTGCCTTGAATGTTGTAAACGCTTCAAGAAACAATAATCCGGAAAAGTATGCGGCTGCTGTGGCAGAGTTCAAGAAGCAGCAGGCGGCTTGTCTGGCGTTTCTGAAGAAGAAACAGCCGAAGATTACTTCAGAGCAACTGATGAAAATCCGGAATGCGAATATCCGCAGGCGCAGGGCGGAATACAATGCGCGTATCAAAAAGGAACGGGAAGAACAGTTGAAGAAACTCCAGGAAGAAAAATCTCAGAAAAATACAAACAAATGACGGATCTTTTTCCGTAATCCGGTGTCTGTTACATCAGAAAGCCATACTCCCGAATGTGGCTTTCATAAACAACTCTCTCCTTTGTTGTTCCTCGCATCGTCCCAAAGCGGTGCGAGGTCTTTTTTTACGGGGAATTCCTGCGGCATAAGTTTCTGCATATTCCGGCAATTCTTGCCGTTTTCAATTCCACTTCTCCCGGAGAGACTTCTCTGCATTGCCCGGCAGTGGAATATTTCAGAAATAATAACGGATCAACGCCTTGGATTTGAGGTTGTCCGCATATTTTGCACGCATTTCATTCTTGGCTTTCATGTCCAGCTTCCTGCGGATTTCCTCGGATGTCTTTTCAAAGGGAATCCGTTCCTCGGGGACGATGGAGGCGATACGGATGAAGTAGTAGCCTTCCGGAGTCCTGACGGGACCGACAATCCGACCGGGGTTCACGTTTCTCATCGCCGCAGCGAATTCAGGGCGGAGTTTATCCTGATCCACGAACCCTACGGAACCGCCGCTCTCGGAATTCGCGGCATCGGAATTGTCGCGGACCAACTGGGTGAAGAGTGTCTCATCGGCTTTTGCAAGTTGCTCCGCAAGCTTTTTACAGGTCGTCTCCGGATCAGTGCCGGAACGTCCGCCGTCGTTGGCGATGTGGAGAAGCTGGAGCTCGTATTTCGCCGGTTTCGTCCACTCTTTCTGATGCGCCGTGTAATAATCATAGACTTCTTTGGGCGTGATATAGATCGGGCGGTCGCAGTATTCTGAAAGCAGGATGTCTACGGCGAGTTTCTCCTTGACCTTCTCGCGGAGTTCCGGCATGGTCGTACCGAGTTCCTTTGCCTTTTTTATGAGTCCGCCGCGGGAGCCGCCGCCCATGGAAACGGCAAGGGAGTCCATCAGATTTTCGATATACTGTTCTTCGATCGGGAAAGGTTTCTCCTTATAGGAGTCATAGACCAGCTTGCGTACAATGATTTCATCAATGACCTGTTTGCGGAGCTTGGCGATTTCGCTGTAAAGGCGCGCTCCGGAGAACATGCTTGCCAGACGCATTTCCTCGCGTCCGCTTTCGATCAGGACATCCAGCAGAGTGATCGGCTCGCCGTTGACCGACGCCAGAACCGAGTCCACGCGGGTCTCCCGCCCGATATCCTGTGCGGAAAGCGAAATGGTTCCGCAGATGAGAAATGCAAAAATAAGCAATGCCGGCAGTTTTTTCATAATCTTCTTTCCTCTTGACAATCAATCTCTGTTTTCAATCTCATATTGTATTTGATAAATCCGAAAAATCAATAGCAGTTTCAAGTTTAATCACGATTTTGCGAACAGATGGGCGACACGGCTCAGCATCAGCAGTGCAATGCAGAAGATAAAACCGTGATCGGCAATCACGAGAAATGCCGCGAGAAGAATCCCGGAAGCGGCTCCGGCAAGTTCCATGCTCCACAGTGTGACAGGTGAATTTGCCGTTTCTGTCCTGCGGATTGTTTCATGCAGTACGACTCCTCCGGACAAGCCCGCGAAAAACAGAAGAAGACCGGGAACGCCGAACGGCAGAAAGCCTTCCGTGAGCAGGGAAACGGAGAGAAGCGCCGGCGGAAGAATGGACAGGCGCTTGAGCCAGAGACGCAGGGAGCTTGCCCTGTCCGGCAGGAGGAGCCCCGAGGCGACGGCTATGCAGAGAACTCCTGCAAAAGCTCCCAGCATACGGTAGAGCGTGCCGTAGCCGGTCTGGAAAAGGAACATGGAGAGCGTGAACAGCCCCCCCAGGTAAAAACCGTTTTCCAGCGAGAAAAAGAGGCATTTGCGGGTGACGGATGTTGAAGCGAAATAGCGCAGCAGAAGATACAGAAGCAGTATGCCGCCGATGATCCATTGCCGGTAGAAGAGACAATGATCAAGCCCCCGCAGAATATGCTCTGCGGGCGGCACCTGTGTGAAAACGGGGTGCCTGCGCCAGTAGTTGATGAGCAGCGGCGCGGAGAAAAGCCGGTTCGACTCCGATACGATGGAACGGCCGATGATTTTCTGTGTCTGCGCCTGCTGTTCCACCTGAGAGTGGAGGATCACGAGGAGTCCTTCCGGAAAGAATCCCGTTTCCGCCATCAGTCCGGCGGCGCGGGCGTCAAGGGTATCGAGATCGCTTGTGATGTTCATGCCCCCGCCGATGGCGATCTGCGTTGTTCCGGGTGCGAAAATCACTTTCGGGAACACTTTGCGCATGGTCGCGGCGGTGATGCCGTGGAGCTCCGCGATACTTTCCCGCGTATATCCGTAGGGAGCGGGGAGAGCCGTCGCAAAAACACCCCCGTCCGCAAGATGCCTGTAGGCGTCCTTGTAGAATTCATAGGAGAAAAGCCGGTCCGCATCCAGATTCTGGGGCAGGGGCGGCTCAACGAAAATCACATCGTAGACATGGAATGTGGAGTCGATGAAATGTACCGGATCGTCGATGACGACGCGGAAGCGCGAGGACTCAGGCGGCATGATATCCAGTCCGGTGGAGAGATCCAGGAGCTCTTTATCACGCGCAACGACATCAATCGAGGCCGTGATCGGCATGGAGGCGAACGCTTCCGGCAGTCCGGAGAATTCATTGCAGATCAGGAGAACCCGGATCCGTTTTTTATCCGGCTGGATTCCGGTCGTCAGGGCGGACAGGCGGTCCTTTTCCGGATTGATCGGGAGCGTTGCGATACTTTGCCCGTTATTTGTGATCAGAAAGCGTTTGTCGGGCAGGCGCAGCAGCTCGGCACGTCCATGGGGAGTGTCGATTCGGATTGCATCTTTGCCTCGCAGAGGATCGGCATGAGCGAGGCGCTGTTCCAGATAACCGCAGGCGGTATGGATTAATGCCGCCGAGGAAAGCAATGCCGTAAGAAGCAGCAGAATGCACGGCAGCATTCTTTTCAGCAGAGGCAGGTGGAGAATCAGGGAGAGAATTACCAGAAAGAGACCGGTCAGGAGGAGCAGAAGCAGAGTGTCGCCTAAACTGTGAACCAGAACCGCAAAGAGAATGCCGGAAAATGCCGCGCC
Source organism: Lentisphaeria bacterium (assembly GCA_003526375.1). Taxonomy (GTDB): domain Bacteria; phylum Verrucomicrobiota; class Lentisphaeria; order Victivallales; family UBA1829; genus UBA11452. The sequence continues at coordinate 46,909 of DPDG01000024.1, forward strand.
CAGATAATGAATTGCAAAAAGGAGCGGCGAACGGGCGGGCGCTGCCAGTTTCAGGATGAAATGAATATTCAGCCCGGAGAAGAACAGCGGGAGGGCGAGCAGGGGCAGCAGAACTGCCGCAGAAGTGATGCTCCTGCGCGTCATGGAGAGCAGGGGCAGCAGCAGGGGCAGCAGGATTGCGGAGAACAGAACCGGAAGCATGGATGGAAATGAACCCGCGGAAGAGGAAACGCGATTCAGAAACAGGCGCCCGGCAATCCCGGAACATGCGGCGAAGAACAGAAAAAGAATGCCGGGAACCAGATAGGCAAGTTCCGTGGCATAGGTTCTGGCAGATATCTCACGAAGAAGAATCCCTGCGTAGGCGACGGCAAAGGCGCCGTTGAAGAATATCAGCGGCAGGAGCTTCGGAAGCAATGCTTCCTCCCTGTTGTCTTCCCGAACATCCATAACTCTGTTTCCCGTTAATCAATAAAAAAACGGCACTCGATCTGTTGGAACGAATGCCGTCTGGTGAATTCAGCGTGGATCAGGGAAGCTGGACAACCGTTCCTGCCTTGACCTTGCCGTCCGCGGGAAGCGCGGGATTCAAAGTCTTGATATCGTCTGCTTTGACACCGTATTTTGCGGCAATCGCGTCAATGGTCGTATCCGCCGTCGGAACGGCGGTATCCGTGAGCGACTGGGGCTCCACGGGATTGACAGCCGGCTGGTTGGTGTCGGTCACAGCCTTGACCGCCTCTTCGGACGCCAGCGGCTTGTCCGTCACGGGGGCAACCGCCTGCTCCGTTGCCGGCGCCTGCGTGTTCACTGCCGGAACCGGAACCGCATCCGGATTCGGGATATCATCCAGGAGAATGTCTTCATTGACCGGAAGCGCTTTCTTTTCCTGCTGTACCGGAGCTTTTGCCTTTGCCTTGTTTGCAGGAACGGCGGATGTCTTTCCTGTCGGCAGATTCAATTTCTGACCGATCTGGAGACGGTTGGAAGATACGCCCGGATTGGCTGCTTCGATATCCGCGACTTTGACATGGTATCTTGCCGCGATTCTGGAGAAGCTGTCGCCTTCTTTCACAATATAAACCCCGTCTGCGGGAACAGTTGCCTTTTCCGCTTTTCCGGCTCCCTTTTTCCCGGTGGTCTTTTTGTTTTCCGCTTTCTTTTTTCCGGCTTTTTTATCTGTAACGGCGGGGGCGGCTTTGGCCGTCCTGACCGCATTGGAACCGGCGGGAATGATCAGCTTCTGACCGATTCTGATCGGTTTGCTGGGGGCGATGTTGTTATATGCCGCAAGTTCCGCAATGGAGATACCATAGGTGCGGGATATTTTCCAGAGAGAGTCTCCCTTTTTGACGACATAAGTCGTATCTTTGTCCGTGATGGCCGGAGCGGGCTTTTTTGTTTCCTGCTGTTTCACGGGCGGAGTCGGTTGTACCTGTTCCACTGGTTCGATGATAAAAGACTCTTCCTTCTGGCTGACCTGCTCCTTGAATTCAGCTGTTCCCGGCGCCGGACAGATTGCTTCCGGCGTGGTTTCACCCGGGACGGGAGTTTTGGAGGTCGGCTGGGGAACATAGATTCCCGGAGGCATGGGGGGCTCTTCCGGTGCACAGCCGCCGGTCAGGAACATGCCGCCCAATACGAGGTGAAGTACTGCTACCGTTGATAAAATTATGATTACTTTCGCTTTCACGATCCGAGCCTCCAGTTATATTTTCATTGTTTTTCATTTTACATGCATCAAGACCGCTGAAAAGCAGTCATGTCATATAGTACGCGACAAACTGGTATTTTTCAATGCCGATTCTCTAAAAAACCTGTATATTTTGTCTTTTTATGTCATTACGGCAGAAGCGCCCTCCGGGAAGAGCCGGAAATCTTGTGATGGCTCCTGTGTTTTTCTGTTCAGACGCCGGATTTTTTCTGTTCCATTCAAAAAAATCAGTTTGATACCGCGATGTTCTGCATCGCAAAAAAGATAATGTGCAGAACTTTCAGTCCATAGACGCTAAATTGTTTCAGAAGGACACTTCAGATTTACGGGAATTCTGTTGAAAAAATTTTTTCCTGTATTATATTGGGGTGGAACAAGGATTTTTTTATGGATGCGCTTTCTCTTGACATACCTGAACTTCTGTATTTCGGATGCGGCAACAGTCCTTCGGCGCAGTTGCATCAGCATGCGTTTTATCAGATTGAATTCTGCCTTTCCGGACAGCTTTTCTGTAAAAGCCGGACGGCGCGTTTTGCTCTTTCTCCCGGTGAATACTGGCTGATTCCGCCGGAACAACCGCATCAGTTTATTGATAACCGGGCCCCGTATGAATACCTGTCAATCAAATTCAACAGCATTCTTGCATTGCCGGAACACCGCGGCAGTGATCCGGTTTCCGTTTATTATCTGAATGCGATTCTGGACATCATCCGGAATGCGGGGACAATTTCGGGATTTTCCCCGGACGGGAAATCCATCATTGAGAACCATCTTTCCGGTATCCTGCACCATCTGGCGACTCTTTCTTCCGAGAATGAATCGGAATCGCCCTTTATCATGGCGATCCGCGAGGAAGTGTGCAAACGGGGCTATGCGGTCAATGTCGCGGAGCTTGCGGATTTCTTCCGGTATACGCGTTCCCAGCTCCAGTACCGTTTTTCCAAAGAATACAGCGGCAATACAAACCTCAAGCGTTTTATGGAAGATATTCTTCTTGAACTTGCGGAGAAACACCTGCAGTATTCTTCGATGACTCTTACTGAAATCGCCGGGGAAATGAATTTTCCCTCCATTTATGTTTTTTCCCGTTTCTACAAACGGAAAACAGGGGTTTCTCCACTCAAAAAACGCAGGAAAACACCTTAGAAATACAGGGTTGAAAAACTGGATTCCCAAGGTGTCTTATTTCTGCAATTCAAACTTGAAGATATTTCCCGTTCTGAAAAGTACCGTTCACTCATTGCGGGGGAGTTTTTTCAGCACGTTTTCCCGCAGTTTGCGACAGCCGTTCAGATAGTCCTCCGCGCTGACAAGCCCGAATTCTGCTGCAACATTTTGGGCTGTAAACTCATCCGTGCAGCTGTACAGGACAGAGAAGCCGCTCGGGGAATCGGAGTCGATCAGGATCTTATCCCTGTATTTCCGGCGGATATCCGGCCATTTTTCCGAATTGCAGGCGCCGTGCATTACAAAACGGTCAAGGTTGATCCGTGCCCATGCAATGCGGTTGTAATAGGTTGTGGAATTGAGGACGCGTCCGAGCGGGTCAAGAATATCGCTTGTGCCGTCCTTTACCGCCCCGGCAAAAAACGCATGTGTCCGCAGTGCCCAGTTCGCCTGGACATGGGCGCCGTGAAAGTAGCTGGAAAAGCAGAGAACATCCGGCCGGAGGCGCGTGTATTCATCCCGCAGCTCATCGAAATTCAAGTCGAAGCACAGGATTCCGCCAAGACGCCCTGCCGGTGTATCAACTGCGACAGCACCGCTGCCGGGAAGTGTCCCCTTGCGGATTGACTCATCCGTGGGGAACATTTTATGATACATTCCGAGCAGAGAACCGTCCGGCCCGTAATACAGAATGGACTGCCGGCTTCTTCCGCCGACAAGAATTCGCGCAGCTCCCGCCACAGTGCAACGGTTGCGTTTGGCGAATTCCATGTATTCCGTCAGAATCGGTCCCGGATTTTCCGGGTTTTCTCCGCTTCCGACAGGCTGATTCATCATCATGGTTTCGCAAGTAATCACAAGATCAACGCCGGTTCCGTCCAGTTTTTGTGCCGCTTCCCGGAACTGGCGCAGCGGTTCATCCGGCGATTCTTCCCCGCGTTCCATTACCATACCGCCGATTGTGGCGACATTGATGATTTTTGACATAATAAAAGCTCCTTACTCAAGAACCGTTCCTGAAAGATTTTTCAGATCAAGAGTCATTTCCTGTATTTTTATTTTTTTTGCCAGAGAGGTGTCAAATTTCAATTCCCGGATCGTTTTTTCTGGATGCGGATTCAGCCATTCCGACACATTGTAACGCCGTTCTCCGTCAATTATTTCTCCGACTGAGTTCAAAGCAAGAAGGAAAAATTTATTTTCTGCAGGGATCACATTATCCGTAAAACGGACAGGAATTTTTTCCATTGTTCCGTCATCATAAACAATATTCCAATCCCCGACGGGAGCGCCGTAAAACCATTGACGGTTCATAGCGTTGAACGGGTATTTTTTCAGGATTTCATCCGGATAATCAACCGTCTGTGCAAAGACAAACTTACCATATTTTCCGTTCACCGGAATTTGCAGTTTCTGGGGTGAACAGGCGATCTTTTTTAGTTTTCCTGAAGCATGTTGAACATTTTCCATCCTGTGCGCAGCCATGGCATAACCGTTGTATACGAACTCCATAAGAGTTTTATGCTCTTTCCGAAATGCGTTCCACGCGAAATCAGCGGCATACATATTTTGCATGAAATAGGAATGAGCTACTGGATAAGGTTTGCCATCAAGAAAACGATAAATATTAAAATGGTAGATATTGTATCCGAATCCATTGATGAATTTCAATTCGCTTTCGGGAACAAGAGTGGTTGATGTTAAGATCGCAGCAATTTCAAATCCTTTTCCCGCGAGTTCACGGCAAACACTTTCAGGATAACACCAAACTTCAATTATAAAATCGCGGGAGAGTGTTTCAGTAATGCGGTAACCATCAAAATATCTTCCATTGTGTGTATTCGTAAGCTCATCGCCATGTATGATTGGGCGAATACCGTTTGCCTTGAAGAAAGCGGCGCAGCGGTTCCAGAAATCCGTAACAATTTTGTATCTGGGAACTCCGTTGAGTTCGTATGAAATGTTTTGATTAAGCCACCATTCATCGCCACCGATGTGAACGTATTTCGCCTTAAGTGCGCGGACATGGTCCATTATTGGCGGAAATACTGTCGTGTCGTAGAGCGGCGTGGAGACCTTATCTTCCGTGTATTTAAACCCCATCTTTTTCAGTTTTTCATTGACTTCCGGGTTCCAGGTATTGTGTGAACCAAGCTGAAAGCGTGGAATCGGCTCAATAAAACGTTCGCGGCACCAGTTCCCAAGCTTTATCAGATCCTCATTTGTATATTGTCTGATCAAGTCCGGACGCGACTTGATTTGAGCACTGCAACTTAAATCCATAACAGCCCAATTCTGCTTTGAATCCGCAACATATTTTTCCAGCCAGTTCAGTAAAGCATCAATTCCCCTGTCTTCTGCAGGTTTGGCACCTTTTCCAAGAACTCCAGCGCAGTAAAAGGCAATACAGCGTTTTTTCATATCTGGCCAGTCTTCCACTGAGATTACCGGAATTGATACTGTCTGTTTTCGTGCCGAGAGCAGACTCTGCACAAGACTCACGCAACCGTAATACAATCCAGGCTCATCGTTGCCGTCAATCCGGCATTCCAACGGTGTGACTTTCAGCGTATAACCCTGCTCATGTCCTCCAGGAACAATCCGCAGCATGATTCCTTTTTTTCCGCCTTCTACAATGCGAAAATCAAGACCAGTGATCCGTTTCAGCCGTTCGGCAATTACTTTCGCTGTGAGCTTTGTCCGGTCCGTTGCCTTTTCAGGCAGGGAAATCACCGGATTATTTGCAAGACTGAACGAACCTTCGCCGCAGACTATCTTTTTCGGTGCAGGAAAAATGATAATTTCGCCGGAACGATCAGGAATTTCCTTTAGATTCTGGAAATTCGTCGCCGTGACAAGACTGTTGCCTGCAGTATTGAGTATTTCCAAATAGGCACAATAGGTTCCCGGCAGATTTTTCATCCCGGAAAGTATTATTTTATCCGACAATGTTACTGGTTCGGAGTGAATCGTATTATCCGGGAATGTCAAGTGCATTATAGCCCTTGAACCCTCCGGAATGCCATTGCTTTTGCATGTAAATTCAAATGTGGAGGCGTCTTGCCCAGCAAAATCAGTCCGTTTACATTCTGTCAGTTTCGCGCTGCCGGGACCGAACGGCTTCTTATTGAATACCAGTATACCGTAATTAGCGGGAGGGACAAACCTTTTTGTCGGATTGAAAACACGAACTTCTTTTCCAACGTGCTGACAAAACTGAAAACCGATGAATTTCTGCTTCCCTTTCTCAATGCTTTTCAGCGGAATTTCAATGTTGTAAGTCGCAATTCCATTTTCAACAACGGGTTTGAGTTTATGTTCGAACACACTGTTCGTTTTTGTGACTACACATGCTGCGATGACATCATATATACGTACAGACGACCATTCGATTCCGGCACTGTTGAAAACATATTGGATATAGCGGTTATTGTCGTTGGTTCCGGAAAAAAATAATTCTGTTGCGTCATCATGCCATATGTTTATATTTCTTGATACATCGCGCACCTCGGTTTTCGGACCAGTGGTTCCGAAGTCCGTCTTTGCACAAAGACGCAATGTCTCTGCATCCCAGTTTCCGGACAGAGTCGTTGACCCGGATTTGAAGAAAATATTTTCCGATGTGCCGGCTGGAAAGATTTCTGCGCATTTCCGTTCGCCGGTCTTCTTGAGTGCAGTAACCGTGCCTTTTCTTTGATCGCCCTCTTTTACATACACTCGGCGTAGGGAAAAAGTTCCCTTGCCGATTTTTTCTGCATACAGTGTAAATGCTACTGTCTTCAGATTTACGAAGTCAAATGAATAATTGCCTCGCTTGAAAGAGTTCGGTTTGAAAATATATTCGTGTTCGCCTTTTTTCAGTGTAAACTTGCTCTGCAGAGTAGCGTGTTTATCATTACTGTAGCTAAGTGTCACAAGAACTTCTGGCTCGGAGTCTCCATCGTACGCAATGACATAACGTAATTCACGCTTCACACCGTCTGCCAGTTTTTGTGTGATAATCAAGGAGACCGTACACCGTCCGATTCCATTAAAGGTAAAATTCTCCGCATCGGATGTTGTTTTCTTAGTGGGAACTGCGTTCCATTCTTTATTTTCCCATTTCCTGCAGAATGCCGCTGTTTTACTCTTCCCGATATTAAGAAGTTCAACTTCGCCAGCCGATGCGGCAGTTATGAAACAACTGACCACAAGGAGCATAAGCCCCATCTTCTTCAAAAAATGCATAATATACCTCCACATGTTTTTATTTGCGTTTTTTAATAACTTGTGCAATAGCGTCTGCCAATAAACCACTTTTTGTTGACATGAGCTCCGCTGGTTGCCCAACACCAGATCATATCCCGTCCAGCCGCAGCAATACTGTCCGTTTCAGGCAAGGTCGAGTCCACTGAACCGTCCTTACGGGAATAGTTGATTCGACCTCTGTGCCTTTGAAAGACATTAAGCGATAGTGTGTTTCTAATCAATCCATTTTCCGCTATTCCATTTATGATCAACATAGAATAGCTTCCATCTGTATCTGGAAGGGACGCATCAAAGAGTAAACATATTTTCGAATTTCCGAAGCCTATTCTCTGGGAAACGGTTTCACCCCCCTGATTGGGAAACTCTGACCTACCAGCACTAGTATAAATATTCTGTGCATAACCACAAGAATCATTCAATGTAAAGCCAATTCTTACCTTTGCTGACGGACAGCGGAAATGTGCACCTTTCTTGGTATAAGGCATGATTCTATTACACCAGTTCTTGTATTCCAAGGGTATACCGGTAGATTCGCTATGTCTTAATGTCCCAGGCAACCAACTTTTATTATCCTCAGCATACATGGTCATGCCGAGAGTTAATTGTTTAAGATTTGCAGCGCAACTGATTTGTTTTGTTTTTTCGCGTGCCACATTCAATGCCGGCAGCAGCATTCCCGCCAGAATCGCGATGATCGCTATCACGATGAGGAGCTCTATGAGGGTAAAAATTTGTATTTTTACCCTCGAAGGAAGAACTGATGAACAAGGAACACGGAAGTAAGAAGGAGAAAAACATTTGAACAATTGAAGGAAGAAAGAAAAAGCAGGACAGGGCACGGATTGACTGTGTTCCCGGCGGGAGACCGCTTGCGTCCGTGAAGCATGGCTGAGTTTCGAATTGTCGGAAGAAAGACGATGTATTTGGCAATTTTTCATAATGAAACGCTTTCCTGAAGGTTGAAGTTTTTCCCTGAACATCACATCCCCATACAGATGAGGCTTTCCTGGTTTATATTATAAATATCACAGGGCGATTGTAAATAGCAAAATAAATAAAAACTTTATCAAATTGAATAAAAAACGGTTTTTCAGACTGAATTCAGTTTCGATATCGCGAAACGGGAGACTGCATGTCATCCATCTCATTTTTTCATGAAGATTCTACTTGTCGTGTGCCGGACTTTGGGCAGATGCATCTGTTTCACTTGAAAAACAGAAACGGAAAGGTTATATTGCAGAATAATCAGATAACGGAGATGAGCCGGAAGAAAAGAAATTGATCTTACATAAAAATTGAATGCTTTTTCCCTGATAAATTACCACATGAAAGATGAAAAAGTATACATGCAGCAAAGCTGTTGCACCTTGGGGTGCATACAGTTTTGTTGCTGTGTGTTGGCTGTGGTAAGCCATTCAGGGAAGACAAATTGTATGCGCCTCTCTTTTTCGAGGCGCGGAAAGGATTGTCATGATTGTCAGAACCTGTTCCTGGTGCCGCAGAAAAATTGAATTTGAAGAATCCGAACTGCATAAAGTCGTCTCCTGTCCTTACTGCCATGACAACTTCCTGCTGGAGGATGAACCGCCTCCCGCTGCCATGCGGCCCGGTGATGATTTCAAATATTCCCTGTCCCGTAAACTGCTTCTGATTATTGCATCGGCGTTTCTCTGCCTGCTTCTGTTTTTTACAATGCTGGCATGACAAATTCAATATGGCGTCATAGTATATGAAAATCAGACTCGCATGGAAGTTAAATGGAGTCAATTCAAGTTTTTCAAATCCTCGCGCGGCAAGTCTCCCTGCCGGCGTAAATCCCATGTTTGATGTATGCGCCTGAAATAAGTTCATACCGATGAAATTCACTCCCGCCCCCTTGCATTGCCGGAAGCGGCAAAACGGAGCCGGGGCTTCCGATTTTCCGGCACGTTACCGTTTTTCCGGCGTGACGAGCACTGTCACTTTGCCCGGAACGGAAAGATATTTCTTTATGATCCGGTTGACCTCTTTCAACGTCAGCTTTTCCAGTGTCTCGCGTTTGCGGGCGGCTTCCTGATAGCCTTTCCCCGTGAATTCTCCGGTGACTGCCGCGGCGAGCCGCTTGTCCGGCGACTGCATGGAACTGTCCAGACGGTAGAGAATCGCGGCTTTTGCGTCTGTGAACTCCTGTTCCGAAAGTCCCTGCGTCGTCACCCGGCGGATCTCCTCATGAAAAAGCTTTTCGAGTTTTTCCGTGGATTCCGCATTGGTTCCGGCATAATATGCGATGCACCCGGTATTGATTCCCGGCATGTTGATGCAGCCGGTATAATAGGCGAGTCCGTTCCTGTTGCGGACGCTCTGGAAAAGATGCGAGGACATGGTGGAACTCGCCGTCCTCAGAATGTCGAGCGCGGGGACATCGTCGGAATCGGCGCGGGGACCGGGCATTCCGAGGAACATGACCGCCTGTGCCTTCTCCAGTTTCCGCACCTTGCGGACCGCCTTCTGCGGAAATACCGGGGGGGCGGGTTCCTTCAAAACGGCATTGCTCCATTTGCATGAGGCGATCATGTTTGAAATGACGTTTTCCGCTTCTTTTTCCGTGAGGTCGCCGGAAATTCCGAAGATCGCCTTTCCAGCATTGAGGCAGAGCTTTTCATAGACTGTCCTGAGCGATCCGGCTTTCACCTTTGTGAGGTCCCTGATGCTCTCCTCCAACGTATCGCCATAAGGATGTTTTGCGAAAAGCGAGCTCATCAGCAGGTTTTCCGCAAGACCGTCCGGCGCGTTCAATTTGACTTTGAGCTCCTCAAGAATCGCGGTGCGTTCCCGCTCGACCGCCTTTTCCGGGAACAGCGGCGCGGACAGGAGATCGCAGAGAAGTTCCCCCGCCAGCGGGAGCTGATCCTTCGGGCAGTTGACCGCAATGCGGATCGAAGCGGTTCCGGCGGATACCGTGAAGTCGATTGCGTGACTGTCAAGAATTTCATTGAACTCTTTTTCCGAGTATTTCCGGCATCCGGCAGTCAGAGCCGCCGCAATGAGCCTGGTGGTCCCGCGCATTGTTTTGCCTTCATAATAAGCGCCGCCGGGGAGCATGAGAAACAGATCGACCAGCGGGAGAGCGGCGTCACGCAGGTAAATCATTCTCTGCCCGCCCTTCATCTTTTTCATGACGGGCTGTTCCGCCGCGACTGCCGCCGCCTTCGCTTTCTTTCTGCGGACTTTGGACGCAAGCGGAAGCATGTGCGCCAGAGTCGCTTTCTGCGGCTGGAAATACTGCCGCCCGATTCTGATGAGGTCGTCTCTGGTGACTCTCCGCATTGCGGGCAGGTATTCGTCCGCAGCTTCGATGCCGCCTCCGTTCAGAACCGCATTCCCGACGATCTGCGCGAGTCCCGTTTCCGTGCGCATGGCGCGCAGATAGTCCGTTGTCTGCTGGGTGATCGTCCGCTCGATCTCCTGTTCCGTGGGGCCGTTTTCCGTGAGTTCGGCAAGGATGCGGAACGTTTCGTCCGTGAGTTTCTGCCGGTTTTCCTCCAGACACGCCGCACCGAAACCGGCGAGTCCCGAAACATTCAGCGAATACAGATAGGAGCTGATGTCGAGAGCAAGCTCTTTCTCATTTTTGAGGATTGTCGTCAGGCGTGAACTGCTGCTGCCTCCGAAAATATCGCTGAATGCCTCGATTGCCGGAATGTCGGGATGCGTGGAGGGGGGGAGCTGCCATGCGCATGCCGTGCGCGTCATGGGATCGTTGAAGCGGATCATCGTTTCCCGTTTTGCCGCAACCGGCGGCTCCTGCGGCAGGAATGGTTCCGCCAGCGAGCCCATTTTCCAGTTGCCCGCCTGTCTGTTCAGGATTTCCATGATCCTGTCGGGATCGACGTCTCCGGCAATGACGTAGAAGGTTCTGCCCGGCGTATAGCGTTTCGCATGATAGGCGCACATGATTGCCCGTGTGACGGTCTCGATTTTTTCCCGATAGCCGATGACCGGATGCCGCATGGGATGGAGCTGATACGCTTCCGCCACGAGTTTTTCATACAGGACGCTGTCCGGTGAATCCTGGTACATTGCGCATTCCCGCAGAATCACATCTTTTTCCGAAAGAAACTTTTCTTCGGGGAACAGCGGATTTCTCAGCATGTCGTCCACCATTTCGATTCCCTTTGCCGCGTATGCCGCGGGGAGATTGATATAGTAGACCGTATGTGTTTTCGAGGTATAGGCGTTCAGGTAGCCGCCGAGGTGCGTCACGGTATCGGAAATCGCGCTGCCGGGAAACTTTTCCGTTCCCTGAAACAGCATGTGTTCGAGGAAATGGGAGAGCCCGCACCCGAGGAATTCGTCTTCGTGGATGCTCCCCGTGGCGACCCATGCCTGCACGGTGACTGTCGGAGCTTCATTCTTTGGGATGACGTAAACGCGCAGTCCATTATCGAACAGTGCCGGGCGGACTTTGCCGGAAATACGGGGGAAAATCATTTTCTTCAATGTGGGCAATCCTTGTTATGCGATGAAGGGCGGTTTTACGGACGGAATGTTCCGCGATTCCTCGTCGAGCTTCCGCCGCAGGAATCCGGGTATGTCAGGATAACAGTTGAAGTCGGAACGGGAGTCCTCCGGGCTTGCGGAGAGCAGTTCCACCTGAATCATGTTGTAGACGATGTTGCCGATATCTCTGCCTTCCGCGATGCCCCAGTCCTCCAGAACATCCGGTGCAAGCGGCCCGAACTGTTCGAGGGCGTAAGCCAGAGCTCCCGCTACGAGTTCCTGTCCTGAAATATGACGGGAGCCGCGCGGATTTTTTGCGCGGTCCGTTTTATGGATGGTGTAAGATACGGCGCCGCTGATAAACTCGTACGCGGATGAGTGATATCGCTTGTCGTTTTCAACGATTCTGCATACAGCCTGTGTGAATTTCTCGTCCATGACTTTCACGCCTCCGGATAACAATTATATGAAACCTCTTAATATACAGCGTCAGCCGTCTGCTGGCAAGTCCGTTTTCATTTATTGTTTCAGCGCCGGATGAATCTGCCGGAAAAGACAGGCGCATCGGGTTACAACTCCACGCGGATGAAGGCGGTATACGGCGGGCGCCTGTCCGATTTCCCGGCGCGGCAGGAATATTTTCTGCCGTTGCACTCCACCGTAAACGGCTTGGCGGGATCGCTGTTGCTGGGGGCGGTGAAGATTGTGAAGACTTTGACGTTTTCAGCCGTGACCGTGAAATGGTTGTTTCCGTCATTGCACGCGAGAATCCTGCTTCCTTTGTGCCGGACTTTCGTCAGGCAGTAACTCTGGGCGTTCAGTTCGTCGATGGTATGGGCGATGTTGGGACCGGTGAGCATGATCTTGTCGAAGTCGATTTCCCCGTCGGCTGCCTCGTTGAGTTCAAGCCAGCGCGAATGCGGACGCATTTCCAGTGCGGGGTCGGCGGAACCGCGCGGAGTGACGAGCGCGATTCTCGGTGCGAAGGGTTGGCGCTTCTGCCGGACAGCCCAGTTGACGAAGCGGCGGACAGCCATCTGCGTCGGTTCCCAGGAGACAGCGTGCCCGCCGTCATGTTCGTCATAGACATGCGCGATGTCGTCCCTCAGCATCAGTTCATGGGCGGCGCGGGCGAAAGAGACTCCGCACCAGTCGTGATGCCTGGGTTCCGGGTGCGGAGTGCTGTAATGGGCGGCGCAGTCATATTTCCCGTGGAGAATGTAGACGGGCGTGCCGAGCATGGAACGGAAATCCGCTTCCAGCCATGCGCCTGCGGCAAGCCAGAGCCCCGCCGCCCGGTCGGCAAGCAACTGTCCCTGATGATATGCGCCGAAACCTCCCATGGAGTACCCGCCGATGATGATCCGGTCCTGATCGATGTTGTACCTGGATTCCATTTCCCGGATGACCGCCTCCAGATATTCCGTGCAGCCGGGACGGTTCCAGCGTTTGCCGTCCGGCGCGTCGGGTGCGCTCGGTGCCGCGGTAATGAACGGGAGGGATTCAAGAAACGGGCGCAGGCTCCCGCCGGGGCCGATATAGTTGTCATAGGGGGCGGATTTCGGCGTGGAGCGGTCGCCTCCGTGCATGAACAGGAACAATCCGGTTTTCTGCTCCGGACGGAATCCGAGCGGCTCCAGGCAATAGAGATTGTCCTTCGGATAGGCGGACATCCTGATCAGTTTTTCTCTTGAAGAATCTTCCGAACCGTTCATTGTTTTCTCCCTTTCGCTGTTCAGCAGGTGTTATGATGCGCATAATATAAATGGTCTCAAATGAAAATCATATTGTTTTTCCGGGAAACACGGAAAATTTTTGAGTTGTTCATTGAAAAAGAGGGGAAATGACGGTATCTTGTATGGACCAATTTCAAAAAATCGGAAGGAGATTTGAAAAATGAAGGTTGTAGTCGCTTACTCCGGCGGTCTTGATACGTCGGTCATTGTGAAGTGGGTCAAAGAGACCTATAACGCCGAAGTCATTGCCTATTGTGCGGACGTCGGGCAGGAAGAAGAACTGACCGGCCTCGACAGGAAAGCCATCGCCACCGGCGCTTCCAAGTGCTATATTGATGATATCCGCGAGGAGTTCGCAAAAGATTTCATTTTCCCGATGATGCAGGCGAACGCGATTTACGAAGGCACTTATCTGCTCGGAACCTCCATTGCGCGCCCGCTGATCGGCAAGAAGCTGATCGAAGTTGCACGCAAGGAAGGCGCGGACGCAATCTGCCACGGCGCGACCGGAAAAGGAAACGACCAGGTCCGTTTCGAGCTTACCGCTTATGCAATGGAACCCAATATCAAGATCATTGCCGCATGGCGCGATCCGAACTGGAAGTTCCATGCACGTACCGAGATGATCGAATATGCCCACAAGAACGGCATTCCGGTGACTTCCACCGCTGCGAAACCTTACAGCATGGACCGCAATCTGCTCCACATCTCTTTTGAGGGGGGTATTCTGGAAGATCCGTGGAACGCATGTCCCGAGTCCGTTTCCGTTCTGACGACTCCGCTTTCCCAGACCCCGGATACGCCGGAGGAAGTGGTCATTGAATTTGACAAGGGAATTCCGGTCAAGGTGAACGGCGAGGCGCTCTCCCCTGCGGCGCTGATGAAGAAACTGAACGTCCTCGGCGGCAAACATTGCGTCGGCAAGATCGACATCGTGGAAAACAGATACGTCGGCATGAAGTCCCGCGGCGTCTATGAGACCCCCGGGGGAACGATTCTCCACCATGCGCACCGCGCGATGGAATCCATCACGATGGACCGCGAGGTCATGCACCTGCGCGACTCCCTGATTCCGGCTTATGCGAAGATGGTTTACAACGGATTCTGGTATGCTCCCGAGCGTGAAATGCTTCAGGCGGCGATCACCGAGAGCCAGAAGTTCGTCACCGGCGAAGTCCGCGTGATGCTGTTCAAGGGCGCATGCCATGTCAACGGCAGACGTTCTCCCTACAGCCTGTACGACGAGGAACTTTCCACATTCGAAAAGGACGATGTCTACAACCAGCAGGATGCGACGGGCTTCATCCGCCTCAACGCCCTGCGCCTCCGCACGCTCGCCAAGAGCAAGCAGAAACGTTACTGATTGCTGCATGGTTTCGGAACATGCAGGACTCGAAAGGGTTCGGCATGTTTTATGCCCGGAATGCGGAGGATGGTTGAAGACAGACAAGCCCGCCGCCTGCGCCGTTCCCGGAAAAATATTTTCCCGCACGCTTGAAAAGTTGCCCGGAACAGGTTATTTTTCCATATCAATGAATTGAACAGGAGAGTAGGTTCTGATATGCATAAGATCTATTGGTTTTCCGGAACCGGCAATACCTTGTATGTTGCCCGCGAATTTGCAAAATCCTTTCCCGACGCCCAATTGCTTTCCATCGCCTCGCTGGATCGTGCCGAAGACGTTGTTTTAGGCTCTGAAATGACCGGTATCTTTTTTCCCGCCTACTGCATGGGGATTCCGCATATCATGGAACAGTTTCTTGCACGGGTGGTGCCGCAGGAGAATGGCAACGGCGGAAAATACATCTATGCGGTCTGCACTTCCGGCATCAATCCCGGCGGCGCTTTGCCCATGATCGAGGATACGCTTGCGGAAAAGAAGATCAACCTGAACGCCTGTTTCCACATCCGTATGCCTTCCAACTATATCCCGCTTTCCAATCCGCCGGATGAGAAACAGCAGGCGGCTTTGTTTGCCAAGGCGGACAGAGCGATCCGGATTGCAGTGGTTGCGGTCAAAAAGCGCAGGAAGACGCGCCCTCTGCGTGTGTTTCCGATTGATACGTTCATGAAGTTCGTCTCGAAGCGCGCCGTGGCGACGCTGGAGGCCTCCGATAAGTTTTTCTGGGCTGCGGACACCTGCGACGGCTGCGGGCTCTGTTCCCGCATCTGCCCTGCGTCGAATGTCTCGCTGGACAGGGAGGAGCGTCCCGTATGGCATCATCACTGCGAACAGTGCATGGCGTGTCTCCAGTGGTGCCCGAAGCAGGCGATTCAGTATAAACAGTTGACGTTGAACCGCACCCGCTACCACAATCCGTTTGTCACCGCTTCCGAACTTTACCGGGTGAATGAGGATCGCGACTGATATTTTCTTCAAAAGATCCGGTGCTTTGCAAAACGCTCTGCACCGGTTTCAGGGCATGTAAATCTCTTTTGGGGACTTGTTTCTATGAAATCAGGCTTTGGCGTCGATGGCTTTGCGGAGTCCTTCGCCGGCAAAATTGAAAGCGCAGACTGCAATGAAGATCGCGAGTCCGGGCCAGAGCATGAGGTGCCAGTAGGTGAGGGGGTCGGGAAACGCCTGGCGCAGAAGTTCGCCCCAGCTTGAGGTCGGGTCCTGAACTCCGAATCCGAGAAAGCTCAGGGAGCTTTCCGCAAGAATCGCCCCCGCGACTTCAAAAGTAAAGGAAACGAAGATCGGAGCGGAAACATTCGGCAGGAGATGAAACAGCAGAATCCGCCATACGGGAGTCCCCATTGCTTCGCAGCTCTGGATATACTCCATCTTGCGCGCTTTGAGTGTTTCGCCCCGGACCAGCCGGCAGAGACCCGTCCAGCCGGTCAGCCCGATGACGAGGATCACCAGCAGGATCGACTGCCGCGAACCGTAATCCAGCATGATGGACATCAGGATCAGCAGCAGGAGAAACGTCGGAAAACAGATGACAATCTCCACAAGGCGCATGACCAGCAGATCCGTTTTGCCGCCTTTGTATCCGGCGAAAAGCCCGATCACTGTCCCCAGACTCATTGCAATTCCCGTGGCGAGGAAGCCGACTGCCAGCGAGACGCGCGCCCCGTAGATCATCCGCGAAAGCACATCGCGTCCCGCATGGTCTGTCCCGAACCAGTGTTCGCGCGAGGGTTTCCGGTAAGGAACGGCTACCGTTTCAAACGGTCCGTAGGGGACGGGGGCGAATACCGCGAAATCCGGCGCTTTCATCGCAGACGCAATATCGCGCCACGGAGTCTTGTCGATTTTGCGTCCGTGCATCAGGAACGGAATCAGAAGCAGGACGGCGAGAAACAGGGCGGAGAAGCGGAAGAACTTCCGGCGCATCCGGCGGGTGAAAATCCATAAAAGCAGAAGCAGCGGCAGGAAAAACATCAGGAAGTTAAAGGTCTTTTCAACAAACACTTCGGAACTTTCCGGCGAGATCACGGCGCTGAATGCCGGACTTGAAAGGGAACCGTTCATGAAAACAAGGAGCGGTTTCCCGTTGGCGATCAGCGGAGCGAATACGGCGACCGCACAGAGAAACAGGATGGCGGCAAGCCCTGATACGGCGGTCCTGCTTTTCCGGAATTTCTTCCATATTTCGCGCGCGGCGGAATATTCCTGTTGCACTGCCGTTGCCTCCTCCATCTTTTACTCCAGTATCTTGAAAAGCTGTTCAAGTTCACGACAGAGCATCGGCGTGAAATCCGCCGCTCCGTTCCTTAACTTTGCCCTGAGTTCATCGAATGTGAAAAATGCGATGCCGTCCAGTTCGGATTCCTGAATCGTGAACGGTCCGGCGCAGACCGTGGAAAACACGCGCGTATTCTCCGATTCGATTTCATTGCGTATCTTCATGTCGAAACGGTGCGTCAGCGGAAGGCTGGAAGGGAGTCCGAGCTCCTCTCCCATTTCCCGGACCGCCGCCTGTTCATAATTCTCGCCGCAGGCAAGGTGCCCGCCGACCGCGCTGTCCCATTTGCCCGGTTGAATATCCTTGTTCATGGAACGCTTCTGAAGCAGAAGCTTGTCGCCGTCCGGATGCAGGACAATGACATGGACACTGCGGTGGATCAGCGCCGGATTGCCGTGACATTCGCTCCGCAGAGCCCTGCCGGTCACTTTGCCGGTGGCATCGTCTATGATTTCAAAATATTCGTCAGCCATGTTGTTACCTCAAAGGAGGGAAAGATATTACGGATTATTCTTTTTCCTCTTTCTTTTTCCTTGTTTTTCTTTTCGGCGGAGCCGTTTCTTTCTTTTCTTCCTCCTTGGCTTCCGGGAAGAAAAGCAGCTTCTGATTGTCCGCCTTGACGTGAATGACCGGAGCTTCTTTGAAGACTCCGCGCAGAATGTCTTCCGCAAGCGCGTCTTCAAGATAACGCTCCACCGCGCGCCGGAGCGGACGCGCTCCGTATTCCGGCTGATATCCTTTGTCGATCAGAAACGAGATCACTTCGGGATCAAGAATGAGCTGTTTCTCCTGCTCCTGCATCCGGCGGATCAGACGGTCCGTCTCAAGCAGCACGATCCGTTCCAGATCCTTGCGTTCAAGACGGTGGAACACGATCACGTCATCGACGCGGTTGATGAATTCTGGCTTGAAGTTTTTCTTCGCCATTTCAATCAGACGGTCGCGCACTTTCTCGAAAGAATCGTCTTTCCGGTTCGGGTCGGCGAAACCGAGCGTGGCGTTTTTCATCACCTGTTCCGCGCCGAGGTTGCTGGTCATGATGATGATCGTATTGCGGAAGTCGATGCGTCGTCCCAGAGTGTCCGTGATGCGCCCCTCGTCAAGAATCTGAAGGAGCATGTGCATGACGTCCGGGTGCGCCTTTTCGATTTCGTCGAACAGAATGACGCTGTAAGGGCGGCGGCGGACACGTTCCGTCAATTCTCCGCCCTCGCCGTGACCGACATACCCCGGCGGGGAACCGATCAGGCGGCTGACATTGAACTTTTCCATATATTCGGACATATCGACCTGAATCAGTGCATCGGGATCGCCGAAGATGAATTCCGCGAGAGCTTTTGCCAGCAGGGTCTTGCCGACTCCGGTCGGCCCGAGGAAGATGAACGAACCGATCGGGCGCCGCGGATCTTTGAGGTCGGCGCGGGAGCGGCGCAGGGCGCGGGAGATCGCCGCGACGGCGTCACTTTGCCCGATCACCGTTTTGGAGATATCCTCCTCCATGCGCAGGAGACGTTCATTTTCACCTTCCTGCATCTGATGGACCGGCACGCCGCAGAGCTTCGAGATGATCAGTGCAATGTCCTTGACGTCGATCACGCTGTGCTGGTTCTTGCAGGAGTCCTTCCAGTCGCTCAGAATTTTATCAATTCGGGACTTGAGTTCATGTTCCCGGTTCCGGCAGGTCGCGGCATCTTCGTATTTCTGCTCGGAGATGGCGGTTTCCTTCTGCCTGGCGATCTGCCTGAGCTCCTCCTCCATTGCCGCCACGTCCGGTGCTTTCGGCATATTCATGATACGTGCGCGCGCGCCGGCTTCGTCCATGACATCAATGGCTTTGTCCGGCAGGAAACGTCCGCTGATATAACGGTCCGCCAGCTTGACGGCTGCGACAATCGCCTCGGGCGTATAGGTTACGCCGTGGTGTTTTTCATAGGTCGGACGGATTCCATTCAGTATCTTGACCGCATCTTCGACGGAGGGCGGTTCGACCATGACCGGCTGGAAGCGGCGCTCCAGCGCGGCGTCCTTTTCGATTCCCTTGCGGTACTCGTCCAGTGTCGTTGCGCCGACGCATTGCAGCTCGCCGCGGGACAGCGCAGGCTTGATGATGTTTGCGGCGTCCATTGCACCTTCAGCGCCTCCGGCTCCGACGATCGTATGAAGCTCGTCGATGAACAGGATCACGCGTTTGGAATTTCTGACCTCGTCAATGACCGCCTTGATGCGTTCCTCGAATTGTCCCCGGTATTTCGTGCCTGCCACCATGAGCGGCAGGTCCAGCGCGAAAATCTTTTTATTGTGAAGAATCTCCGGAACATTTCCCGAGGCGATTGCCTGCGCCAGCCCTTCGATGATCGCGGTTTTTCCCACGCCCGCCTCTCCGATCAGAACCGGATTGTTTTTCGTGCGGCGGCAGAGAATCTGGGTGACGCGTTCGATTTCCTCCTGACGGCCGATCACGGGGTCGAGCTCCCCCTTCTTCGCCATTTCGGTCAGGTCGCGCCCGAACGCATTCAACGCATTGAACGCCTCCTGCTGTCCGTTTTGCTGGGGCTGCTGCGGAGCTGAGTTTTCCTCCTGCGGCTCCTGTTGATCGTTTCCGGAATCGGGAATAAAATTCGGGTCCAGCGCGCGCATGACCTCCTTGCGGATTTTTTCGAGGTCTACTTTCATGTTGCGCAGTACTTTCGCCGCGGTGCTTTGCCCCTCACGCAGAATGGCAAGCAGCAGATGTTCCGTTCCGATGAAATTGTAGTTCATGGATTTTGCTTCGTTCGCGGACATCAGCAGAATCTTCTTCAGGACCGGTGTGAAAGGAGGCGGTCCGTCCTGTTTCGTGCTTCCTGCGGGAGTCGTATTTTTCTCGACTTCAAGGCGCAGGCTCTGAAGATTGACTCCGACCGCTTTCAGCGCGGCGACTGCAACCCCTTCTCCAAGCGCGACGATTCCGAGCAGCAGATGTTCTGCGCCGATATAATCATGATTGAAGTGCTCCGCCTCTTTCTGCGCAAGGATCAGGACATGTTTTGCGCGCGGAGTAAAATTTTTGATCCAGTTGTTCAAATCATCAGGTTCCGGCATGGGGTGACTCCTATTATGAGGCGGACGCACATTCGGGCATCCGCATTTTCGTTCCGAATACAAAAAAAGGACGTCCGGTATTATACACGAACGTCCTGCAATTGCAAATTAAGGAATCAACAAAACTGTTTACTTTGCGAAAATTCCCGCATTTTTCTTTGCGACATCTGCCACATTCTCAGGTGTGACAAGGATGTATCTGACATCGAAAGCCTTCTGGGGATCGGACGGCGCCGTTCTTTCCGGATCGTAAGCCGCGGAATCATTTTTCATGACGGCTGTCGCCGCGATATAACCTGCGCCGATGGCTCTCTTGAGATTGTAGACTTCGCCGTTGACGATCACAGCCTGAGTCTTTTTCGGATCTTTCTTCCAGATGGAGAGCTTCTGAACTTCATCCGTGTTGAACGGAAGGCTCGTCATGATGATGAAGAGATTCGTGTTCGGGTATTTGTTGAAGATTTCGTTGAAGAGTTTGGCTGTGATGAGAGACTCCATCGGCATCGGATTGTCCGGAGAGGTTTCCGGTGTATTGAGGACTTCCGTCGCTTCCACTTCGATTCCGTTGAGAGCCTTTACCATTGCGTCATAGGCGCCTTTGTTGATCTTGTTGTTTTCAAGATCCTTTTCGGTGATGATGACGGCTTTCTTGCCGGCATATTTTCCGACAAGGTATTTTCCGATGACTTCGGAACGCGCCGCCGCATAAGCCGTTTCATTCTTGATGATCTTGTTCATCTCTTTGTCTTCCCCGCCGAAAATGCCCTGATCCCAGAGAACGGTTCCGGCTCCGGCGATAATCAGAATCAGAAATACGAACGCAAGCGCCTGCGCATTCGGGTTTGTTTTCTGTTTCTTCTGGCACCAGATAATTCCAATCAGCGCTACGACCATCAAGGCAATGCCTATTACAAGGTACATTCCTTACCTCCTCTTTCCTTTTTTGTTTTATTTTATGATAGAAATATAATCTCTTACTCACGAATATAACATTACAGAGATACTTTTCAATAGGGGGTTGCCAAGAAAAATTGAAAAAATCTCATTTTTTTATCAGAAAAAGCCCATTTTTCAGTCTTCCGCTATGTTCCAATAGAGTCCGAGCGCGAAATCCGCGACTGTTTTTATACTTTGCGCCGAGATTTTATCCAGTGAATCCTGCGTCGTGTGCCAGAAGGCGTTTCCCGGTCCGTAATTGAAGTCGATGAGATCGATTGCCGGAACCCCTCTTTCGAGAAACGGCACATGGTCGTCGATCATATCGGACTCAAAGACCCGGAATCTGGAGCCGAGTCCGTTTTCCTGCGCCAGGCGCAGCGTCCTGTCAATCAGGCTTTTTGTACAGCCTTTCGGAATTGTGATCGTAAGATCCTTGTCTCCGACCATATCCAGAAGAATCATCGCCCTGCATTTCTTCAGCAGACCGTTTTCCGACCATTCTTTCGCAAGCCGTCTGCTGCCGTGGAGACCGTCGGCGGGACCGTATTCTTCAATGCATTCTTCTCCGTCGAAAAATACAAATTTGATTCCGCAGGGCAGCTCCCCTTCATATTTCTGCAGCGCCGAGATCATGCCGAGCAGCGCCGCAACACCGGATGCGCCGTCGTTGGCTCCTTGAAAATCCTTGATGAAATTGAATCTCTTGATATCGTAATGCGCGGCGATGAGAATGAATTTTCTGCTTTTGCCGGGAATTTCCGCGATGATATTGTGGAACAGAACGTCGCCGTGGAGCGTCCGTTCCTGAAATTCATGACAACTGCTCCGGAATTTCGTTGATTGCGAGATCGTTTCCCGAATCCAGTCCGCATATTTCCTGAGTTCCGTGCTGCCGGAATAACGGTTTCCGAAAGATACGGACTGTTCCGCATAGCGCCGGACCTCCGCCTCCGAGACTTTCGGCAGCTCCGCATAAGGTGTTTTCTGCGGTGCGCAGGCGGAGAGGAAGGGCAGGGCGATTGCCGGAATCAGTTTCCGGAGGCAGTTGCATGTCATGGTCATTTCCCTGTGCTGCCTTTGTCGATTGCAATGCCGCGCCGCTGGAATGTCGGAACGTCAAGATCCTCGTCACGGTATTTGACCGCCGCGGATTTGGAGAAGATGCCTTTTGAAATGGTTTCCAGCTTGAACGTATCCTGCACCATGTCCGCCTGCTGTTTTTTCTGAGGTGCGGATGTCACGGTCTGGCTCCAGAGGGAATCGCTTTTTCCGTGTTGCTGTGGAAGTGCCGCTTCCGGCGGCTGGTCATAACGCACGGCAAGCACACTGAGCTGAACCTGCTCCGCATAGTCCGGATTGATTGAGGTGCCGGTCATCAGATTGACTCCCTGCGGCAGAATCGCGGAGGCGTTTTCGATCGCCCGCTTCATCTCGTCGATCTGAAGATCAGGGCCTCCCGTGACGGTCAGGATTACGGCGTTGGAGGACTCCAGTCTTGCGGAACCGCCGAGGAATGGCGACTCCAGCATCCGTTCAAGTGCAAGACTGCACCTGTCGAGTCCGTCGTCGGAACCTGCCCGCCCGATTCCGATGGCGCATGAGGTTTTCCGTTTCTGGAGAATCGCGGAAAATTCCGCAAAGTCGGAACCGATCAGTTTCCTGCTTCTCAGGATTTCCGCCGCCCCGAATACCGAAGCTGCCATTTCCTCGGACGCTTTGGCAAATGCCTCGTCCGCAGGCGAATCCGGCGGCAGAGTCGAGAACAGCAGATCGTTGGGGAGGGTAATCAGCGCTTCCGTGATGGGCAGGAGTTCGCCGATGCAGTCTTCGGCATTTTTCCGTTTTGTATAAGATTCAAACGAGAAGGGAGTCGTCAGCAGGAACAGCGTCGGGACGGCAAGCCCTTTGGCGACGCTGGCGACGGTGCGGATTCCGCCGGTGGCGGTGCCTCCGCCGAGCCCTCCGGTGACGATGATATAGTCATAACCAGTGATCATCTGGGTGATTCTGGAACGTTCCCGCGCGATGGCTCGTTCTCCCTTCATGATGTCGCCGCCGCAGCCGAGCCCGCTTTTGATGGTCCAGTCGGATTCCGCCTGAATTGTGGATTTCGCGCCGGAAATGCCGAGTGACTCCCTGTCCGTGTCGATTGCCGCGGTATCGTAGACTGCGCTCCCCGGCAGATGGCTGAAAGAGCGGATGATCCGTGCGCCGTTGCCGCCGATGCCGATGATTATGATCTTTTTATCGCTGCCGGCGGCAGGTGTGTTGTCCATTGCATCGCTCATACCTTGAATCCCCTTGTGACGTCTTTGACCTTTTTGAAGAAGCTTTCCCCGAATTCTTCCAGTACATCTCCGACTTTTCTGAATCCGCTTTCCGTGGAACTGCTGTTTTCGATCTCTGCGGCAAACTTGAGCAGCCCGAGCAGAGCCGTGTAACGGTATGGAATTTCCATCCCCGTCATTGCGCCGCTGATTCCGAGTGTTTCCCCCTTGCGCACATGCATTCCCATGACGCCCCGCAGAGCTTCCACCGCGGACTGCATCGTGGCGCCGCCTCCGCAGAAAACGACTCCGGTTTCGATTTTTGAAGTGAGCCCTTTGGAATCAATCTGTTCCCGTATGATCGAGAAAATTTCACGCAGTCGCAGTTCGATGATTTTTTCAAAGGACCCGACCGGGATTCTGCGTTTTGTATTCTGCACCGTGCCGGAGAGCTCGATGAACGCGGCGCCGGAAGCGCGGTAATCCTCCAGTCTGGACTCGTTCAGGAACCGGCGCGCCTGTTCGATGCCGATCTCCAATCCGATGGCAAGGTCGTTCGCAACATTTTCCGTTCCGACCGGAAGCACGCCGCTTGCAAGAATGCCGTCCTTTTGGACAAGCAGGTAGTCCGTTACGCCCGCCCCCATGTCGATCAGCAGAACGCCCTGCTGTTTTTCGTCCGCCCGCAGCGTGGCGTAAGCCGAGGAAACGCCGGAAAATACGCATGAAACATCGGATTCGAATCCGAGTTCCTTCAGGATCGCGCGAATCATTTCCACGCGGTTGCGCTCAGCGGAAATAATGTGGAGATATGCGTCGAGACGGCTTGCCTGGGACCCCAGCGGATTCTGTTTGATCCGGCAGGAGTCCAGCAGGAAATAGGAGTCGAATGAATTCAAATGCACCTGATCCGGCGGCAGGGAGAGACTTTGCGCCTTCCGGACCGCTTCGTCGATATGAGACTGCTTGATCTTGTGATCCGCGTCGTAAATGACGACGTTGCCCTCTCCCTGACGGGAAAAAATGCCGGGGCCGTTCAGAACGCAGTAAACGCTTTTCCGTTCGAAATCGCGTCCGGCGGACTGGTCTGCGTCGCCGAGCGCCTTTTCCAGTGCGTTGGTGACGGTCTGGTAATCGACAATGTCGCTTTTGCAGACGCTTCCCTCAGGAGAGGTTTGTCCGAATCCGAGGATCACCGGGTTGCCCGCCTTGTCGCATGTCCCGTGGAGGGCGCAGATCTTCGAGGTGCCGATTTCGACGCATGTAATGATATTTTTTTCGTAGAATGCCATAGCGACTCCATAAGTTTCAGGTTCAGAGTCTCATGCTGCAGGTGAAAACGTTCAAGCACCGGAATATCATTGAACTCTTACTAATGGGAGTTTTCCTCTTGAAACTTGTAACTTGCAGCTTGTAACTCCATGCATACAGGTGTATTTTACGTGGTTTATGCAATCTTTCAAGTCCGGAATGGAGAAATGAAATGGAATTTTTATATGATATACAGTTGGATAACGGTGCGAAATACAAGGCGCGCGGCGATGACTCTCTGACTCTGAAGTCCGGTGACTGGTGTGTGATCCGCAAAGATTTCTTCCTTGATTACGGGCAAGTCGTTTCTTCCTGCCGCTGTCCTTACAATCCCGCGGAGGAACCGAAGGAGAACCTGCATCCCACGGGAACACCGTCCGAAAAACGTGCCGAGATTCCGCGCATTCAGCGCAAGGCAACCGTGGTCGATCAGGGAAAAGCGAATGAAAACCTCATGCGTTCCAAATCCGCCATGCGGACCGCCGCCCAGTATATCGAGAAGCTCGGGCTGCCTATGAAGCTCATCAATGCGCACTATTCCTTTGACAACAAGCTTCTGGCGATTCAGTTCAGCGCGGACGGGCGCGTTGATTTCCGTGAACTGGTCAAACAACTTTCCGCCGCACTCAATACGAGGATCGAACTCCGTCAGATCGGCGTCCGTGACGAGACGGCGATTGTCGGCGGGATTTCCATCTGCGGGCGTCCGCTTTGCTGCTGCTCGTTCCTGAAGGAGTTTGCTTCGATCAACGTGAAAATGGCGAAGGAACAGGACCTGTCGCTGACTCCGAGCACGATCTCCGGTATCTGCGGCAGGCTCAAATGCTGCTTGAAGTATGAACATGAGGGGTATCTTGAACTGGAACGCACAATGCCGCGCCGCGGCGACTGCTGCGAATGCCAGGAAGGGCGCGGACGCATCATCGACCGCAATCTGCTGACTCAGAAAGTCGTGGTCCAGCTTGACGATACCGGACGGACGATCTCCTGTTCCAAAGATGAAGTGAGTGTTGTCTATCCGGAAAAATATAAAGTCAACCGCAATAAAACGCGGGACAAAGAGCCTCGTTCCAAAGAAGAGGAAGAACTCTCCAAACTCGAAGACTGATAGCGAGATAGTGGTCAGTGATTAGTGGTCAG
>DPDG01000024.1:73005-74882 GCA_003526375.1 Lentisphaeria bacterium
AAAAGGATGACTCCTCATTTTACCTGCCTTTTACTATCCACTAATCACTGCCCACTAATCACTGCCCACTAATCACTAATCACTGACCACTGAATGACGGGGATGGCTCATGCTTTTTTATTTTTCTTCTGCCGCATGAGTCTTGAAAAAATCGGAAGTTGTTGTAAATTACCACTCTTGATTTGTATTTTCCCTCAACCCCTAACATAACAGGAGAAATATGCGATGAACTTCACACACGAAGTCGAGCAGATGTGCTGCGTCGCCAAAGGTCCGAAGCACGGACCCGCGCCGATCCCGCAGGAAGGCGCCTGGACAAAGGCTTATGAGATCAAGGATATTTCCGGTCTCACCCACGGCGTGGGCTGGTGTGCACCCCAGCAGGGCGCCTGTAAACTGACACTCAATGTCAAAAACGGAATCATCGAGGAAGCTCTCGTTGAAACGATCGGTTGTTCCGGTATGACGCACTCCGCCGCGATGGCTGCCGAAATTCTCCCCGGCAAGACCATTCTCGAAGCTCTCAACACCGACCTTGTCTGCGACGCGATCAACACCGCGATGCGTGAACTGTTCCTCCAGATTGTCTACGGACGCACTCAGACCGCATTTTCCGAAGGCGGGCTCCCGATCGGCGCCGGGCTTGAAGATCTCGGAAAGGGACTTCGTTCCATTACCGGGACGATGTACGGAACAAGTGCGAAAGGCGTGCGCTACCTTGAAATGGCGGAAGGCTATGTCACCGAAATCGCACTGGACGATGAAGACAAAGTCATCGGCTACAAGTTCATCAAGCTCGGACCCATGCTCGACGCGATCAACAAGGGCATGGACGCGAACGAAGCTCTCAAGAAGTTCACCGGAACCTACGGACGCTTCGCTGACGCCGCTAAAACCATTAACCCGCGTCATCAGTAAGAGGAGTCGTTACAATGGCACTTTTTGAAAGCTATGAGCGCAGAATTGCGCAGATCAATAAATTCCTCAATGACAATGGAATTGCCTCCATCGAAGAAGCCGAACAGATCACAAAAGGCAAAGGGCTTGACATCTATAAGCGTGTCAAGGACATTCAGCCGATCTGCTTCGAAAATGCCTGCTGGGCATATCTTGTCGGCGCAGCCGTCGCGATCAAGCGCGGACAGACCGTCGCAAGCGAAATTGCAAAGACTCTCGGCGAAGGACTCCAGTCTTTCTGCATTCCCGGTTCCGTCGCAGATGATCGCAAGGTCGGTCTCGGACACGGCAACCTCGCTTCCATGCTTCTCCGCGATGAAACGAAATGTTTTGCTTTCTGCGCCGGACACGAGTCTTTCGCCGCCGCGGAAGGTGCGATCGGTCTTGCCCGCAGCGCGAACAAAGCTCGTAAAGAGCCGCTCCGCGTGATCCTGAACGGTCTTGGAAAAGACGCCGCCCAGATCATCTCCCGCATCAACGGATTCACCGGCGTCGAAACGGAATTCGATTATATGACCGGCAAGCTCAAGATCGTTTCCGAGCGTGCATACAGCAAAGGCGAACGCGCCGCTGTCCGCTGCTACGGCGCGGATGATGTCCGTGAAGGCGTTGCGATCATGTGGCAGGAAGGCGTGGATATCGCCATCACCGGCAATTCCACGAATCCGACCCGCTTCCAGCATCCGGTTATGGCGACCTACAAGAAAGAGCGTATCGAAAAGGGTATGCCTTTCTTCTCCGTTGCTTCCGGCGGCGGAACGGGCAGAACCCTTCATCCCGACAACATGGCGGCGGGGCCTGCTT
The DNA here is from genome assembly GCA_003526375.1 of Lentisphaeria bacterium. GTDB lineage: Bacteria > Verrucomicrobiota > Lentisphaeria > Victivallales > UBA1829 > UBA11452. The sequence continues at coordinate 74,767 of DPDG01000024.1, forward strand.
CCTACGGCATGACGGATACCATGGGCAGAATGCACTCCGACGCTCAGTTCGCCGGTTCTTCCTCTGTTCCTGCGCACGTCGAAATGATGGGGCTGATCGGCATGGGCAACAACCCG
>DPDG01000024.1:75063-112964 GCA_003526375.1 Lentisphaeria bacterium
GGCATGGGCAACAACCCGATGGTCGGCGCTTCGGTCGATGTCGCGGTTGCCGTTGCACAGGCGATGAAATAAGACTGTTCCGTCTTAACGGTAAAAACGGGATGTCTCCGGAAATGGGGACATCCCGTTTTTTGTTGTCCTGAAGGGGGCAAAGAAAAAACGGAGCTTCCGCTTTTGGCAGGGAGCTCCGTTTATGGTGACAGCGAAACCGGCTTATTTCACATTCAGCCTGCCGCCGGCGAGAATGATCTTGATGTCCTCATCGGAAAGGTGATAACTGAGCTTGATTTCTGCTTTGGAACCATCTTTCTTTGTGAGAACTGCGGTGATGGGCATCTCTTTTTTCGCCAGTTTGTCGCGCAGCCCTTCGATTACAAGGGAATCTCCCTGTTCGATCTTGTCGTAATCCGCTTTGTCCGCGAATGTGAACGGGACGATGCCGAAGTTGACGAGGTTCGCCGCATGGATGCGCTCTATTGCCATTGCAATCAGAGCCTTGACTCCGAGATACATCGGGCAGATCGCCGCATGTTCGCGGGAGGAGCCCTGACCGTAGCTGTCGCGTCCGACGATAATGCCGTGTCCTCCGGCATCGCGGACCGCCATTGCACGTTGAGCGAAAGTCGGCTTGCCTTCTTCATTGAAACGCTCGAAAACGACCTTTGCGTATTCAGGAATGTTGCTGCGGTGTTTCAGGTGGACTCCGGCAGGCATGATGTCGTCCGTGCTGGTTTTGTCCCCGACCTTGATGACGACGGTTCCGTTGATCATATCCGGCAGTGCCTGGTTGACCGGCGGGCTGCCGATGGTCTTTTTACGGATGATTTCAATTCCCTTGCCGCAGCAGGGAGGGGTGATCATCATGGAGTCATCAATCAGGAACTTGTCTGCGTCTCTGACATCCGGGTAAGCGAATCCGAGTGTCGCCGGATCGGTGATTCTACCCGTCAGTGCCGCCGCCGCCGCGACTTCCGGGCTGACCAGATACGCCTGATCGCCTTTGGTGCCTGTGCGTCCGGGGAAGTTGCGGTTGAAAGTGCGGAGCGTGACCGTGTCATTCGCGGGGCTTTGCCCCTGTCCGATACAGGGACCGCATCCGGTTTCGAGGATACGTGCTCCGGCTGCGATGATGTCCGCGAGGGAGCCGTTGCGGGCGAGCATCTCAAGGACCTGTCTGCTTCCGGGGGCGATTGCGAGTGTGACGTCCGGACTGATCTTGTGTCCGCGGAGCATTGCCGCCACAATGGAAAGATCGCGGAAAGAGCTGTTTGTACAGGAACCGATGATGACCTGTCCCACCGGAATACCGGCGAGTTCCGCGATGGATTTGATATGATCCGGGCTGGACGGACATGCCGCCAGAGGTTTCAGGGAGGAGAGATCAATTTCGACCAGCTTGTCGTATTCCGCATCGTCATCTGCTTTGAGCTCTGCCCAGGACTCCCCGCGTCCCTGTTTTTCAAGGAATTCCTTCGTCATTTCATCGGACGGGAACACGGAACAGGTGACACCGAGTTCCGCGCCCATGTTGGTGATGGTGGCGCGCTGGGGGACGGTCAACGTTTTGACGCCGGGACCGAAATACTCGACCATGCAGCCGACATTGCCTTTGGTCGTGAGGATTTCAAGCATCTTGAGAATGATATCCTTCGCCGCAACCCACGGAGAGAGCTTTCCTGTCAGCTTGACGCCGATGATTTTCGGATATGCCATACGGAAGGGCTGTCCCGCCATTGCAAGCGCCACATCAAGCCCGCCTGCGCCGATTGCCATCATGCCGATGCCGCCGTTGGTAGGTGTGTGGGAGTCGGAGCCGAGGAGGGTCTTGCCGGGAATGCCGAAACGTTCCAGATGGACCTGATGGCAGATTCCGTTGCCGGGACGCGAGAAAATCACGCCTTTCGCCGCCGCGACGCTCTGGAGATAAAGATGATCGTTCCGGTTTTCCGGTCCGTTCTGCATCATATTGTGGTCGACATAGGAAACGGAGAGTTCCGTTTTGACTTTGTCGATTCCCATGGCTTCCAGTTCGAGGTATGCCATGGTTCCGGTTGCATCCTGCGTGAGGGTCTGGTCGATTCTGATTGCAACGGGTTCTCCGGCCACTTCACTGCCGGAAACGATGTGATTCCTGAGAATCTTCTGGATGGCGGTATTCTTTGCCATTTTTTATCTCCATGAGGTTGAAATTTTTTGAAAAAAAAACGGGGCTGTCATGAGATAGACGCCCCGTTTCTGACTCAAGCCGTTTCGACTTTCAGTCGAGGGGCTTGGTTTTCGGAAGACCGCTGAGAACTTTCTGACCCTGTTTCCAGCGTCCATCGGCTGTAAGAAGGTTCACTCGTTCGAATTTCTTCAGAACATTTCTTTTCTTGCGGATTTTTCCTGTTGCTTTCAAGCTCGGATGTCTGGACATCTTGCCTTCTCCCGTTTATGTAATTTGTTTTCCAATTTTTCAGTTCATTGTCAAAGGTAAAAAATATAATCTGCTTTTTTGGAAAGTCAAGAGAAAATCAGGGAAAGGATCGGAACTTTTTTCAGGTTTTATCGGGAGTCTGCTTTCTGCACCCGGTGTATCTTCGTATTTTTTCCATGAATAAAGAAGTCATCCGATGCCCGCCGGAGATGGGAGCCGGCAGACACCGGATGACTGGGTGATAATCGGATCTTGGACCTGTGTGCCTTTTTCCGGCCGGGGCAGGATTTCCGATTCGGAAAGAGAACTGCTGATTCTCCGGGAACACCGGATCTCAAGTCTGAATTATTTTTGCCGGTCGCGGGGCGGTCTTTCACCCGCTTTCAGAATTCTTTCAAGTCTTTTTTCGATGTTTTCCGCTTTTTTGGTCTTCATTTCGCTGATTCGCTGTTCTTCCTTCTTGATTCGGGCGTCATACTCCTTTTCCAGCAGAGTCTTGACTTTCGCCTTGTTCTCTGCTGTCGGATTTTCTTTATATGCCTTGACCGCTTCCATGACTTCTCTGGAAGGCCTCTGGAAATTACGCGGGCCTCTCATGGGCGGGCGCCGTTTCATCTCTTTTCTCTCGACAGGCGGTTTCTCCATATCGCATTCTTCTGCTGCGTAGAGTGCGGGAACAGCCATAGCCGCTGCCAGTAATGCCGTCATCAGGTATTTTGCTTTCATTGCATCAGCTCCTTTTCTTTGCGGGACAATTCTTGTTGCCGACTCTGCAGAAGTCTTTCTTATATCAGAGAAACGGAGGAATGGAAAAAATATTGTGCAAAATAAAAAAAAGGCGAACAAAATTTTTTGTTCGCCTTGATTGGAGTCCGAAATCCTGTAATCAGTTCTTGAACGGAGGAATGCCTCTGTCTTCACGTTCACGGAGCGGAGAGCCATCGGGATTGACCAGACGGCAGGAGAGGAAAATCATCAGATTCTTTTTGGCTCCGGCACGCCCTTTGGACTGGAAGAGACGGCCGATCAGCGGAATATCACCGAGAATCGGATAGGAATCGTCCAATACTGTGGTCTCGTCCTGAATCATGCCGCCCATGACGATCGTCCCGTTGTCGGTGCATTCGATATTGGTCTTTGTGGTGCGGCGTTCAAAGATCGGCATTTTCATGGTATTGGGGACATTGACGACCTGATTGTTGCCGTTGATCGTGATATCCACCGGCACTTCATAGCTGTAGTCGTCCCAGCCGATAAACTTCTGGACAAGCGGCTGCATGAACAGATTGATTGTGTATTTATCCGCGCTGACATTCGGTGTCACCGTGAAGATAATACCTTCTTCCGTGGCTTCGTCAAGCTCTGCCGTGGAGCCGATAAAGACGGGAATCGTTGCGCTTCCGCCGCTCATTGTTGTGTATTCCGCTTCCTCCCAGTCTGTCGGATAGTATTTTTCCGTAACCATTTTGATGGTTGCCGGCTGTCCGTTCATGGTCGTGACACGGGGGCAGGAAAGCACGTCTGTCGCATCAGACTGGTCCAGCGCATAGATCGAGGCGTCCAGCTTATAGCCGTATTTATTATAATAGGACATATTGAACAGTTCACCGTAACCATTGACGATAGAGGGGCTGTCAAGCTGTCCGGTGCTGTTGAAGACCCGGATCAGGTCGTCATTCGGACCGAAAGAGATGGATTTATCCTGAATGGGAGATTTTGTATAATAGATAGTCTCTCCGGTATTATTTATAATTTCTTTTCCATTGCCACGGATCGTTCCTTCATAATCAGCCCATTGTGATGTGGTATTGGTCGTCAGGGAAAGATTGCCGACAGTGGTTGTTTCTGATGTTGTCGGATTTGTATAAACAGAATAATTCTTATCCGCAAAATAGGCAGATTGATTGTTTTCAAGGGCGATCAGATCGCTGGCAGGCAATTTCGATACGTTGGCATTCTGACGGGAGAAATTGTATTTGAATCCAAGTTCTTCCAGGTCATTGAGCTTGATTTCCACAAATTTAGTCTGAATCAGCACCTGCGGGTCAACAATGTTCATCTCTTTGATGATGTCTTCAATCTTCTGAAGATTCTCCGGTGTATTCGTCACGATTAAGCGCCCGATGGATTCATCATAGACAATCGCGGCTCCGGCAGGGAAAGAAATACCTCTGCTTTCAAAACTGCTTTTGATGTTTTCATCTGTTCCGAGATTGATGAAATCTTTTTCAATCGGGTAAATTTTTGTTTCGACATCCTCAAGCTTTACATCCGGAGAGGCAATGACGACGGCATATTTTTCAATGCGGTATTTCAGATTTGCCTGATTGCAGATGTATTTGATCGCCGCTTCCAGCGGAATGTTGTCAACCATCATCGTCAACGGCTGGACTGTTGTTCCTTCTCCTTCCGTTGTGACCTCTTCCTCCAGAGGTTCCTCACCTTCCGCTGCGATCGGCTGATTGATCTTGCCGCGCAGAACGATATTGACGCCGATTTTTTCCGGATCTTTTTCCTTGCTTCTCTCTTTCAGGTATTTCGCCGCAGTGGCAATGGAAACATCCTCGAAGTCGATACGGTCAATAATAATCTCTTTCAACTTTTTGGTGATGGGACTTTCAAAAGCCTCCTTGACGACTCCGGTCTCCTGAATTTCCGTATTTCCCGTATTGCTGAGGGGAACGACCGGAGTGATCGGATTCCAAACGGTTTCCGTATTTCTGAGGTTGCGGGTAACTCCGGTCCGGCGTTTTGCAGCATCCAGAAGTTTGATGTTGATTTTGCGGATATAATCAATGGCAACTTCGTTATAGGGATCCATTGCAATGACTTCTTCAAATTTTGCACGTGCCTTATCCCAAAGTTCTTCCTTATACAGAACTTCCCCCTGACGCAGCAACACTCTTTTCTCTCTGACTTCCGCAGGATCTTCTTTGGTATTCGCCTTGATTTTATCAAGAGTCAAGGTCTTTTCTCTCAGCAATTCATATTTTTCAATGATCTTTTCCATTTTCTCTTTACAGGGCGGATAAACTTCAATTGCCTTTTTGCATTTTTCAATGGCGACTTCATAATCGGAGGCATTTGCCGATTTCACCGCATCGAAATAGATTTTCTGTGCCCAGTAATAATATGCTTTGGAAATGGAAAGGTCGCAATTATCGATTTTTGTCTTGATCCGGGGCAGATTGCTGGTTTTGTAAAGTGTCTCCAGCTGCTTTTTTGCATTCAGGTAAAGATCAATCGCTTTATCGAACTCATTGTTCTGATAACATTTTACCGCTTCGGCAACCAGACTGTCGATCTCTTTTTCCGATCCCTGCAGACGGATAAGTTCTCTATTTTTGAATTCATTTTTCCTGTTATTCAACTCTGCTGCCGGAAGTGCGGCTGCATCCTCTGCTTTTTTCTGCTTTTCCGCAGGCTTCTGGGCAAAAGCATTGCCGGCTGTCAACAGAATCGACGCGACCATCAGAAACTGAAGAAATCTTACAGGCATTGTGGTGCTCTCCATTGTGTGTATATACTTCATCTTTATTTTATTCCTCAATTATCTGGTGAATTCAAATAAACCTTGTGCACGGCTGTCTCTGACGGGAAGTCCATTTCCTTTCATGAGACGTGAAGTGACGAAAATCAGGAGATTGGTCTTCTGGCTTTTGCTGAAAGAATCTGTAAAAAGTCTTCCCAGCATGGGCACATCTCCGAGGAACGGCCATTTATCATCTTTCTTTGTTGCCATATCTTCCAGAATGCCCCCGATTACAACGGTTTCACCGTCATAGATCTTGACCGAGGTGTCTACGACACGGCGGGAGAATTCAGGCATTTTCATTTTGGGGGTGACATTGCCGATCGTCGTATCCGCCGGGCTGTTCATGAGACCGCCGATGATGATGCTGTAGTCATAATTCGACCACCCTGTCATTTTTGAGATATCGGTATTCATCTTGACGATGATCGTATAATTATTGGGGCTGACCGTCGGAGTTACCTTGAAGATTGTTCCGACTGCCTGCTCTTCAAAATCCGGAACCGGAGGATTGTAGGTGTAAGATGTCCCGTTGATGATCGTGACTTCCGGATCATCCCAGGAATCCGGGAAGTAACGCTGCTGGTCAACGTTCAGGGAGGCTTCCTGTCCGGAGGTCGTCAGCAGGCGGGGCGAAGAAATGACTTCCGCTCTGTCTGTTCTGTCGATGGCGCGGACAGAGAGGAAGAGATTGAACTGGTTGTCGCTTCCGAAGTTCGGAAGAATATTCATGTTGTTGATCAGCTTATTGTTTGCCTCACTGGATGGACGGTAGAGATTGGATACTGGAAGGTTTCCAAAGGTAAATCTCTGATTGGTATTTGTGTTCAGATAAGTCAGTGTCCAGTCAAAACCCAGTTCCTCGACGGCATTCATGGAGATTTCAAGGATTTTGGCTTCAATGAGCACGAGCGGCGTCTGGATGTCAATTTCCTTGAGGAGTGCATCCATTCTCCTGAGATTGTCAGGTGTATTTTTTACAATCAGTTTATTGGTCTTGGTATCAAATGCGATGGAGGAGTTGGGGTCTTCAAAAGAGATGCCGCGATCGTTAAAGAACTGTTTCAGCATTTCCGGAGTGACGGCTGCGACAGATTTCAATTCCGTAGATGCTTCGTCAAAAGCTCCTTCGTCAGTGAATGTATCGACCCGGTCTTTGATTCCTCCGGTTTTTTCCTCTTCTTTTTCCTCCTTGGGCCCGACTTCAGCCGCGATCCGGTTGATCAGTGAATTTCTCACCTGGAAGAAACCGTGTTCCATGTCGTCGATGCCTTCCGTTCCTACCAGAACAGCTCTGTCCTCAATTTTATATTTGAGCCCGGCAAGTTCACAGACATATTTCAGGACTTCCATAAGAGGAACTTTTTCGAGTTCAAGATAGGGGATCTTTCTGGAACGGACTGCGATATCCGGCGGAGGAATGATGCTGACTCCGACTCCTTCCGGATCATTTTCCTTGCTGAGTGCGGCAAGCCGGGCAAGAATGGACTGAATGTCCGTTGTTTCAAAGAGAATCTTGTCGATCATGATTTTCTGGAGCTTGTCATACAGTGTTGACCGGTTTCCCGTCATTTCGCGGGGAACTTCCTCTGAAATGGAACTGTCCTCCGGCAGAACCGCTTCATTCCATTTCCATTCGACTTCCGTCAGTCTTTCCAAAGCGTCATTTTCTCTGCGGAGCATTCCGACATCATAGAGTTTTTTATATGTCTTGTTGAGTAAGGTCATTGCATCCTGGTTATAAGGGTCAAGGACAAGAACTTTTTCCATGTTGTCCCTGACTTTTTCATATTTCTTATTTTTATAAAGAATTCTGGATTCACGCAGAAGCACATCGATATTTGCTTTGCGTCTTTTGTTATCCGGGTCTACTGCGGAGAGAGAGGTCTCATTCCTGAACTGGATTGCTTCCACCATCTTGTCGCAATCTTCCATGAAAGTCGTGACACTTTTATAAAAGGACGGATCGTCTTTCGAGATCCGCTGCAACGCCTTGCTGTCATAATTCGCTTCGGAGATTGTTTTTCCCGCATAATAAACCGGCAAAGCGGATTCCGCCAGCTTTGCCGCATTTTTGAATCCGGCGACGGCATCGGGAGAGTTCTGTTGCGTAAGCCCGTTCAGATAAGCTTTTTTGGCGTCCCTGACAATTGAGATTGCCCATTGCTTTCTTGCCAGCAGCATACGTTTATCAATTTTATTCTTGACGGAAGTGATGTAGGAGCCATTGCCCAATTTGCTGCGGTCGATAATGGCAAGAGCCCGTTTATAGGCGCTGAACGCGTCCGCAAACTGATTCGAGGCATAGAATTTATCTCCGATTCTCACCTGCTGAAATACACTCTGTTCCAGAATATTATTCCGTTCCTGAACTTCCTGCATGACATTGTCATTGGGAATTTCAAATTCAAACGGGTCCATTTTGAAATCATTGAGAGACGGCGCCGCATCTTTCGGCGAGGCTTTTTTGGTTTGTCCCAGAGTCTCCAGAGAGGCGAAAGAAAGAGTTAATATGACAATCGCAGATAGTGAAATCTGGACGGACTGTCTGCTGAACTCCATAGCAACCTTCATCATAGCTAATCCCTTATATTAATTCTTATCTATTTTTCGGTGGTGTCTGAACTTTGGAGGCAGCTCTTTTCTGCTCTATCAAAGCTGCCATCTGAGACTTTCGAGTAATCTCATAAGTCTTGCCGTCTTTTTCAAACTTTAATCCAACGGTCTTTTTCTGCTGGTCCGCCGCGACAATGGTATATTTGTCAATACCAGTCATGTTGCTTCCCAGCTCGAAGGAATCGCCGGCATAAAATTCTTTGTCCTGATTTTTCTTGAGCGAGCCGAGGCGCAGAACAATTTTTTCTCTGGGCTCCGTTACACGGGCTTTGAGATGCGCCTCAATCTTATCTTGAGAATCACGTTTCTGAAGAATGACGTAGGATGCGTCTCTTTCCGTCTTGGCATTCGTACCCTTTACTGTAACTGTTTCGGTTTTGGGCACGATATCAACAATCGTGAAAGTCCCCGCCGTACAGTTGAACGCTTTTCCGAGTTTCAGGTAATGACTCTTTTCACGTCCTCTCCTGTCTCTGATGCCGATCTGCACTTCGGCGGCATTCTTATCGTCTTTGCCTTTGAAATCAATCATTTTGATTGTAATCGGCAGAACCGTTCTGCTGATATCGACCACAGAAACCTTTTCATGGTAAGGAGGACGGCTCTTGGGATCTCTGATCTTGGTTCCGGCAATATATTCCTCATAGTTGGTGAACCCGTCGTCATCGAAATCCGCAGTCGCGTCATTCGGATCATTGGGATTCATTCCCAAGGCGACTTCGTCCTTGTCCGGAATTCCGTCGCCGTCAGTATCTACAATGACATTGACTTTGCTCCGGAGAGGAGCTTTCAGCACATGGTGACAGAGAGAGCAACGCCCCTCCCGTTCGGAATTTATTTCCGGAAACTCTCTTGCCGGAATCATTTTCCTGCAATAAGGGCAGAAAGCCATTTTATAAGGGAGCATGAAATCAGTGAAATCCTGCGACGATGCCCTTCTTTTTTCCGATTTGAGCCACTGCGGGGTTTCCGTCAGGTTTGCCAGAACATTGAATGGCGAATCCTGGGCTTCAAAGTCAATACTGGTATAATTCGGCGGCGGCGGAGTAAAGCCGAGGATGCCGTCAATCTTGATTTGCTGCCCCTGCTGCCAGAGCAGGAACTGGAAAACCAATAACCCGATAAAAATCGTCAGGAGGACCCCGAGCAGGATCTTCTCATAATGTTTTTTCAGAAACAACAATTTTATGCCCTCATACTATAGATTAATTTGTTTTGCCCAACCGGTCACCGATGAAAACGTAATAATCAAATTCAATATCCGCAGTCACCTGCTTGTTGAGTCCAATAATTACCTTGCCATAATCAGAACGCTCCTCCAGCGGCAGATGCGCTTCGCTGACAGCCGGACCTGTCTGATCCGTTCTGCGGGGAGCTCTGTAACCCGGACGTTCCATCGGAGGCAGATAATTTCTCGGATTCGGTTGCGGCTGCGCCACTCCTGCGGCATCTCCTGTAATAAGCGCACGTGCCTGTGCAACCTCCTGATCCGTATGCGATTCCAAAGAAACCCATGTGACTACATAGACCTGATTTTCCTTATATGCCTCATGGAGTGTATTGATGAATTTGCGGATCGAATCGATGTCCCCCGTTACTTTCGTTTTAAAAGAATACTTCATATATTTGTCTGATTGAGCAACTCCTTCATTGAGCCTGTTGAAAGACTCGACGTTGGAAAGCTTGCTCAGGCGCATTCTGTAGAAAATGTCCTCGTAAATCGGCATCATCGTCAGAATGTCGGAAATCTTGTTGAGGGGAGGGGGGGTCTGGACATATTGATTATAAGTGAAATCTCTAACCGTCTGGAGAGTGAGCACTCCGGGAATATTGCGGCGATCGAAGATATTGCGCTGCATTGTTGCGAGAAGCACGTGGCAGGACGAGGAATTCATGGAACGGGGAACTCCGAGTGCAACCGCAAAAATATCAATTGCAGCCTGTCCCCTCAATGGTTCCACCGTAATCTTCTGGACTGTTTCAATGAAACGGTTGAAAGCCGCTTCGACTTTCTGTTCATCACCGAGGGATTTTTTGAATAAAGGAATTGCGACTTCAGGGTTTTTATCCTTCAGTTCTTCATTTTCATAAAAATCACGGAACTTATTCAGAAGATCATCTTCCGTCATGCCGATCTCTTTTGCGAAAGCAATCAATGCCGTTCTGTAAGGTTTGCCGAAAATGCGTTGAAGTGTCGCTGTCCTCTGCTTTACGACTTCCGTATCGGAGGCGATCATCTTGACGTTCGGGTCTACGGGTCTGTTGCCTTTGCTCTTGTATGCCTTGTCCGCTTTCTGTCTGCTTTCTTCCGTTTCCGTATTGGCTTTGGAAATCAGCGAGTGTTTTTCCAAATCAAGGTAAATGAGATAAAGAGATGCCAGCAGTGTCAGCGAACACACCACGAAAAATATTATGTTTTTCTTTACAAAATTCATCATTATCTTAACCTTTATCTCTTATTTATCTCTTTTATACGCTTCCTGTAAACTCGATGTCAGAGAGAACGTGGATACATTGAATGAACTTGCCATCGTTCCGTCGATGACCGAAGTGAACGTTTCCGTCTGAGGATTGAATTTGAAGAATTTCGATTTTGAAAGCATCTCGGTGAACAGTTCATTGATACCGTTGTCCCGGATCAGTGCGTGCCCTTCAAATTTTGCCGCCGTAAGCTCCGTCGGGGAACCGGACACCGCGGGGGTGGAACTGCCTCCGCCCATTCCGGCAAACAAACCGCCTTCAAATTCATCTCTGGGCGCCTGATTGGTTGTCGGAACATTGCTTGTCAGGGTAAATGTGGTCAGCCACATATCGTCCGGCAGGACTTTCTGGGATTCATTCAGCATCATAGGCCATATTTTCTGTTTTGCCAGGATCTGGGCCGCAGCATTATACTCATTCTGAGCATTGGCAAAATCTCCTTCGGCGGATTTCAGCCGGGAGACCACTTTATTGGTTTTCGTGAGGAAACTGCTTGCGATTTTCTGTTTGTATTCCGCAATTTCAAGCTGTTTGGAAAAACCCCAGAGCGTGACGAGCAGACAGAGCAGCAGAGAAGCCGCCGAAGCATAAAGATAGGGCTTTTTGAGTTTGAAGTCATTCAGCTTTCTCATGGATTCCGGAACGAGGGATACTTCAATGGGGCAGGCTGTGGCGTGCCTGACCGCCAGACCGATAGTCTCGGAGAACATGTGAGCCAGATTCGCCAGGCTTTCCTTGTCCAGGGCGGGAGCAATCGCAATATTCTGGAACGGATTCAGATACTCTACGGGAATGCGCAGTTTTTCAGCAAAGAACCGCGGCGTATACGCCATGACGGAACTGCCGCCGGCGAGATAAAGCTTTTCCGGTTTTCTGCCTTTCTGCTGAGAGCGGTAGACGTTGATGGAGCGGTTGACTTCTCCATGCAGACGCGTCATGACGTTCCGGATGATCTTCGATACGGTTGCCGCCACCTCGGAGTCCGGTTCTTCATATGCTCCGCCCAGAGCGACAAAACCGTGTCGGCGTTTCAATTCTTCCGCTTCATTGTAGGAGATTCCGAATTCCTTGCTGATCTGGAGTGTGACCGAATGACCGGCAATCGGGATGATACGGACGAAGAAACGGCCGTTGTCGATAAAGATCAACGTGGAGCAACGTCCGCCGATATTCAGAATCATTTCGCAGTCGGTATCGCCCACTCCGTTCGCCCTTGCCGCATTGTAACAGGCGGTCGGCGCAACTTCGATCAGCACGATCTCTTTTCCGAGACTTTCCAGAATCCGTGTGATTTTGTCTATTTCTTCATTTTTGACGATGACGAACATCGCTTCGATTTCACCGCTGTCGTCAGAGGAACTGATCAGCTGGGAATCCCATACCACCTCATCCATCGAGAACGGAATCGCATTTTTCGCTTCAAATTCAATAATCTGCTTGATTTTTTTCTCGTCATTGACCATTGCCGGGACTTTGACAAACTTGATGTATGAGTTTTGCCCGGAGATCGTGATGCTGACTTTTTTCGCACTGAATCCGCTCTTTGAGACAATATCCGAAAGAGCGGTTGCAAAGACGGGGAAATTATCCTCCTCGCCGTTGAGTTCTTTGCCGTATTCCGAGAATGCGAATTTCTCAAGAACCATATCTCCTGTCGGTGAATAGGAAAACTCTGCGGCTTTGATGCTGTCTCCGCCGATATCTATACAAAGCAGAAATTCATTTGCTGGCATACTTTATTCTCCGTTTTCTTCCTCTGCCTTTTCAGCGGCAGGCGCTTCCTTTGCCTGAAGTTTCTGCGCATGATTGAAAACAGGCTTCGGAAGGTCATATTTTTCAGCATCAATCCATTGCCACGGAGTATTTTCCTTGGCCCATATCGCATCGACAAATTTATATTTCGCCTGATTGATGTTCTTATACGCGTTTCTCAATGCGGCTGCCTGGGAGCGTGAAAGCGATTTTCCCGTGGACAGATCGAAGAAATGCATGCCGAGCACATTGTCGTCGCGGTCGCTGATGATCACGATTCCCTGAAGATTCTTAACGACACTTTTGATTTTCGTGTCCTGCGAGATATAGCGGTAGACCGTTGACGGCGGCATGTAAAGGGCAACATAATGTTTTTCATAATCCGCGATGACGCAATGAAGATTCTGAACCCCGGTGAACCATGCATAACCGCCGTCGGGAACAGGATGGCGGAGATAGAACTCCACTTTCATATCTTCATAAATTCTTTTCGCGCTGACGGCGGATGCGGAGAACTTGTATGAAATCTGGAACTGGAGCCATTTTTTGGATTTTCCCAGGGGACCGCTGCCGTCGGGTTTATCCAGAACCTGAATGTTGGGGGCGTTAACGAGACGGGTGGTGAGCTGAATATCGGGAATGGCGGCTCTTGAAGCCGTGGCGCGCCTGCTCTGGGCTGAAAGAGACCCTGTGCCGACCAATACAGCGGACAGAGCCAGTACCGACAACAATCTCATTTTTTTATGCCCCTTTCCTTTCATGAAAATGCCTATGACAACAATATAAACGAAAAATACAGTCATATGCGCTTATGTCAAGTCCCGCTGGCAAGAAAATTTCGTAAAAAAAGTAGATTCTTTCCCTTGACGGCCTGTTTTTCAATCATTTTTTCCCTCCTGCGATTGTTTTTCCCGTGCTTTCTGTTATTTTATTTCTATTTCTTGATAGTAATAATGCAGGCGGACCGAAAAACATATGGCTCTAAAGAAAATATCGTTTTACCCCGGGGATATTCCGACGAAGCCCGGCGTTTATATTTACCGCGATTCCTTTGGAACCGTGATTTATGTCGGCAAGGCGTCGAACCTGCGGAGAAGGATGTCGCAGTATTTTCAGCCGTCCCGGGAGACGCGCGCCGATCCGAAACTGCGTTCTCTGATCAATTCCATTGATTCATGGGAGTGCATTACGGTCCGCAATGAGGACGAGGCGTTGATTCTGGAATCCCGCCTGATCAAGGAATACGCTCCGAAATACAACGTGCTTCTGCGTGATGACAAACGGCTTCCGCTCCTGAAGATCGATCTTTCCGAACGTTTCCCGCGTCCGAAGCCGGCGCGCCTGCGAAAGGATGACTCCTGCCTTTACTTCGGGCCTTTCCCGCATGGATCGGCTCTCAAGCAGACTCTGGAGTTCCTGATCCGTTATTATTCTCTGCGTTCCTGCAGTTTTCATGATCCGGGCGAGGAGGAGTATACGCACTGCCTCGCCGCGATGATCCGGGACTGCTGTTGTCCGTGCATCGGCAAGGTTTCCGAAGCGGAATACCGTGAACGGGTCGATAAGCTGGTGGCTCTCCTGAACGGCGATGTCGGGGATATGGTGGAGCTTCTGCGCCGGAAAATGCAGGAGTATGCGGAAAAGCGCAATTTCGAGAAAGCCGCCCTGTTCCGCGATATCTCCAAAAACATCGAATCTCTTTACGGATCGAAGAACCGGACCTTTTCCAATGCCTTCATCCCGCAGAATGTCGGAGGAACGGAGGCAGTGGAAGACTTGCGGCGCGCGTTGAAGCTGAAGAAAATGCCGCGTGTCATGATCTGTTTCGATATTTCCAATATCTCCGGGACGCTTGCCGTGGCGTCCATGGTCTGCTTCCGGGACGGGCGCCCTTACAAACAGGGATACCGGCGGTTCCGCATCCGGACCGTGACCGGTTCCAATGACTTTGCCATGATGCGCGAGGCCGTGTCACGCCATTTCTACCGTCTGCTGGAGGAAAAACAGCCTTTGCCGGATCTGCTGATCGTGGACGGCGGCAAGGGACAGCTCAGCTCGGCGGTCGATGCGCTGCTCAAGTTGAACTGTCCGCCGTTTCCGGTGATCGGACTTGCCAAACGCAACGAGGAGGTTTTCATTCCCGGGCGCAGCGAGCCGGTCGTGATCGACAAGGAGCGTCCTTCCCTGAAACTGTTGCAGGCGATCCGCGACGAGTCGCACCGGTTCGCCGTGACTTACCACCGGGCGTTGCGCCTGCGGACGATCCAGAACTCGCTTCTGGATGAGATTCCGAATATCGGCGCCTCCCGCAAACGTGCGATTCTGGAAGCGTTCGGTTCCGTGCATCGCCTGCGCAAGGCGTCGCCGGAGATGATTTCCGCCAAAGTCGAAGGGATCGGTCCCGAAATGGCACAGGCGATTCATGACTATCTGGTGAAACACCCCGCGACCGGCAATTTTGATATCCAGTGACGGAAAGCATCGAGTCCGGGGGAAATCGCCGCCGCATTGCAGATTTTCATGAAAAAGTTGTTTTTTTCAGGTTTCAGGGGTTGACAAATCGAAAAATATCCGTATAATTAATGACAACTGATCTATACTTTGATATATACTTCAAGATTGGAAATCATGGACAATAAGTATCAACAGATTTCGCTTCATATCCGCAATGAGATCATTGCGCTCGCCGTTGACGGCATGAAACTGCCGAGCATCCGCGAGCTGTCGACTCATTTCAATGTCACCACGATCACGATCCGCAAGGCATTGAAGGTGCTTGAGGAGGAAAAGCTGATCGAAGTCCGCGGTACCAGCGGAACATATCTGACGGAAAAGGCGAGACGGGAGAAGAATTTCCTGAATTTCGGGCTGCTTGCCTATGATATATTCTCTCTCGGAAACCCTTATTTCAACCGGATTTGCCGCGGGTTCAATTCTTTTCTTGAGGAACGCGGCGCCGGATACCTCCAACTGCTCACCATTCCCGCTGCGGGGAAATACCGCCGGGCGGGATTGCAGAGGATTTGCGGCATGATTGAAAAAGGGCTGGTCAATGCCCTTGCAGTCTCGATTCCCCTGCACGCGGATGAATTGGAGCTGCTTCATGATACGGGGGCGCCTCTGGTGAATATCAACAGGAGGACGAAGAACAGGTTCCCTTACGTGATGGAGAATCCCCGGAAAGGGGCGGAGCTGCTTTATGAAGCCTTCCTGAAGACGGGTGCCGCCGCACCGGTTCTGCTTGCACCTGTCGAAATCCCGGAAAATGTGATTCTGGGGACGGATGTGATTCATCTTCTGACCGATCTCTTGAACGGGGGAGGCGTCTGCCGGAAAAGGCTTCCCGTTTTCCGCATGCCGGATGAGGAACTTCTTCCCGGAGCGGGAATCGGATATCTGGAGAAGGCGTTTGCGGAACATCCGGAAACGGACTGCGTCTTTGCCATGGGGGATGTTCTGATCCGTGAGGCGTCAAGATTCATTCACCGGGAAAAGCGGCGGATTCCGCTGATCGCCTATTCGGATGAGGAACCCGTGGAAGGCGCCCTGGTGATTGCCCCGCCGTTGAGGAAAATCGGGCGTACCGCCGCTGAGCTGCTGCTGAAGCAGATTCAAACGGGAAAAAGAGACATGGAAGAGACAGGAATTGAGCTGGAACCTTATCAGATTAAGTGGAAGGAGTAAAAAATGAAAGACAGAGATCGTCGCCGCCGTTTGAAAGTGAAGCCATGGATGCGTTTTACTTTGATAGAACTGCTGGTTGTAATATCAATCATCGCAATTCTTGCATCCATGCTTCTGCCTGCCTTGGGGAAGGCGCGCAGAAAGGCGCAGGAGTCCTCCTGCCGGGGCAATCTGCGGCAGCTGGGGCTTGCGTTTTCCATGTATGTGCAGGATTACGACTACTGGCCGCTGCAATACTGGACGGCGGAAACGGGAAAACTGCTTTATTTCAGCAAAATCGGAGATTACGGGATTCGCACGAAAATGCTGATCTGCCCGGATTCGGCAAATCAGCCTTCTCACGTTCAGGCATACGGCAGCTACGGCTACAATATGATTCTCGGAAACAGCCAGAAATCGACTGCTGTTTACCCGAATAAGGCTAAAATATCGTTGTCCGCAGTCATTTCGCTGGCGGATGCGGTCAATACGGATCTGTATTATAACAACACGGGGGAGCGTCTTGCGTTCGGGAGACACCCCGGAGGGTTGAATTTCCTGTTTACCGACTCCCATACGGAAAAGAAGCTTCCGGGAACTGTCATGAGCAAGCAGTTCAATTATAATCTGACTGACAACGGAATTTGTTATTGAACATAAAACAAGGAGGCCACAATGGCAATCAGAAAACTCAAAACGTGTCTCGCTCTGCTGGCGGTGTCCGGCGTATTGGCTGCCGCCGCGGAGGAAGCCCCGAAAAATCTTCTCATGAACTCCGATTTCCAGACCGCCACGCAACCCGGATATCCGGATTTCTGGGACGGCGCCAGCGGATGGCTGCCGGGGACGCATGCCCTGCTGGACGGCGGTTTCATTCCGGGGACCAGAACCCTGCGGCTTACGGCAAAAAATAAAAAGGAGGTCAAGCTCTTCAGCGGTAATTTCGGCTGGTCGCCCGGCAAAGAGGGAACGCCTTATACTTTCTCGGTGTATCTGAAAAGCGAACCCGCCGGACTGAAGGCGAAGATCGGTTCTCCGCGCTTCAGGGAGGAGACGGTGACGGTCGGCGGAGAGTGGAAACGCTACACCGTGTCAGGCAAACTGGACAATCTGGGCGGATTCCGCGGGCGTTTCCTCAAACCGGAGATTGCACTCCTGCCGGATGTGGACGGCGGCAAATTGTATATCAATGCCCCGATGCTTCACCGCGGAGAGAAGGAAACTCCCTGGGGCAAGGCGGAAACGGAAAAACCGGAGGCGCAGCCTGCCGAACCTCTGGAAAAATCTCTTGCCGGGTTCTGGCGTTTTGACAGGATGGAAAACAATGAAATCAAAGACTTGTCGCCCAAAGCGCATCCTGCGAAGATTACAGGCGCCTATCAGCCGGCGGAGACGAAAGACGGAAAGGGAATGCTGTTCGACGGCAATACTTTTGTAACCGTGCCTTATACGGCGGACCTCAATATCCCGAACGGTGAAGTCACCGTGGAACTTTCCCTGAAGCCGGAGCCGGCGAAAAGCATGCCGGTTCTCACCCACGGCATGCAGTGGGGCGGCTATGCGCTCCAGATCGCCTACGGTAAATACAATCCCATGTTTTCCGCATGGAAAGGAGTCCTGACACAGCCGGCGCTTCCCGAAACGGTTCATCTGGTCATGTCCTACCGGAAACCTTATGCGGAAATCTATTTCAACGGAGTTCCCGAAAAGAAAGCGCTTCTGAATGCAGACCTCAAAGGCGAATGCGGAAAACGCGCGTTGATTATCGGCGGCTGGGAACAGGTCAAGGACAAGAAGAAAGGATACCAGACGTTCCCCGGATTCAAGGGGATCATTAATTATGTCAAAGTCTACCACCGGAGAGTCACTCCGCAGGAAGCCAGACAACTTTACAACCAGAGACTGGATAACTGCAAATGAAACGGAAACTGCTGCTTGTTCTGATGTTCTGCCTGCCGGTATTCTGCGTATTTGCCGCCGCGCCGACAGTCAAGATTGCCGAACTCGGCGGAAACGCGCCGAAAATCGACGGCAGGATGGAGGACGGCGAATGGAAGAATGCCGCCGTCCTGAACGATTTCATTCTTTCCGGCACGAAGCGGAAAGCGGTCAACCGGACGGAAGTTTATCTGCTGAAAGACAAACATGTGTTTTATCTCGCCGCGAAATGTTTCGACAGCGAAATGGACAAACTTTCCGGCAAGGACTGGTTTGAAATCTTTTTCGCCGATCCGGATGCAAAGATCTATTACCACTTTTACCTGTTTTCAAACGGCGGGAAAGGACAGGACGGCAGTCCGGGAGTATTCCTGTTCGGGGCTCCGCACTGGCAGGCGAAGACGAGCCGTCATGCGGACCGCTGGGAGGTGGAGGTCGCGATTCCGTTTTTCAATCTCGCGCCGGAATATATGAATACGGAGAACTGGCGGTTCAACGTCTGCCGCCAGAAAGTTTCCGGGCTCAAGGAGAATTCCCAGTGGGCGGATACCGGCGGATATTTTCATGTGCCGGAACGTTTCGGGATTCTTGCCGGGATGAAAAATATGGATTTTGTCCCTTATGTCGCCATTTCCCAGCAGATCAGGGATGAGAAGACGGAGGACTGCAAACTGCCGTCCTATTTCCTGCCGGACCGTTCTTATTACACGACGGAGACAAAGGCGGAATTCAAACTTTGCCTCAGTGCGGATACGCAGGCGAAACTTGGAAAAACTGTCAGGGCGGAAATGAGTCTGGACGGAAAGAAAACTGCGGTTCCCGTTAAAAATCGGAAGGCGTATGCTTCTTTTGATATTTCCGGGCTTACATGCGGGACTTATCCGGTTACAGCCAGAGTGACGGACGGGAACAATACGGAAGAATTCAAGACGGAACTGGTGAAACTGCCGCCGTCGAAAAACGAGGTCAAGATCAACCGTTTTACGCGTCTGCTCCTGGTGAACGGCAAACCGTTCATTCCGCTGATCTGCGAGATCATGCTTCATGGTGGAACACGCCTGCCCGATCCCGCCGCGCCGGAAAACGGACTGGAACTTCTCGCCCGCAACTCCGGCTTCAATACGCTCTCTTTCTGGTGGACGCATCCGGCGGCGGGAATGCCGGTCTGCGCAAAAGAGAATGTCATGGTCATCCCCGCGCTGGTTGACATCATGGCGTCGAAACAGCCGAAGGAGCCTCAATACCGGAAGACGGTTGCGGAGTTTGGCGGTGAGCCGAATCTGCTTGCCTGGCTGATTGCCGACGAGGGGAACATCGGGGAATCCGAGGAGGAATATACGCGGACATACCGCCTGATGAAAACGCTTGACCCCTATCATCCGGTGTTCCGCAACGAATCCGGCTGGACCATCGGCTACGGCGGGCCCGGCGGACTCAAGACCACCGATATCTTCTGCGGCGGCTACGGCGGAGCGAAATCGGCGCGGGCGATGTCGATCGACGCGGTTCCGCACGGCGCGCCGGTTTTTCTGCTGACCGCCGCATTCGGCATTCCCGAAAAGCACCGCTATCTTTCTTCAAAGGAAACGGTCTGCTGGGTTTACCAGATTCTGATCAACGGGGCGACCGGCGCGTTCTGGTGGGGGGCGCACAGCGGACAGCAGCCCGTTCCTCTCTGGGAGACGGTCCGGCAGCTCCGCCGGGAAATTGACGTGCTGACTCCGGTGTTCAATACGGAAAGCATGGAATCGGGTGTCGGCTGCTCCAATGAAAATATCTCTCATACCCTGCGTTTTCATGACGGAAAATATTATCTGATCACGGTCAACCTGACGGAAGAAGAACAGCAGGGGATATTCCAGCTGGACGGCTCTCTGTTCCCGCAGAGCGGAAGCGCGGAGAATCTTTTTGAGAAACAGACGCATCCATACAGCGGATCGGTTCTGAAACTTCAATATGAACCGCAGGAACGTAAAGTCCTGTGCATCGGAAAGAGATCATCATGAAGAAAAAAATCTGTTCGATCATCAATTTCATCCGGCTGGAAGATCACCGTATGCCGGAGATCGACCATCTGGAGCCTGTCATGGAGCAGATGAAGCTGATCGGAAAATACCGTTTCCCCGCAACGTGGCTGATGCAGACGGACGCCATGCTGGAAGGTCCTTATCCCGAATTGTTCCGGCGGGAGCTTCCGGCAGGCAATGAACTTGGAATCTGGCTGGAAATTACGCGGCTTCACTGTGAGGCGGCGGGCGTGGAGTTCCGGGGGCGCGACGGCGTCAACTGGGATCATCATTCGCAGGCGTCGCTGACGATCGGCTACCGCCGCAGCGAGCGTATCGCGCTTGTCGAGGCGTCCATGAAGATTTTTCATGAGAAGTTCGGATATTATCCCCGTTCCGTCGCGGCATGGTACTTGGATGCGTTCACACTCGGTTATCTGGAGGAGAAATATCACATCACGGCGACAGCCAACTGCCGCGACCAGTGGGGAACGGACGGCTATTCCATCTGGGGCGGTTTCTGGGCGGGGGCGTATTACCCGTCGAGAGGCAATGCCAACCTGCCCGGCGAAGATGAATCTGGGCAGATCCGCGTTCCCCTGTTCCGGATGCTGGGAAGCTGTCCCGTCAATCAGTATGACAGTTCTCTCGGTGAAAACGGGCAGGGGGTATGCACTCTGGAGCCGACAGCCTGCAAAGATCCGCGCTGGATGAAGATCCTGTTCCGCAATATGTTCGGGAATCTTGCAACGGATTACTCCTATGTTCAGCTCGGTCAGGAAAACAGTTTCGGCTGGCCGCGTATGAAGGACGGATATGTGATGCAGATGGAAGAACTGGCGAAGGCATGTGCCGCCGGAGAGGCGGAGGTTATGACGATGGGGGATTCCGGCGAATGGTTCCTGTCGAATTACCGTGTCACGCCTCCGCTTGCCACCGTTGCGCTGGAAGACCCCGAACCGGCGGGACGGCAGGCTTTCTGGTATAACTCCCGTTATTACAGGGCATCCCTGACCCGCCGCGGAAAACATCTGGCGCTGCGTGATCTGCACTGTTTCGACAACCGTTACAGGGAAACCTACCTGGAGTCCCGCTGTCATACGCACGCCATGATTGCGGATGCACTTCCCGTCGTGGAGGGATTTCTGTGGCAGAAAAACGGTGTTCCGGCGGCGATGAAAATCGAGATTCAGGATTCCGGTTCATGGAAAGAACCTGAATTCGATACTCTTTCCGTGGATACTGCGACGGACAACCGGCTGGAAATCATGGCGTCCGGGAAGAACGGAACCGTTTTCTGGTGTTTTACGGAAAGTTCCGTCATGATCCGTCTTGATGCCGGAGCGCCGTGGCGGATTCTCCTGCCCGTCAATCCGGAAGTATTCAGACGCGCGGAACCGGAGAAACTGGTCTTTGAACACAACGGCTGTGTTTATGAAACGGGGCTTTCCGGTATTTCCGGGACGGATGAAACGGAAACGGCTGTCCTGCTGGAAGCCGCTTCCGGGAAAGCGGTTCATTTTTATCCCTGAGAGTCGCGCAATGGAATTGCGATGTTCCAGGTGTCTGCCGCTTTCATGAAACCGCCGGGGCCGTCTGCCGCGGCGGCGAAAAGACATTTCGGGATGCCGTCCGTTCCAAACAAAGGCTGAGGACGTTCCAGAGAACCGAGCATGACGCTTCTGCCGTCCTCATAAGTGATCGAACGTGAATACGCTTTTCCCTGAACCTGCCAGTGAATTCCGTCGCGGGACAGAAAATGTGCCCCCGCATGAACTTCTCCGGTCAGTGTGCCCTTCATGTCTTTGGCGAGCATTTCAAAGTTTTCGCCGTTATGCCAGACAAAGGGGTCCTCGACGGAAATTCCTTCCATGACCGGCTCATCCTGGATTCTCATGTAAGGTCCTTCAGGTGAATTCGCGACGGCAAGGCCGATCCGCAGTCCTTCAGGCGTGTTGCTGCGGTAGTAGAGATAAATTCTGTCGTCGGGCAGGATGCAGGGAGCGGGATTGGTCACCAGAGCATTGTCCCAGCAGCCCCGCCGCGCCTCCAGAACGGGTTCTTTTAAAAAATGCCATGGACCTCCCGGCGAGTCGGCAAGAGCGACGCCGATTTTTATCCGAGCATAAACTTTGTCTGCGAGAGAGCGCTCTTGCTGAATGAGTCCCGGCGGGGGCGGCTCCTCTGCATAAGTTGAGGCGATATAATAGAGCAGGTATTTGTCTTTCCACTTGACAACCACCGGATTGTGCGCCATACGTCCGTTCCAGTCTTCCGGATTTCCGGTCGGCAGGATTTTCTCAATGAAATGGTAAGGCCCCGTGACAGTTTTTGAAAAAGCATGCACGATTTCTGAAAAGAGAACGTAACCTGTCAGCATCGGGTAATCCTTACGCCAGCGTGAGGCGTAAAGGTGATATCCGTTTCCGCGTTCCTCCACTGCGGAACCGCACCAGACCCACTTGTCCGGTTCGCGATATCCGCCGTTCACAGGAACTTTTTCCAATCCGGTAAAAGCGGAACGCATTTTTATTCTCCGCTTCCGCTTTTGATCTTGTCCCACGCCGCATTGTAAAGACGGGTGTCCGCGCCGAGATCAAGAGTCGGCATGGCGGCGTCCCACAGGGCTTTCGCCGGATTGATGCTCGGCTTGTTCTTCAGCTTTTCCGGAAGCATTTTGAGCGCTTCGGTATTGGGACAGCGGAATTTGACGAACTGCATGTTTTCCGCGGCGATTTCGGGGCGGTGCATGAAGTTGATGAAGTCATACGCCAGGTCCACATTGGAGGCGTCGGCTGGAATCACGAAAGTGTCGGCGGTGAAGATATAGCCCTCTTTCGGGAAAACGAACTCGATATTTTCATTTTCGTCCAGCGCCTGCAGCATATCGCCGCTGTAAGTCTGGATCAGCCAGAACTCGCCGGAAATCAGACTGCGTTTCGCCTCGTCGACATCGAACTTCGCGATGTTTTTACGCCACCGGATCACAAGATTCGCGGCTTTGCCGATCTCCTCTTCGTTGCGGGTGTTCGGATCGTATCCGAGCGTGATCAGCGCCGCGCCGATCGCCTGCCGCGGATCGTTCAGGAGCACACAGCGCCCCTTGATGTCCTCCCTTTCGAACATGCGCCATGAGGGCTCAAAGTTCCTGACTTTTTTCTTGTTGTATCCGATTCCGGTGAAACTCACGAGATAGGGCACGGAATACTTCATTTCCGAATCGCGCACTTTCTTCAGATAGTCCGGATCAATGTATTTCAGATTCGGGAGCCTGCTTCTGTCAAGCTCCCGGAGCATTTTCTGGTCATACATCATATCCGTCATGTAGGTGGACGGGACGATCAGGTCGTAGCCGCCTCCGCCTGCTTTCAGTTTGGCATACATGGACTCGTTCGAGTCGAAGAAATCCAGCGCGACCTTGCAGTTGTATTCCTTCTCGAACTTTTTGATGACCTCCGGCGAAACGTAATCGCCCCAGTTGTAAATGTAAAGCACCGGTTTGCCGCTGCACCCGGCGAACAGGACAGCCAGGCAGAAGACAAGGGACAGGGAAAGTTGTTTCATTTTTTATCCTCCAGAAGTTTTTGTGCGATATAGACTGTGATGAACGTGACGATCAGCAGGATCACGGAGAGTGCGTTGATCACTGCCGGATTGCCGTGTTTCATGGAACCGTAAATGTAAATGGGAAGCGTCAGCGAGCCTTTGCCCGCCACGAAGAACGTGATCACGTAGTCGTCCAGCGAGAGCGTGAACGAGAGCAGGGCACCGGCGAGAATTCCCGGCATGATCGCCGGGATCACGACTTTGAAAAATGCCTGGAACTTGTTTGCCCCCAGGTCCAGCGCCGCCTCATAAAGCGAGAAGTCGAAGTCCTGAAGCCGTCCCAGCACCACCATCGCCACGTAACTGAGGCAGAATGTGATGTGCGCAATGATGATCGTCGTGATGCCGAGATTGACCCGGATGCCTGTGGTCTGCCGCAGGATGGGATTGATCCATGCGAACAGCAGGACGAACAGCAGCAGCATGCTGATGCCGCGCAGGATGTCCGGCACGATCAGCGGCAGATAAACCAGCATGTAGTGAGTCTTCTGGAGCCTGTTGCGGTAACGGTGCAGGGCAAATGCGCAGAGGGTTCCGAGAACCGTCGCGATGACCGTTGCGATCGAGGCGATGACGAGCGTGTTCCGCAGAGCCTCCCAGATGCGGGTGTCGGAAAACAGCTGGGCATACCATTTGAATGTGAACCCTTTCCAGACGCCGCCGCCTTTGCTCTGGTTGAAAGAGTTGACGGCGACCACGAGAAGCGGGATGTAGAAAAATACGATCGTCGCCCACGTGACGAATTTCGGGAAGAAGCTGCGCTTTGTCAGAGTATGTTCTTTCATTTCTGTTTCACCCCCCGCGAATGCCTGGTTCCCGTGATGGATTTGCGGGAACCGGTGAAGAATACGACGAAGAATATCGGGATCATCACGACGAACATCAGCAGTGCGGACAATGCGCTGGCGTGCGGCAGATTGCGGTCGATGAACGTGCGCTGCGCGATTTTGTCGCCGATCAGTTCGCTGGCGGTTCCGCCGACGAGGTCCGGTATCAGGTAGGCTCCGAGCGCGGGTATCAATACCACGATGATTGCAGTCCAGATACCCCGGCTGATGCCGGGGATGAAAACGCGGAAAAACGCCTGAAGCCGTGTCGCACCGAGATCCTGCGCGGCTTCGATCAGGGAAAAGTCGAACTTCTCCGCCGCCGCATAAACCGGCAGAATCGCGAACGGGAGGTAGGAATAGACCATGACCGCCAGCACCGCCCACGGATTGTAAAGCAGAGTCGCGTCCTGCGGCAGAACCCCGACATAGATCAGGAATCTTGCGAGGGGCCCCTCCGCATGAAGCAGAACTTTCCATGCGAAAATGCGGATCAGGAAGTTGGTCCAGAAAGGAATGATGATCAGCAGCAGGAGCAGGTCGCGCAGTTTCTTCGGGACGCGCGCCAGATAATACCCCAGCGGCAGGGCGATCAGAATTGAGATCAGGGTCGAACCGACGCCGAGCGCCAGAGTCCTGACGACGATTTCGGGATAGTTCGGGTTCGAGAGCTCGCGGATCGTCTGCAAAGTCCAGCCGGAACCGATTCCGCCCCATGCGTCCACTGGCTTGAACGCCATCAGGAATACGATGACGGTCGGGATCACGAACCAGAGAATCAGCCAGATCATCGACGGCGAGGTCAGGAGAATCTCGTTGACTTTTTTTCTTGTGGATATTTTCATTTGCCGATATCCGGGTGCAGGACAAGAGATTCATCCGAAGGACGGTAGTCCTCCAGCATATAGGCGTTATCGGCGTGCCAGGTGAGCCAGACGTCGTCTTTGTAACGGATTTTGCGGTCGAGCGCGAACGACGTGTGCTGCTTCACCACGGCGACAAGACGTTCCCCGACGCGGATCCAGAGCCGTGTCTGTGCACCGAGATAGATTACATCCTCCACCTTGCCCTGAAAGAGATTGGTCCGTGGCGGCAGATTTTCCGGCTTTTCAAGCGTGACCGAAAATTTTTCCGGACGGATGCTCAGATGAGCGTGTTCGCCCTCCTTCATCTTTTTGTCGTTGAAGACTTCCAGCGGAGGGAATCCGTCGATTTTCAGGATGCAGTAGTCGCCGTGTATGTCGCAGATTGTCCCCTCGAAGAAATTGGTGTCTCCGATGAATGCGGCGACGAAACTGTTTTTCGGCGCTTCGTAAACTTCGGTCGGCGTTCCCTCCTGTTCCACGACGCCCTGGTGCATGACGGCGATATGGTTGCTGATGCTCATCGCCTCCTGCTGGTCGTGGGTTACATAGACGAACGTAATACCGACATCTTCATGCAGGGAATCAAGTTCCACCAGCATTCTCTGACGCAGTTTCAGGTCCAGCGCGGCAAGAGGTTCGTCCAGCAGAAGCACCTTCGGGCGGTTCACAAGGGCGCGGGCGATCGCGACGCGCTGTTTCTGACCGCCGCTGAGTTCGCGCGGTTTTTTGTCGGCGTGTTCGGACATCTGGATCATGTCGAGGTATTTCTCCACCTCCTGTCTGATGTATTTTTTCTCCGCCTTTGCAATTTTCAAGGGGAACGCGATATTGTCCCATACGGTCATGTTCGGGAAGAGCGCATAGCTTTGAAACACCGTATGAATGCCGCGTTTGTGCGGAGGAACGCCGGTAATATCCACGCCGTCCAGGATAATGCGCCCCTCGTCCGGTTCTTCGAAGCCGCCGCAGATTCTCAACAGGGTGCTTTTCCCGCATCCGCTGGGACCGAGCATGGAAAAAATCTCGCCTGCATTGATGGAGAGGGATATATTGTCGAGGACTTTCTGGGAGCCGAAGCTTTTACTGATATTTTCGATTCTAAGGATTTCAGACATAAATGCCTTCTTGTTATTTTGATGGGCACTTAATCTATCATAGGATTGTGCTAAAAAAAGTGGTTTTCCGAAAGAAAAGATGAAAAATTTATGATTTTTTCAAAAGGAGGGAATGGGGAAAGGCGGAAAAGAGATTCGCGTTTTCTCTGCTTCCGCCCTTCGGATTTTCGTTCTCAGTTGAATTTGATGGCTCCCGTCATGTTCAGGAACACGAACATGACGCTGACCGGCGTGATGAAACGGATGAAAAAGCCCCAGACCGACGCCGGTGTGAAAATATGTTTGTAAGAGTCGCCGTAGCCGGATTCGCCGCGCATGCCGGAAAGCAGGATGAAGAAGTTCGTATCCAGTTCGCGCCCTGCGCCTTTGCGGATTTCGTTCACGGCATTGCGCACACCCCAGACCCAGCCGACAAATACCGAAACCGCCATGCCCGCCGCCGGGAGAAACCAGTTCGCGGTCAGGTTGTCCAGTGTCAGGAACAGGCTTCCGGGAGGCGTGCCGAAGAGAGTGGTCAATCCCTTTTCCATCCACGGAATATTCTTCCAGGAATTCATGCTGATGGAGCAGAAGACACCGAGAATGGAGATGGAACTCCATGAGAACAGCACCGCCGCCCAGCGTTTCATTTTAAAGTAGTCAATCAGCACGGAAACGATCACTTCCATCAGGCTGATGCCGCTTGTGAGCGCGGCAATCGACACCGCGATGAAGAAGAAAGAGCTCCAGACGGAACCCAGCCCGCCGGGGATCATATTGAACGCGGTCGGCAGAATCTGGAATACCAGGCCTTCGCCCGCCGCCGGCTCGAAGCCCATGGCGAACACCGCGGGAAAGATTGCCAGTCCCGCCATCATCGCGACCATGGTGTCGAGCCCGATCAGTTGAAGCACGCTCTTGGGGAGATTCGTCTCTTTCCTGACATAACTCCCGTAAACGATTGAGATGCCCATGCCGAGGCTCAAGGTATAGAATGCCTGTCCCAGCGCCACCAGCACCGCTTCAGCGGAGAGTTTCGAGAAGTCCGGCGAAAGGAAGAACTTGATTCCGGCGCTTGCCCCCGGCAGGGAGATGCTGCGCAGGATCAGCACGATCAGCAGGACGAAGAGCGAGGGCATCAGCACTTTGGAACAGCGTTCGATTCCCTTTTTGACCCCGAACCAGAGAATGATTCCGCACAATGTCATGAACGCAAGCTGCCCGCCGATCACATACCACCATGTGCCGGGCGCCGCCTGCTGAATCGGTGTAAATGCCGCCTGCGCCTCTGCGGCGGTCTTGAATACGAGATTGCCGGTGACGGCTTTGACCGCATAGATCAGCGTCCATCCGCCGACCACGCCGTAATAGCCGAGGATCAGGAATGGCGTGATGACTCCGCTGATCAGACCGATGGCTTTCCAGCCTCCGTAGAGAATGACCGCGCCGAGAAGCATGACCAGAATGCCGTAGCCGATCTGGGAGAATGTGATCAGGGCGATTCCCGAAAGCAGGATGATGCCGCCGAGAAGGTCCGCCAGTTTGGAGCGTTTCGGGCAGAGCGCCGCGAACGCGCCGATGGGATTCAGTCCCGTGGTGCGTCCGATGGTCAGTTCCCCGATCAGGATCGGCAATCCGATCACCATGATGCAGCACAGGTAGACAAGGACAAACGCCCCGCCTCCGTATTTTCCCGTTACATAAGGGAATTTCCAGATGTTCCCGAGACCGATTGCCGATCCCGCCAAAGCCATCAGGAATCCCCAGTTCCCCGACCAATGCTCCCGCTTTTCACTCATCTCTTTTTCTTCTCCGACTATGTTTGATTCTTTATTTGTTCAACTTATTCCAGTTGTGCTTTCTCCATATAGGACGGGGCACTGCCGAGAAACCGCCGCAATCCGCCGTTGAAGTCGGACGGCAGATCCGTGAAATAATAGCGTACGTTTCCTGTTTTTGCAAGACTCGCAGCGATGGAATTTTCATCAAGAAACGCACGTGCCGATTCCGCACAGGCTTCCGCACTGTCGATGATTTTCACGCCGCCTTCAAAATAACGTTCCAACGCCTCGCGGAAAAGCGGATAATGCGTGCATCCGAGCAGAAGCACTTCCGGCGGCGACTTGCGCAGGGGCGAAAGATAAAGATCGAATGCCTCCTCCGCAAGTTTTCCCTCAAACTGTCCTTCCTCGGCAAGCGGGACAAAGAGCGGGCAGGGAATGCTTTCGATCAGGAGCGACGGCTTGCGCGCATGAAGCCCGCGCCGGTAGGCGTCGCTGCTGACCGTCGCGCGTGTCCCGATGACCGTGATACGTTCTGCGCCGGTCCGCATAACGGCTTCGATACCGGCTTCGATCACCCCCATGACGGGGAGAGCGGGAAAACGTCTCCGCAGAGGTTCCATCGCCACGGCGGAGGCGGTATTGCAGGCGACGATCAGCGCCTTGACCCCTTTTCCCGCGAGAAATGCGGCGTCCTCCCCCGCAAAACGGATGATCGAATCCACGGATTTGTTGCCGTAGGGGACGCGCGCCGTGTCGCCCAGATAACAGATATCCTCATTCGGCAGGGCGTTCCGCAGAGCGCGCACGACGGTCAGACCGCCGATTCCGGAATCGAAAACGCCGATGGGGCGGTTATCCGGAGAAAACGCTTTACCTGGAGTTTTTTGCGACATAGGCATTCCTTTCCAGAAGTGTGAAATAGATGTTTTCAAGATAGGTCTGCCCGTGTTTGTTGACCTTTTTCACATTGTGCTCCTCGCAGAGTCCCCGTTCGACGGTATCGACGAATGCCTGAATTTCCGGAATCGAAAGTGACTGCGGAGAGGCTGCCCACTCACGCAGGAATACCTGTTCCGGAAGTTCCGGCTGCCCCTGTTTCGGAATGGAGATCGGTCGGGCATGGGTGCCGAACTGATACCCTTTCAATGCCACGATCACATTGGAGTAATCCGTTTCCTCCTCCCGCAGGCGCAGAAACTTGTATTCCATGACGTCCGACGCCTCGTCTTCGCTCTGGTCCGGACGGCTGTAATGATATTTGCGGTCCGAGAAATTCAGGGAGTCGCGCATGTTGGTGTCCAGCTCCCTGTTGAAAATACGCCATTCGCGGAGTTTGCCTTCTTCATCCCGGCGCAAGTCGCCGCCGAGCATCAGCAGACACGCCAGATCGCTGAATTTATGCGGGACCGCGGTGATGTGTGAATGCTTTTCACCGGAGAGCTCCATGGAAATGTGAAGACTGTGCGGCGGAATATCAAGAAAACGCACCGCTTCGTTGATGAGTTTGGACATTGCCCACGGACAGTCGAACAGCGGACGGGAGAGGTCGCCGACGATATTGAAGCGCCCGAATGCATATTCGAGAAAACCGCGGTGGCGCTCGTTTCCCGCAACGACTGTCCTATGGGAATCCACGTGTCCGCCCATGCGCCATGTGCGCCGCTGAAGATCGAAGTCGTTGAACCAGAAGAAGCCGTCGTAGAACTGATCCTCGCCGGGTTCCGCGACCACTGCCCGCGCACCGAGATGGCTGAACTCCAATTCCGCTCCCAGCGGCGTCGGCGTGGAATACCAGTGCTGATCCACATAGTCGCAGAGTTCCGCCATTTCATCACGGTTGTAGATTTCCTCGACCAGGTTGATGCAGAGCACCGCGTAATCCCGGTAGAGACGCCCCGGCACGATCCGGTCCAGCGACTTTTCCTTCATCATTTTTCGGATGCGCTCATAACGCCCGTTGTAGTAAAGAAACGCCAGCAGGATCGCGAGGCCGTGCCTGAAATATTTTTTCGAGAGACGGACGGCGTCGGGGAAGTGATGGCGGATCAGTTCCACGAGCTGGTTGAAAATGATGTGTTTGCAGGCGAACCGGATATAGTTGTCCGCATAAGGGCGCAGCTCCTCGATCGCCATGACATTCGCCAGAAGGGGAGGGCGTGCGTCGTTGAATGCCTGAATCATGATATAGTTGCAGATGTAATTGCCGTCGAAATGCGACTCGATCAGGCTGTCCACCGCCGATCCCATGAGTTCGCGGAGGGCACGGCGCGTGATCTCATGGCGGTCGGGCTCGATCTTTTCAAGAATCTGGTCGATCTTGCGCTCCAGATACAGACTGTAACGGTCTTCGAAGAGAATCTCTTTCCCGAATGATTTCTGAAGCGCGGAAATATTGCCGACGTAGGTCATGCAGCGCCGGCGCCGATTCTCCTGCGTACGGACCACGACCACTTTCCTGTAATAAAGATTGCCTTCGTCCTCGAAAGCGTCGATCCGTGCAAGTTCTTCGCGGGTAAGGTCTTTCAGAAGACGTCCCTGAGTCACTGCCCCGTGCTGCTTGACGATGAAGAAAAAGGCTCCGGGAGGAACGACCCGCATATAGTTATGAAGAATCGCGGGCTCGCTGTCCACCTTGCGGTTGAAAAGCAGGCGGACATGATGATCGTTCATCATGGTTCCGTAGACGAAAAGATCCACCTTGTCGCTGCGCACCGCCTTGAAGGAGTCACGGATTTGCGCAGCTTCTTCCGGATTGTCATGATGGGGCGTGAGGCGAATCAGTTCAACTCCAGCAGAACCGCCGTCTCGTCGCAGTGTTCTTTCTTCGGGCATTTCGAGCAGTCACTCCAGATTTTTTGCGGAAACAGTTCCTTGTCAACAGTTTGGAACCCGAGACGATGGAAAAAATGGGCACGATAGGTCAGGGCGAAGACACGGCATGGTCCTCCCTGCGCTTTCAGGTGGTCAATTGCACCCTGAACCAGCTTGGAACCGATTCCGCGATTGTTGTATTCCCGGCGGACCGCCAGCGAACGCACCTCGTAGAGCCCCCCGCCGAAATTCCGCAGGGCAAGACAGCAGACGAATTCCCCGCCGATTTCTCCTACACGGAAATTTTTCAGCTTTTCCTGAATATCCTCCTGGGGACGTGCAAGAAGAAGCCGCTCATGTGCATAAGTCGCAAGCAGTTCCCAGATTTTCCCGACATCTCCCGGCTCTGCGGGACGAACGTTCAAAATGTCCATGATTCCGCCGCCACTTCTTATTTCGCGGCCGACGGCTCGTTATAGAATGCAATCCTGCGGAAACGTTCGTAACGGGATTCTTTCAACTCATCGCCGGACATCTTTTCATAGCGTCCGAGAGCGGAGACCACAGACTTTTTCAGGAGTTCCGCCGCCGCATCATAATCTTTGTGTGCTCCGCCGAGCGGTTCTTTTACGATACCGTCCACCAGACCGAGTTCAGTCAGGTCTCCGGCGGTCAGGTGAAGCGCCTCCGCCGCCTTTTCGGAGTAGGCGCGGTCCTTCCAGAGAATCGCCGCACAGCCTTCGGGGGTGATTACGGAATAATAGGCGTTTTCCATGATGAGCACGGTATTGCCGACGCCGATGCCGAGCGCCCCGCCGCTGCCGCCTTCGCCGATGACGACTGCAACCACGGGAACCGTCAATGCAAACATGTCACGCAGATTGACCGCAATGGCTTCTCCGATATGACGTTCTTCGGATGCGACTCCGGGGAATGCGCCGGGAGTGTCGATGAATGTGATCACGGGAACTCCGGCAAGATCCGCCATCTTCATGAGGCGCAGGGCTTTCCGGTAGCCTTCCGGATGCGGGCAGCCGAAATTGCGGAACACGTTTTCTTTCGTATTTCTGCCTTTCTGGGTGCCGATGACCATGACGGATTTGCCGTCCAGTTTGGCGAATCCGCCGACGATGGCTGGATCGTCCGCATAGCGGCGGTCGCCGTGAAATTCAAGGAAATCGGTGAAAATGCGTTCGATGTAGTCCAGAGTGTAGGGGCGGTTCGGATGACGGGCAAGCTGAACTCTCTGCCAGGGAGTCAGGGAGCTGTAGATATTCTTTTTCGTCTCCTCGATTTTCCGCTTCAAAGCGTTCAGTTCGTCGTCGACGCTCATGTTGTTGGACGAACTGAGGGACTCCCACTCTGCGAGTTTTGCCTCCAGCTCAGCAATCGGTTTTTCAAACTCAAGCACGATTTCAGCCATTTATTTTCTCCGGTATTGTTCTTTGACAGCCCACCCCACATGGACCGTCATCTGATTACTTCCACTTCTATGCCGTTCGGGATGATCGAAAACAACTCATTGATGTCCTCGTTCTTCATACTGATGAAACCCGGTCCGGCGATTGTTTTTCCTATATTTTCCGCCCTGTTGGTTCCATGAATCAGGAACGGCTGCTTTACCTTGTATTCGGCGGCGTCTTCACAGCTGAGATACCGGCTCCCCAGAATATTCAGGGGATCGCCCGGATTATAACTGCTTTCCTTGTATTTCCAGACCGGATACTTTACCTTTGATGTGAGTTTGTAAAGCCCTTGTGCTGAATTGAATTCCATCGCAACGCCGATTGGATAGACCTTGAAGATGTTTGAACCGTCATAGAGAAACAGCTTTTTGCGGGCATTGCTGATTTTCAAGTTCCATTTGCCGTTGTAGATAGTCAACTCCTGCCCGATTTTCAGGTCGCTCCTTGCGATGGAAATTTTATTGATCCGCTGGACTGCCTCCGCGGTTGTCCCGAATTTTGCCCCGATCCTGGTAAAGGTGTCGCCTCGCTGAACCGCGTATACGAATGTTTCAGGCGAATTGCCGTCACCGTTCAAAATCCGGGTGCTGGCTTTATTCAGGAGTTCCACGCTTTTCTGCCAGTTCGGATCGGCATATTCAAAAATTCTGACTGCGCGCCGCGCCTGATCTCTTGCCGCGGAATAGCGCTTCATGGCGAACAGTTTTTCGCCGGTTGCCAAAGCTTTGATGGCGATGCCCTGATCCTCCGGAATGCTGACCGGCAGGTTGCTTGCCGGCGCCGGCGATTCTTCCGCATCCTGCCTGCCCGCCAGCCGGCGTACTGTTTCCGAAACTTCCTGAGTCGTGGGAATGAGCACCGTATGACTGCGTGTAAACCGGTAAACCGCGAAAGCAATGACGGCAATGACCAGAACGACAGCGAAGATCCAGAGCCATTTACTGCTTCCCGTGCTTTCGCTGCTTTTCTTTTTCGAGCCACCTTTCCCAGATGCCCCGATCGGTTTTCCTTTGTAGGTAATTCCCGGTTTAGGCATAAAAATCTCCCACACAGTTATATTAGTGGATAAATATACATCCTGAATGGAAATATGGCAATAGTGAGAAGCAGGGATTTGTCTTTTTTTCACAACGGGATATGGCGCGGCTGCCCGGATGCGGAAAGGAAGATGCCGCGGAAAACGGCAGGAACAGGAGAGAATTTGCTGTTGTGCTCTCCTGTTCCCCGGCACGTGTCAGGCGAAAAGATTCCTGTCGAGGAGATCAAGCGCGATGGCGGAGGAGATCGGAGCGTTGGTCCAGCCGGAATAAATGCTTCCCGCTCCGCCTTCAAAGCGGTCCCCTCCGCCCCATGTCCGTGTTTTCATGTCATACATCCCGCGCCAGCAGCCGTTGAACTGTTTTTCCGGCGACGGGTCCTGAATTTTGAGAATAAGCCCCAGCAATTTTTCGTAGACAGGTTTGAATTCCTCACTGACTGCCGCGAGCGCCTGCATTCCGAGCAGCGCCCAGTTGACCGTGTAAATCGTATCCACCAGATGTTTGCCTGCGGGCGCTTCGTAATGTTCCGCGGGGATGTTGCCGTCCGCGTCCATCTTTTTCATGACAAGACGCGCAAAACGCTCCGCGAGTTTTCTGTAATATTCGTCTCCGGTATAACGGTATGCCGCGCAGGCGCCGATTATGGCGTAAGCCTGTTCGCTGACGATAAATTCTTCCGCGCGGGAAGCCATGTATTCATGATAGCGCTTTACCGTATCCGCATATTTCCGTCCGTGATTCTCCTGATATACTTTTGCCAGCGCCATGCATGCGAGGGCGCCCCAGTGAGGCAGGTCGAGGCGCCCCAGCCATCTGCCGGATGCATCGATCCAGTGCCCGGCATTGTCGAGGTCCTTCTTATCCATGACCAGCTCCGTTGCCGTGAGAAGTTCTTCTCCGAGAATCATGCCCCATGACTTCATCCCGTATTTTTTATCAAGTTCGGGATATTCCTCCGCAATTTTGAGCTGAAGGAAGACGCACCACGCCTCGTCGTCGAAATAGACATGGGATTCACGTTTGATGTGCGACCAGTTCCAGCTTCCCGCCGGATACTCTTTTTGAGTTCTGTTCAGCAGTCCGCTCCGGAAGTAGAGATAATCCAGCAGATTGACCGCAATATCGTAATACTTCGTTTCGCCGAGAGCCCTGCCTGCGAGAAGGAACAGATAGGCTGTCTCGAAATTACAGTCCGCGCGGCGCTGTTCGATTACGCAGTAGCCATCATACTGCATCCATGCCGGGAATGATTTTTTCATGACTTCGATTGCTTCATTGCCGTTTGTCACGGCAACGCGTTCGGCAACGCCCCAGATTCCCGATTCCGGAATCATAACCCCTGAATTCAGGAACCAGTTCAGATTTCTAAGCAGAGAATTTTTCATTTTTTCTTGTTCATCCATATAAAAATTCAATGAAAGTGCCTGCCGCGCATCGGCGGACACATCTTCTCAAACGCGGATCTCGCCTGTGCTTGCACGCAGGATCAGTTCCGGCGGCAGCTTGATCTGTTCCGGCGGCATTTTTTTATCGGCAAGCGCTTTCAATACGAGTTTTCCCGTTTCCCTGCCGAGATCGCGTTTCGGCTGGTGAATCGTGGTCAGGGAGGGCAGCATGAGGTCTGTGAATAAAAGATTGTCGTAGCCGATCACAGAAAGGTCTGCGGGAATGTGCACTCCGGCTTCCGCGCAGAACTTATACAGCTCCAGCGCCTTCATATCGGAAAAACAGAATACTGCTGTAAAATCACGGATGGCAGGCGCGATGTCTTCGATATGTTTGAACGCGGAGACTTCCGCACCGAGTCTCTGTGCCTCTTTCGCGAAATATTCGCAACGTTTATACATCCGGCTTCCGCCCAGAGTTGCAAGCTTCCGGTGTCCGCATTCTGCCAGATGACGTGCGGCGAGACACCCTCCCGCTTCATCATCGACGGCGACTCCGTGAAGACCCTCCACCAGGCTTGTAAGCGTGACAACGGGGCGTTCCGCGGAGAATTCCCGGATTTGTTCATAGTTGTTGCTGCCGTCGCGTTTCACAGTCGGAATCCAGATATAGGAATCGACGCCTTTTGCCCGCAAAAATTCAAAGGCCTGCATCTCAGCTTCAAGCCCTCCGGAGGAGACCGTCAGAAGAAGATGAATATTTTCCGGCGCGAGCATTTCGTCGATTCCGGCAAGAATGTCTGCCCAGAAAGAGCTTTCCAGACTGTCGCGCATGACGCATCCGACCAGATTGGTCCGCTTCATAGCCATGGCGCGCGCATTGACATTGGGCTGGTAATTTTCCCTCCGGATTACTTCTTCGATCCGCGCACAGGTTTTCTCCGAAATATGATTTGCCCGGGCTTTTCCATTCAGGTACATGGATGCCGAAGTCAAAGATACATTTGCTTTTTTCGCAATATCACGTAAAGTAAGTCGTTTTTTCAGCATCGTTTTCTCCGGTATAATATGTGCTAAAGCTGTTTAGCAATATTATCAATATACTTCTTCTTTTTCTGTTTTGCAATAAAATTATGAGAAAAAAGAAATTTTTTTCTGAAAATATGTAAAAAATAAAAATATTCCGGTGCAGGTGCTTTGCATCTGCCGCAGTCCAGCCGTGCAGGTATAGTATCGCAAATAGTTTTCGCAAGGCGTTGGAAACGGTTTTAACAAATTGTCCGGAGTGTGCGAAAAGTGATTGCAAATCGTGGCGGGGAAGAATTGAAAACAGTTTTAACAAACTGGCAGCCGGAATATGAAAAGCAAATGAGACATCCCTGATCATATGAGAAATAAAGTGGTGCCGGTGATCGAATAGACGATCAGGATCAGCCAGGCATAATAGATATCCCGCGCATCATATGTCCACTCCAGCCAGACGCAGACGGCAAGTCCGGAAAGTACGGTCAGAAGAAAGAGAATCAGAAACAAAGGGCGCAGGTTCGTTTTCACAGGACGGGAAACCGCAGGCTGTTTGCGCGGTTTGCCGCCCATAGACTCATCAAAGATTGTTCTCAGATTATTTTTCATGATCGTGTATCCTTGATTAAGGGAATATTTATTATTATGAATAATAAAATAATCTGTTCTATACAGTTTTGCAAGTTATAAAAAATATTTTTACAATTAAAAAAGCCCGGATTGCTCCGGGCGTGAGGGGAATTACTGTTTGACGCCGACGCCGGAGGCTCCGGCAGAGACGTCGAGACTGCTGTTGCTGGCTTTGACGACTTTTGCGGCAGCCTCGCCGGTCGACTTGTCCTTGACCGATACATACCAGACCTTGCGTCTGCCGAACCATGCCGACAGGCTCGGGACGGGGCTCTCCGCGCTGACCGCCGAGATATCTGCGCCGCCGCCCCATGTGTCGGAGCCTGCGGCGATTGACTTGTCTTTGGTGGCGGCGGTCAGGCTGTCCACCGCCGCGCATCCGGAGAGGAGTGCGGCGATCGCCAGCGTGCTAAAACCAATTGTGATTATACGCATATTGTTTGTCTCCTGTTATGAGCGTCGATCCACGCTTTGCGGGCCTCGTCGCCGCTGATCGCGATTGTCGCCGTTTTCATTACGCTCCACCAGTAGGCGCGGCGCAGGCGATACTCGCGGCTGAGGAGCCAACGCCACGTCCAGAGCGGATAGTTATCGTCGAAGATCACGCGGATGTTATGGCGCCAGCACGCAACCGTATGCTGGAAGCCCGCTTCGGAACCGTCCGAGTGTTCGAACTGAACATCGTGGATCAGCACGACCGGCTTATACAGCATCATGAGCGACGTCAGGACGTCACGCGCGAGCGGCAGCCAGCGGTCAGGGCCCGCGCCGTTGTAGATGTGGCTGAGCTCGGCGTCGGTGTAAGGGATCAGGACCTCACGGCCGTCAAGCTGATAATCGCCGCAGGCCGCACGCAATTTTGCAATTTCGCTAACGGACATGATTACTCCTCGTTTTTAGTTAAGAGTTAAGAGTTAAGAGTTATTTAGTGGGCAGTGGGCAGTGGGCAGTGGGCAGTGGCATCT
>DPDG01000066.1 GCA_003526375.1 Lentisphaeria bacterium
TCTGCCCTTCCATGAAAAGAAAAACAACACATAAGGAAATATTATTATGAAAAAGCCGTACAGAACATCATTCACCCTGATAGAACTCCTGATCGTTATAGCCATCATCGCAATCCTCGCCGCAATGCTCCTGCCGGCGCTCAATGTGGCGAAAGAAAAGGCCTACACAATCAAATGCCTTGCCAATTTGAAACAGGTCGGACTTTATAAAAACATGTATTCTGATGATTACAATGATTTTTTATTACCTGACATTATCGGTAGCAATGGAGCAGGGACATGGGCAGCCTTACTATTCAATTTAGGATATGTGGCACGATCCAATAATAGTCTCAATATCACTCCAAAATCCACCATTTTTACCTGTCCTCATGCAACTGTTGAAAATACCTACGGATGGTATAGCCTCGATGATTTCCGCTATTATGCAACGAATTACGCACAAAATGCTTGTGGAGTATCACAAATAAAGGATGGAGTGAAAATACTTCAGAAAAGGAAAAGCCATAAGACTCCTTCCGAAGTCATCTACAATATTGAAATGAAAAAAATGTATGTTACAAACTATTATAAATACGGAGATGAATTGTATAACCATTACATGCCATGCCATGGCAAGACAAAAAATATGCTCTTCATTGATGCCCATGCAACCAATTTTCCTATTCAAAGAATTCCCTTCGGACTGACCAATGCAGCCGGCAATACTATTCTTTATACCCGTTGGTGGGGGTTCATCAGCGGATACTGAAAATAAAAAGAGGAACAGTGAAAAATTAACCGTCAAAAAGAAAAAGACGATGTTCTATGCAATAACAAGCTGTAAAGACAAGGAGAAGAAAGTTCATGCAAAACAGAAACATTAAAGCATTTATCGCCATTGCCATCGTGACCCACACACTCATATCATCCGCCATAGAAGGAAAATATGAATCACCCGTCTACCATGCACAGACAACTACGAAGTGGGCGCAAGACGCCGGAATGGCTATCATAAAAATTGGGGGACAGAATGTTATCCAAGGCAACTTCATCTTTGCTGATCCGCCTGTCGGCCGCATCCAGGAAGTACCAAGCAAACAATTTACAGAGACCCGCGACAAGGAAGGTCGCATGGTTATCAAAATGGAGAAAACACTGGCTGGCAAGAAGGATCAAGCTTGTTACGGCAAAAGCATCCGTGAATATACCTTTGCCGAAAATGAAATCATAGCAAAGATCACGATTGAAATCACAAAAGACATCAATTTCCAGTGGCTCTATCAGGGATTCAAGGAGATGTTGAATTTGAATGCCGCGACAGTGGGAAATGCCACAGTAGAAGGAATCAGGACCAAGGACAACGAAAAAGTAATCGGGCAGGTTGTAGTTCCGTTCGATAAGCAGAACTGGAAGATGGGAAAAGACTCCTATAAAAGCTGTAAATTCATAACAGACACTTTCATACTGGAGATTTCCGGAGCTCCTCAGACAACCATCACCCTTGCCCACTATGGTGGCAAAAATATTGAAGTGCGCATCATGCCCATATTAAAGCTGTATCAGCGGAACCTGAAGGCTGGCGACACAATCTCCTGGAACTATATCATAAAAATCGAAAACATCGCAAACTAAGGAAAAACACCATGTGGAAAAACCTCATTCTATCTGTCGTTTTGGGATTTCCATTGACTTTTCAGGCAATGGAAGAGAATCTTGCCGATCCTCAGTGGTTTACCAATCCTCTGTCCTGGTGTTCCGGTGTCAATCAATGGATCACCGGAACATCAAAAGACATATCCATTCATAACGGTATCCTGAGAATCCTTTCCGGAAAAAACGGGAACTGGGCAGCACAGAACCTGTCACTTGAGTTTTCAGTTGCAACCGCCTTCAATATCTCATTCTACTGCAAGACCGCCACAAAAGCCTCGTTCACCTGGAATTTCGCACATCAGGAAAAACGACTCTCGTCATCCGGAGCAAAACAGCTTCCTGCAACCGGTGACTGGCAGCTCGTGACATACCGGATTCCGGCACTGGCAGAAGCTATGAGTCTGCGACTCTCTTTCCAAGTTTACGGAAACAACGCTCCGCTGGAAATCAGAGACTTAAAGATCATTACCGTTGACCCGCCCGACGAAGGGCGCAACCCGTTCCGCATTGACGGCAAGACCTGTGAGGCAATTATTTACAGCCGGGGAGCAGATGCGGAAGCCTTTTATGACAGAAAATGTGCCAGAATTCTGCAGGCAATGATCTATCAGGCCCATGGGAATCTTATTCCAATCCGGGCAACTTCCGTTCCCGTGAAACTGAACAGTGCCATATATATTGGAAAATCTGCGGAAGTCAATGGCTTGATTACCCGTAGCGATATCTCGAAACTAAATGATGGCGGATGTTTTTTCAGAGTCAGAAATGGCAATGCCGGAATCGTTGGAAAGCGCCCCGGCGGGGTGCCGTTCGGTGCCTTGGAATTTCTTCGCCAATGCGGCATATTTTATCTGACGCAATCAAAACTTATTTATCCTGATAAACTCGCCATTGACAGTATGGAAAAACTGGTCAACCCGGCGGTTGCCCTGCGAAACAATGTCGAAGTGCCATTCATGGAGCGACTGGGTTACACGGACATGAATGAATTTGCCAATGGACGCAAATTGGGAGTATACCGCGAAGGGGTGCATTCCATCCCTAAACTCGTCCCTTACGACGAATTCCACGGGGAGCATCCGGAATATTTCGCACTCGACAAAGAGGGGAAACGGCTCCTCCGTCTTCCCGGGCAGCGTTTTGACGTTCATTATTGTGTTTCCAATGAAGAAGTTGCCAGGATAGCGGCGGCAAGGCTGGTTGAATTCTTCAAAAGCGAACCGAATGCAGGCGTGTTCTGCATCTACGCCGGTGACGGCGGCGGAAAAGAATGCTGTTGTCCCAACTGTTTGAAACTTGGCTCGCCGAGTACCCGCAATATCCTGTGGATGAATGCCATAAGCACTCTTTTCAGCAAAGAATTCCCGGACAAAAAGCTAATCACTCTGGCTTATGCCACAACTTCTCCACCTGCAAAAGCAGTGCCACACCACAATCTTTATGTCGCATATTGTCCTTATGACACCAGTTGGCTCAATCATTTTATTGCACATTGCAAAGAAAATGAAGCTGGCTGGCAGGAGATGAAGGGCTGGGAAACGCTGGCTCCTGAAAATATGGCGGCTTTTTCCTATCCGGTATTCTACAGGGAACGTCTGAATACTTGGACTGTTTTTCCGCAGAACTATGAATTATGCAGATATTTTGCAGAAAAAAATTATCGAGCGGTAATGTTTTGCGGATACAGAGCCACTTATGGAGCAGGAGGATATCCGGCAAGTCACAGTTTTGCAGATATGGGAATTTACCTGCTGAACCGGGTTATGATTGATCCCCGTATTGACATTTCCCGTGAAATTGATGTTTTCATGAAACTCTATTATGGTCCTGCCGCTCCACAAATGCGTCAGTATTTCAACCGGATGAATCAAGAAGCAGCATATCGGAAATGGGATCAAAACTGCGAACGGATTCTCCGCGGGTTCATTACCAAAGAACTTGCAGATCAGACTCTTGCCATATTTTCAGAAGCAGAGAAACAAGTCAAAGGGAATCCGGAGTATCTGGAACGGGTGGAAAGAGAAAAACTATATCTGCTGTGGCAATCTCTTACGGACAACTGCAGGGGAAATGGCAAAATCGGTCCGACAGAGTTTTCACAATATGCAGAACGGATTGGCGAATTCTGCCGAGTTGCGGCGCGATATAAAATTGCTTATATGCAGGTCAATCCCCGGCAATGGTTCTGGGAAACCGCAGTCATTAAACTTGGCAATACAATACCATGGTTCAATGATCCGCTCATTCATGCAATCATCCAGAATCCGCAAAAGGCACTCGGAGAATCAATCCCGAATGCACAGCAAAAAATGGCTTATGGATGGCTTATCCAGGCACAAGGCGCTGTCGGCGGCGAAAACGCTCAAAGTACATGGAAGAGAAAAAAAACGAAACATGTGAAGATTCTGCGCCGTCCTTCCTCCGGTCTTGGCCAGGTTCAGTTATCAGTAAGACTCGCGCAGGCATTGACCGACAAAGCTATTCTTGCCGTGGAGGGTATCGACAATGAAAAAACAGATCCAGCTTTCATGCGGCTTATCATCAATGGAAAAACCAT
Organism: Lentisphaeria bacterium; assembly: GCA_003526375.1. GTDB lineage: Bacteria > Verrucomicrobiota > Lentisphaeria > Victivallales > UBA1829 > UBA11452. Next base: position 4,193 of record DPDG01000066.1, read on the forward strand.
TCACGATGGACCGGTTCCTTGGGGAAAAAATGTCTGGACGGAAGAAAAATTTGAAATTCCTCCCGGACTTCTGGTGAAAGGCGACAACACAATCACTATTCTGAATACGACAGCCGATAAAGAAAAAGACGGTGTCGGCGGCATTAATTATCAAGCAAAACGCAACTATTACTGGGGCTGGTTTATGATTTCTGACACAAAAATATACTTGCATCCTTAATCGTTTCACCGGACAAGCAAAATGCGGACAGTCTTCCTCTGGAAAACTGCCCGCATTTCCATTTGCTCCGGAAATCAGAACCGCCCGGCAATGGCATCCAGCCGGGCATGAGCCTCCGCTTGCAGTTTCTCGTGATCACCTTCGGCATTGCAGCCCTCCAATGTGACCTCAAAATAGTTCAAGTCAACCAGATCCGACCAATATTTCAGGTAGGGGCGCAGATGATCGCGCCAGAGCTCCTTTTCCGGATAGAATGACCCTGTCGCGCAACAGAACAATGCGGACTTCCCTTTGCACAACCCGAAGTATCCCTTTTCATCCGCGCCGAAGAGCCAGCCGGGCTGCGTAATGAGATCAATATACTGCTTGAAATGATACGGCAAACCGAAATTCCACATCGGTACGCTGAATACATATTTATCCGCAGCAGCAAAACGCTTGAACTCATCCTGAGCGGCAATCCATTGAGCCGTCTCGTCCAGAGTCATGGGAACATTCCGCAGGCTCTTGAACTTTGCGGTCGCTCCAGGTTCCGTGAACTGTGCCAGCTCCCCTTTTGCAATGTCATACTGATCCAGTGTATAATCAGGATTTTCCTTCAGAAACTTCCCGATAAAATATTCCGCCAGTTTGCGGGAGTGGGAACGCTGGATTCTCGGTGATGCGGCGATGTGCATTAAAGTTTTCATTTTTACCCCCCTTGTTTGATGAAAATTAAAACTTGCAACTAAGGCTTAATATAGACTTCGCATCGCAAAAGACAAAGAGAAAAAAGCAGAAAAGTCATTTTTTCTGAGAATATCTACGGGCGGAGATTTCGCACGCCGTGCGATCAGCGATTCACCGCTGGACCACGACAAGAGCAGAACCCTTGATTTGAGAAGAATGCTCACGTATTTTTCCATCTCAGAATCACCCCCGCAGGTCAGGGGATGGAACTCCCTGAGAATAAAATTTTTGCTTCAGAGCGGGCATAAACGAGCCGGACGCAAAAACTGACAATCTGGACTCGATGGGTATTACCCCCTCGAAAGAGTCAATCATCTTCTTTGCGCAGAACCAACAGATAAAACTGATCGTTTTTTCTCACGACGGAATCAAACGAAAATGTGATTTCAGAGCCTTTACCGGCAGATTCGGCAGGAACGTCATCGGTCCGCAGAGACGTGATCACTCCTTCGACAGCTCCGGTTGTCGGTCCCGTGACCAGAAAACGGTCGCCGACTCTGACACCCTCCGAAGTCAGGCGGACTTCCGCAACCTTTGACTTCGGATAATAGTGAAGCACCAGCCCCGCAAACACTTTCACAAGAGTCGCCTTGTTTTCGGAAGACGCAGTCCACTCCCCGACCTTTTCTCCCAGATAATAGCCGCCGTGCCAGAAGCCTCGGTTGAACACTTCATGCAGACGCTTCTTCCACAGCTCAAGCTGTCCCGCTTCGGGAACGATCCCGTTTTTCCAGGCATCGACGGCTTCCCGGTACACCTGCGTCACTGCGGCGACATAATCGGCGGAACGCCCCCTGCCCTCAATCTTCAGGACAGACACGCCCGCATCCAGAATGCGCGGCAGAATGTCAATGGTGCAGAGATCATTCGGCGACATCACATAATGATTGTCAATCGCCAGCTCCTGCCCGTTGACGGAATCACGCACCGTATAGGAACGGCGGCAAGGCTGATAGCAGTCCCCGCGATTTGCGGAGGAATTGAAAACGGCGAGGCTCATGTAGCATTTTCCGGAGACCGCCACGCACAGAGCGCCATGTACAAACACTTCAATTCTGACGAGCTCCCCAGAGGGTCCTGTAATCTTCTCCCGCCGGATGCCGTCGCAGATTTTCCTGATCTGCGAAAGCCTGAGCTCGCGCGCAAGCACCATCACATCCGCGAACTGAGCGTAGAAGCGGACCGCCTCCAGATTGCCGATATTCGCCTGAACGGAAAGATGAATGCCGAGTCCATGTTCTTGCGCAATCATCAGAACGGCGGTATCTGCGGCAATCACGGCGTCAATCCCCGCCTCTTTCGCCGCTTTGCAGAGGCTCCGCACGGAATCAAGCTCCTCATCGAACACGACCGTATTGATCGTCAGCCATGCCTGAACGCCGCGTTCATGGCACATCCCGGCAATCAGCGGCAAGTCCTCCTCCCTGAAATTCACGGTCGCACGCGACCGCATATTCAGCGAGCCGACGCCGAAATAAACGGCATCCGCCCCGTGATTCAGGGCGGCGCTCAACGATTCAAAATTCCCGGCGGGAGCCAACAGCAATGGAGTCATACGTTTTTCCTTTTCCTGATCCCGTAATTTAACTTCTTACCGGACATTATGCAACCGGGAAAAGGCACGTTCCCTTACATTGCCGCAAGCAGATTGCGGAAATCGTTCACGGCATCTTCAAGAGAATCCGGATAAGGCATCCCGCCGCCGAGACAGAAAAAGCCGTTGAAATTATGGCAGCGCAGAATCGATATCAGCTCTTTGATCTCGCCGTTGCCGAACGCAAGAGAGGTCGCTTCGCCGTCCCATTTGCAGTCGATCAGGTCAAGCTGGTTCATGAATTTGATGAAATGCCCTGTGCGGTAGGATTGCAGGAACGGCATCTCGCCCGCCAGAACGAAATTCGCATTATTGAATGTCAGATCACAGTCAAACTTTTTGGCATAGGCAATCATCTGCTCTTTTGCGGAAAGTGAAGTCTGGCAGAGATTGACGAAACTGACCTCAATCTGTTTTTTCACCAGCGCTTTCGCCGCCTTTTCCGAATTCGCCAGCGGCAGGATCACACGCCGGATGCCGCATTCCGTGACAAGCTCCGGAAGTTTCGCCGGATCATCAGGAACGGCAGGCACGCGCAATGCAGACACCTGAATTCCCGCCTCGTTCAAATCTTCAACCGCGCGCTTCAAAGTTTTTACGGGAGCCAGCGCACATGCCTTCCCCTGCAGATAATCCAGCTCAATGAGGGAAATCCCGGCACGTTTCAGGTTTTCGACCATCTCAGGCACGTAGCGTCCGGCAAGGCGGGAGGAAGCAGTCAGTCTGAAAGATTCCTTTTCCATATCCGCGGCAAAAATCGCGGCACGCTGGCGGACGCAGTCCGCGCAGGACGGGTTTTCGCAAAGGGCGAAGGCGGGATCGCCGGAACCGAGCGCAAGCAGAGTCTCGAACATCAGATCGGATTTGATCAGGCGCACCTGAGCGTTTCCGATTCTCATGATCTTCATTGCGCCGGACTCTTCCAGAATATGATCCAGCCCGATGAAATCGCGGTGCGGACCGGGATAATAATTCCATGTCTTTGTAACCTCCCTGCCGTCGGGAGTCTTGAACGTGCGTGTCACGGGAGAGAGATACGGAAGCTCCAGAAGCGCCTCCACGGAATGCAATGAAGTATTGCGGTCCTGGTCCACGCCCAGAAGACAGATGTAACCGCCCTTTTCCGCCAGCCGCGTAAAAGGCGTGTCTTTGCCATGCGCGGTGTCGGCTTTCCAATGATCCGCGCAAAGTGCTTTCGCGTCCGCGCCGACAGCGGCAACCGTCCCCACAGGACAATCACTGAATATGGCGTCCCTGCGTTTTTTCAACGTCTCCGGAATGACACCGAGAGCGCCGAATGCGGGAACGAGAAGCGTTCCGCGTTTTCCGATCACATCCAGAAACGCCTTGATGACGGCATCCGCGCCCCCCTCGACATAACCGAGGCTGATCAGGGAACTGTGAAGCAGGACAATATCTCCTCTGCCCAGTCCGAGGGAACGAAGCGCTTTTACGATTTCAACAGATTCCATAACAACTCCTTATCTTAACTTTTATCAGAATTCGGCAATCAGACGGCAGGGCAACTGAGTCACGCCCTGCAACGGCAGGAACAGGCAGGTGATCTTCGCTTCTCTCGCCGTGACTGCCGCAAGATTCGCCGGACAGCATATCGCAGTAATGCCCGCCCGGAACAGTTTCAGGAAAACGCCGTGCAGCGCCTGGCTCTCATAAATATCCGAAATCAGATATCGCACACCGGAGGCAATGATCCAATCCAACGCGCTGTGGTCCAGATACACGATGCGTTTCGGCAGTTCCGTTTCATCGCGCGCTCCCAGCCCGTTGATCACCAGAACAGGAGTCCGCGGGACACCTCCGAATGCATGTTCGAGCTCTGCGCCGGAAACCGGTCCCCGATCACGGTCGAGATGAATCACCGAAGCGGGAACGCGGTAGAGCTCCTCATGTGGAAAATTGTGGGCATAAAGCCCGTTGTCCGTCTCTTTGATATGACCGGGAAAATCAATGTAGGTCCCGTGCATGGAACTTGTGGTCAAACTGTAAATCACACCCGTATAGCGTGTGCTCTCCGATTCAAGCGGAACCTCGGACAGGACAGCTTTGTATTCAAGCTCCGCCTCATCTGCTCTTCTGGTCAGGTCTATTGTCGGCATAATCGATCCTCATATTTGATGAAACACATCAATATAAACCGTTTTCCGCCACAGACAATAGCCTCAGAAAAAAATCTGGGAGTTTTATAATACGGTACAGTATCAATACTGAATATCCGAAGGCGCCGGATCGTAACGCGTATGGCGGCATTTCGGAAGGCGCATTCCGCCCGTCCGGTAAATGGAGGGGGTCCCGTCGCACTCAAACCGGATCACGGGGCAGAACGCCTCCGCCATCGCTTCGGGAAGCTCCACCGCAATCTTTCCCCCGTCCTGCCTGAAACAAAGCTCTCCGAACGGGACACTGGAAACCCGTTTCACATTCATCTCAAATCCCGTGAACGTCAACTGTCTTCCGGGATAATACAGCATGGTGAAGTAAAGATTGGCACCGGCAGCGGAAAAGACCCCCATACCGTCCCAGTCCGTCCGTTCCTCCTCTTTGCGGAAGTAAGGTCCGAGCTTCATGATCTCATTATCCGTAACGGCTTCGCGCCCGCCGTTTGCAAGCCACTCCCCAACCTTGCGGATAATCTTTACGGAAGGCTCCGGAATCGAGCCGTCTCCGCGCGGACCGATATTCAGCAGCAGGTTTCCTTTTCCGTTGGCACAGGTCAGAAGCATCTTCACGACCGCGCGTGGAGATTTCCATTCCTCGTCGGAAATGTGAAATCCCCAATGATCGTTAAGCGTCATGCATGCCTCCCACGGACGCCACGGATCGGGAACGGAAAGATGCTGTTCCGGCGTGCCGAAATCTCCGGGCAGACAGTTCCGCCCGTTGAAAATGACATGTGGCTGAATCGCACTCACCATTTCATTCATCCGCTCCGCCTGCCAGCCTTCCGCGTCGAAGGGCCACCAGCCGTCATACCAGAGGATATCAACCGGATTGAAATGCGTTACAAGCTCTTTGATGCGTGTAAAGGTGTGTTCCATAAAAAGCCGGTAATCTGCCTCCGACTCCAGCGCGGCGACCGCATCGGGCTGGTCGTGCCAGTTGTTCAGGCTGTGATAAAGCCCGATCCTGAGCCCATGCCTGCGGGCGGCGGATACAAATTCCTCCACAAGATCGCGCCCGCAAACCGCCTTTGCATTGAAAGCGGTCAGCGCGGTATCGTAAAGCCGGAACCCCTCATGATGCATGGTCGTCAGGACAACATATTTCATGCCGCCGTCCACGGCAAGCCGGCAGATTTCCTCCGCATCGAATTTCGAGGGATTGAACTCCTGCGCCAGTCTCTCCATTTCAGAGGGCGCAATCTGCTCTCTGTTCATGACCCATTCGCCGCGCCCGAGCATGCTGAACAGTCCGTAATGCACAAACATACCGTAACGCATTGCGGTAAATGCTTCCACTTCTTTTCTCATTTTTCTCCTCCCAGCATCTCCGCCATGCGGATGAACTGTTTCACTGTCACTTTTTCCGCCCGGATGTCGGGATCAATCCCAAGCGACACCATCGCACTTCGCACCTGATCCATGTCGAACATGGAAGCCGCCTGTTTCAGCATTTTTTTGCGGCGGTGCGCAAAAGAGGCGCGGACAAGACGCGTCAGATTCCGGAAATGCTCCCGCCCCAAAGCGTCTTTGCGCAGAGTCAGGCGCAAAATACAGGAATCCACTTCCGGCCGGGGATAGAACATCTGGGGCGGAGCCATCTTGACAAGCTCCACCTGATACATCGCCTGAATGCGGACCGTCAGCGCACCGTATTCATCGGTATCCTCTTTCGCCGCGAAACGCATCCCGACCTCTTTCTGGAGCATGATGAACATCTCGGACGGCGGAGTCTTCAGCGCAAGCATGTTCGCAACGATCACGGTTCCCGCCGAATAAGGAAGGTTGGAGATCAACCGGAACGGGGTATCCGCGCCGTAAATGCCGGCAACGTCAATTTTGCACGCGTCCCCTTCGATCAGGCACAGTCCCCGGTTTGCATAAGTGAGACGGAGCCATGCGGCAAGTTTACGGTCAAACTCAATCGCGGCAACCGAAGCGCCCGTTTTGAGCAGACGCTCCGTCAATGCGCCGAATCCGGGTCCGACCTCAATCACCTTATCATCAGGCTTGACGTCGGCAATGCGGATAATCGAATCCAGAAAATTATCGTCGATCAGAAAATTCTGACCGAGTTTCTTGCTCGGAGCAATTCCGAGCGAATCCATCAGGGCTGAAAGTTCGGCTTTTTTCATGGGATGTCAGTGTTTGTGCCCGCAACCGCAGCCGCATCCGCAGGAGGATGACGCGGACGGGCACGACGATGCTGCGGGGCATCCGTTCGACGAAGGCACCGAAGCGGAAAAAGTGGACATTTTGCGTTTCAGATTTTTCGATTCACATTTCGGGCATTCCGGCTTCGATTCGGAATTTCTCACCAGCGCTTCAAATTCATTGTTGCAATCATTGCAGATATATTCATAAATAGGCATATTCAAAACTCCTTAACCATTTCTATCGGATCGTGTAATCAACCAGTAAATAAAGAGGGCAAGCAGAAGCATTGCGAAAACGAAAAGCGGATACCCTACAAACCACTTGGAGCCGGTCAGAAACGCCGTGAATTCGGACATGCCGAAAACCCCGGTAAAGAACGTCGGAACCGAAATCGCGATCACAATCGCGTTCATATTTTTCATCATGACGTTCAGATTGTTGTTGATGATCGAAGCACGCGCATCCATAAGCCCGGAGAGAACCTGCGAATAGACTTCCGCCTGATCCAGGAACTGACGGTTTTCAATGGCAAGATCGTCCAGCAGTTCGATATTCTCCTCGGTGAAACCGAATTTCTGGGCGTTGACTTTCATGCGCTCGATCACGCGGCGGTTCCCGTTCAGGGCGTTGACATAATAGACGAGCCCCTTCTCCAGCGTGAACATATTCAGAAGATTCTTGTTGCCGCAGGACTTGTTGATCTCATGCTCGATTTCGTCGCTGCACATGTTGATCACGCGCAGATGGGTTTCAAAATGACGGATCGTCTGGAGCAGAGTTTTCAGGAGAACGTCCTGCGCCGCCTTGACATTCGAGGCGAGACGGCCGGTAAACAGCGGAACACTGTCGTCAAGGACGATCACAATGCGCTCCGGGGGGAAAATAAAGATGCCCATGGACTTGACTTTGAACAGGAAATTATCCTCGGCGGAATAGTTCTTGGGATATTTCAGGATCACCGCCGTGTGATTGTCTTCAAACTCAATACGGGGCGTCTCGTCGGGGTCGGTGGAAGACAACAGCGTATGTTCATCCACACCGTAGTCATTGATGAGATGGTTGCGCTCCGTCTCATCCGGCAGGATATAGACTTCAATCTGCGGGAACCCTTCCGCTCCCTTGGCGATCCTTCCATTGATAACTGAATAACTCTGAAGCACGGTGACGCTCCTTCTTTTCTCTACAGATTGAAAATCGGGCGGAGAGGCCGGTGAACCTCATCCGCCGCAATACGATTCAGAAACAACTGAAAAATCAGTTGTTCTTTCTGAAGTCATTCATGATGCCGACGAGTTTTTCCACTCCTTCAAGCGGCATCGCATTGTAGATGCTGGCTCTCATGCCGCCGACGGAACGGTGGCCCTTGAGTCCGATCATGCCGTTCGCTTTCACGACTTCGAGGAACTTCGCTTCGAGTTCTTCGGTCGGAAGACGGAACACGACGTTCATTTTGGAACGGCTGCATTTCTTGACCGGCGTGCTGTAATAGCCGTTGGATTCGTCAATCGCCTGATACAGCAGGGCGGCTTTCGCGTCATTCATCTTTTCAACCGCCTCAAGCCCGCCGACTTCCCTGATCCAGTCGGTGACAAGCCCGATCATGTAGATTCCGAAGGTCGGAGGCGTATTGTAGAGGGAGTTGTTTTCGGTGTAGGTGCTGTATTTGAGCATCGTGGGAACCTTTTCCGGCGTGCGGCCGACAAGGTCCTTGCGGATGATGACCAGTGCAAGCCCGCTGGGACCGAGGTTCTTCTGGGCTCCGGCGTAAATCATGCCGAACTTGGAAACATCGACCTTGCGGGACATGATGTCGCTGGACATATCCGCGATCAGCGGCGCCTTGGTGGTCGGGAAATCCTGATACTGGGTTCCGTAGATCGTGTTGTTGCTTGTGATATGAACATAGGAGGCGTCTTCGGAGAGTTTCCATGTGTCGAACGCGGGAATGTGGTCGTATTTGGTGTCCTTGCTCTGGGCGGCGACTCTGACTTCGCCGAAAAGCCTGGCTTCCTTCATCGCCTTGCTGGACCACGTGCCGGTATCGACGAAATCCGCCGCGCCGGTGGTCATAAGGTTCATCGGGATCATGGCGAACTGCATGCTTGCGCCGCCCTGAATGTAGACAATGTCATAGGCATCGGAAACGCCGAAGACGTCACGGATGTTCTGATTGGTATGGTCAAGAACAGCCTGGAAATCCTTGCCGCGGTGGGAGTGTTCAAGAATGCCGCATCCTGTGCCGTGATAGTCGCAGAATTCTTTCTGAGCTCTTTCCATAACGGACGTCGGCAGCATGGCCGGCCCTGCATTAAAATTGAATACCTTCATCAGAGAAGTCTCCTTTTGTTAACGTTTCACTGGAAGCATATAAAATACCACAAATTTATTATTTTGCCAGAGTGAAACAGCGCAATCCCGAAATAAAATCCGAACTTTTTCTTGAAAAACATTCGTTCGGAGACTTTATATTATATCTTTCGCATGCTAAATTGACGTGTGTGCTTTAATAAAAATCTGTAAATGGTATCTGAATGAAAATATTGAATTTCTATGTAATCAGGAGCTTCATGGGAACTTTTCTCATGGCGATCGGCGTTCTGACCTTCGGCATGACAGGATCACACCTCATGAAGGTCTTTGAATATATCTCCAGCGGAGTCCCAGTCAAAAACGCATTCATCTTCCTGCTGTACGTGCTTCCGATCGTACTGGCGTTTACGATTCCCTGGGCGGCACTGGTGTCCGTCATGCTCGTCTTCGGGAGACTTTCCGCAGATAACGAGATCACGGCAATGCGCGCATGCGGAGTGTCGATTCTCCAGATCGTGGCGCCGATCATCGTAATCGCATTCATCCTGACCTGCACCTGCCTCTATCTCCAGCTTCAGGTCGGCCCGCATTATCTGGGTGAGGCACGGAATCTGGTGAAGAACGTTCTGGTAGAACAGCCGACTGCCATTTTCGAACCCGGAATTCCGGTCCGTTACAGCGATCTCTATATCTATATCGGCTCCAAAGACGACAACAAAATCCGCGACATTCAGGTTTACAGAATGGGGAAAAACGGCAAATGGGAACAGGATGTCACCGCCGCAAGCGGAGTCGTGGAAGTGGACAAGGAAAACCAGCTCCTCAATGTCATTCTCGAAAATGCCACGGTCGCCGCCTACGAGGGCGGAGGAAGCAACAAGACCATGCGCCGGACATTCAGCAGGCAGCTCACGTTCCAGATTGACTACGGGCGCGGATTCAACGCAAACAGGGTGTCGCGGAAAGACAAGTATCTGACGGCGATGGAACTGCTCGCAAGAATGAGCCTGGACAAAAAACGCGGCGTCGATACGACGGAACTGGAAGTCGAACTGAACCAGCGGGTGGCGCTTGCCCTTGCGCCGATCGCGTTCCTGCTTCTGGGAATGCCGCTCGCAGTCCGGACCTCCCGCAGAGAAACTTCGGTAGGGCTCTTTTTGAGTGTTCTGCTTGCCGGGCTTTACTTCGGAGCGGTCCTTGTTTCGGACGCATTGCGGGAATCCCCGAAACTGTTCCCGCAGTATATCGTCTGGATCCCCCCTGCCCTGTATCAGATATTCGGGGCGATTTATATCTTCAAGATCGCAAAACGCTGATTTTTTATTTTAACCCAAACAATTCACAATAACGGAAAAAGAAAGATGAGAAAGACAGAGTCATTTCTTCAGTGTGTAAGATGTTCCAGAACCTATGATATCGGACAGCTCAGATATACCTGCGACTGCGGCGGCGTGCTGGATGTGAAGCGCGACCTTTCCAAAATCGACGGCGGGGAGCTCAAGGCGCTCTGGGAAAAAAGATGGGGCATGAAGCGCGGAATCGAATCTTCCGGAGTATGGAGATACCGCGAACTCGTTTTGGATGCACCGGATGACAAGATCGTAACGCGCCAGGAAGGCAACACGCGTCTTTACCCGGCGGGCTCCGCCGGCACATGGGCGGGTCTCAGCAATCTTTATTTCAAGCATGAGGGCGAAAACCCCACCGGCAGTTTCAAGGACCGCGGCATGACCTGCGGCGCGAGCGCGGCGAAACTGTTCCATGCCAAAACGGTCGCGTGCGCCTCCACCGGCAACACCAGCGCCAGCATGGCGTCCTATGCGGCGGTCAGCGGCATGAAATCCGTGATCTTCATTCCCGAAGGCAAGATCGCCTACGGGAAGCTTGCACAGGCGCTGGCATACGGCGGAATCACGCTTCAGATCTCCGGCAATTTCGACGACGCCATGAGCCTGGTGCAGGATGTCTGCCATGAACTCGGAATCTACCTGCTGAACTCCATCAACCCGTTCCGTATCGAAGGGCAGAAGGCAATCACATTCGAGACGCTCCAGCAGCTCGACTGGGAAGTGCCGGACTGGTTCGTGATCCCCGGCGGCAACCTCGGCAACAGCAGCGCCATGGGCAAGGCTCTCATGGAACTTCATGAACTCGGCATCATTTCCAAAATTCCGAAGATCGCAGTCATTCAGGCGGCGGGTGCGAATCCGCTTTACAAAATGTGGACACAGCACACCCCGTATGAAGCGGTCAGAAATCCGGAAACCATCGCAACCGCAATCAAGATCGGCAACCCGGTCTCCTGGGAAAAATCCCTGCGCGCCGTCAAGTGGAGCGGAGGAACCGTCGAACAGGTCACGGAGCAGGAAATCATGGATGCGAAAGCAAAGCTGGACGCCGCCGGAATCGGCGCGGAACCGGCTTCCTGCTGTTCTCTCGCCGGAGCGAAAAAGCTCGCGGACGCGGGCGTGATCAAGCCGGAGGAAAAGGTCGTCGGCATCCTGACCGGCAACATTCTCAAAGACCCCGACGCGGTCATCGGCTATCATCAGGACCAGCTCGGCAAGATGGGAATCAAAGGCACTTTCGCCAACAGACCCGTTCAGATTCCCCCCACTCTGGAAGCAGTAAAAAAAACGCTGGGATGCTGAATCATGGCTGCCTCGAAGAATTTCCCCGGAATTGAGAAGATTCAGTTTCTGAAGAACGCCTACATCGTAAAGTATTCGAAAATGGCGGGACTGGACGACACTGATATCAATAAGATCATAGCGGTCAAGGATGCGCTTCTGATGCGTGATTCCTTCATGCGCCTTTTATGGGATCTGCACGATCTGCTTTACATTCAGGGATTGAAGTTCGGAGAGGTGCTTCCCGAAGACCCGAAGCTGGAACGGATTCTCGGCGAGGAACAGTGCGGGGTGTTTTACTTTCTGCTGGTTCTTTCCGGTTTCCCGTTCGGGATCAGGAATTATGAAAAGCGCGGCTGGGACGATGCAATGCGCGATTCCGCATTCCGTGACATGTCGGTATGGGTCGCGCACTACAAGCGCAATTTCGGAACTCCCGGAATCGCGTGGATGATTCTCGTGTGGCTCCAGGGACACCTGAACTGCACGGTGTTGAGTTTCGGGCGTCTCCAATTCAACCTTCGCCACACTTTCCTGTCGCGGACTTTCGTATTCAGAAACAATCTGACCGGTGAGGTCACGGCGCTTTCCGAGGCGGGGTTCCGTTACACGGCGGACGGCATCCGTGACGATCTGCATGATCTCCCCTCCCCTGAAAGCTGGACCAGCGTCTACCGTGAAAACGAAAGCTCCTATACGGGCAACCGAGTCACGCCGGACGGACGGGCGGAACGGGAGCTGACCTCTCTGCCCAAAGCCGACTGGGAGCTGGTGCTGTCTTTCGGAGACCCCGTTCTCAACATTCATATTCCGGAGGGCGGCGCTCTCACCCACGAACTCTGTGCGGACTCCATGCTCCGCGCCATGGAGTTCTTCAAACGTTACGAGCCGGACTACCACTGGAAGGCTTTCTTCTGCGAATCCTGGCTTCTGGACCCGCAGCTTCAAAAGATCCTGCCGCAGACATCCAACATTCTGGCTTTTCAGCGCGCTGCCTATCTGATCCCGTATCCGGGCAGAGCGGACACGGTATTCCGGGTCTTCGGCATCAAAGCCGACCGGAACGGAGTGGAAACCGTTCCCATTCATACATCGCTCCAGCGCACTCTGGTGCAGTTTGTCCGCGAAGGCGGAGAATTCCATTACGGCGCCATGTTCATTCTGCGGGATGATGCAACAGGAAACCCGAATCCCTACCACCAGAAATTCTAGCGGAGACGGGGAATGAGAAATACGGTGCTGCTGACTTTGCTGGCGATCCCGTTCTGCATTCCCGCGGATGATCTGGTTACTGAAAATGGAAAAACGTTTCAGGATTACCGTATTGCAGATGTCGGTTCCATCGGAATCCGGATCACTTACAAGAAAGACGAGAAACTCAGAAAGGCGACGGTTCTTTTCAAAGAACTGACGGATGATTTTCTGGAAAATTACAAGGGCGATCCCCTGACGATGGAAATCTTTGCCGCGAGCTTGGAGAAAAGACGGAAAATCAGAGCGCTGGAGACAAGGAAAAATGAGGAACTGGCGGCATTGGAGGAACAGGAGGCAGAACTGAAAGAGCCGTCCGCAAAGCGTCAAATGAATTCCGCGCGCAGAAAACGGGCGCTCCGGCGGATTCGAGACAGGCAGAAACAGATTCAGCGCATCTTCAATCAGGAATGCAGCAGGCTTGATGACGCCGAGCGGCAGCGGATTGACGCGGCAAAAAAAGAAAAGGAAAACGGCAATGAAACACATTCTGATCCGCAAAGAACAGGAAAATGAATTCCGCACCGTGGAAAATCTGGTCCGGGAAGCCTTTTGGGACGTCTACCGTCCCGGCTGCGACGAACACCTGCTGGTTCACCGTCTCCGGGACAGCGCAATTCATCTTCCTGAACTCAGCTTCGTAGCAGAAGTCGATGGCAGAATCGCAGGGGCAATCTATTACTGTAAAGCGGTCATCAAACAGAGAAACGGCGTAAAACAAAGTGTCCTGACTTTCGGGCCGCTGGCGGTGGCTCCCGAATTCCAGAAACAGGGAATCGGGAAAGCATTGATTGAACACACCGTAAAACAGGCACATTCCCTGGAGTATCCGGCAATCGTCATCTATGGCAGTCCGGCTTATTATTCCCGGTTCGGATTCGAGCCCGGAGAAAAATACGGAGTAACTGATGCTGAAGGTTTTTTCCGCTCATCTTTGCTGCTTCTCCCTCTGAAACAGGAAATTTGTCTCGCCGGGCATTTTGAGGTGAACAGTCTTTACCGTATGTCCCCGGAAGAAGTCCGCCGATTCGATGCGGAATTTCCGCCGAAACAAAAACATCTGCGTTCCTCACAGATTTTTACCGGAGATATTTCCGATGATTCAGAAGAGCCGATTGCACATCTGGCTGCGGAAAACCAGCGGACGGCATGGGATATCATCAGAAACTCCGGCGTACTTCAGGCATGGGAATCCATCGGCGCGGAAATACGCCTTGTCGGTTCGCTCCGGACAGGGCTGCTTACGAAACACAGAGACCTTGATCTCCACATTTATACTACTGAATTGAATGTTGCCGAAAGCTTCCGTGCCATGGGAACCTTTGCCGCAAATTCCTCTGTATGCGGGCTCACCTACCGGAATCTCGCCGATACGGAGGAGGCATGTCTGGAGTGGCATGCCGCTTATCGCGCCGCCGACGGCGCAGAGTGGCAGCTTGACATGATTCAAATCCGAAAAGGTTCCCGTTATGACGGCTTTTTCGAGAGAGTCGCGGAACGGATAGCAGCGGTCCTTACCCCGGAAAACCGCAGGATCATTCAATCCCTGAAATATGTCACACCGGAAAACGAACATATCATGGGAATTGAATATTGCCGCGCGGTCATCGAAGGTGGTGTAAAAAGCTGGGAGGAATTCCGGAACTGGCGGCACGCGCACCCCGGCACCGGAATTATAGACTGGTGCCCGTAATCCCTCTCGCCCTGAGCCGTCATGCGGCAGTGCCTTTCCTTCTTTCTCCAGTTTCTTTGACGCTTTTTTCGGAAAATATGAGCGTAAGAGTGAACGAGAACAGGCATTTTCACTCCTTTTTGTTTGACGCTTGGAGAATAGCGGAAGACGGAACATGGGGTTCCGTCAAAAACAAAAAAGGAGATTACCATGGAAAAGAACAATGCGGGAAAAGAAATCAAAAACAACAGCAGAAAACTCTATGCTTTGATCACGGAGGAAATTCGGGATATCGGAAACTATATCACGATTCTGACCCGTTTGGAAGCAAAACGCTGGCATTCAAATGACGAAAAAGCGAGAGCTCTCTACAAGGAGCTCTACGTCAAGACCGGAAGACTGAAAATAAAACGTGCATTCAGTGAACTGGAAATCAAGAAATTCATTGATTCACATGATTCCATTCTGAAATTGATTCGCCAACTTTCCACACTTCTGAGGGAAATCGAAAAAGCCCAAAAGAAGATAAAAAAATGGAGCGGATTCGGAGATTCTTTTGTCGATCTCATTAATCTAGTCGGCGCCGCAGAGGCAAATAAAAAGAAAAGAAATGATACGGTCAATGAGATCATTGACGACTTCATGGAAGCAAAAGAGCACTTGAATACGGTCTGCAAACTCGCAAAAAGAATGAACTCAAAAAATGTCCCTGTTGTAAAAGAGATCATTGACGCGTATCTTGATTTCTTTGTCAAAGCGGACGCAATCTGCATGACCGTCGCAAGATACGCAAGAAACATCAACAGGGAGGCGGAGAAAGCGCTGGGACACAATAGTAGTTGGAAACAGGCAAATGAGAACAAAAATGCTTACTGGTCCATGAAGCATAAACCTGAGTTTAATTAAATTTCAGGGACAGAGCAATATAATTGATCCAAGACAGGCACCGGAACAAGTTCCTTTGCCTGTCTCAGATACTCTTCCGCCTCTCTCGACTGTTTTTTTGCAATATATATTTTCCCCATACAGAAAAGGATGACAGCTTTGTTTTTCTTAGCCTCCTGGGGCATGGAAATTAATTCGATTGAATTTAAAAGCTTTTCCGAACAAAGCAATGCCTTATCAAAAAGGTGTCCGGAGATATAAATATGAATGAGATAGATATAAGGCATTGCTGTAATTTTTCTTTGTTCAATAAGATTATCCAAGGTTTGCTCAAAAAACAACCTGGCTTCACTTTTTATGTGCAATTTATAATAGATTTTGCCGATATGGAAAAGAGTCAAAGGATATAAAATATCATCGAACGCTTTTGCTTCTTCAAAGACTGCTTTTAATTTTAATAGATTTTTTAATGCATCATCAAGGCGTTTTTCCTTTTGTAAAATCTTACTCTTTGCAAAATAAAAGAAATAAAGACGTTCCAAAATATATGCCTCGCCTTTGTCATCACTATTTTCCAATTCACGGACACGCTTCTCTGCTAAATTCAGATAATAGTCCCTTTTTTGTTCATCACCTAACTGCTCATACGCGTTTGCAAGTCCGATCTGCATATCCAGTCTCTGATTCAAGATGCTTTCTGTTTCCTCAAGCTCCACAGCTAATGCTGTTTCTAAATAGACAATGGCATCCTTATAATCTTCCAGATAATACTTGGCAATCCCCATTCGCTGAGAAGCGGAAAAAACAACATGCTTTTTATAAGAATTATTTTCTTCTAATAAAGCACAATACGTCAAAACTTCTGTTATAATTGTCGCAACCTGTGAAAAATCTCTTTTTTTTTCAGCCTCAACCACTTTTTCGTGTAAAGCATCAACCTTTCTCTGAATCTCCTCATCCGACATTTTCCGCTCCCCGCAGCCCGTCATGAAGCAGAAGGTCAGAGCCGTAAATAAAAACAAAAGAAACTTTTTCATCGCATCTTCCTTAAAAATTTGTAAATATAAGATAACATACAAAATAAAAAAATCAATTTAATATAGTATCTGACAACCTAAAAAAAACATCAACAGGGAAGTGGAGAAAAACTTTGATAATATGAGAAAAAGTATAAAAAGAAAAGACACATGGTTTAATCAAAACCAAAAAGTCAAACTGAAGCTGAGAAGACTAAAATAAATCATAGGGCATGATGGAAGCTTCAGGAGATGCGATTGATCTATAGTATTCAGCATTTTTCCTGGCTTCCCTTACAATACTTTCCTGCTTTGATTTCAATGCCAACCGTGATATTTCATCATATATGACTGCCTTGTAATATGAGGCATTGTAGGATGTCTCATCCAATTTGAACAAACATTTTTCCGAATAGGAGAGAGCATCTTCATAGTTCAAATCTTTTTCATACATCTGCATAAGAAAAAGATAAGCACGGCGGAAAAATATTTTTTCGGTAAGAGAAATATCAACGGCTTTTTGAGCCATTTCAATGGTCTTATCATAATTTCTCAATTTTTCATAAGTAAGACTCAAATAATAATACGTTCCGGCTAAATAAGGTTGATGCGGTTCATTCTGTTTATGAAAATAATCTAATGTCTTTATAAAAAAACGTAATGCATCATTATACAAATCCCTATTAAGAGATATTTTCCCACGTTCGACATAATAATGAATAAAAATATTATAAATATTATCGTCTTTTTCCGGTTCCGCTTTCTCCAACTGTAATATCTGCTTTTCTGCCTGCCCCAAATAGAAGTCAGAATTTTGCTTATGCCCCAGCTTATCGTACGCGGATGCCAAAGCAATCCAGTTTTCGAGTATCTGCCTTCTAACCGACTCCACTATTTGATGCTCAAAATCCTCCGGATTGACTGCAATTGCTTTTTCCAAATATTCAACAGCACCTTGATATTCCTGCAAATGATATTTCAAAAAACCTATACGTTGATTTCCCTCAAAATATACGATCAAACGATATGGATTCTGCTCACTTAACAAATCATGCAATGGCAATATATCCAATAAATATTGTTCACTGGACTTCAAGTTGCCACGTTCCAATTCACTCATAGCTTTTTCATATAAAGCATCAACCTTTCTCTGAATCTCCTCATCCGACATTTTCCGCTCCCCGCAGCCCGTCATGAGGCAGAAGATCAGGACAAAGACTGAAAATAAAAGAACCTTCTTCATCGCATCTCCTTTTAATTTTTATAAACATAAGATAACAGATAAAAGCAAAAAAGTCAATTCATCTTAATTATCTTTTCCTGAATCAGCTTTTGTGATTGATATCTGAGAATCTTCAAATTTGCTTCTGCCAGTAGATTCTTAAAGTTATCTCGCATATATTGCCAGAATAAAAAATTTATTCACAGAATTAATAACAAGATAATAAAATGTGCCGCGAATTACAAATCTGCAACAAATATCAGGGGGAAGCCGATAGATATTATAAATCAATACAAAATAGTCATCTGGAGGTTTTCTTTCCGTTTTCCATCCCCACCTGTAGTTTAACATGTTTTCTGCTTTACAAATAAAATGAGGAACAACAAAAGAGTTTATCTTTAAATTTTCAAAATAGTCAACATCAGAAATATGATAGAAGAGATCTGGAGTATCGTCAAACTCTCCAAAAATAACAATTTGGTTGGATAAAGCGTATGTCTGTTCTATAAAAAACAGATCTCCTTTGGTTTTAAAATAAGGAAAACGACGAAACATCGTGTATTTTAGGGACAGTTGACTGATATCCTTAAGATAGCCAATTGATATTTTGGGCACAATCATACGGATCACAATTGTTGCAAAAAACAAAATGACAGCTGAAATCAAAATTTTTCTGATCACATTTTTATTCCGTCTCACTTCCAGATTCATCGTAACCTCAACTTTGGATCATTAAATGTACTTGCCGCTGATATTAGCATCATATCCCGCCATTCGTATCTTATCTTTCACCCTCTTTTTTTTCAATTCTGAGCATCCTTGAAATCTCCGGATTATACTTATCATACAGCTTATATTCATTTGTTACCTTATCATACTCTAAAACAAAGCAACAAATTTCTGCAAATTCCTTCTCGGATAACTGCGGGATTTCCCTCGGCGATTCATAGGTCACAGTCCAATGATATTCTGAGGCAAAAGCATCCTCGGATAACTGGAGGATTCCTTTTGGCGATTCATATTCCAAAGCCTTCCTGTAAGTAGGACGATGATATTCCGAGGCAAAATCTATTAAGCGCAATCCCAGTTCTTCCCTGTTAAGGTAAATCTGATAGAAAGGAACTTTTCCATGCTTCATGAGATAATCTGAGATTTTTTGAACATTCTGCAGTGCCCATTCCTTACGCTTTCTCTCTAATCTGATACGGGTAAAATAAGGCATAGCGTTACTATATATTACCCATATTGCACAGAGTGAAAAGATGAATACAGCTTTATAATTTATGGTCCTTTCATATTTTTCTGAATCAATCATCTCTTGCCTCACGATTACGTTAACGCCGCACAAGGACTGTTATGCTTTCAAGACTAATATATATCAACAGTTTGACATTCACAATGCAGGGAGAATAAAAATGATGAATAAAAAGAATATAAAACATGATAAGACGATAAGAAAACCCTTTTTATTTTTTCTTTTCCATAAAGTGCAAAGAAGCATAAAAAAGCAGATAAGACACGCAAACAGCAGGGCAATGCTGGAATAAGCATCAGCAGCCAGAAAGAATAATATCACACTTACCAAGAGCAAAAAAACTGCTGTCTTTATCTTCATAATTCAAATCCCATATTCAATTCGTAATATCAGTCTCGATTCACTGCCGGACAAAACATCCGGCAGATCGCTTCTCTCCCGATTATTCTGCCGTTTCACCGGACATTATTTCAGGGTCTCAGATGTATGGAAAAGAGAAATGCACCGGGCGAAGATACATCTTTCTCTGAACATACTTTTATTGAAACAAGCTGAAAAGGATATTTTACAGAAAAAATAAACGGCGGGGAAATTTGCCGTGACTTCTGATTGGAACAAATAAATACCTTATATTGATCCAAGTTTATATAAGATAACCTGCCTTCTTCTTGAGAATAAACGATTAATGAATACCTGCCAGAAAAAAGGAGAAAAGTGCTTGTTGAATTTATATTCTGAAACCTTTGCTGGTCCGGCAATTTCTGAAAGAAATACATAACAACAGGAAAAACCAACAATGTCGACATCAGAACCAACGTGGAGTAAACAAAGAAACGATACTTGTGAAAAAAACAGTTTCCCAGGCACATTTTTGCCTCCCTCATGCAAGATTCGCCGGACTCATCACAAGACATTAAAACAAGCGGCATATGGCATACAGGCAAACATATCTGAATACCATATGCGCCGGCATAAACATCACTGAGCGGGAAGGACCTGTTTTTCCGGGCGGGATGCCGTGATGCTGCCTTTTCTGCCGGTCTTTTCGAGCTGAACAATCCGGCAGCCGTCCCCCGCAAGAAGATCACGGATATTGTCCTTTCCGGCAAAATGCCCCGCGCCGACAAGTACAAAATACACTTTTTTCTCTTTCAGAAGCACAAGAAGTTTCTTCACAATATCAATATTGCGGTCAACAAAAAGCTTCTGATAGATTTGAGGGGTCTCTGCGGCGATCTCGCCGCACATTTCCGCCAGTTTTGCAATATCGCCGGAACTCAGGGAGGCAAGCGTGGCTCCGAGTTCCCGCTTCGCTTTCTCCGGCTCGCGCACGGATTTCATGATCGAAGCGATCATGACTTCATCAGGTATCGACGCCATCGCGTTCATCTGGGAATCAATCGACTCCAGGCTGTGTCCCTGCCGCGTTCCTTTGTGTGCGGTAAAGACTTTCTCCAATCCGTAATACGACTTCAGAGATTTTTCCTTCCGGATATAAATTCCGGCAAGTTCAATGCTGATCAGCCACGGACGCATCTTCTCCAGCATGAACGGAGGCACCTTGCTTCCGTTGTCGGCAAAGAAACGCGCCAGCTCGGCGAACTGAACCTTGCCGATCACGTCGGAAAGATTTTTGTCCGGCGGATACATACCCTTGCTTGAGATCGTCATGGCAAGCGCCGTCATATCAGGCTCGAAAATCTCAAAATACATCTCCTGAGACTCTTTCAGAACCCGGTCATACACGGAATCCAGCGGATACCAGTCCGCCCGCCCGAGATGGATTGAGCCCACCAGATAGATTTTCCCCGGCTGTCCGGTCTTCGTGACCTCCCAGATCAGGGCTTTGTCCGCCGCAAATGTTATTGCCGCCAGCAGCAGAAACAGCATCAGCAATACTTTTTTCAATCCACTCATACAAAACTCCCTTGACAAGTTTATTTTTCAGAATGTATGCATAGTATACAGCGTCTTGTAGTATCCGTCAAGCGCCAGAAGCTCCTGATGCGTTCCATGCTCCACAAGTTTTCCGCCGCGCAGACAGTAAATATAGTCCGCATTCTTCACCGTGGAGAGACGGTGCGCAATGATGATTGTCGTGCGGTCGCGGCAGAGGCGCTCCATCGACTCCTGCACCAGCGCTTCGGACTGGTTGTCCAGTGCGGAAGTCGCCTCGTCGAAGATCAGAATCGACGGATTCTTCAAAAATACGCGGGCAATGGATATGCGCTGTTTCTGACCGCCGGAAAGACGCACGCCGCGTTCCCCGGTCGGCGTATCAAAACCCTCGGGCAGAGTCATGATGAAATCGTAAATGTTGGCATTCTTCGCGGCTTCGATCAGTTCATCTTCGGTCGCGTCAAGACGCCCGAACAGAATATTGTCGCGGATCGTCGTATCGAACAGGAACGGGCTTTGCTGGACAATGCCGATATTCCGGCGGAGAAAATGAAGTGAATAATCACGGATGTCCACGCCGTCGATCCGGATCGCCCCCTGCCCCACATCGTAAAAACGCGGAATCAGAGCCGCGAGAGTCGTCTTGCCCGCTCCGGATTCACCGACCAGCGCGACTGTTCTGCCGCGCCCGATCGACATGCAGATATCATCCAGAACCATCTCATTGCCGTCATAGCTGAACGTGACATGATCCAGCTCCAGCTCCCCTTTGAACGGCGCCGCCGGAAGCAGGGGCTCCGGTTTCTCGCGGATGTCGGGACTCACCTGCAATATCTCATAGAACCGCTCATAGGCCGTCACGCCCTGATGAAACTGTTCGGCAAACTCCACAATACGCATCACGGGCATCGTCACGGACTTGGAATACATGAAAAAGGTCATGATCTGAATCACGTTCGCCTTGTCGAAATACATCAGGATCATGCCGACGATGATGAACAGAATCGAATAGCCCTGAATGAAAAACATCACGCCGGAATGGAACTTCGCCATCGCATCGAAAATGCCCTCGCGGACATGCCGGTAGGAGCTGTTGACACGGCGGAAGCGCATGATCTCGCGGCGTTCATTCGTAAAGGACTTCACCTCACGAATCCCCTGAATCGAGTTCTCCACCTGGCTGTTGATCTCCGCCACTTCGCGGCGCGCGGCACGGAACCCGCGGCGCATCTTTCCCTGAAAGAGATATGCCCACAGGAAAATGAACGGAAGCGGAATCAGCGTGATCACCGTAAGCAGAGGATTGATGCAGAACATCACAACCAGCGCCCCGATCAGCATCAGAAGCGCAGAAGACATATCCTCGGGGCCGTGATGCGCAAGTTCAGCAATCATCGTCAGGTCGTTCGTGACACGGGACATCAGATGACCGGTCTTCGCCTTGTCGAAATATTTGAAGGAAAGCCGCTGGAGGTGCGCAAACAGGTCGTTGCGCATATCCGCCTCCATGCGGACGCCGAGGACATGCCCGTATTTCGTGCAGACAAACATCGCCAGGGCAACCAGTATCGTCAGGACAGCCAGCAGGCAAACCGTGATCCAGATCATCCGGTAATCCCTCGCGGGCAGATACGTATTGAACGCATCATACACCAGCAGGGGAATGATCGTTGTAAAGGCTGCCTGTGCAAGCGCACAGGTCATGGAAAGGTAAAACAGACGGCGGTGCGGGCCGTAGTAATGCACAAAAGTTTTCAGGACGGAAACCGCATAGTTCCATGTCAGAGGCTTCCGGTCAAGCTCAAAATCCTCGTTCATCCGCCTCATTTCGCACCTCCGAGCACCGCCTCCAGCGCATTCCGGCTCTCGATCTCAAGAATCTGGTCTATGACCAGATCAAGATTCCCTTCCATCAGGGAGGGCATATCGTGGGCGGAAACCCCGAAACGGTGATCCGTCACACGGTTCTGCGGAAAATTATAGGTGCGTATCCGCTCGCTGCGGTCTCCGGTCCCAATCTGCGAACGCTTCGACGCCGCCTGTTTTTCCGCTTCCTCCCGCCGCTGAATTTCCAGCAGTTTCGATTTCAGAATGCGCAAGGCAATCTCGCGGTTGCGTATCTGTGAACGCTCCTGCTGGCTGGCAACCGTAATTCCGCTCGGCTTATGCACGATACGGACGGCGGAATCGGTGCGGTTGACATTCTGACCGCCGGGGCCGGAGGAACGGAATGTGGAAATATCAAGGTCTTCGGGGCGGATTTCAAGCTCGTCCATCTCCTCCGCCTCAGGAAGCACGGAAACGGTGATCGTCGAGGTGTGAATGCGTCCCCCGGTCTCGGTCGCGGGGACACGTTGAACACGATGCACTCCGCTTTCAAATTTCATACGGGAATAGACATCGTCTCCGCTCAGGGAGAAGATCGCTTCCTTGATGCCGCCGAGTTCGGTTTCGTTCATATCCAGAAGTTCAAACTTCCAGCCGCGGCGTTCCGCATATTTCATGTAGACCCGGAACATCTCCGCGGTGAACAGCGCGGCTTCCTCGCCGCCCGCCGCAGGGCGCATTTCGACAATCGTATTGCGTGCATCGTTGGGATCGGGCGGAAGAAGCATCAGCGTCAGCTCCTTTTCATCGGCGGCGGCTTTCGCCTCCAGTTCGGCAATATCGTTTTGAAGCAGCGCTTTGAAAGAATCGTCCTGCTCGGTCTGAAGAAGTTCATGATTTTCCCGAAGTTCGCGCAGAGCTTTCGCCCAGTCGTCGTAGAGCCGGAACACGGTGCCGAGACGCTGTCTTTCAGCGGAAAGCACGCGGCACTCAAACTGTTTTGCATAAATCTGAGGATCGGCGAGCTTGGCGTCAAGCTCTGCAAAGTGCTCCTTCATCCGGCTCATCTGCAATGCTAAATCTTCGGGACTCATAACGGCATTCACCTCAAACAAAAAACTGCGTATCGACAAAAAACCCGTTCTTCCACTTTTTCAACGGAGAAACAACCACAAGGCTGGCTTCCACCGGAACAGGAACGAACGGGCAATGAAAAAAGACAACCCTTATTCAGAGGCTTTTTTATCATAACGGCGGCGGAATTTCTCAACGCGGCCGGCAATGTCGACAAGTTTCTGTTTTCCGGTAAAGAAAGGATGGCAGTCCGCGCAGATACCCACCTTGTACTCTTTTCTTGTGGATTTGATTTCCCAGACTTTTCCGCAAGCGCATGTCACGGTTGCGGGACCATAATTCGGATGAATTCCCTTTTTCATTGTGCAAACCTCATTTATGTTAAATATTTTTTCTTCGCAAAGTCGTCCGAAACCACAAAATATAGCCGCTCTAATGATTTTTGCAATACCGGAACTGAAAAAAACACAGGATATTTTCCGTATGTCGCAGAAAAAAAATAAAGACAGGATGAAAAAACTTGCATGGAGCATCCGGTTCAGCAGATGACATTCCTCAAAAAAAAAGAAAGTTTTTTCTTTTCACCCCTTGAAATTATTCCATTTATGTTTATAATTACTATCAAACCACAATATCAAACCACATCAAAAAAAAGAGCTGAAAAATGCGGTCGAGGAAAGATCAGACAAAGACGGAACTCGTCGTCAATACTTTGCGGGAGGGCATCCTTCACGGTCAATTCCCGAACGGGAATCTGCCCTCGAAGCTCGAACTGGCGGAACATTTCAAGGTCAGCCACAGGACAATCGACTGCGCCTTGAAACTGCTTCGCACAGAAGGGCTGATCCGCGGGGTGCGGGGAACCGGAATCTTCATCAATCAGAAGATGTCCGACGTTTCCAACCTGACGCACCGGCTGATTCTGATGGTTCTTCCCAAGGACACCTTCCATGAAAGCGAACCCTATTCCTCGCTCCGGGCGGAAGTGTTCCGCAACGGACTGTTCCCGATCAATCTTTCCCTGCTGAGCGGTCCGGAGGAAGAAACGACGCTTTTTGAACGCGCCAGCCTGACGCAACTGCTCCGGTCGCCGATCCGCGGAGTGGTCTACAGCGGACGAAGCTACTGGCGGGCGCCGTTTCTGGATTCCTGGAAAAATCTCCGCTCCGTAGGGCTCGTTCACTTCGACGCGGAGGGAGAAGCGCCGGGAAGCACCGTCCTGATCGACTTTGAATCCGGCGGCTACAAGATGGCGCGCCACATGATCGAAAGAGGCTGCAAGAAACTGCTGGTCTTTTACGGCAGGATCGGAGCCGACGTTCCGAAATCCGAAGAATACTGGAAGCGGCATCCGAGCCGCTGTCTTCTGCGCGGTGCGGCACGCGCGGCGGCGGAAGCGGGAATCCGTCCGCCGGAGCTTTTCTATCAAAGCGAAACCACAGTTCCGTCCCTGATCGAGCCGGAGGAATTCCGGCATGTCAAAGCGTATGACGGCATACTCTGCGGTTCGGACGGCCTGGCATACAGTGTCATCAAGATAGCGGAGCAATCCGGCATGAAAGTGCCGGAAGATCTCATGGTTTCCGGTGTCCTGAACACCGTCTGGAGTTCTCTTTTCGATTATCAGATATCGACCATCGACCAGAATCCGGCGGAAATGAGCAGACATGTGGTAAGGATCCTCGAAGAAGGCGGCAGACAGAATGTCATGATCGTACCTGATCTGATCCTGAGAAACAGCACGGAACGTTGAAGAATATAAAACCAAGGAAAGGAAAAACAATGAAAAAATCCGATTTCTGTCATGGCGGCAATGGGCTTCAGAGCCTTGCGGAGCGAGTCCCCCGCCATGATTTTGTTTCCAATGCCAAGATCTGTCGTAATTCGCGGCTTGGAACGGTCTCCCAAAGAGAACGCAGTCAATTCCTGCCCAACCTCGCTTCTTCTTTCTTCGTTCCATTGTTGAATTGTTCCAATGTTCGATTGTTCCAATGTTTTCCCGTTCCTTCTTACTTCAGAGTTCCCTGTTCCTCTGTTCTTACTTCCAAGGGGAAAACAAAAGTTTTCACCCTTATAGAGCTCCTCGTCGTAATAGCGATCATCGCCATTCTTGCGGGGATGCTTCTGCCGGCATTGAACAAAGCGAAACGGACCACGCAGGGAATCGCCTGCCGTTCCAACCTGAAAACCGCCGGAACCGCAATTCTGCTTTACCGGGACACTTACAACGACTATGTACTGCCGTACCATTGCGGGCACACCGGAGTCTACGGGAAATACTCCTCGAAAATGTGGATGCAGTTTCTCGGAATGCTGGGAATCGTCTATCCCGGAACCCTGGAAAACGGCGCCCGCCATATGGCGCCGTATATGTGTCCGGCGGTAAAAAGAGAAAAGTTCAACGGCACGGACACGGCATTCTATCATTATGTGTTCAACAACAAAAAAAATCCGCTGTTTCCGACCATCGACCAATGGAAGCGGCTGAAAAAATTCAATGAAATCAAAAATCATTCCCGCATCTTCTACATGCTGGAGACACGAAACAACCCCGCCGGGTCCAATCCGGACGGCTTCAACCTGGCTTACAATCTGGGAAATGTCCCCTTCCCGGCAACCGCCACCAGTGCATGGTTCGACACGACCAGGCACGGGAAGTTCAACACACTGTTCTTCGACGGTCATGTCGACGGTCTTTCCGCGAGCGATATTGATGCGCCGGGGACTTCGGCAAAATCCTTTTTCTGGAAGGGGGAATAAATGATACGCTGCATTTTTCCGCTCTTTTTCCTGCTGTCCGTCTGCGCGCAGGAACGTTTTCCGCTGTTCAGCGAAGACCTGTCATTCTATCAGGGTTTTGAAGACAGCATCGACGCCGACCTGAGCGCCGGCAGGGAGACACCGGTCTGGAAAGCGGGGACGCCGCATTTTGAACCCGGACTCCGCGGCAAGGCGCTGTTCTGCGGGAAAGGCGGCGCGGGGCTGCGCTACCAGCGGAAAGACAACCTGAATTTCGACCGTCCCGGAACCATTGTCTTCTTCTACCACCCCTTGAACTGGGAGACGGAAAGGAATCTTCCGCGCCTGTTTTTCTGGGCGATAGAATCGGGGAAGGGGTACATCGGGCTTCAAGGCGCGAACGATCCGAAAAACATCTGCATGTGCGAACGCGGTTTTCACCTGATGCTTCTGTTCGGGAAACGGCTTCCGGTGAAAGTCTATCCGACGCCTCCGACCGGAAAAAAGGGTTGTTCCGGCTGGCACATGCTGGCGTTCTCCTGGGCGGGCGACCAGCTGTTTGTCAAATGGGACAGCCAGCCCTCCAAAGTTTTCGCCAACGGCATGGCGCTGAAAGACAGCGATTTTCCGGAGAACAGTTTCACTGTCGGTTCGGGTTCGTATTGGAACTATCTGCTGGACGATTTCATGATTTACGCGCGCAGACTCACGGATGAAGAACTCAATCAATTATATCAGGCAAACATGAAAAATGGAAAGGGACAGAAATGAAAAAATTGCTGACAGCGTTGTTTTCCGCCCTCCTCTTCTGCTGTGCGGCGGCGCCGGAACAGATGAAGGCGAGTCTGCCGGAAATGAAGCGCAGACCGGTCATGGACGGAACGCTCTCCGCCGGAGAATGGAAAGACGGAATTCAGGTCTACGGGCTGGTAAGACACAATTCCCCTTACCTCTCCAGCCGTCAGGGCACGCTGTATTTCGGAATGGACAAGGAGTATTTCTACTTTGCAGCAAAGACGGAACTGCCTCCGGAAAATGTGCCGCTCCTGAACAAAGTGAAGAAACGGGACGGGGCGGTCTATCTGGATGACAATGTGGAAGTCGTGATCTGCCCGCCGGACGAGAAATTCGTCTACCAGCTTATCGTCAATCCCTCCGGAGTCCTTTTCGACAGAAAATATCCGGTCGTCAACGGCGGCACAACGGCAACGGATTACAAGCCATGGGACCCCGCCGTTGAGTTCAAATCAAAACTTGAAAACGGGTTCTGGACACTGGAAGCGCGGATTCCGCTGAAAGAGTTCGGGTTCCAGGAGACTCCGCGTCCCGGCGATGTATGGAAAGTCCTCGCCGGACGTTCCTGGCAGTATCCCGCGGAACAGACCACGCTGAAAAAGACGCTTGTCTTCAGCAACCCGGAGGAAATGGCGTTGTTCCAGTGGAATCCCGATACTCCTCATATCTCTTTCACAGGACTTGGAAAAGACGCCGCGAAAGGAGATTTCCGCATTGAATTCACCGTAACCAATCCGTCTCCGGCGCCGAGGGAGATTCAGCACCGCATTTCAGTGGTTTCCGACGCCGCGCCGCGTTCACTGGATTCCACGCTGACCGTTCCGCCCGGAAAAACCGTGCCGGTCGTCCTTGAATTCTCTGAAAAGACGAATGTCATCCGCACCTTGTCCGCCGCATTCAAAGACATGAAAACGGGAAAGACGCTGTATGAAAGAACTTTCATCTATGATCCCGCGCTGAAAACCCGCTGGATCAATCCGAATCAGAAACGCTCCGCCGAACTGGAAATCGGCGTGTATCCCTATTATAAGAAAGTCCGCGCCCGCTTCGGCAATCCGGTGGAACAGGTCTCCGGCTGGCAGCGGGGAATCTTCCGCATTCAGTCGAAAGACGGAAAACCGGTGGCGGAACGGAACGGCGTGAAAACCTCTTACGGATTCGAAACGGAATTTCCTTTCGAGCCGCAGGCCGGAGAATACATCCTTTCCGCGGAGCTGACCGATGCGAACGGGAAAAAAGTAACAAAGAGCCGTTCCTTCCTGATCGAAAAGTTCCCGTGGGAACACAACTCCATCGGGTGTGATCGGGTCATCATTCCGCCGTTCAAGGCAATCACCTGTCCGACGGAAAGAAGTGCAGAGGCAACGCTTACAGGCTATCGTTTCCGCGACGGATTTTTCGACCGGGTAACAGCCGCGGATACGGAAAATATTCTTGCCGCCCCCATACGTCTGACGATCAACGGGGAAACGGCAAAGGAGACCTCTTTCCGCTTTACGGAGCAGAGCCCCGACCGGATCGGAACGGAATCCGGGCTTCGCTGGAGCGGTGGAACGGTGCAGGTCAGAGGCGTCATGGACTACGACGGCTTCTACCGCTTCACCATGAAGTTCCGCCCCGACGGAATGCAGAAAATCAATTCCGCGGTTTTGACGGTTCCGCTGAAAAAGGAATATGTGAAGCTGATTCATTCGCTCTGCAACCGGATGAAATACAACGATGCGAAATTCCTGCCGGAAAAAGACGGCGTGATCTGGCGCAGTTCGCAGTCCGCAAAAACGCCCCAGCTCTCCGGCAGTTTCCGCCCGTATGTCTGGATCGGACGGCTTGGAAAAGGAATCGCGTGGATGTCGGAAAGCGACCGGGGCTGGTCGCTGAATCCCGACGGGGACGCTCTGGAGGTGGTCTCCCTGCCGGATCGCACGGAACTGCGGATTCACCTGGTCAACCTGCCGACGGAATGGGAGAAGGAATTCACGCTGGAGCAGGCGTTTCAGGCGACGCCCGTCAAGCCGCAGCCGGACTACCGCAGAAAACTGCTGGAGCGCGCCACGCTTCCGAACGGCTGGAATCTCTGCACTTTCGCGGGTTCTTCGTGCTGGGGTTCGTGGGGATCGACCTTTTTCTTCCCGCTCGGCAAGGACTACTCCTTCGTAAACTATCTGGCGGCAAAGAAGTTCACGCCGGAATCGGAGAAACAGATCGTCTCCGGCTTCGTGAAACGTCACGGCGGAGGATTCAGCGAAGCGCAGAAAAGCTTCCTGAAAAGACACCTGGAACGCGGGATTCTGTATGCGAAGCAGGCGAAATACAAGGTGCCCTACCTGAATTCCCGCTTCTCGCATCTGGACTGGCGGGAATACAAGACCTATATGGATGAATGGTGGTGCTCCGATTACCGCGCGGGCAATGCGGACGACTACAACAATACGCCGGTCAAAAGCTATCAGGACATGGCACTCTATTACCTGCGCCGGCTGGTCCGCGAAGGCATGGACGGGATTTACTACGACAATATCCGCGACTGGAGCAATCCGAACCCCGTCACCGGCCCCGCATGGCGCCGCAGAGACGGGCAGATGCAGCCTTACTTCGACATCTTCGCCCTGCGTGAATTTGTCCGCCGGACCGCCGTCATGCTCTATCAGGAAAAGAAGACTTTCCCCGACGGCCGCCCCGTCCTGACTCTGCACATGACGAACACCAATCTCGTGCCCGTACTCGCATTCGGGACAATCGCGCTTGACCTCGAAGCGGAATACGGAAGCAAGGATTTTCAGGATCGTTTCACCGAGGGGTATCTCCAGAGCTGCACTCTGGGGCTTCAGACCGGCGTGATTCCGGAAATCCTCGTTCAGATCACGGGAAAGAACAGAGAGTTCGTGACACGCACCTTCCTTGCCGTCACGCTCGCCTACGACCTGCCGTTCGTCATGAACGGCGGCGGACTCACGGGAGAGTGGTCCAAAGTCTGGCGCAGGCTTTACCAATGGGGATACTCCACACCGGAAGTGAAAGTCGCGCCCTGCTGGAATCCCGCAACGCTGAAGTCAGACAGAAGCGACTGGCGCATCACGACTTACCGCAAGGGAAAAGAGCTCGTTGCGGCGGTAAGCAATTTCGGTGACACGGCGGAAGGGACACTCGATCTTTCCGGCGTCCATGCCGTCCGGGCGGTTGACTGGGAAAGCGGCAGGGAACTGCCTGTCGGCAACGGCTCTCTGCCCCTGAAACTTCAGAAACATGATTTCAGACTGATTCACATTACAACAAAATAAATGGAAAGGACAGAATCCATGAAATGGTCTCTCGCAACGTTTGCCGTCTGCATCGCTCTCGGCGTTCAGGCAGATAATATTGTATTGAAAAATGATAATTTCCAGCGGCAGTTGTACGGCTGGAACACCCCATCCTACTGGGCGGGAAAAACTGCGCAGATTGAAGAAAACGGCAAAAAATATCTTCAACTGGAATCCGGCACACGCGGCGCCGAAGTGTTCGGGCGCGCGCTCGGATACGGCAGACAGATCGAATACTTTGCCGGCACGACGATTCAGATTCAGCTCCGGGCAAAGGGAAGCGGCAAATTCAGCGCCGGAGTTCTTACCTACGGGTTCAATTCGGGAACTCCCTCTTACCTCCCCGGAGGAGAAAAACAGCTAACGGATACGTTCCAGACATTCGATTTCAAACTTGTCATTCCCTCCCGCTGCCGCCAGATTCTGCCTTATCTGCAAGTCAACGGCGAGGGTAAATTGATCGCGGAATGGTACAAAATGGAAGCCGTATCCGAAAAGGGCGCGTCCATCACGGCGAAAACACCGATGCAGATCATCAAGTCCGCGGATCGGATTGCACCCGTCACGTTCCAATCCACCCTCCCTTCGCAGAAAATTACAATCTGCCGGAAGAACGATAAAAGCGTAACGGAAAAGAGCGTCGTTTCCAATGCGGACGGCACGATCACGGTTCAGCCGGAAAAACAGGGAAAAGGCATCATCGAACTCTCCGCCTCCGCAAAAGGAGTCCATGCCTCCGCCTACATCGACGTGGAAAATCCGGCGGAATATGACAAAACCGACGCCATCGCGAAAAAAGTGAAACTGCCCGCAAAGCTGAACATCCTCGTCATCGGGGACAGCCTCTCCGACTTCTACCGGGGACAGAACTACATCGACCGTCTTTCCTTCTGGCTGAACAAATACAACCCGGATGAAGTATCCGTCAGAAATGCGGGAGTCGGAGGCGATTACGTGCGGCGCGTGGAGGAACGTCTCGCGGGCACCATCCCCGGCGCAAGACACGCCTATCGTCAGAATATGTATGACAATCTTTTCGCACAGCCCTACGACCTGATTTTCATCTTCCTCGGACAGAACGACACCCGTTCGCTCCGGACACAGAAGTTCGAAAAACCGCTCATGTCCCCGGAACAGCAGGAAAAAGGGCTCCGCAGCATCCTTGACTTCATCGGCAAACGCTCCAAAGCCAAAGTCATTCTGATCTCGCCCTCGCCATCTTATGCGCAACTCTTTGAAGACCGTTCCGCCAAAATGGCTCCCGGAGCGGAAATGGTGATGTACGGCAAAAAGGACCTCGTCGATCAGTATGACGAGGTCAACCGGAAACTCTGCAAGGAGCTGAATCTGGACTATGTCGACATCCTGACGCCGATGCGCAGGGCGAAAGACCTGAAATCGCTCTATGTGGCGGACGGCGTTCACCTGAGCCCTGAGGGCGGCAGGATGATCGCAGACGAACTTTTAAAATATTTTGCAGAGAAATACCGCTGATTCATGAATACCGAACTTTTTCCGCACGATTCGTTTCATCCCGTTCTGCGCCTCTACATTCCTTACTGGAATGAGGAACACATCCGGCAGGAAGCCATACGCTACTGCCGGGAGACGGGAATCCGGGACATCCTTCTCTTTTCCGATGCCCAGTATCTGGTCTGGAACCAGCTTTCCCCGCAGGAGATTGAACGGGAATACGGTGTCTGGAGCCGCAGCATCAAAGCATTCCGTGAGTCCGGCATCAGAACGGTCGGGATCAACTGCAGTCTGATGCAGATGCAGTCCAAGGCGGATCACCGGAACCATTCGGATTATGACTTCTGGCTGACCTCCGCCGACGGAAGCTGTCTGCACAACCTCCCCTGCCCCATGGACCCGAAACTGGACGCCTACATCGATCTTTTTTTCGGAAAACTGGCGGCAACCGGTGCGGACTATCTCTACATGGACGACGATCTGCGGTATATGAACAATACCGTCGGCAACTCCCTCGGCTGCTTCTGCCCCCTGCATCTGAAATGGTTCAGCGAACTGACCGGAAAAGAATGGGATGCGGACACCCTGAAAGAGGCGGTTCTGAACGATCCGGAACTGCGGCGGACATGGGTTCGTTTCAACGGGGCAAGACTGGAGGAGATCGCCTCCCGTATCGGGCGGGCGGCAAAACGTGCCAACCCTGCCGTCCGCGTGGGGCTGATGGTTCCGTGTGTCAACGGGATTCCGCTTTCCGGCAATGATCTGGTGAAAACCGCGGAGAACATCGCCGCCGGAAGCCGTACGCTCCTGCGCCCCTGTATCGGTCCCTACCAGGATTACAACCGCAAAATGGTGTTCGCGGGACTGTATCATCTGGAAATGACACGGAAAATCTTCGGAGACTCGGCGGATTATACGCCGGAAATTGAGACATCGCCCTCGACGGCAGTCTCGAAATCCGCCACCGTAGCGCGTCTGTATATGATGCAGGGACTCCTGAACAGGATGAACGCGCCGTTGTTCACAACGGTCGGTTACTGCGGCGACACGCCGTTTCTGGAACCGCGTTATCCAAGGATGCTGAAAGAGTCCATGCCGTTCTTCCGGAGCGTCCTGCGCCATGCGCCGGAACCGTCCAGTCGCCGCGGCATCGGGCTGTTTTCGAACCTGAATGCGCCGTTGCAGTATGAGGCTCCGGTGAAAAACATCACCGGGCTCTATTTCCCCGCCTGCGTTCTCCACGACATACTGGACAGCGCGGGACTGCCGCACACCTACGAAAAGAGCCCGGTCTCCTTTCTCTGCGGAATCCATGCCGCGGCTTTGTCGGAACGGGAAGCGGAAGAAGTCTTGAGCGGAGGCGTATTTCTGGACGCACTCGCGGCGGAGATTCTCGTCGGGAAAGGACTGGGTTCCCTGATCGGCGTAACCTCAGTCACGCCCCTGCCTTATGCGGCGGCGGAACAGTGTGTCATGCCGGAAATATTCGGCTCTTATACGGGAAGTTACATGCAGAGCCGCATCGCGCAGCCGGGCACCGTCAGAAGACTTGTCCCGGAACCGGGAGCGGAGGAAGTTACCGGATTTGCGGATCACGACCTGAAACATCTCTAT
Organism: Lentisphaeria bacterium; assembly: GCA_003526375.1. GTDB lineage: Bacteria > Verrucomicrobiota > Lentisphaeria > Victivallales > UBA1829 > UBA11452. The sequence goes on from DPDG01000066.1 coordinate 38,031, forward strand.
CCGGCAGTGATCCGTTTCCGCAACAGGCTCGGCGGCAGGATTGCGGTTCTGCCGTATGAGATCCGGGAAACCGCAGACAATGTGGCGGTCTATCATCTGATCTGCCATCAGCGGCAGAAAATGTTTCATGCCCTGACGGACTGGATGGACCCGACACTGCTTCCCTGCCGTTTTCCGGACGGTTCGGAAATCGTGATACAGTACTGGCGCGAGGTGAAACATTCCATTCTGGTGCTGACCAATATCGCCTATGATGTTTACGATTCCTACGAGCTGGAAAGTTCCCTGCCTCTGGATCATGCGCAATGTATCGCGGACGACGGTTCCATCCGTCCGTTGAAATGGTCGGGCGGAATTCTCCATGAACGCCTCGAACCGTTTCACCCGTTGATGATCCTGATACAGGAAACGGCAGGCGGAGATTGATTTTTCTGTCCGGGCATGTATCTTATACGGCATGGAACAGAAAATCGTCAAATGCAGAAAAAATTGCGGAGCCTGCTGTATCGCGCCTTCGATCTCAGCTCCGATCCCCGGCATGCCGCACGGGAAAAAGGCGTTTACCCGGTGCGTCAATCTGGCGGACGACATGAGCTGTAAAATATTCGGTTCGCCGGACCGTCCCGCGGTATGCGCCTCTCTGAAACCGAGTTATGAGATGTGCGGGGAAAACCGTGAGGAGGCGCTGGCGTATCTCGAACAACTGGAACGGGATACCGCGCCGTAATCATACTCTGCCGCATCAGGGCGGAAACGGGACGGGCCCCCGCTTTCCGCCGAGTCCCCGTCTGTATGCGGCGGCAGTCTTTACATCCATAACATCTTCACGATCTTCTTTGTGATCAGAAGTTTGCGCCTGATCAGCGCAGCGGGGTTATCTTTCCAGCGGAACGTGACCATTGCCGCGGCAGCCATCATGACCAGCTTGGATACCGGCATTGCCAGCCATACGCCGTCCAGTTTGAAGAACAGCGGCAGAATCACCAGAGCAAGCGGCATCGCAACCAGGCAGTCCGTATAAATCAGGATGGAAGAAAGCGTATGACGCCCCTTCGCCTGAAGATACGCGCACATCACCTGGAACAATCCCAGCGAGACAAATCCGAATGAACTCAGAATCAGTCCCCGGAACGTGATCGCGGCAAGCTCCGGCGTTGCATTGAATGCACGGGCGATCAGCGCCCTGCCCCAGATGGTCGCGATCATTGCGATGACTCCGAAAATCAGAGCGGCAAGCATTCCGTAGCGGAATATGCGTTTTCTGCGCGTGCGTTCCCCGGTTCCGTTGAAGAAACTGACCAGCGGCTGGATTCCGGTCGAGAAACCGCCGTCCATGAGCATCACGACTTCGACCACGCTTGCGATGATCGCATATGCGGCAATCGCGGTGAGCCCGCCGTAAATCCCCGCGAAAATATTATGCAGGAGAATCACCAGCGTCGCCGCAAGCTGAAGACCGAACGAAGGAAGTCCGGTCAGCATGATCTTGCCGAGAATCGACGCATACGGGCGCAGATGAGCAAAACGGAATCTGATCTTGATTTTCCCGCGCACGAAGTAGCCGACGGCAAGGATGCATGTAATCAACTGGGCAAGAATCGTCGCCCATGCGGAGCCCTCGACGCCCCACTTCATCGCGATCACCATCCAGTAATCCAGAACAATGTTCGCAATCAGCCCCGCAAGCATGATGAACATGGCGCTGTACTGCGCTTTGGTATGGCGCATGACAGCCAGCAGGGAACAGGTCACGATCTGAAACACGCATCCTCCGCTGACAATCAGCGCGTAATTGCGCGCCGAAGCGAAGATCGCCTCGTCCGCCCCCATCAGGCCGACAAGCCGGCTGGTCAGCGGGGAAACGGCGCCCAGAATAATTCCCAGCGGAATCATGATGAAGATCAGATTGCCGAAGAAGAGCCCTGCGGTCCGCAGTTTGTCGCGCCCGCGGCAGTAGGCGATGGTGATCGCGCTTCCGTTCCCCAGCATCTCGCCGATCCCGAGATAAAGACACGCGAACGGATATGCCACATTGATTGCCGCAAGTCCCTCCGTGCCCGCGCCCCAGCCGACGAAAAGACCGTCTACCAGAATGTAAATTCCCGACAGCAGCATACTGATCGCCGCCGGAACCGTATAACTTAAAAAACCTCTGAAATCCTTATTTAATGTAAAAATTTTTCTCATGATGATACCTGATGATAGCACTCCCTGCGGAAACGCTGTTCCCGGTTCCGCAAACAAATACGGTCCGCACCCGTCGTGGGGTGCGCATCCATGAGAAAAAAGGCGGAGGCGGTTCAAAATGGCAGTCCTGAATGAATTTCGATCTGTCTATTCTCATTTTACACCTCTCGCATTGTCGTTTTCCATAAAACCCCTTTATTTAGACTGCATTATAAAAAAAAAGTTCCGTCGAAACAATGAAAATACGAATATTTTTTCGTTTTTTTATTATCGGACAGGATCGCCGCAGCTCCGGAATTCAGGAAAAACTCAATTTTTACCCGTTTCCCTTTCTGCGAAAGCTGCGGCAGACGCACCACCGGCCGCCTTCTTTTCAAATCTTCAATAAGTTGCCGTTTTTCTCTTGACAAATCGGATTTCAGGATTATTTTTGAATCAAAGGAAGGTGCGCGGCGCATCTTCAAAAAAATAAAAACCATATCACCAAGGGGGGAAATTATGGCAAGCATCAAACTGTTCAACAAAGATGGCGACAAAAAGGCGGTCGAGCTCCAGAACGGAATCGAAAAGAAATTCGGATTTGTTCCGGAGGTGTTTCAGGCGATGGGCAGAAATGGAGACTTTCTTCAGGAGGCGCTCCATTTGGGTGAAGTCGCAGGAAAAGGACTTGATCCCAAGACGAAAGAGCTGATTGCGGTTGCGATCAGCGCAGTCAACGGATGCGAATACTGCCTCAGCGCGCACCGCGGAGCGGCAAAAGCGGCGGGTGTCACCGACGAGGAAATCACTGCGGCGATCGAAGTCGCGGCGATGATGAGTCTTTACAACAACTTCAACAAAGCATTGGGGCTTAAACTCGACCTCAAGGCAAAATAAGGGCAACATGGGCGCGGACATCGACTGGAAGAGCATCATTTACCGCGGAGTGGAATCCGATGAACTGGATTACAAAGCCGCACAGAACTGGCTGCAGCTGCCGCGTTCCGGAAAAGCGAAGTTCGTCCGTCATTGTCTCGCCATGGCAAACACAAAAGGCGGGTATGTCGTGGTCGGCGTCGGAGAAGACGCGTCCGGGCAGCCCGCTGTTTTTACCGGGCTCACGCCTGAAGAAGCCCAGTCTTTCGATCCGACGGCGGTCGGCAGTTTCATCAACCGTTACGCCGATCCGCAGATTGATTTCACGCTTGAGCGTCCCGTTGTGGACGGCAAACGCTACGTCGTATTCGTGATCCGGCGTTTCAGCAGTCTTCCGCACGTCTGCTCGGCAGGTTACGAGCATGAGCTTCTGCAGGGGGTGTTCTATATCCGCACCGCAGACGCGTCCAGCCGTCCTGCATACCGCTCCAGCGAAATTCACGGCATTATCCAGCGTGCCATGCGGAACCAGCGGGAACAGCTCGGACGCATGATCCGCGGGTTGCTCTACGAAACGCACAACGCGGTAACACCTGCGGAAGAAGGGCAAAGCCATTTTGCCGAAGAAACGGCGCATTCCCATAATTTTTTCATGAAACGCCGGAAGAATATCTCCGGTCCCAGCTTTACGATTGAGCTTACGGTCACGCCCGACGAATATGTTTCCGAGCGTTTCACCCTGAGCGAACTCAGGCATCAGGCGGAGGCTGCATACGATTTTCATCCGAATTCCGCTTTCATCGCTCCGGGCGACCTGCGTGAAGCCTATGTGACAAATGTCTCCCTGCGCTTTGCATCCGAAGCGAGAGTCTGGCAGATTTACCAGTCGGGGCTTTTTCACTTCATTGCGGCATACCCGCTGAAAGGTTCCGTGGAATACAGATTTCTTCTTGACTTCTTCGCAGACGCAATGCAGTTCCTTTCCGGGCTCTATGCCGGGCTCGGTTTCGACGAGCAGTCCCTCCAGATCGCCCTTGCGCTGAACCACGTGGAAAATCTCGAACTCGGAATCGAAGGCACCGCGCCCGACCGTTACCTTTGCCGGATTCCGGAAATTACGGTCAGCCAGACACGAACCGCCGCAGACCTTGCCAGCGGATATATTTCCCATGCCGCCGGTCTTCTGCGTTCCGTCTGCGAGCGTTTCAATCTGCCGGAAGGCTGCCACAGAAATGCCCCGCAGATGATGAAAAAGCATCTGAATCTCCTGTAAAGCGCAGAAGCGGAACAGCCCCCCGCAAGGGTTCGGCACAATCCCGTTTTTATCTTCCCCCCCTGAATTTACTCAATTCGACTTTTCACGGAACCGTTTTCCACGATATCACAGAAAAAAATTATGATTTTTTTATGCTGACTTCTTTGCGCCGCTTCCGATTCACCGGAAAGAAAATACGCACGGACAGGAAGAGCGGATTCAGAAAAAAGCACTGGAAAAAACGGAAAAACAATGTATTGGTAAAGGATGAAATTCGTCCGTCGGGCTAATTCGGGGGGATCGGGATGAATCAAAATCGTTATCAGTTGTTTCTGCGCAGAATCTGGGTCATATTGTATGATTACTATTTTCTGCATGGCATGGTCCATGTCTATGCAAAAATCGGGCAGAGCAGTTTTTTTCTGATCTGGGCAATCGCCACGGGAATTCTGACCGGATGCGCCATTGTCCTGATCCGCCTCATCGCGGGAAGTCTGGAGGAGGTGTTCCTGTTTCACAACTACCCGGTCAGCCTGACGCCGATCCTGATTTTCGCACCGCTTGCGGGAATTGCGGTCTCCTGCGCAATCAAAAGCTGGCTGAGCCATTCCAACAGTTCAGCGGACATGACGCTGCTGATTCAATCCATACGCGAACGCAATCCGAAACTCATCAAACTTGAAACGCTGTCGCACATCTTCGCAAGCTCCCTGACCGTCGGAACGGGCGGCTCCGCAGGACTCACGACCCCCAGCGTGCTGACGGGCGCCTCCATCGGCGGCAACATCGGGCGCATGCTCCACATCGCGCCCGACAAATCCATACGGCTGATGAGCTGCGGGACCGCCGCGGGAATCGCCGCAATCTTCGGCAGTCCCATCGCAGGTGTCCTTTTCGCCGTCGAGGTGCTTCTGCCGCAGATGAGCATCGGAACCCTTGTGCCGGTCCTGCTTGCCGCGGCATCGGCGACCGTGATCGCCCAGATCACCCTCGGAAGCATGCCTTTCTTCCATATGCCGGTCCATGCATGGGCAGTCGAAACGATCCCGCTTTACGCGGTGCTCGGAGTCTTCTGTGCCCTGACCGGTATCTACATGATCCGGACCAATTACGCACTCAGCGAAAAACTCATGCGGTGGTTCCCGAAAACCGGACGGCGGATGCTTGCCGGAGGATTCCTTGTCTCCGTTCTGATTTTACTCCTGCCGACACTCTCCGGCGAAGGTATTTTCTTTATTCAGGAGCTCCTGCGCGAGCATACCCTGAACGGCGCACCGATATCATTCCTCGGCTCTCTGGGAGTTTCGCAGACAGCCTCGGTTCTGCTCCTTGCAGGGATGCTTGTCCTCATCAAGATCATCGCCACATCCGTCACGCTCGCATGCGGAGGCTCAGGCGGGTTCTTTGCGCCGTCCCTCTTTACGGGCGCCTTTGCCGGCTTTCTTCTGGAACGGTTCTTCCACCTGTTTCACTGGCAGAAAACCGACGACGCGAATTTCATTGCGCTCGGAATGTGCGGCGTTTTCACATCCACGTTTCATGCGCCGCTCACGGGAATCTTTCTGGTCGTGGAAATGACCGGCAGCTATGCACTGATGATCCCGCTGATCGTTGTCGGAGCAATTTCCTACTTCATCACGGTCTTTTTCGAGGACAGCTCCATTTACACGCGGGACCCGCACGCCTATGACGACGCGTATGCGCCGGAATCCAATCCGGGCGATCCCGAAACAATCGCTCTTCTCGTCAACCGGAATTTCACGCCGATTTCTGCGGAAAACACCCCCGACTGGAAATCAATCATCGCCTCGGCGGACGGCAATGATTTTCCGGTGCTGGACAAGAACGGCATGCTTCTCGGAATCGTGCGCAGGAATCTGGTCAGCGACAGCGAGACCGCAATTTTTGACCTTGCCTTTCTGATCACCCATCCGCTGGGTGTGGTAAAAACCACGGACTCCCCTCTCCTTGTGCGCGCAGCCATGAAAATATTTTCACTGGATCAGCTCCCCGTCACGGATTCTCGCAGGCGTTTCGCCGGCTTCATCTCAAAAGACAAGATCGGCTGACAGAAAAACCTCCGTAAGACAACAGTGGAATGCAATTCCATCAAGGCAGCGTTTTCAATAAAAAAGGAATACATTTACAGTACAGAGCAAATGCAGAACCGACATGAAAAGAGAGCAGGAGAAGAAATCCGCTCCATTCGGAAAACGCACTTCATGCGTATGGAAAACCGGCGGCTCAACCGGAGAATGCGTCAAAGGGGCTGTAAAGGCACCGGCTCCTCACAGCCCCTATTCTCTCACTTCACCTCAAAGGCGAACACTTTTTTCCTGCCTTCCCCATAGACACCGTCTATGACGAGGCGCACTTTTGAAGCGGAAGCGGGAACATTTACACGCACAAACCGCTGATAATTATCGGTTTCGCGGAAAATTTCCCTGCCGTCCGCTTCAATGTGAAACTCCTTCACAAGCGTTCTCGGAGGTTCATACCTCACAGCCTCGGCAAAATAATTGGCAACCATGTTATGGGGACGGCGCTTCAAGTCACTGTCAAACGCAATCCGGATTTCATGGAAGGAAGTTTCTTTGCCGAAATCGTATTCGACGCTGTCCCCGACTCCGCCCTCCCATGCATTGACCTCTCCGTCGATGTCGCGATCCGTCCCGCTGCGCAGCGGTTCGGGATCGCCGGAGGTCGCGCTCAACCCGGCAGTTGCGCAAAGTGCGCTGACCGGACGTTTGAAACCGGGCAGATAACAGTCGTCATCCATCAGCATCGCCTGAATTTCGCGGATATGTTTCTTTGCGGCATCCCGCGGCGTTGCACCGTCACGGTCGGCAAAGCAGACCAGAGCGCCGACCGCCTGCCCCAGCAGAGCGCAGGTCGCCATGACGCGCGAGGAACTGAGCGCCGTATGGCTCGCGCTGATGTTGCGTCCGGCGAACAGGAGGTTGTCGATATTGACGGAATAGATGGAACGGATCGGAATCCCGTAAGGCTGTTTCGGAACGATATTCGTATTCGGCGGTCCGAAATGTTTGAATCCGCCCGGATGATGGTCGTCGATCGGCCAGCCGCCGTATGCGATGGTGTCATCGAATTTTCCGCCGGAAAGGACATCATTCTCGTTGATGATGTAATCGCCGACATATCTGCGGCTTTCCCGCTTGCCGGGCAGGAATCCGACCCAGTCGAGCACCCAGTTGTCCGCGCCGTGATCGCCGTGGTTCTTGATATGGTCCCAGAGCCCGAACGCGGTCTTGATGAGTTCATCGCGCAGCTCCTCCGTATCGCCGATGGAATCCTGATCGCCGCCGAGCTCCAGCCACCAGAAATTCTGCCACGGAGTAAACATATGATGACGTTCCGGAAACGAGGAATCGTCCGGATACTTTTTCGCCCACTTCGGCGGAATGAATTTCTGCGGGGAATCGGTTTCGCGCGCCTGCAGAAGACAGCTCATGCCCATGGTCTGTTTGTCCCCGGTTTCATGGGCAAGCGATTCATTGAACTCGCTTCTGGGTTCGCGCCCGAGCCGGAACTGTGCACCCGTCAGAGGAGCAAGAATACTGTCGCCGGAACAGTCCGCAAAATATTTCGCTTCGACTTCGTGAAATGTCTGCGTCGTCATCTGCCAGCCCTTGACGGACTTGATCCTGCTGCCGTCCATGACCGCATCCTGGCAGGAACAGTTGAGCAGACAGGTCAGATTGTCCTGAAATTTCACCTTTTCATAAAGAATACTGTCCCAGACGGAATAATTCGGATAGTTGTTCCGGTAGAGATTTTCGAGCCGGATCTCCTCTACGAGCCCGGTCTCCACCCAGCCCGCCGCACCGCAGATCCACATGCGGATCTCGCTGGACGCATTGCCGCCGAGCACCGGACGTTCATGCATGAGAATGGTTTTGATTCCATGCCGCGCCGCCTGAATCGCCGCGCACATTCCTGCCAGACCGCCGCCGATCACGCAGAAGTCAGCCTGATGTTTGATTGTCTTCATATCTCCTCCTTATCTTGATTGATATTGTGAAACCGCATTGAAAAGAGTTCCTCCGAACGCCTGCCGGCGATCCACCATCCTGTGAAACCGCATCACATTGCAACCATCCGTTTTCCTTACCATGACACTTCCTCACTTGAGATTCTGATCATTATCCTTCTTACATTGAAACTTATTTCGCAATCAGCCGGACATACTCCTTCAGCTGTCTGACCAGCGGCGGAATCTCGTCGAGCGTCTTCATTCCCGATACAGCAAGCGCGGCATAAGCGGGCTCTCCGATCGTCACGGCAAGCGTATAGTGTTTTGAGTTCCGCACCAGAGCATAACCGTTCCTGCGGGTATGCAGAAGCTGCTTCGCCAGCTCAGGCGTCAATCCGGGAATATCTTCAAAGTCCCGCTCCGCCATCAGCGCGTGCCCGATGCTGGAACGTTCCCAGTCATAGAGAAAAGCCGGACTCAACCCGCTTCCCATCCCTTTTCCCCCGCTGCGATGAAACAGATAACAGACTTTCTCTTTCCAGAGAACTCCGAGTGCGACGGTTGGAACCAGTTCGCTCAGGGATTCCAGATATTGATACGCATTCCGGAGAAGTCCCGAAGAAGCCATACTCTCGACGGCAAGCACATGCAGAGCCGGACCCGGCGCGTATTTCCGCGAAGAAGTGCGATAGGCATATCCGAGATAGGCAAAGGTTTTCAGGAGACGGTTAACCCTGACCGGACTCATCCCCAGTTTTCTGGCAAGTTCCAATCCGGCAACAGGCTCCTTATGAGTCGCAAGCTCCTCCAGAAGCGCCATGCCGTCGATCAGACCATCTACTTTTTGTGCAGGAAGCTTATTCATAATATTACTATTATAGCAATTTCATGAAATAAATCAAGAGGAATAAAAAGAAAAATTTGAAAAAATATAGTAAAAATGCAATATATTCAGTAAAAAATATGCTGGTGCAAGTCATTGACCTGCCGCACTCCGTCGGCGCAGGCTGATCGTGCATAGCACGAAATCCCCCGCCGACGGGGGGAAAGATCATGAGGGCTACGCGGCAGGTGAGAGTCACCTGCACCTCGGCAAAACAAGTTTGCCGTATTTTTTTATATCATGGTGCAGGTGCGGCGCATCTGCCGCGATCCAACTGCGTAAGTTGGGCGTGCGTAGCACGAAATACCCCGCCGGAGCGGTCCAAGCCGCTCAGTGGCGAGAACTTGATTTATCAAGTTCGAGAGCT